>NZ_JAFIQV010000100.1 GCF_017356015.1 Azospirillum sp. SYSU D00513
CTGGAACGCATGGGGACCCCATCACCGTCGCGAAAACGATGGAACTCCCATAACCAGCACTTTGTAAAATTAGTTCCCTGATGTGCCCTAAGCAGGACGATCCATGCAAAGCACCGCGCGGCCATGAAGCACGTCCCTGCATAAGATTGTGCGCATCGTCTCATGCGTGCGCCACCATTGCGGGTGATGCTATGTCAGATAAGAATGAGGAGTCACGCGCCGTTCAGCAGCCCTGGCCCCACCTCGATACGAAGTCCGGCGAGATTGTCACAGAGGGGGTGCCTTCCCCCTCCCCCCATTGAACAATCAGTAATACAGATTATCTGTGATATGTACCATGATGCGGTACAACACAGCAGACTTCGAAGGCTGTTGGGTGCCGCCCGGCAGCCTTTTTCTCTTCGCATCCAGCTCGGAAAGGAGATGGATCATGAACAGGATCGCTGGCGATGACGGGCATGGAATAGGCCCCCTTGGTTTCATCATCTTCGCTGTCACCATCATCGTGGTTCTCTCCGCCCTCTTGGATTGGCTCATCTAGAGTCGAGCTGTCCGAGCGTGCGGCCTTGGAACATGGGAGGGGTGAGATGCCGACCTCCGTTAAGGAGATGCTTGCGGCTGCCAATGCCTCAGTGCCACGGATCAGCCATGAGGAAGCGGCTGCTCTAGGGTCTGTTGACGTTTGAGGTGTGCAGGGGATTCCCAAAGCCGCAGGAATTTGATTCAAAGCTGCCGACAGGGAGGTGGCTTTGGACCGGATGGTATTGCGCGATGATCAATGGGAGCGGATCGCTCCTCTTCTTCCCGGAAAAGTCGGAGATCCCGGCCGCTCGGCGGTGGACAACCGGCGCTTTGTCGAAGCGGTGCCCTGGATTGTCCGGGTCGGGGCGCCGTGGCGTGACCTGCCAACGGCGTTTGGCTCATGGAACTCGGTTTTCCAACGCTTTCGCCGGTGGGCCAAGGCCGGTGTGTTCGAGCGGCTGTTCACAGCCTTGGCGGCGGATGCGGACTTCGAGTACGCGATCATCGATGGAACCATCGTCCGGGTGCACCAGCACGGCACCGGAGCCCGGGGGGGACTCAGGCTCAGGCCATCGGTCGCTCCCGGGGTGGGCTGACCACCAAGATCGTTGCCGTGGTCGATGCCCTGGGCAACCTCGGACGCTTCGTCCTGCTGCCGGGGCAGCGGCACGACAGCGTCGGCGTTGCACCCGTCCTGGAAAACCTTGAGTTCAAAGCCTTGCTGGCCGACAAAGCCTTCGACAGCAACGCCATTCGCACCCTGGTCGCTGAACGCGGCGCCCTCGCCGTCATTCCCTCAAAAGCTGACCGCTCCACCTGCATCCCTCATGACAGCGAGATGTATAAGTGGCGCCACCTGATCGAGAACTTCTTCTGCAAGATCAAAGAGTTCCGGCGGATCGCCACCCGTTACGACAAAACCGACGCCAGTTTTGCCGCCGCCATTCACCTCGCCGCTGCCGTTCTGAACACACGATGAATGTCAACAGACCCTAATGGCCCAGGGCAAGGCCTTGGTGCTCGACGTACGTGACCCATCGGAACTAGCGGCAAATGGCAAAATCGCCGGCGCCGTGAACGTGTCACGTGGGATGTTGGAATTCCGGGCCGATCCAGAATCGCCTTACCATGACCCGGCATTCGACCGTAACCGAACCTTGATCCTCTACTGCGCCTCGGGTGGTCGGTCGGCTCTGGCCGGCAAGACCCTGCAGGATCTCGGCGATAGCGACGTGCGCAATCTCGGCGCCTTCAAGGAGTGGGCTGAAAACGGCGGCTCCGTCGAACAGGCCTGATGATGTGAGCCTATGTGTGATCGAGCGCGTCGGTGACACGACGCGCTGATGCTATCGCTTGCCCTTCAACTGGTGGATTGGAGATGGAGGGCGCAGCTGAACCTGCTTCCACGTCGGTCACCAGACGTGCGGGAAGGTCTTACCGATAAGCGGGTGTTATCGGTGAGACCCGGCTCGACCCAGGCATCAATCTTGATGGCTCTCCATCCGCTCCTTTCCCCGATAAAGGGGTGCGCGTCACCGTACGTCGCTCGAAGACGGATCCCGAAACACGGGACGCACGGTGACCATCCTCCGGGTCCGCCACCCGGGAACTGATCCTGTGGCTGCGCTAGCCGCCTGGATCGCCGCTGCAGGTCTTACCGAGGGGCCGTTCTCTAACCGCGTGGTGGCGTTGATCGTGAAGCGAACGGCGAAGCGTGTCGGCACCAATCTGGAGCGCTTATCATCTGACAAGATGTTTGTTAGTTACGGCGATAGGGCCGTTCAGAATTTTACTGAGATCATGTCTCGGATATATCGTATGAGCGCGGATTGTGTGGCTATTTATTGAAATAATACACATTATTTCGACTGAATTGAAATTCTATATTAATTAATTACATGAGAAAAAGTTTAAAAAGGTGTGTTGCCGGTGTAAAAAAGTTTAAAGCAGAATCGCAGGGCAGGATAGGTGATGCGGCCCCGTGGGGCCACATCACCACCTTATTCGCCTGGGGGCTCAACAGTGTCCTGCTCTGCGAGGCCAGCAGTCTCCGCCTGTATAAGAGGTTCACGCCAGATGGATGTTCAGCAGTCGCGCCGCGATCAGGCGGCGATCAAAGTGCGCCCTTT
>NZ_JAFIQV010000101.1 GCF_017356015.1 Azospirillum sp. SYSU D00513
GCGGCTTCCTCCTCGTTGACGATGAACACAGCACGACCTCATGCACGTTGACCGGCATGATGCGCCTGGCTTGGCGGGAACGCCATGCCCGCAGCCCGATTTACGCAACAAGGCCCAGTCGCCTGTCTCATTTCCGGGCCGCAGACACCCGCGCCAGCCCTGCTCCCAGAGCCACTGGATCGGGGCTCTCGCATTTTGTGCTGCGGGGGAGAAAAGCTCGGCTCACAGGCTGGGACGTGTCACTGCAGCCCTAGGCGTTCCCGAGCTTTCGCCACTGGCGGTCGGCTTGGATGCAGGATGATGCTGGTAGATTCCACCTCCACCTTCGCATCAGGATAAGCGGCAAGTGCCATCCGCAGCGCCTCGGTAAAGGCCGGCTTGAAGTTCCGCAGAGCGCCGAAGCCGGCGCCGAATTGCGCAAATACCGAGGTCCAGGACAGGTGGGTCGGCTTGGTCAACGAGTGCAGCCGGTAGGCTAACCACACGTAGATATCGATGGCCATGGACTTATTGCCGATCTCGCGCAGCGCGGCCTCAGATACCGGCACCGGATGCTCGATCAGCGAGTTGTAGAAGGCCTCGTTCAGCCGGACCGTATCCTGCCAGAGCGTCGGCTGCCGTTCGTCGTTCAGCACGCCTGCCAGCTCAATGGCCTTCTCCACGAAGGCGCCGTTCTCGCGCTGCTTGGCGGTGCCCGCGTCCGTGAAGAAGGTCAGCCGGCAGGCGCTGATACGCTTCGCCTGCTCGGTGACCATCTTGTAGGTGGCGCCCCCGATGGACGCCATGCCCATGTTCTTCATCCATCCCTTGAGGGAGCCGCCCAGCTCCACCTCACGCGACCGGCTGCGCAGGGCCTGGGTCTGCAGATAGATAAGGATCATCCGGGCCTTCGAGCCGTACGGCACGCCGATCGGATCGCCGTTTTCCTCGCGTCCCGATTCCACCAGCAGGGTTACCCTGTGCCCCTCGCGTCGCCAGAAAAGCTCCGGCGTGTCCTTGTGGGGCAGGGAGGTCAGGGCAAAGCCTGCATGGCAGATGCCGAGCGTCTCGCTCTCTTCCGCAAGCACGGCGGCTGCGATTTCCAGTGCCTGCCGTTCGAGCTTGTCGGTCACGAGTTCTCTGGCACGCTCCAGGCCGTGTGTCCGCAACAGGGTATGGATGCTCTTCATGATCGTCATTCCGCCCCGGAAAACCTTTCCGGTCAACGGTGGAATCTACCAGCAAAGCTATTTGAGACTATTAGACTCAAACTATTTGTATGGCTGGTAGAATCCACTGGATAACCGACCTTCTGCTGGGAGATTCCACCGAGCATGATTCCAGATTCCACTGGATAACTTAGAGGGGGGCAGCGCAGCGGGGGTCGAATACGGGGTCGAGCGGGGCGAATCGGCGGCTTTCCGCAAACGGTGGAATCTACCAGCACACCGGACCTGACCCCACCCGTCCTACAGTATCACCGGCACGGGCGAGTTCTTCTCCTCCCAGCTGCGCATGAACCCCGGCTGGCTCTTCGCCCTGGCGGCGGGTCTGGTGGAGATCTTCGGCGGCTTGGCGCTTGTGCCCGGCTTGCTGACCCGGCCGGCAGCGCTCGCCATCGCAGTGCTGATGGCAGTCGCCGCCTTCAGCGTGCATCTGCCCAACGGCTTCTCTGGACCGCCGGCGGCTACGAGTACCCGCTGATGTGAGGTCTGCTTGCCATCGTCATCCTGCTGCGTGGCGGCGGCAAGCTCTCGCTGAACCATCGCCTCGGAGAGCGGGGCTAGCAACACGGAAAGCGGCGGAGGTCTCCCCGAGACCCCGCCGATTTGGTGTATTCAAAGGGCATTAAGGTTGGAAGCGGTAAAACTACCCATTCGAGGTATAATGCGCAGAAAGTCTAGATGAAAGTGTTAGTATTTAAGCGACGGAAGCGCAAAGAGTGAATTTAACCCCTCGTTAATTGGCGGGAATGCTTAATGATCTCACCGAACACGGCCCATCCCGGAGTGAAATGATCATGCAGGCGCTCTCGTTCTCTGGTGCAGTTTCTCGTTCTGCCAAGCTTCACCTGAGCGTTCTGGATGACTTCATTGCTGTCGTGGAGCAGAAACTCACCGAAACCGCAAACCCCTTCGCTCGCGACAGCCTCTGCGACATGCTGGCCAACCTGCGTGAGCAGCGCGACGGCTATCTGACCCTAGCCGAGCCGGCCGCCATCGCCGCCTGACGGCAGAGCCGATCTGGATTTCAGTTTTCCCGTCTGACTTCAGGCGCTCCGGTTGGAGCGCCCTTTTCTTTTGCCGGTCGGCGTGGATCCGCCTTGTATCACGGGCACAGACGTTCAGGCTCGGTGTTGAAAGAGCTTGAACGGACACGGGAGAGGGGCGCCGCGTCCGCCTTGAGG
>NZ_JAFIQV010000102.1 GCF_017356015.1 Azospirillum sp. SYSU D00513
AGAGGGGTATCGCACCGAACTGTGATATACCCCAGGCTATAATCACAGCACCATCAACGGGGTAGTAAAAAAACGCCCGCGACCGCCGTTGACGCAGTTGCGGGCGTCTCGCGTGCCATGCTGTGAAAATTGTCTGGTTCATACAATGTCATGTTACAATTCGCCATGAGCGCCGCAGTGGTTGCAGCCTGTTTCTGGGGCACCCCGATCATAAACGAGGCAAAAAACGTGTATAGTCACGACATGGACTCTATATCCTATTCCGGCGCAAAAGGACGATCTAGTTCCTTTTGTCCATAGGTTGAGTATATATTATCGCAGGCGATTTGTTAATAGATCCAACCCCTACACCTTTACTTTGGGATACCCCGGATTCACGGTCGACGTTTTTATTGTATTCATTCAACCGTTGCTGCTCTCTTTCTTTTTCAAGGCGCTTGCTTACGTCATTAGCATTTTTCATATTTTCCTGTAATTGCTTCTGAGTTTGGTCAGCATAAGCTTCACTCACTGAAGCTCCTATTGCGAAGGAGCATACAAGAATAACAGATAAGCCAAAATTAGAGCCAAACATCTTTTCCTCCCTACGTAGAAGCTAGGTTTTCGCTTGTGCAGAAGGCAAGAGCTAGGTTCAAACATGTGGAAGAGAACCTAACCGCATTTTTCCCGTATACACTAATTACGCACCTTTACTAGCATCGTGCAATGATAGTTATAACGAGAGTTCGTTCGGAACGTGGGGTTTTCGAATTGTTGCTCTTCGCGAACAGAAATCACTTGATATGGCTGATTTGGATAGTGTTGCCTTGCCAAACCAGCGCACTGTACCTCCTGCGTGCTTCCTCTTATCCATCCAGTGCTTAATGTAACGACTTCGTAACCAGGAGGGAGAATACTCGCCTCCGCAGCGTAAGAGGGTCTTGATCCTGGCGCAGCAATACAAAGAAGCGCTGCAAGCAGTGCGCAGGGAAATGCGACAACCCGCATACCCATAGTGAACGTTTTACCAAGATCATTTGCATGATAACTAAGCATGGCTGGCTCTCCTTGCATATGATTGGCAAGCACAGTGAATTCTAGCAATTTCAATGAGTCAATACCTATTTAGCAAGAGAAACCCTCTTTATCGTATCGAGGTGCATACTAGTGCATGTGTTCATAAAAGCTCTTGCGCTGCTGATGTAGCCGCAACTAGGCTCTAGACCTCCAACTTTTATAAAGTTTTTTCTAAAACGTTGCATTTATATTGGTGCTTACCTCATCCATATGCAAATAGAATACGATCTGAGGTGTTCCATTAGTTCGGCCTTTAGGGCAGCATGCTTTTGATACAGGTTAGGCTTGCGCTGCGGGTCATGGGCGCGCTCACCCCCCTTGGGAGGTAGATTACGACTCGTTTTCCTGCCTCACTAGAATTCCGATCTCACCCCAATCGTGTTGGCCCTCTCTACGCACAAGGCTCATCTTCGACGCATCGGAGCCAGGGCCATCGAGGAGCTATGGAAGGCTGTCGGCTCCATCTTCGGCCTCTACACACCCGAGGAGTCAGGGCCATGCAGTTCTGTTTATGAGACGCCGAGCGCGAGCAGGCGATCCAGCCTGAGGGCATTGGCGTAGAGGGCTTGGCGGACGTTCTCGACACCGTTGGCACGCAGCACGTTGAGAGTGAAGGAGTGGATGCGGGCCATAATGCCCGGCCAGTGACGGATGCGGCTGGCGTCCTCGCCGAGAGCCACGTCGCGCACGTGATGGCCTCGGTTTTCGATGCCCTAATGGCTTCGGATGGCTCGCGCGGCGGTCAGGGCGTCGAGCGGGATCTGGCAAGCGTAGAGGCCGATCTCCTCGCGCGTGGGCCACAGCCCGGAGCGCGTGTCCTTCAGGTAGGTCAAGCGGGAGACACGCACGACACAGGCCACGTGAGAGATCCAGTCGGCGTCGAGTTGGTTGACGACGTCGAACACCTCGACCCGCCGGTGCTCCTGGCGGCCATGGCGGCGGCGATCGGTGGTTTCAAGAACGTCCCTGGGGGCTTGACCGCAGCACAGCTTACTCAGCGCATCCCGCAAACCGGGCTGGTTGCCCTTCACCCGGACCAGCAGGGCGTTACCGCTGGCCGCGGCTTGGGCAAAGGCGTTTTTTGGCAATGAAGGGCATCGGCAGTGAAGAGCACGCC
>NZ_JAFIQV010000103.1 GCF_017356015.1 Azospirillum sp. SYSU D00513
TCCCACCACCGTTCCCGTTCCCACCACCGTTCCCGTTCCCACCACCGTTCCCGTTCCCACCACCGTTCCCGTTCCCACCACCGTTCCCGTTCCCACCACCGTTCCCGTTCCCACCACCGTTCCCGGCACCACCGCCGTTCCCGGCACCACCACCGTCCCCGCCACCACCGCCGTTCCCGCCACCACCGCCGTTCCCGCCACCACCGTTTCCGCCACCACCACCGTCCCCGCCACCACCACTGTTCCCACTGCTGCCGCCTCCACCACCTCCACCGGACCCGCCGCCTCCCGTGCCGCCGCCATTGCCGGTGCCGCCGGAATTTCCGCCTCCGTCGCCGCCACCTCCTCCCGTGCCCCCGTCGCCGGAGCCCGAGCCCGAGTCGCCGCTCCCGCTTCCAAGGCCACCCGCGCCGCGTTCGGCGGAGGCGTTGCTGGAGCCGAAGTTCGGCTTCTTCCATTGGGGCAGGGGCGGCGGGCGTGGCGGCAGGACCGTGTTGAGCGCCATGGCGTCGCCGCACATCCCGTTCGCCTTGGCCTCCGCCAGCGCCCTGGAGCTCAACGTCCAGCAATCGACGACGGTGCCCTTGCCGCCGGTGGTCACGCAGCCGCTCAGCGCCAGGGCGAGGCCGCCGAGGATCCAGAGGCTTCCGGTGTGTGTTCCATGCCGTTCGGCCATAGCGTCCGTCCCCAGACCAGATCTTCGCTCGAGGAACAAAGGTAACGGCGGGGACAGCCGGTCCCGCCCGGGCTGCGGATGAGGCAACCCGGCTGCCCGGCCGCGCGGGAATCGGAACGAGAGGTGCGGGGAGTAGGGGTTAGCCCGGATCGGGCAGGGGAGCGGACGCCGACGCCGACGCCGATGCCCGGCCGTCGCGGACGATCAGCCGCGCGGCCAGCAGAGTCGCGGCCGTGCCGACCAGCGCGCCCGCCACGACGTCCGAGAGCCAATGGCGGTCGCGCAGAACGCGGCCCGCCGACAGCACGGCCGCGCAGCCGAAGGCGACTCCGGCGACCAGCGGATCCTCGAAGGAGGTGGCGACCGCCGTCGCCGCCGCGAAGGCGCTGCCCGCGTGGCCGGACGGGAAGGAGCGCCCTTGCGAGCCGGCGCCCCATTGCCGCGCGCTGCCGCAATCGTCGGGGCGCCCGCGCGGCAGGGTGGCCTTGATGGCGCTGTTCACCAGCGCCGCACCCGCCAGCCCGGCGAGGCCGACCATGCCGGCACGGCGCAGGCGCGGCTTCCGGCAGCGGCCGCCGATTCCCCACAGGCCGGCGAAGGCCGGGATCAGGACATGACGCTTGATGGCGTAGCGCCCGAGGACGGCGACCGGCCCGGTGCGGTTCGCCGGGCGGGCCAGGCAGTTGCCCCGCGCCGCCTCGTCCAGGCGGCAGATCCAGTCCAGGGCGACGGGAAAAGCTGTCTTTTTCCGCCCCCTCCGCTCACCACCGTCCAGCCGCCCATCGCCCAGTTGCCCATAGGCCAGCCGCCCATCGTCCAGCCGCAACGTCCGTCTCCCGCCTGCTCCGTTCCGGGCAACGGCGCGGCGGGCGGGCTGTTCCGCGCGCCGGGTGGAACGGTGCCGGATGAAGGTGTTGGAGGCGGACGGACCGCTCAGATCAGCTCCAGCGCGATGACCGCCAGCAGCGCGATGACCGCCCAGAGGCCGAAGCGCTCGCTCTGGCGGCGGCGTTCCCAGTCGTTCAGCATGAATCGGATGGTGCTGGGGTGCAGCCTCAAGCCCCCCTCGGCGATCTGGGTCGCGGTGCGCTCGACCTCGCGGACGAGGTGCGGCAGGCGGCGGATCGTGGTGACGGCCCCTTCCAGGTCATCCAGGATCTGCGCCTCCGGGCCGCGGTTCTCGCGCATCCACTCCTCGATCAGCGGGCGCGCCAGTTCCCACATGTTGATGTTGGGGTTCAGGATGCGCCCGACGCCCTCGGCGGTCAGCATGCTCTTCTGGAGCAGCAGGAGCTGGGGCTGCGTCTCCATCTCGAACTGCTCGGTCACCGCGAAGAGCTGGGCCAGCAGCCGCCCGACCGAAATCTCGTTCAGGGGCTTGTTCTGGAGGGGCTCGCCGATGGCGCGGCAGGCCTGGGTGAAGATCTCGATGGACTGGTGGCGCGGCACGTAGCCGGCCTCGAAATGCACCTGCGCCAC
>NZ_JAFIQV010000104.1 GCF_017356015.1 Azospirillum sp. SYSU D00513
GCCCGCTCGCCCTGGTCGGCAGCGCCTCATATCCGGTTCTTGTTCATCGGCCCGCGGCTTCGATCCACGCTTCCTCCCCACGGTCGGTCACCCTTCCGCAATTGCGCTTCACTTCGCTCGCCGTGATCAGCTTACGATGGGACTTCCACCCACAAGAGAACGCCCATGCTGGGCGCACCAACGGGAAAGGGCCGGTCTCCGTCGGAGACCGGCCCTTTTCCATTCCGCTTCCTTTCGGAAGAGGGCGGCTCAGCTTTCCAGGACGAAGCGGCGGCGCGCCAGATGGTCGACCACCGAGCGCACGCCCGGAATGCCTTCCGCCAGCACGCGGAGCGCGTCGCGGTCGGCGTCCGTGGGCACGAAGCCCCAGAGATGGACGACGCCGTCCTCCACGACGGGGTTGACCATCAGCTTCGCCGCCCAGGACTGGCCGCGCAGCTCCGCGTCGATCCGTTCGCGGATCGTGCGGTCGTCGGCGACCGACGTGTTCGCCATCGTCTGGGCGCGCACCGCGAGGCCGCGCACGAGGTCGGCGCGGCTGACGATGCCGACCAGGCGGCCATCGCGCAGGACCGGAACGCGCTTAATCCCGTGCCCTTCGAGCAGATGCGCGATTTCGTTGAGGTTGGTGTCTTCCGTCGCGGACACGACCGAGCGGGTCATCACGTCCGCGGCGGTCATGCCATGCACCTTGGTGTAGTCCCTGGCGCTCTCGCCGCCGCCGAGCAGCCGCAGCCACCAGGAGGGCCGGCGCTCGGTGTCGATTTCCCGCCGGTGCAGCAGGTCGCCCTCGCTGACGATGCCGGCGACCTCGCCGCTGGTGGTCAGGACGGGCACGGCGCTGATGCCGTTGTCCAGAAGGGTCTGCGCGATCTGCGCGACCGGCGTTTCGGGGGTGACCGAGATCACCCGGGTGGTCATCACGTCTTTTGCCTGCATGACCCTCTCCCTGTTTTTCGTTTCTGGTGGTGCTGCCTTTTAAAAGCGCCCGCGGCCCCTTCGGTTCCCGCTGGTGCCGGCCGGGTCAGGGCAGGAAGTCGCCGTGCCGCTTGACGTGCTCGGCGAGGCCCAGCGTGTGTTCCTGGACGAGGCGTTCGGCAAGGTCCGCGTTGCGGTGCTCCAGCGCCCGGATGATGTTCTGGTGGTCGATCATCGACCGTTCGGCACGGTTGTCCTGCGCGATCGTCAGCTTGCGGATGGCACGCATGTGAATGAACAGGGCGTCGGTCGTGTCGATGATGTACTGGTTGCGGCCCATCCGCAGGATCTGCCGGTGGAAGGCCAGGTTGGCCTCCGAATATTCCGAGACATGCTCCGACGGCTTGCGGTGGTCGAAGGCCGCGAACAGGTCCTTCAGCGAGTTCAGCTCATCCTCGGTCGCCTGGAGCGCCGCCAACCGGGCGGCGATGCCCTCCAGTGCCGCCCAGGCCTCGATCATCTCCACGATCTCGCGCTTGGTCTTGCGGATGATGAAGATGCCGCGCCGGGGCACGGAGCGTACGAAACCCTCCTGCTCCAGCAGAGTCATGGCTTCCCGGATCGGCGTCCGGCTGACGCCCAGCCGCTTGCTGAGCTGACGTTCGTCGAAGCGGATCTCGTCCTTGTTGTCGTAGATGTCCATCTCGGTGATGGCTTGCTTCAAGGCCTGATAGGCCTTGGTGCGGATACTGCTTCCTGTGTCCAGGACTTGGATGTTCAGAACGGGCTCGGTCATCGTCATGGCCATCCTTTTAGCACTTTCGCAATGCCTGTCCCGCCGCTCGGGCTCCCTGGCCCGGTGAACCGGACCCTTCGGGAGAAGGACGGCCCAGAAGAAGGACGGCTGGAGATCTTCATTGTGAAAGCTCGGTGCGGGTCGGTTTTGCCGAGGCGTTCACGCCGGCGGAAAGCCGCCTGCCCGAGAAGGCGCGGTCCGCGGGGGACATCCCCCGCGGACCGGTCGTTGCGCTCACTCGGTGGCGACGGCGCCGCCCGGGGGCGTGCGGGTCTTGGAGATGACCGCCGAGATGATCGGCCAGACGAGCATGACGAGGGCGAGCGTGATGATGCTGCCGACCAGCGGGTT
>NZ_JAFIQV010000105.1 GCF_017356015.1 Azospirillum sp. SYSU D00513
TTGCGGCCATAGCCGTTGCGGCGGTTGCCGCTCTCGTCGCTGGCCAGGTGATGATCCAGCTCCGCGCGCAGGGCTCGTTCCGTCAGCGCTTTCTTCAGCTGGTCGAGCAGTCCGTTCTGATCAAACGCCGTCTTGGCGTCCGCCCCGGCCAGCAGCTGGTCGAGGATCGCATCGGGGATGATCGGTTCTTTGCGTCGTGCCATCGGGGGCTCCTTCCGTTCTCAGCATACCCCCGCCGAGCACGAAATTCCGGATAGTCCCCGGCATTCCGGCCGCGCGCTTGCCCAGATCGAGGAACCGCTCGACGCTCTGGTCGCCTGGGTCGCCACCCAGATCCATGTGCCGGTGCACCTGTTCACCGCTTATGCGCGCCGGCCCCAGACGATGACCGATCATGCCCGGCAACTCGCCGCCATGCTCGGGTTGCGGCCATCGACCAATCTCGATCTTCCCTTCATGATCGAAGCGGCCGCCCAGGCCGCCTGGACCACGAACAGGCCGGAACCGATCGTCTCCGCCCTCCGCTCCCAAAACCTCATCCTGCCGGCATTGCCGCTGATCGAGCGCACCGGCGCCGCTGGGCGCGCCCGTGCCCGCAAGCGGGCAGTGGATGCTCTGCTTGCCGGCCTCACTGACGAGCAACTGGCCGAACTCGACCGTCTACCGGCGATCGGTCCTGACCTCGGCGGGACTCCTCTTTCCTGGTTGAAGACGATACCGAGCGCGCCAAAAGCCCGTCATGTCCGCGACCTGCTCGACAAGCTTCAGGCCGTCCGCGCCATTGGGATCGCATCCGATATCGACACTCGCATTCCCGAAGTCCGGTTCCGCCAGTTCGTCCGGGAAGGTCAGGCATCGCCCGCCTATCTGCTCGGCCGCTACACCGCTCAACGGCGGCGAGCAACCCTGGTTGCCGTGCTGTTTGATCTGGAATCCCGATTGATCGACGCCGTGCTCGACATGGCCGACCGGCTGATCGGTGGCGCCTTCACACGGGGCAAGCACGCCAAGGAAAAGACCTACGCCGCGACCACACGCGATGTCGGCCGCCTGATGCGGCTGTTCCATGGCACCATCGAGGCGCTCGCCGTCGCCCAGGACGATGACCGCGATGCTTTTGCCGTTGTCGACGAGAGCGTCGGCTGGGCAAAGCTGTTGCGTGCCCGCCCCGAAGTGGCCAGCCTTGCCGATTTGGCGGAGAAGAATCCCTTTGTCCGTGCCGCCGACCGTTACATCACGATCCGGAAGTTCCTCCCGGCCCTTCTCCAAGCCCTCACCTTCAAGGCAGCCAGGGACAACGACCCGTTGCTCGAAGCGGTCGCACTGCTGCGCGATCTCAACCAGTCCGGAAAGTGCGACGTACCGGCGGACGCACCGATGCCTTTCCGCAAGGAGTGGCGCCGGCTGGTCGTCGATGGCGGGAAACCCAGTCGCCGGCTGTACGAGATGGCGGTGGTCGCCACTCTGCGCAACAAACTCCGCTCCGGCCATGTCTGGGTCGAACAATCCTCCAACTATCGCCGTTTCGACAGTTATCTGCTGCCGACCATGGCCGTCCCGCCGATCCTGTCGGAGTTCGGGTTGATCTGCCGTCGGTGATGTTGGACACCGGACAACCCATATGGGAGTCCGATGAACGAGCCGAATGTGAACCAGAAGTTGTCAACCGAA
>NZ_JAFIQV010000106.1 GCF_017356015.1 Azospirillum sp. SYSU D00513
CTTGTATCACGGGCACAGACGTTCAGGCTCGGTGTTGAAAGAGCTTGAACGGACACGGGAGAGGGGCGCCGCGTCCGCCTTGAGGTTTGTGCCTCGTTACGGAGATTGGCGCCCTCGTCCGGTGCTTAGGACTTGAACGGTATCCCGGCGGATGGGCTTGCGCCATCGCGTCGCATTCACAAGGGCAAGGACAAGCATCGGCTCCGAGGCTCCCGACCGCTGACCGGGGAGGTGTTCGCCATGAACTTCGTCGGCATCGACATCGGCGGTGAAACGCACTTTGCCGCCGCCGTGAATGAACAAGGGACCGTCACGCTGAAGGCCCGGCGCTTTGAAGAAAACGCCAACGGCCACGCTGCTCTTCTGGCCTGCCTCAAGCCGTTGGCGCCGGTCGCCTGTGTCGTCCTGGAGGCAACCGGCCACTACTGGAAGAACCTGGCGGTCGCCTTGCTGGCCAACGGCTACCCGCTGGTCGTGCTCAATCCCTTGCAGTCCGCCCGCTTCCAGCAGGAAAACCTCACGCGCACCAAGACCGACGGCATCGATGCCCTCGGCCTGGCGCGGCTGGCTCAGCAAAAGCGCCCGCAACCGACCCGCCTGCCCGATGCGGCCACCGAAGAGCTGCGCGAGCTGGTCCGCCATCGCGACCGGCTGGTCCAGGATCTCGGCGACCGGGTCCGCCAGCTCCACCGCCTGGTCGACCTGACCTTCCCGGAGTTCACCCGGATCGTCCACACCCTCGACAGCCGGCTAGCCACCACCATCCTGCTGGCCTTCCCCAGCGGGCAGGCCATCGCCGCCGCCGACCCCGGCCAACTGGCGGCTCTGCGCTACGACGGGCGGCATGCCGTCGGCCCGGAGCGGGCCGGCACCCTGATCCAGGCCGCCAAAAGCACGGTCGGGGCGCATCAGGGCGAAGCCTACCGGGTCCAGGTCCGTCATGTCTGCCAGGACATCGAGCTGTGGCGCCAACGCCTGGCCGAGATCGACCGCGACATCGACGGCCGGCTGCAAGCCCATGAGATCGGCCGCCTTCTGACCAGCATCGAGGGCATCGGCCCGCAGACCGCCGCCCGCCTCATCGCCGAACTCGACGATCCCGCCCGCTTCCACAGCCCCGGCGCCCTCGCCTCCTACATCGGCCTGGTTCCGGCCATCCGGCAGTCGGGCAAGCGTTGCGGGCAGCGGGCCGGCCTGACCTCCATCGGCAAGGCTCGCCTGCGACGGGCGTTGTGGATGCCCACTCTGACGGCCGTGCGCCGCAGCCCCTGGCTGAAGGCCTTCCACGACGGCCTGTGCGCCCGCGGCAAACCGCCCAAACTCGCCATCATCGCCGCCATGCGCAAGCTCACGACAGCGGTCTGGATCGTCGCCCGCCAGCGCCGGCCTTGGAACCCCAACCCCACTCAGGAGGCGACCGCCTGATCCCCAGCGGTCGGCCTTCGGCCGAGCCGCATGCCAAGCCAGCGTCAGGACGGGCGGCACGGGTCAAGGCCAAGGCCGCCAAAGGCGGTGGCGCGCCAGCGCCAGCCTTGACGCGGGACGACCGCCCTGGCACCCAACCTTATTCCTGCTTGATCCGCATCACGGTATCTCC
>NZ_JAFIQV010000107.1 GCF_017356015.1 Azospirillum sp. SYSU D00513
TGATGGGATGGACGGCCCCCGCTTCCTGGTAAGTGAACTTATCTGAAGGGGATTGGCCCTCTGGAAGCGGAGATCCATCCCATGCAGCCCACGATCATCGGCCTCGATCTGGCCAAGACGGTGTTTCAGGTTCATGGCGTTGACGAGCGGGGTCAGGTTGTCCTGACCAAGCGTCTACGCCGAGACGGCGTGCTGGCGTTCTTCGCCACTCTGCCGGTCTGCCTGGTCGGAATGGAAGCCTGTGCCTCGGCTCACCACTGGGCTCGTGAGATCACGCGGCTCGGGCACACAGTGCGGCTGATGCCGCCTCAGTATGTGAAGCCCTACGTCAAGCGTCACAAAAACGACCAGGCGGACGCCGAGGCGATCTGCGAGGCCGTTCAGCGGCCCAGCATGCGCTTTGTCCCGATCAAGACCGAAGAGCAACAGAGTACCCTGGTGATCCACCGGGTGCGCGAGACGCTGGTCCGGCAGAAGACGCAGCTGATCAATGCTCTGCGTGGCCACTTGGCGGAGTTCGGCATCGTCGCCCCCCAAGGCGTGCAGAAGGTTGCTCAGCTGACAGCACGGCTTGCAGATCCCGCAGACCAGCAGATCCCGGCCGCCGCCAAGACCGTGCTGCAGGTGCTGGTGGATCAACTGCGCGACACCGAGCAGCGGATCAGCGACCTTGACGCCCAGCTGATCGAACAGGCCAAGAGGGATGAGACCTGTCGGCGTTTGCTGACGGTGCCCGGCATCGGGCCGGTCGTCGCGACGGCGCTGGTGGCGACGATCGGCGATGCCAAGACTTTCACCTCGGGTCGTCACTTGGCGGCATGGCTCGGCTTAGTGCCGCGGCAGAACTCCAGCGGCGGCAAGGAACGCCTGGGCGGCATCTCCAAGGCCGGTGACGGTTACCTGCGCCGCATGCTGATCCACGGCTCCCGCGCCCTGATGCGGTGGTGGCGGACCTCCTCGCCCTGGGTCAGAACGCTGCTGGAACGCCGGCCGGTGAACGTGGCTGTTGTGGCTCTGGCGAACAAGACGGCACGGATTGCGTGGGCGGTCATGACGCGCGGGGAGACTTACCGCCGTCCCGATCCGGTACCCGTCGGAGCCTGACAATGACCAAGACCCTGACCATCAGCAGCATAGCGCCAGGCTCGTGTCTGGCAAGGCCAAGCCGCTGGCGCGGCGGCCCGAGAGGCCGGCCTTGCCAGACACTGCGCGCGGCGCTCTCGAGGAAGACAGGTCGGGACGGAGAGGTGGTCCCGACAATCGAACAGAGAGGTTGGAGGAGAACATGATGACCAGCCTTATCGCCGGAACGTTGTGCTGATTCCGGCAAACAGCCCCCCTTCGGTTGCGAGGGCAATTGACGACGTGATGGCACAACAGGTCGGACCGGGATCGACGAAACCCGCGTGCAACAGCGAGCCGGTGAGCTCGAGGCGTTGATTGGGTGTCGATCCGCGGATCTCATCAAGGCCAGCAGTCATAGGGCTGCACCAGTAGGCCGGATAGATGGCAGCAACCGACCCTCGGGCCGTGACGTTGAAAAACGCTCTTGCAGGGTGGGGGCCGTCCATAGATGTTGCA
>NZ_JAFIQV010000108.1 GCF_017356015.1 Azospirillum sp. SYSU D00513
GTCAGTGCACTCTCATGTCCCGTTTCAAGAGTGATGGGCGCGGGTGTTCGTCTCCGGCTGTTTCCGGCATTGTGACGGCAGGGGCTGTCACGCATGGCAGGAGGCGGAGCTGTCGAGACGACGGCTGATCAAACTCTGATACGCGGGTTGGGTACCGCAGGACCGTGTTCCGTCTCGGGGCTGCCTCGGTCTAGGAGCGGGCGTCGCTGAGCGGCCACATAGTGCAAGCGAGGGTTCCCCTGGCGTGCTCCGCCTCCAGCCATGCGCAACAACCATCTTGTTCTGGATAGCCTCCTTCTATCCCGCCTGGTGCTTCGGGATCGGCGATCAGCCTGCTGATGTTGGCTGCACCTCACGGGCGATCGCCCAGGCAAAGGCGGCCATTTCCCGGGCGATGGCGGTCGTCACCACATTGCTGTTCTTTCCAGCCCCCATCAGCCGCCGGTAACGTGCGCACAGACGTGTCTGCGCTTTCCAGCCGATGTCCCGGACCGCCTTGGGCAGCCCCTCCAGGCGAGCCCGGATCTCGTTGGTCACCCGTGCTGGAAAGCGGTAGCTCCAAGCCCCTTCGACCAGCACCCGACGTGCCCGGCTGCTGCCCGCCTTCGTGATGCCCAGCCGTTGCGTTTTGCTGCCGCTGGAGTGCTCGGAGGGCACCAGGCCCAGATAGGCCATCAGTTGCCGAGGGGTGGCGAAGCGCCGGAAGTCTCCGATCTCGGCCACGAGGATGACCGCGGACAGGAACGCAATCCCCCGCATCGCCTGGAGCGCCTCAACCACCGGCCGCATCGCCCAGCTGGTTGCCAGTTCCTCGATCTGCTTGGCCAGCCGGTCACGCCGCGCTTCCGCATCGCTGATGGCGTCAATCAGATCCTGCAGCACAATCTGCTGGGCGGGGTGTTCGAAGCGCTGATCGGCCAGCCAGCGTCGATGGGCGGCAGACCAGGTCTTTCGCCCACTGAAGATCCGATTGTGACGCAGGAGAAAGCCCTGGAGTTGCTGGCGTGCTCGCCGGACCGCCTCCATGGCCGCCGTACGGGCCCGAATGAGATCCCGCATGGCCTCATGGGCGGGATCGGGCACCCAGATTGCGGTCAGTTCGCCAGCCCGATGCAGACGGGCCAGCGTGACGGCGTCGCGCCGATCGGTTTTGATATGGTCGCCGGCACGCACGGGAATGAGCGATGGCGCTACGACGACGCAGTCATGGCCAAGCTGCGTGATCTGCCTGTGCAACCCATAGCCGCATGGGCCAGCTTCATAGCAGACGCTCAGTCGCCCGTACTTGCCGGCCAACTTCTCAATCAGCCGGCGCACCGCATCGGGCCGATTGGGGATCTCTCCATGGAACCGCACCTCACCGGAACGACCAGCTTCCGCGACAGCAATGGCGATCGTCTCTTTGTGCGTGTCCATGGCGACGTAGGCTGCTGTATCCTGCTCCACGGCTCGTCTCCTATGTCTGAGGCTCGGCGCCGGCCCACCCAGCGCAATCCTCGATTTCGACATAACGTGAGACGAGCCACCCTCACCTCGGCAGGGACATGGGGTCTAG
>NZ_JAFIQV010000109.1 GCF_017356015.1 Azospirillum sp. SYSU D00513
TGATCTGCCGTCGGTGATGTTGGACACCGGACAACCCATATGGGAGTCCGATGAACGAGCCGAATGTGAACCAGAAGTTGTCAACCGAAGCCACTCCGAGGGTGGCGGACAAGGTGCCTCAGCGGTGGAGCGCGGCACGCAAGCGGGAGGTGGTCCTGCGGCTGCTGCGGGGTGAGTCGCTGGAGGCGATCTCCCGCGAGATCGAGGTCGAGCCCTATCGGCTGGAGCGTTGGCGCGAGCGCGCCCTGTCCGGTCTGGACGCCAGCCTGAAGGAGCGTCAGGAAGGCGACCCCGTGCAGACCGGGCTCGACGCCGCCTACAAGCGCGTGGGCGAGCTCAGCATGGAGAACGAACTGCTCCGGGAGAAGATCGCGCGACTTGAGGGTGGCGGGTCTTTTCAAAGGGCGAGGTCGCGTCGATGAGCGCGGCGATCTCGCCCTCCACCGGCCGGAGCTACGGCGTGCAGCGGGTCTGCCGTGTCTGGGCTGTGGCGCGCTCCTCCTTCTATTCCGCCTCCCACCGGCGTGCAGTGGACCGCCCGCCCCTGCGCCGCGGCCCGGCCCCGCCGGTCGATGAGGCCAGCCTGCTCGCCGCCATCCAAGCCGACCTCGCGGCGTCGCCCTTCCAGGGTGAGGGGCACCGCAAGGTGTGGGCGCGCCTGCGCTTTGGCCTTGGGCTGCCGGTCGGGCGCAACCGCGTGCTGCGGCTGATGCGCGAGCATCGGCTGCTCTCGCCCTTCCGCCGTCCGCCGCGTCCGGCCAACGATCATGACGGCACCATCCTGACTGACGCGCCGGACGTGCTGTGGGGAACGGATGCCACCATGGTGCAGACGGTGGAGGACGGGCGGGTGTGGATCTTCGCCGCGCTCGATCACTTCAACTCCGAGGTCATCGGCCAGTACGTCTCGACCGACGGCTCGCGCTTTTCTGCCCTGGAGCCGATCAGCCAGGCGGTGACCGCCCGCTTCGGTGGGGTCGCCGCCGACATCGCCCGCGGCATCAGCCTGCGGGCCGACAACGGACCGCAGTACACCGCCCACCATTTCACCGCGCAGGTGAAGCACTGGGGCATGACGATGAGCTATGCTTTCCCTTATCAGCCCGAATGCAATGGGGTGGCTGAGCGCTTCTTCCGGACCTTGAAGGAGCAGGCGATCTTTGGTCGGGTGTTCCGGACAGCCGCTGAGGTGCGGGCCGCGGTCATGGTGTTTGTGGAGCTCTACAACAGGTCCTGGCGTCTGGAACGGCTTGGCTACAAAAGCCCATTGGAATACCGGGCCCGGTACCAAGCCCAGCAGAGAGCCGCCGCATGAATGATCCTGCGGTTCGACGGGAAGACGACCGATCCCGCCGTCCCGACCTGGCTCCCGCACGGCCAGCGGACGATGGGGCGGTCAAGCACGGCCAAAGGCCGCCGCGGCAGCGGCTCGTGCTTGACGGCACCGAGTACGATGGCATTCTTGGCCCAGTCGGGAGTTGCTGCCCTGAGTTGTAGCCCTTAACCACTCTCCGGTGTCCAACCTATTGGTGGCGGTACA
>NZ_JAFIQV010000010.1 GCF_017356015.1 Azospirillum sp. SYSU D00513
GGCTGCAGCACGCCCCAGGGCAGCGGCACGCGCAGGACGTTGTAGAAGACGGTGTGGACGAAGAGCGTGACGGCGAGCGCCACCGTGACGGCCAGGACCGGGCGCACCCGGAGCGAGAAGAAGAGGGCGAGCAGGATCACGAGCGAGCAGACGATGAAGCCCAGTGCGTCGGCGGCCAGGATGTAGAAGACGAGGCCCGCCACCACGAGCAGGACGTTGCGGAGATGAGCGGGGGAGCGCAGCCAGTCGCCCAGGCGCAGCCAGGGGGCGTCCCGGTCGCGCAGCCCCCGGACGATGAGGATGGCCGAGCAGAGCAGCAGCAGCGCCCCGATCAGCCCCGGGAAGGCCGCCGGCCCGATGTTCTGGCCGGGAATGCTCGGGTAGTCGCTGACCGTCACCAGAACCGCCAGCGCGAGCAGCCCTAGAAGAAGGCCGATGATGGTGTCGTGAAGTCTCATGGGCGTGTCCTCTGGGACGGGAACGCAGGCGGTGTCCGACCAGTTGACGTCATCCCCGCGGACGCGGGGATCCAGAACTCCGCAGAGCAAACCCTGTGGAAGACTTCTGGATCCCCGCTTCCGCGGGGATGACGGAAGGAGCTGTTCCTGCAATGAGTAATCGCAGAAATGGGGAAGGAAGGAAAAGGGACCCGCCGCGCAGCCGAAAGCGCTCGCGGGTCCCTTCCGCCGCTCTTACTTCGCGATGCCGACGACCTTCATGGCGTCGCCCAGCTTCTTGTCGCTCGCTTCCATGAAGCTGGCGAATTCACCGGTCGCGGCGTACTGCATGCCGAAGCCGCGCTGGTCCATGAAGGTCTTGTAATCGGCGGACTTGTAGATCTTGTCGAGCGCCTGGACGAGGCGGTCGGACACGTCCTGGGGCAGGCCCTTCGGCCCGACGATGCCGCGCCACGCGCCGACTTCCCACGTGCTGCCGATCTCCTCCTTCAGGGTCGGGACGTTGGGGAAGGCGGCGTTGCGGCTCTGGCCGAAGGTGACGAGGCTCTTCACGCGGCCGGCGTCGAGCAGCGAGCGGGCCTCCGGCAGCGAGCAGGGGACGATCTCCACACCGCCGGCCATGAGGTCCTGGAGGCCGGGGGCGGCACCCTGGCTCGGCACCCAGGTGACGGCGGCCGGGTCGATCTTCAGCTCGGCCAGCAGGCCGAACAGGCCGAGGTGCCAGATGCCGCCCTGGCCGGTGCCGGACGCCTTGAACTTGCCGGGGTTGGCCTTGATGGCCTCGATCAGGTCCTTGACGTTCTTGTAGGGGGCGTCGGACCGCACCTGGATCGCCGCCGGGTCGTAGTTCATGAGGGCGAGCGGCGTGTAATCCTTGGAGGTCAGCTCCGTCAGGCCCTGCCAGTGCATCATGCCGATCTCGACGGTCGCCATGCCCAGCGTGTAGCCGTCGGGCGGGGCGGTGGCGATGGCGGAGTGGCCGACGACGCCGCTGCCGCCCGTGCGGTTCACGACGTTGACCGGCTTGCCCAGTTCACGCTCCAGCAGCGTGCCGATGATGCGCGCGGTGGCGTCGGTGCCGCCGCCCGCACCCCAGGGCACGATCAGCGTGACCGGGCGCTCCGGATAGGCCGCCTCGGCCGGGGCCACGGCCCCCATGAACAGGCCGGCGACGATGGCCGCCGTGGCGGACAGGGTCGACAGAAGCATCTTCCTCATGGTGTTACCCTCCCTCTTTGGTTGTTTTATTCGGCTCGGTTCAAGCCGGCCCGGGTCCGCGCCCGTGCCAACGCCCAGGATCGGCGCCCAGGATCGGCGCCCAAAATCAGCGGATGAAGCGGTCCAGGTAATCCCCGCCGAGCCCGTTGGATTCGTAATGCGCCCTGCACATGGCGATCTTGCTGAACACGTCCTCGTAGGCGGTCTGCTTGCCCCAGGGATCGACGTAGATCATGCAGCTCGTGATGTGGAACAGGGTGATCATTTCCGGCACGTCCTCCGGGACGACCAGCGTGTGGGTCTCGCCCGGCGGCTCGAAGACGTAGGAGCCCTCCTCGGCCACCCAGTCATGCTCCAGATAGTGCCAGCGGCCGCGCAGCACGAAGCCGTGCACCGGCCCCGGATGGCGGTGGCGGCTCAGCACGCCGGACTTGCGCACCCGCAGCAGGTTCACCCAATAGCCGGACACCGTGTTGAGGCAGAGCGGGCGGAACCAGACGTTGGGCGCCTGCGGCACCCAGACGCGCTCGTCCTCCGGCAGGGCGCCCGGCACGATGATCTCGGCGGCGGCCTCCGGCGGGAACGGAAGCTGGTAGGGCATGCGGGAATGGTCCAGCGGAGCGGCCGTGTCGGTCATGCCGGTCTTCTTTCCTGGTCTTCGGTGAAAGGGTGAGGGTCAGGCGACGAGATAGCCGCCATCGACCGGCAGGACGACGCCGGTCATGAAGGAGGCCGCCGGGGAGCAGAGGAACAGCGTGGCGCCGGCCACGTCCGATGGCTTGCCCCAGCGGCCCATGGGCGTGCGGGACAGGATGGCCTTCGACCGTTCCGGGTCCTCCTGGAGTGCCCGGGTCAGCGGCGTGGCGATCCAGCCCGGCGCCACCGCGTTGACGCGGATGCCGTCCTTCGCCCAGGCGATGGCGAGGCTCTTGGTCAGCTGGGCGATGCCGCCCTTGCTGGCGCTGTAGGCGGGGACGAGGCCGCCGCCGAAAAAGCTCAGCATCGAGGCGATGTTGACGATGGCGGCCCCGCCGTCCGGGCCGTTCGCCGCCAGCAGCGGGCGGCAGGCCGTGCAGAGCCGCATGGTGCCGGTCAGGTTGACGTCCAGCACCCGCGCGAAGGTGGCGAGGTCGAACTCCTCCGCCCGGCGGATGATGCCCGCGCAGTTGACGAGGATGTCGAGCCGGTTCAGGGCACCCACCACCGCCGCGATCCCCGCCTCGTCCGTCACGTCGAGCGGGACGAAGGACGCCTTCCCGGCGGACTGGGCGGCCTCCAGCTCCGGCGTGGCGGAGCCGGGCAGGTCGGCGACGGTGACGTGGCAGCCGGCCTCCATCAGGGCCGAGGCGATGCCGGCGCCGATCCCGTTGGCGCCGCCGGTGACCAGGGCGTGACGCCCCGCGATGTCGAACATGGAACTCCTCCCGATGCGGCCGCCTCCGGAGGAGGGTTTCCGGTGTGGCCGGCGTTGTTGACGAGCATGTTGTACTAGTATAACAGTTGTCAAGAAAGATTGTGGGATCAACAAACCGAATACGGATGCAGGAGGGCGCGCGGACGCCGCCGCTGCCGCCGGATTCCACCCGTCACACCAGGGAGAACGCATGAACCAGATCGATTTGAACGGCCGCCGCGCCATCGTGACCGGCGGCGCGCAGGGCATCGGATTCGAGGTGGTTCAACGCTTCCTGCGCTCCGGCGCGCGGGTCAGCCTGTGGGACCGCAACGCCGCCCAGCTTGACACGGCCCGCGCGCAACTCGCCGGGACCGACCCGGAGTGGGCGGGGCGCGTCCATACGGCCGAGGTGGATATCGGCGACCACGCCGGGGTGGCCGAGGCGGCGGAAGCCACGCGGGAGGCGCTCGGCGGCGTCGACATCCTCGTCAACAACGCCGCCATCGTCGGGCCGAACCGGACGCTCTGGGACTATCCGGTGGAGGAGTGGCACGTCGTCCTGCATGTGGACGTGAACGGCACCTTCCATTGCTGCCGCGCCATCGTGCCGATGATGATCGCGCAGAATTACGGGCGCATCGTCAACGTCGCCTCCATCGCCGGGAAGGAGGGCAACCCGAACGCCGCCGCCTATTCCACGGCAAAGGCCGGCGTCATCGCGCTGACCAAGTCGCTGGGCAAGGAACTCGCCGGCTACGACATCGGGGTGAACTGCGTGACCCCCGCCGTCGCCCGCACCCCCGGCGCCATGGAGCAGAGCCCCGAGCACATCACGTACATGCTGGGCAAGATCCCGCGGAACCGCTTCCTGGAGCTGCACGAGGCCTCGGCCATGATCGCCTGGCTCGCCAGCGAGGAGAACTCCTTCACCACCGCCGCGGTCTTCGACCTGTCCGGCGGCCGGGCGACCTACTGACGGCGGAGCGGGAGGCTGGGCAGGGCGGAACGGGGAGACCATCCGTGGCGGGACGGCGTGGCGCGCAGAACGGAAGCGAGGGGCTGGGGGCGATCCTGCCGCCGGAGGCGGCGGCCGGGCTCGACCGCTCGCGGCCCCTGCGCGACCAGATCTACCTGCTCGTCCGGCGGCTGATCCTGTCGGGCAGCCTGAAGCCGGGGGCGGTCGTCAACGAGAAGCTCATCGCCGAGCAGCTGGGCATCTCCCGCACGCCCGTGCGCGAGGCGGTCAAGCGGCTGAGCGACGAGGCGCTGATCACCGTCGTCGCGCAGTCCAGCACCTACGTGTCGAAGGTCAGCCTCGCCCAGATCGAGGAGGCGCACGTCATCCGCCGCGCGCTGGAGATCGAGAGCATCCGGCGCGCGGCACCGAGGGTGACGGACGACGACCTCCTGCGCATCGAGGAGCTGCACGCGCTCTACCGGCTGGCGCTGGACCACCGGCGCTACGACGAGGCGGTGCGCTACGACGACCAGTTCCACCGCACCATCAGCCGGATCAGCGACATGCCGGGGCTGTGGCGCGCGGTGGAGATCTCCAAGGCGCAGCTCGACCGCTGCCGCCACCTGACCATTCCGGAGCCGGACCGGGGCGCCATCACGGTCGAGCAGCACGGGCGCGTCATCGACGCGCTCCGCCGCCGGGATCCGGACGAGGCCGCCGGCGCGCTGCGCGCGCATCTGGATTCGGCCTACGACTTCATCCTCCACTTCCTCAAGGGGCGGGAGGACATCGAGACATCATGACGGAAAGCGAGAGGACGATGACCAAGGAGCGGTATTCCGCGAAGACGCTGCAGGATTGGGCGAGCACGCTGTTCGTCCGCGCCGGGCTGGCCGAGGACAGGGCGCGCACCGTCGCCGACGTGCTGGTGGAGGGCGATCTGCTCGGCCACGACACGCACGGGCTGCAGCTCGCCGCCCCCTACCTGGACGAGATCGCCGGGGGCCGCATGGCGACGGCGGGCGAGCCGGAGGTTGTGTCCGACCACGGCCCCATCGCGCTCTGGGACGGCGGCTATCTGCCCGGTCCCTGGCTGGTGCGCCGCGCCGTCGAGCAGGCGTCGTCCCGCGCGCGGGAGCAGGGTGCCTCGACCGTGGTCATCCGCCGCAGCCACCACATCGCCTGCCTGGCCGCCTATCTGCGGCCGGTGGCCGAAGCCGGGCAGCTCATCATCCTGGCCTCCTCCGACCCGGCGGTCAGCAGCGTGGCGCCCTTCGGCGGGCTGACGCCGGTGGTGACGCCGAATCCGATCTCCGCCGGCATCCCGACGGAGGGCGGCCCGATCCTGCTGGACGTCAGCAGCTCCATCACCACCAACGGCCTGACCAACCGCCTGCACAGGCAGGGCGGCCGGCTGCCGCACCCCTGGCTTCAGGACGGGCAGGGCCGCAAGAGCGACGACCCGGCCGTGCTCTTCACCGACCCGCCCGGCACCATCCTGCCCATCGGCGGCCAGGACCACGGGCACAAGGGCTTCGCCCTGTCGCTGATGATCGAGGCGATGACCGCCGGCCTCGGCGGCTACGGCCGAGCCGAGCCGGAGCGGCGCTGGGGTGCCTCGGTGTTCCTCCAGGTCATCGACCCGGCCCGGACCGGCGGGGAAGGCGCCTTCCGCCACCAGATGGAAGCGCTGGCCCGGAGCTGCCGGGAGTCCCGCGTGCCCGAGGGCGCTCCTCCCGTCCGCCTTCCCGGCGAGCGTGGCCTGGAGCGCCGCCGGCGCCAACTCGAGACGGGCGTGGAACTGTCCCCCGCCATCGCCGACGCGCTCCGGGCGAAGTCGGCGGCGATGGGCGTGGAGGTGCCGGCGGCGTTGGGGTGAGTGGGTAGGGTCTTTGCGCTAACGGCGCTAACCTTGACGGCCGTTTTTCCCTCTCCCCGCCGGGGAGAGGGTGGGGCCCAGCCCGCAAGGGCTGGGAGGGTGAGGGGGTTCTGCAATTGCCGCACGGAAATGTTCCCCGGCAACCCCCTCACCCTGCCCCTCTCCCCAAGGGGAGAGGGGATCAAGCAAAGCCGCGGATCCAAGTCTTGCAAAGTAAAGTGCGCAATGGGGAGTTCTGGACCCCCGCTTTCGCGGGGGTGACGGAAGGTTTTTGTCTTCCGGATGCTTTCTGCGGCGCAAAAATTTTGAGAGTTCCACTGAGCCGCCGGGCCGCCCCCGCAAGGGGAAGCCCGGCGCCCGGTCATCAAGCCCGGCCGGCGATGAGGCTGGCCGCCGCGGCGCGGGCTTCGGCGGTGACGGTGGCGCCCGACAGCATGCGGGCGATTTCTTCCTGGCGGTCGCCGCCGTCCAGCTCGGCGACGCCAGTGGTCACCTGGTTGCCCTTGGCGGTCTTCTGGACCTTCAGATGGACCGCACCACGCGCTGCCACCTGGGGGCTGTGGGTGACGACGAGGACCTGCAACCCGTGGCCGAGCTTTTCCAGGCGCTCGCCCACTGCGGCGGCGACGGCGCCGCCGATGCCCGTGTCCACCTCGTCGAAGACCAGCGTGCCAACGGTGGAGGTCTGGGCCAGCACGACCTTCAGCGCCAGCATGAAGCGGGCGAGTTCGCCGCCGGACGCGATCTTGTTGAGCGCGCCGGGGGCGGAGCCGGGATTGGTGGCGACCTGGAAGGCGACGCGGTCGATGCCGGCCGGTCCCCAGTCGGCGGGGTCCAGCGGCTCGACCGTCGTGCGGAAGCGGGCCTTCTCCATCTTCAGCGGCGGCAGCTCGGCGGCCACGACCTTGTCCAGCTCGGCGGCGGCGGAGCGGCGGGCCTTGCCGAGCTTCTCGGCGGCCTTGCGGTAGGCCTCGCGCGCCGCCTCCGCCTCCTTGGCGAGGCGGGTCAGCAGGTCGCCCTGGTCCTCGATCAGCAGCAGCCGGTCGGCCATGTCCTTGCGGAGCGCCGAAAGCGCGTCCACGTCCACCCCGTGCTTGCGCGCGGCGGCGCGCAGGGCGAAGAGGCGGTCCTCCAGCTTCTCCAGCGCCTGCGGGTCCATGTCCACGTCGGCCGAGGCCGCCTGAAGGGCCGCGATGCCCTCCGCCGCCTCGTTCGCCGCTCGGTCGAGTGCGGCGATGACCGGGTCGAGCTTGCCGCCGGCCTTCTCGGCGATTCGGGTCAGGGTGCGGATGGCCGAAGCCAGCGCCCGCTCCACTCCACGGTCGCCCGACAGGTCGGCGAAGGCCGCGTTCATCGCCTCCACCAGCTTCTCGCGGTGGGTGAGGACGGCGCGGGTCTCCGAAAGTTCCGCCTCCTCGCCGGGCTTCGGCGCGAGCGCGTCCAGCTCGGCGACGGCATGGCGGAGATAATCCTCCTCCTGGCGGGCGCGGGCGATCTCCTGCTCGGCGTTCGCGCGGGCGTCCTCGACCTTGCGCCAGTCGCGGTGGAGCGATGCCACCTTCTCGGCGTCGCGCTCGAGCCCGGCATAGGCGTCGAGCACGCCGCGGTGGGTCTGCGGGTTGAGAAGGCCGTGGGTATCGAACTGCCCATGGACCTCGACCAGCTCCTCGCCCAGCCGCTTCAGCAGCGTGACGCTGGCGGACTGGTCGTTGACCCAGGCGCGGCTGCGCCCGTCCGGAGACACGGTGCGGCGGACGATGAGGCGGTCCTCGTCGTCGAGCCCCTGTTCGCGGAGGATCGCCAGCGCCGGATGGTCGCCGCGCAGCTCGAACTCCGCCGTCACCGACGCCTGGTCGGCGCCCTGGCGGACGAGGCCCGAATCGGCGCGCGCGCCCAGCGCCAGCCCGAGCGCGTCCAGAAGAATGGACTTGCCGGCGCCGGTTTCACCCGTGAGCACGCACAGGCCGGTGCGGAAATTCAGCGTCAACCGCTCGATCAGGACGACGTCCCGGATCGTCAGGGACGCCAGAACCGACCGCCCTAAAACAGGGAGCTCCAAGCTCTGCTGATCCACGATCTCTCGTTTCGTTGCGGACGTACGTTCGCGTCCACCAGAAGGGCGTAGCTGTCCGTGTACCATTCGCTGCCGGGGAAATTGTGGCCGAGCACGGCGGCGGCGGTTCTCGCCTCGTCCGTCACGCCAAGCGCCAGATAGCACTCCACCAGCCGGTGCAGCGCCTCCGGCACGTGGGAAGTGGTCTGGAAGTTTTCAATCACCGTCCGGAAACGGTTGATCGCCGCCGTGTGCTGGCCCTGGTTCAGGTAGAAGCGCCCGACCTCCATCTCCTTGCCGGCCAGATGGTCGTAGGTCAGGTCGATCTTCAGCTTGGCGTCACGGGCGTATTCGGTCTCGGGGAAACGGCGCACCACCTCGCCCAGCGCGTCCGTCGCCAGGCGTGTCATGCGCTGGTCGCGCCGCACGTCGGTGATCTGCTCGTAATAAGAGAGGCCGCGCAGATAATAGGCGTAGGCGACGTCCGGGTTTCCCGGATGAAGCTGGATGAAGCGGTCGAGCGCCAGGATCGCGTCGTCGTACTTCAGGTCCTCGTAATGGGCGTAGGCGGCCATGAGCTGCGCCTTGGTCGCCCATTCCGAATAGGGGTGCTGGCGTTCCACCTCGTCGAAGAGCTGGGCGGCGACCCTGTACCGCCCGTCCTTCATGGCGGCGTCCGCCTCCTTGTAGATCTGCTCGGCCGGGCGCTCGACATAGGCCGGCGCCTCCGGGGTGGAGGAGCAGCCGGCCAGGGCGGAGGCCAGCAGGAGGGCCGCGAAGGGGAGGCGGTGGAAGCGGGGGAGCATCGGAGTCCTGAAGACGCTTTTCTGGTGTGCCCCTATATAGCACGCGAGGAGCCCGGCGCGGCAAGTCGGATCGCTCGGCACCCCATGGAGCGCTTCCTGGAACCGGCAGGGCGGGCCGTCCCGTTCCGAGGGAGGGCGGCCACTAGCGTGCCGGGCTCAGGAATTACCTCAATATTGTTACATAACCAATTGAAATAAAATGATTATTCGCGTTTCATGATTCTGGAAACCAGGGGAAGGCTGCGCGAGTATCCTCCATTTCCGCGCGGAAGGGGAGGGCGCTTCGCGCGCCGCGCGTGGTCCGGCGCACCGGAAGGGGAGGGGGCCGTGAAAATAAAAATGCCCTCCCCGGAAGGGGAGGGCAGGGTTCCCGCGCAGCGGCGTGCCGGTCAGGCGACGGCGCGCTCGACCGGAGCCGCGATCGTCTCGTAGCACCAGGCATCGGCCTGGGCGAACAGCGCGTGCAGCAGCCGGTTGTTCATGGCATGGCCCGGCCGGACGCCGTGGAAGCGGCCGATCAGCGGCGCGCCGGCCAGATAGAGGTCGCCGACGGCGTCCAGGATCTTGTGGCGCACGAACTCGTCGCCGTAGCGCAGCCCGCCCTCGTTCATCACGGTGTCGCCGGAGATCACGATGGCGTTGTCGAGCGAGCCGCCGCGCGCGAGCCCGGCCTTGCGCATCGCCTCGACCTCGTGAAGGAAGCCGAAGGTGCGGGCGCGGCTGACCTCGTCGCGGAAGGCGCTGCCGTCGAGCACGAGCGTGCGCGCCTGCCGGGCGATGGCGGCGCTGTCGAAATCGATCTCGACGCCGTAGCTCGTGACCTCGTCCGGAAACAGCGAGACGGACTTGGCGCCTTCCGTGACGGTCACCGGCTTCAGGACGCGGATGGCGCGGCGCGGAGCGGCCTGCGCCACGGTCCCGGCGCGCTCGATCAGCTCCACGAAGCCCTGCGAGCTGCCGTCCATGATCGGAACCTCGGGGCCGTCCAGCATGATCACGGCGTTGTCGATGCCGCAGCCGGCGAGTGCGGCCATCAGATGCTCGACCGTGCCGACGGTCGTGCCCTCGTCGCCCGCCAGCACCGTGCACAGGCGGGTGTCCACCACGCGGTCCCAGCGCGCCGGGATCCGGCCGGCGCGCGGACGGTCGGTGCGGATGAAGGAGATGCCGCTGTTCGCCTCGGCCGGAGCGACCGTCATGGTCACGGGGTTGCCCGAATGCAGTCCGACGCCGGAGCAGCCGGCCGCCTTCCGCAGGGTCCGCTGGAACATCACGTCCGCATGGCTGGCTTTGTGAAGCACGGTCATATCCCGCTGTTGTGGTCGATCCTGAACGATCGGGAATCGGCGGCGGGTCACGGGGAAACCATGACCGCAATTGGTAGGTAGCATCGCCCCCGCGACAGAACAAATCACGCTTTGTTACCGAATGTTGCAGAGCAACAGCGACCGGGCGGCGGACGCGAAAAAGCCGCCCCCGGAGCACGATTGCGCGGCTCCGGAGGCGGTAAGGTCAATGCAGGTTGTGGATTCTCCCTTCGGCGCCGCCACGGGAGGTGACGGCGCCGAAGGAAGGGCTGGCCTTCAGCGGATGCCGAGGCTCTGTTCGATCACGCTCAGTTCGCCTGGCGGCGCAGGAAGGCCGGGATGTCCAGCGCCTCCTGCTCGGCCGGGGTCATGGGCTTGCCGGGGGCCTCGATGCCGAAGCTGTTCGGGCGCGGCTCGGCGCGCGGCGGCTGCGGCGCGGGCTGGGCGGCCATCTGGGGCTGCTGGGCCGGCTGCTGGAGCGCGGGCTGCTGGACGGGCTGGGGTGCCACCTCCGGCGCGGGCTCGGCCTTGCGGCCGGTTAGGCCGGTGACGAGACCGAACAGCGACATGCCGCCGCGCTTGCGCTCCGGCTCCTGGGTCGGGGCCGGGCCGGCGACGATCGGCTGGCGCTGGCCGGCGTCGGCGGGCCGCGGCGCCATGAAGTGGCCGTCGCGGTTCGTCCCGTGCAGCGGGCCGGCGGCCGGAGCGGCGGCCGGGGCGGTCTCCACCGGCTGGTAGGCTTCGGCCTGCGGGGCCTGGACCGGCTCGACCGGCGCCGGCTGCGGGGCGGGCTGGACCACCGCCTGGTGCTGCGGCTGGGGCTGCTGCTGGACGGGGTCCATCTGCAGCGCCGAGGAGCCGGCGGTCATGGCGCGGTTCATCCCCGTGGCGGCACCGGGCAGCGGGGCGGCGGCGGTGAGGCCCGGCACGGCCGGGGCGGCGGTGGTCAGGCCGGGCACGGCGGCCGGCTTCTTCGGGCCGCCGGCGACCAGCGACAGGTTGACCGGGTGCAGGGTGCGCGGGTTGGCCATGGCGGCGGCGTCGATGCCCGTGGCGACGACCGAGACGCGCATCGTGCCTTCCAGCGAGCTGTCGAAGGTCGAGCCGAAGATGATGTTGGCGTCGGGATCGACCTCGTCGCGGACGCGGTTGGCGGCCTCGTCGACCTCGAACAGGGTCATGTCGTAGCCGCCCGTGATGTTGATGAGCACGCCGCGCGCGCCCTTCATCGACACGTCGTCGAGCAGCGGGTTGGAGATGGCGGCCTCGGCGGCCTCGATGGCGCGGCGCTCGCCGCCGGCCTCGCCGGTGCCCATCATCGCCTTGCCCATCTCGGTCATGACCGAGCGGATGTCGGCGAAGTCCAGGTTGATCAGGCCGGGCATGACCATCAGGTCGGTTACGCCGCGCACGCCGGAATGCAGGACGTCGTCGGCCATCTTGAAGGCGTCCGCGAAGGTCGTCTTCTCGTTGGCGATGCGGAACAGGTTCTGGTTCGGGATGATGATCAGCGTGTCGACATACTGCTGCAGCTCGGCGATGCCCGACTCCGCCAGGCGCATGCGGTGCGCGCCCTCGAAGTGGAAGGGCTTGGTGACGACGCCGACCGTCAGCATGCCGCGCTCGCGCGCCGCGCGGGCGATGACCGGAGCCGCACCCGTGCCGGTGCCGCCGCCCATGCCGGCGGTGATGAACACCATGTTGGCGCCGTCGAGGTAGCTGGCGATCTCGTCGATCTGCTCCTCGGCCGAGGCGCGGCCGACATCCGGCTTGGAGCCGGCGCCGAGGCCGCGGGTCACGGTGGTGCCGAGCTGGATGCGCTTCTCGCACATGCTGCCCTTGAGCGCCTGCGCGTCGGTGTTGCCCACGACGAAGTCCACGCCTTCCAGGTTGGACTTGATCATGTTGTTGACGGCGTTGCCGCCGGCGCCACCGACGCCGAAGACGGTGATGCGCGGCTTCAGCTCGGGCTCGACCGAGGGGATCGTGACGTTGATCATGTGTAAAGCCTCCACAACCTGCTGATTGTCGAATGTTTATGGGATGGCCGCCGGTTGGCTCCGGCGGGACCGTTTAGACGAAGACTGGTGAGACGGGGACTGTTGAGACGGGGACTTCGTAGGCGAAGACGTTGTAGGCGAGGCGGAACGGACGGTGGATGGGACAAGCGTCGGAAGCCATCAAAGGTTCTCCCGCAGCCACAGGCTGACCCGTCCCAGAATGCCGGAGGATGCCGCGGCCTCGTGGCCCGACACCGGCAGTTCGTTGGGATTGCGGACAGCATGTAGGAGAAGGCCCGCCGCGGTCGAGTAGGCCGGGCCGCCGTGGGTCTCGTTGAGACCGGCGATCCGCAGCGGGCGACCGAGGCGAACCTGTTTGTCGAGGATGAGCTGGGCCAGCTCGCGCGTGTTGGGCAGCTGGCAGGCGCCGCCGGTCAGCACCACGCGGCGACCGACCAGCTTGGCGTGGCCCGACTGCTCCAGCCGCTGCCGGACCAGCTCGAAGATCTCCTCCAGCCGCGGCTGGATGATGCGGACCAGGAAGGACTTCGGCACGCTGTTGGAGGTGCCGCGCTCCTCCTCGCCGACCTGGGGGACGTCGATCATCTCGCGCTCGTCGGCGGCCGTCGCCATGGCGCTGCCGTGCAGCGTCTTCATGCGCTCGGCATGCGCCACGGGCGTCGTCAGGCCGCGCGCGATGTCGTTGGTGACGTGGCTGCCGCCGACCGGGATGCAGTCGGTCCAGACGAGGTTGCCCTCGCAGAAGACGGAGATCGTCGTCGTGCCGCCGCCCATGTCGATGCAGGCGGCCCCCAGCTCCATCTCGTCCTCGACCAGGCAGGCGAGCCCCGAGGCGTAGGGGCTCACCACCATGCTGTCGATCTCCAGGTGGCAGCGGGCCGCGCCGATCTGGAGGTTGCGCACGGCGCCGGCGGAAGCGGTGATGACATGGACGTTCACGCCGAGCCGCTCGCCGTACATGCCCTTGGGGTCGCGGATGCCGCGGTTGCCGTCCAGCGCGAAGCCGACGGGGATGGCGTGCACGATCCGGCTGTCCGGCGCCACCTGGAGGCTGCGCGCGTGGTTCAGCGCCCGGTGCACGTCATGCTCCGTCACCTCGGGGCCGGGGACCGACACCTCGGCGTTGAAGCTGTGCGAGACCGGGAAGCCGCCGGACATGTTCACGATCACCTCGCGGATCGTGTCGCCGGCCTGCTGCTCGGCCTGGTGGACGGCGGCCCCGATGCAGGTCTCCGCCGCCTCCATGTCGACGATGGCGCCGGTGCGCACGCCCGTGGCGATCTGGTGGCCGATGCCCAGGATGCGCACCGAGCCCGCGTCCTCGACGCGGGCGATGAAGCAGCAGACCTTGGTGGAGCCGACGTCGAGCGCCGCGACGATCCCGCCGCGGGGAGCGCGCTTCTGCTTCTTCGCGCTGTTGAAGCCCATCCTCATCGCCCCTTGGCCTCGCTGGTGCCGGTCGTGACAAGCCTGCTCATGTCTTCTTTCCCGGCTTCTTCTTCTCGTCTTCCAGAGCCGGCACGACCGCCGTGTCGGAGGTCTGCAGGATCATCCGGTCGGGCTGCCGCATGTCCACGGCGACGATGTCGCGCTCGAACAGGCGGCCGCTCGCGTGCATCTCCGTGAGCTGGCGGAGTGCGGTGAAGGGGTTGTTCTCCGGCAGCTTGATGGTGATGCCGTTTTCCAGCTTCAGGTCCCAGCGGCGGTCGCTGATCCAGCTCGCCGCGACGACGCGGTCGCGAAGGCTCGGCACCTGGTCCAGCATCTCCAGCAGATGCGGCACCTGGCGGGGCGCGTCGGCGCCCACCACCATGGGAAGCGTCTCGATCCGGCGGTTGCCGCGCTTGGCCAGTTCGGTCGCGTCGGCGAGCGGCCGGCCCTGGCGGTCGATGACCGTGAAGGTCCGCGCGTGCTGCCAGATCGCCATGGGCTGGCGCTCGGCCAGCCGGACATAGAGGACGTCCGGCAGGCGGCGCTCCACGGACGCGCTGGAGATCCAGGGAAGCTGGAGCAGCCGTTCCCGCGCCTCGGCGAGGTCGATGGCGAAGATCGGGTCGCCCCGGCGCACGCCCAGCGCGTCCAGCACCACGGCGGACTCCGTCTCCTTGCGGCCCTCGACCAGCACCTCGTCCAGCGCGTAGCCGGCGCCGGCCGTGGCGGTGACCATGGCGCCGTTCAGGCTGTCGGCGGCCTCGGCGAAGCTGCCGTCCTGCCAGCCGTGGAACACGAAGCCGCCGACCGCGAGCAGCGGCGTCAGCGTGAAGGCGAGCTTCAGCGCCGGGCGGGTCCAGCGCGGCCAGGCTCGGCGTCGGTTGCCCTTGCGGGCCGACTGCGCCATGGCGCGCGGCGGCACCGGGCGCTCCTCCGGCCGGGCGGAGCGCGGAGTCCGCAGGTCGGGGGGGGCGCTCAGTCCAGCTGACATGCCGCGTTCTCCACCAGCCAGCTCACCAGGGCACCATAGCCGATGCCGGCATGGGCCGCCTGTTCGGGGACCAGCGACAGCGGCGTCATGCCCGGCTGGTTGTTGATCTCCAGGAAATACAGCCCCTCGGTGCCGGGCTTCTCGTCGTTCCAGCGGAAGTCGCTGCGCGACACGCCGCGGCAGCCCAGCGTCTGGTGCGCCAGGATGGCGAGGCGCTTGGCCTCCTCGGCGACCGCCTCGGGAATCCGCGCCGGCAGGGTGTGGACCGCATGGCCGTTCGTGTATTTGGCCGTGTAGTCGTACAGCTCGGCCTCGAAGGTGATCTCCGTGACGGTAAGCGCGCGCGGCTCGGCGCCGGGGGCGGCCATGACGCCGACCGTCAGCTCGCGGCCGGGGATGAACTCCTCGACCAGAACGCGCTCGCCGAAGGTCCAGGCCTCGCCCAGCGGGCTGTTCTGCCCCTCGCGCACCAGCGTGACACCGACGGTCGAACCCTCGTCCACCGGCTTCATGATGTAGGGGGCGGGCATCGGGTGCCGGCCGTCATCGAGATCGCCCCGGTGCAGCACAAGCCCCTTGGGCGAGCGCACGCCGGCCGCCGCGACGAGCTGCTTGGTGAGGTCCTTGTCCATGGCGATGGCCGAGGCCCGCACGCCCGAATGGGTGTAGGGGATGCCCAGGAACTCAAGCACGCCCTGGATCGTCCCGTCCTCGCCGCCGCGCCCGTGCAGCGCGTTGAAGACGACGTCCGGCCGGGGCTCGCTCAAGGCCCGCATCAGGCCCGTGAGGTCGCGCTGAACGTCCACGGCGGTGACCGTGTAGCCTTCCTCCTCCAGCGCCCGGGCGACGCCGGCGCCGCTGACCAGCGACACCTCGCGCTCGGCCGACCAGCCGCCCATCAGGACCGCGACATGCTTTTTCCGGCTCATGGGGTGGGCTCCTTCGGAACGCCGACGCGCTTGATTTCCCAGTCCAGCGTGACGCCGGAGGTCTCGAAGACCCGCCGGCGCACTTCCTCGCCCAGCGCTTCCAGCTCGGCGGCGCTGGCGCCGCCCTGGTTGATGAGGAAGTTGCAGTGCTTCTCCGACACCTGGGCGTCGCCGATGGCGAGGCCGCGGCAGCCGGCCTGGTCGATCAGCTCCCAGGCCTTGTGGCCGGGCGGGTTCTTGAAGGTGGAGCCGCCGGTGCGGGCGCGGACCGGCTGGCTCTCGGCGCGCGCCTCGGCGATCTCCGCCATGCGCCGCGCGATGGCCAGCGGCTCGTCCGGCTCGCCCCGGAAGACGGCGGCGGTGAAGATGACGTCGGCCGGGACCGCGCTGTGGCGGTAGGTGAAGCCCATGTCGCCGAGCGACAGGCTCAGCCGCTCGCCCGTGCGGGTGACGCCCTCGGCGGACACCAGCACGTCCTTGGTCTCGCGGCCGTAGGCGCCGCCGTTCATGCGCAGGGCGCCGCCGACCGTGCCGGGGATGCCCGACAGGAACTCCAGGCCGCGGATGCCGGCGTCGCGCGCCACGGTGGCGGCGTTGATGTCGAGCGCGCCGGCCCCGGCATTGACCTCCATGCCCTCGGCCCGGATGTCCGCGAAGCCGCGGCCGAGCCGGATCACCACGCCGGGGATGCCGCCGTCGCGGACCAGAAGGTTGGACGCCACGCCGAGCACCGTCACCGGCACCTCGGCGGGCAGGGCGGAGAGGAAGTCGGCCAGGTCCTCGGCGTCGGCGGGGCGGAACATCACCTCCGCCGGGCCGCCGGCGCGGAACCAGGTCACGCCGGCCAGCGGCGCGTCGGCGGTCAGCCGCCCGCGGCAGGCGGGCATGCGGTCGATAAGGTGGCCGTCGGGCCGCTCGCCGTCGGGGCGCATCGTCGGGACCGCCGTCATGCCGCACCGCCCAGCCGGGCGAGGTCGCCCGGCAGCGCGTTGGCCCATTGCGTGATGTTGCCGGCGCCGAGGCAGACCACCAGGTCGCCGGGCTTGGCGATCTCGGCCACGAGCTGCGGCAGCTCCTCCGGGCCGTGCAGCGCCATCACCTGGCGGTGGCCGTGCATGCGCAGCCCCTCGACCAGGGAGTCGCGGTTGACGTTCTCGATGGGGCTCTCACCGGCCGCGTAGACGTCAGCGACGATCACCGCGTCGGCGTCGTTGAAGCAGGTGCAGAACTCCTCGAACAGGTTGGCGAGCCGCGTGTAGCGGTGCGGCTGCACCACGGCGATGGTGCGGCCGGTGCCGGCGGTGCGGGCGGCGCGCAGCACGGCGGCGATCTCGACCGGGTGGTGGCCGTAATCGTCGATGACCCCGATGCCGTTCCACTCGCCGGTCCGGGTAAAGCGGCGCTTCACGCCCTGGAAATGCGCCATGCTGTCGCGCATGACCACGTCGGGCAGCCCCATCTCGTTGCCGACCGCGAAGCAGGCGAGCGAGTTCAGGACGTTGTGCGGCCCATGCATGGGCAGCCGCACGCCCTGGATGGTGCGGGCCTCGGTGCTGTGGCGGTCCTGGATGACGACGTCGTAGCTGGCGCCGGCCGGGCTCATCTCCACGTTCAGCGCGCGCACGTCGGCCTGCGGCGAGAAGCCGTAGGTGATGATGCGGCGGTCGGACACGCGCGGGATCATCGCCTGCACCTCGGGGTGGTCGATGCAGAGTGCCGCGAAGCCGTAGAAGGGGATGTTCTGGACGAAGCTGTCGAAGGCGGCGCGGGCGTTGTCGAAGTTGCCGTAGAAGTCCAGATGCTCGGGGTCCATGTTGGTGACCACGGCGATGCAGGCCGGCAGCTTGATGAAGGTGCCGTCGCTCTCGTCCGCCTCGACCACCATCCAGTCGCCCGAGCCCAGCCGCGTGTTGGTCCCGTAGGCGTTGATGATGCCGCCGTTGATGACGGTCGGGTCGAGGTTCGCGTGCTCCAGCATGTGGCCGAGCATGGAGGTGGTGGTGGTCTTGCCGTGGGTGCCGCCGATGGCGATGGCCCAGCGCAGGCGCATCAGCTCGCCCAGCATCTCGGCGCGGCGCACGACCGGCACCAGGGCGGAGCGGGCGGCCACGACCTCCGGGTTGTCCTTCTTCACGGCGGAGGAGACGACCACGACCGAGGCGCCGGCGATGTTCTCCGCGCGGTGGCCGATGTGAACGGCGATGCCGAGTTCGCGCAGGCGCTTGACGTTGGCGCTTTCCGACAGGTCGGAGCCCTGGACGGAATAGCCGAGGTTTTTCAGCACCTCGGCGATGCCGCTCATGCCGATGCCGCCGATGCCGACGAAATGGATCGTGCCGATGGAAAGGGGAAGGGCTCGCATGCTGTCAACGTCCTCGGCGAATCATCAGGCGCAGGGCGGCTTCGACGGCTTGGTCCGTCAGGTCCGGCGGGAGGGGGGCGGTCCCGGTGCCGTGGTGCAGCCGGTCGCGCAGGAAACCATAAGGCGCCTCCTCCTTCGGGAGAAGGGGGCAGTCGGGGCGGTGGCTCCAGGAGCCTTCCATCCGCGTCCTGGCGTTGGGCCAGTCGCTCAGGGTGCGGGCGCCGGGGCGCGCCAGGGGGCGGGTCCCCTTGACCAGGGCGTTCCTCATTCCGCGGCCTCCGAGGGCTCGATCCGGTTGCCGTTGGCGCCGTCCTCCTGGCAGTGGCGTCCGCACAGCTCCACGACGGCATCGGCGAGCCGGACCGCCGCGTCGTCCGAACCCCAGCCATGGGCGGCCCTGGCGGCGTGCGCCAGCGCGGCGGGGTCGGACAGCAGGCCGGTCAGGCGCTCCGCCAGGGTCTCGGCGGTGAAGTCCGGCTGCGGGATCAGCCAGGCGGCGCCGACGGCGGCGAGCTGCCGGGCGTTGGCCGTCTGGTGGTCGTCCATCGCGTGCGGGTAGGGGACGAGCAGCGCCGGACGTCCGATGCAGGTCAGCTCCGCCACGGTGGAGGCGCCGGCCCGCGTGACCGCGAGGTGGCAGGCGGCGAGCCGGTCCGGCATGTCGCGGAAGAAGCTCTCCAGCGTCAGGGCGCCGAGCCCCATGCCCTGGTAGCGGGCGCGGGTGGCGTCCAGCTCCTCGGGCCGGCACTGCTGGGCCAGCTCGATGCGCGCCCGCAAGGCGCCGGGCAGCCGGCGCAGCGCCTCGGGTATGATCTCGGAGAAGACGCGGGCACCCTGGCTGCCGCCCGTCACCAGCAGCCGGACGGGGCCGTCGGCGGACGGGGCGGCGTAGCCGGCGTCCCGCCGTGCGGCGATCGGCGGGCGGACCGGGTTGCCGGTGCGGACCAGCTTGGCCCGGTCCGCGTCCCGCACGGCGGCCATCTCCGGGAAGGCGACGGCGATGCGCCGGGCGCGGCCCGCCAGCATCCGGTTGGCGCGGCCGAGCACCGCGTTCTGCTCGTGCAGCACCGTCGGGATGCCCGCGCGGCCCGCGGCGAAGACGGTCGGGACCGAGGGATAGCCGCCGAAGCCGACGACCGCGCAAGGGTCGAGCTGGCGCATCAGGGCGCGCGCCTCGATGGTGCCGATGCCGAGCTGGACCGCCGCCTTGACCTTGCCGAGCAGGCCGCCGCCGGGGGCCGCGGCCTGGATGCGGTGCACCGGCACCTCCGGCAGGGAGTCGCCGAAGGCCTGGCCGCGCCGGTCGGTCACCAGCGTGACGGCGCGGCCGCGGGCGAGCAGCTCGCGCGCCAGCGCCTCGGCCGGGAAGAAATGGCCGCCGGTGCCGCCGGCGGCGAGGAGGATCGGCTTGTCGTGAGGCATGGTGCGCTCCTCTCTCAGACCGCCGGGCCGAAGCGCTTGCGCGTGAGCGCCAGCACCATGCCCATGCCGAAGCCCAGCGCCAGGAGCGACGAGCCGCCGTAGGAGATGAAGGGCAGCGTCATGCCCTTGGTCGGCATCAGGTGCAGGGCCGAGCCCATGTTGATCGCCGCCTGGAGGCCGAACTGGATCAGCAGGCCGGCCGTCGCCAGCATGATGAAGTAGTTCGTGTCGTTGAAGACGCGGGCGAAGCCGCGCAGCACGATGAAGGCGAAGATCGCCACGATGAACAGGCAGAAGAGCAGGCCCATTTCCTCGCCGGCGACGGCGAAGATGAAATCGGCGTGGCTGTCCGGCAGGGAGAACTTCACCGTGCCCTGGCCCGGCCCGGTGCCGAGCAGCCCGCCGTTGGCGAAGGCCTCCAGCGAGCGGCTGACCTGGTAGGTGTCGCCGCTTGCCGGGTCGAGGAAGCGGTCGATGCGGCTCTGCACGTGCGGCAGCGTGTAGTAGGCGCCGATCAGCCCGGCCACGCCTAGCGCACCCAGGATCGCCACCAGCATGATGTTCAGCCCGGCCAGGAAAAACTGGGAGAACCAGACGGCCGAGACCACGAAGGTCATGCCGAGGTCGGGCTGGAGGATCAGCCCGGCCACGGTCAGGCCGTAGAGCGCCATGGACACGAGCCAGCCCGGGAAGCCCGGCGAGGTGTGGGACAGCGAGAAGAGCCAGGCGGCGACCACGGCGAAGGCGGGCTTCACGAACTCCGACGGCTGGATGGACAGGCCGGGGATGTGGATCCAGCGGCGCGCGCCCTTGATCTCGACGCCGACGACGAGCGTGGCGAAGACCAGAGCGACCGACACCAGGAAGACCGCCAGCGCCACGCGCCGCACGCCGCGCGGGCTCAGCATCGACACGGCACCCATGATCGCCAGCGACGGCACCAGCATCATCAGGTGCCGTTCGACGAAGTAGAAGGTGTCGGAGATGCCGATGCGCTCCGCCACGGGCGGGCTCGCCGCCGTGATCAGCACGGTGCCGATGAGGATCAGCGCGCCCAGTGCCGCGAGCTGCCAGCGGTCGACGGTCCACCACCAGCGGCCGAAGACGGATTGATCGGTCCGGTCGAAGGTCACCATCAGCCGTTTCCTTCCACGTCAAGCGCGCCCACGGCGTCGGCGAAGGCCTCGCCGCGCTTCTCGAAATTCGCGAACTGGTCCCAGGAGGCGCAGGCCGGCGACAGCAGGACGCAGGCTTCGTTCAGCCCGTCCTCCAGCGCCATCGCCGCCGCGGCGCGGGTCGCCACGTCCAGCGTGCCGCAGCGGCTGTGCGCCACGCCGTGCGCTTCCAGCCAGGGGGCGAAGGCCTCGGTCGCCTCGCCGATCAGGAAGGCGTGACGCACGCGGCCCATGTAGCCTTCCAGCCCCGAAAGCCCGGTCTCCTTGGCCTGGCCGCCGACGATCCAGTAGATCGGATCGAAGGTCGCCAGCGCCTTTTCCGTGGCGTCGGCGTTGGTCGCCTTGCTGTCGTTGACGAAGCGGACGTTGCGGACCGTGCGGACGAGCTGCTGGCGGTGGGCGAGGCCGGGGAAGCTGCGCATCGCCCCGACGATGACGTCGGCCGGCACGCCCGCCGCCTTGCAGGCGGCAAACGCCGCGGCGGCGTTCTGCCAGTTGTGCTTGCCGAGCAGCCGGGGGAAGTCCTTCAAGGAGGCGACGCGGACCGCCTTGCCGTCCGTGTCGTCCACGAGGAAGCCGTCCGCGGCGTAGACGCCGCCGGGCGCGCGGTCCTCGGCGGACACCGGCCAGACGGTCCGGCCGCCCTCGGCCTTCAGGGTCTCGAAGATGGCGCGGCTGTGCGGGTCGTCCACGCCGACGATCGCGGTCCGGCCTGCGCCCTGGCCCCGGAAGACCAGCGTCTTGGCGGCGATGTAGCCGTCCATGCCGCCGTGCCGGGCGAGATGGTCCGGCGTGATGTTCAGCAGCAGCGCCACGTCGAAGACAAGGGAGGGGGTCAGCTCCAGCTGGTAGCTCGACATTTCCAGCACATAGGTGCCGTCGGCGCCGAGCGGCGGGAAGGTCAGAACCGGCGTGCCGAGGTTGCCGCCGACGGCGATGGTCCGCCCGGCGGCCTCCAGCACATGGCCGATGAGGGTCGTGGTGGTGGACTTGCCGTTGGTGCCGGTGATGCCGATGGTCCGGGCGCCGCGCTGCGTCCGGGCCAGAAGCTCGATGTCGCAGACCGGCTCAAGCCCGGCCGCGCGCGCGCGCTCCGCCGCCGGATGCGGCTTCGGGTGGGTGTGCGGGATGCCGGGCGACCAGGCCAGGGTGGAGAGCGGCGACAGGTCCGCCTCAGCCAGATCGACGATGCGGGCGCCCAGCGCCTCGGCCCTGGCGCGGCCGGCGGGGTTGTCGTCCCAGGCCCAGACATCGACCCCGCCGAGGCGCAGGGCCTCGACGGTGGCGAGGCCGGACTTGCCGAGCCCCATGACCGCCACCGGCCGGTCCTTCATGTGGGAGAGGTCGATCATCGCGGGGCGGCCCTCAGCGGAGCTTCAGGGTGGAGAGGCCGACCAGCGCCAGGACGCCGGCGATGATCCAGAAGCGGACGACGACGGTGGACTCGGCCCAGCCCTTCTTCTCGAAGTGGTGGTGCAGCGGCGCCATGCGGAAGACACGCTTGCCGGTCAGCTTGAAGGAGGCGACCTGCACGATCACCGACACCGTCTCCAGCACGAACAGGCCGCCGATGATCGCCAGCACGATCTCGTGCTTGGTCACGACGCTGATGGCGCCCAGCGCGCCGCCGAGCGCCAGCGAGCCCGTGTCGCCCATGAAGACCATGGCGGGGGGCGCGTTGTACCAGAGGAAGCCGATGCCGGCCCCGATCAGCGCGCCGCAGAAGACGGTCAGCTCGCCGGCGCCCGGCACATGGTGGATCTGCAGGTAGTTGGCGAAGATCGCGTTGCCGGTGAGGTAGGCGATCAGGGCGAAGCAGCCCGTGGCGATGATCGTCGGCACGATGGCGAGCCCGTCCAGCCCGTCGGTCAGGTTCACCGCGTTCGAGGCGCCGACCATGACTAAGGCGCCGACCGGGATGAAGAACCAGCCGAGGCCGAGCAGATAATCCTTCACGAAGGGCAGGGCGAGCCCGTTCCGGAGCGGCGGCTCGGAGATGTAGGCAACCGCAGCCGCGGCGGCGACGCCGATGGCGATCTGCCAGACCAGCTTCAGCTTGCCCGACAGGCCCTTCGGGTTGCGCTTGGTGAGCTTCAGATAGTCGTCCCCGAAGCCGATGAGCCCGTAGCCGATCGTCACCAGCAGGACCACCCAGCTGTAGGCGTTGGTCACGTCCACCCACAGGATGGTGCTGATCGAGACGGAGATCAGGATCATCAGGCCGCCCATGGTGGGCGTGCCCTTCTTCTTCTGGTGGGTTTCCGGCCCGTCGCTCCGGATGGGCTGCCCTTCGCCCTGCTTGCGCTTCAGCCAGCCGATCAGGCGGGGGAAGAAGACGAAGCTGATGACCAGCGCCGTCAGCACGGCGCCCCCGGTCCGGAAGGTCAGGTACCGGAACAGGTTGAAGGGGGTGAAGGCGTCCGCCAGCGGGAAGAGCAGGTTGTAGAGCATCGGGCTCGGCAGTCGGAAAGGGGCGAGGAGGAGGGCGGGAGGAGAAGGTCAGGAGCGGGCGGATAAGAGGGGCGAGGCCGTCGGCTTGCCGTTGGAGTCCTCTTCGCGCCGCGTGTCAAGCGACGAGAGAAGCTCCACCACCGTTCCCATGCGGCTGCCGGCGGATCCCTTCACCAGCACCACGTCGCCGCCCTTCACCTCGGCGGCGACGACGGGGGCGAGCTCGGCGCTGGTTTCGGTCCAGCGCCCCTGCATCGCCGGCGGCAACCGGTCGAACAGGGCGCGCATGTGCGGGCCGGAGCAGTAGACGGTGTCGACATGGGCGGCCTTCAGCGGCTCGGCCAGGGCGGCGTGCAGAGCGTCGGCGCGGTCGCCCAGCTCGCGCATGTCGCCGAGAGCGGCGATGCGGCGCCCGCCGGCGCCCGGATCGATCCGGGACACCACCTCGAGCGTCGCGGCCATGGCCGCCGGGCTGGCGTTGTAGCTTTCGTCGATCAGGGTGAAGGCGCCCTGGGCCGCATGGATGCGCTTGCGCGTGCCACGGCCCTTCACGGGCTGGAGCGTGGACAGGGAGCGGGCGGCGGTCGCGAGGTCGGCGCCGAGGCCGCGGGCGGCCAGCAGCACGGCCAGGCTGTTCATGACCCAGTGCTTGCCCGGCAGGGACAGGCAGTATTGCAGGCGCTCGCCGCCGATCACGGCGGTGACGGCGCTGCAGGTCGCGTGCAGCGAGAAGTCGGCGAGCCGCGCCTCGGCGTCGGCGTGGGTGCCGAAGCCCCAGACGCGCAGGCCCCTGGCGCGGGCCGCGGCGGCCAGCCGGCCGTAATGCGGGTTGTCGCGGTTCAAGACGGCGATCCCGCCGGGTGCGGTGCCCTCGAAGATCTCCGCCTTGGCGTCGGCGATGTCCTCGACCGACGCGAAGAATTCCAGATGCGCCGCCTCGACCGTGGTGATGACCGAGACGTCGGGCCGCACCATGCGCGACAGCGGGCCCAGCTCGCCCGCGTGGTTCATGCCCAGCTCGAAGACGCCGTAGGCGGCCCCGGCCGGCAGGCGGGCCAGCGACAGCGGCACGCCCCAATGATTGTTCAGGCTGCCCTCGGTCGCGTAGACCGACCCTTGCGCGCCCAGCACATGGCGCAGCGCCTCCTTGGTGCCGGTCTTGCCGACCGAGCCGGTGACGCCGACGATCTTCGCACGGGTGCGGGCGCGCCCGGCGCGGCCCAGGGCCTCCATGGCGGCCAGCGTGTCCCCGACCGTCAGGAGAGGGGCATCGGCGGGCACCTCTTCGGGGGCATGGCCGACCAGGGCGGCGGCGGCCCCGGCCTCCAGCGCCTTGCCCACGAAGGCGTGGCCGTCGAAATTCGGACCCTGGATGGCGATGAAGAGGTCGCCCGGCGCGACCTTGCGGCTGTCGATGGCGACCCCGGTGGCGGTCCAGGCGGCGTCGCCGCCGGACGCGGCGCCGGTGGCGGCGGCCGCGTCGCGGGCCGTCCACAGGGGGGCCGGCGTCGTGGTGGGCGTCGTCTCGTTCATGTTCCAACCTCCGCTACGGCGGTCCGGGCCTCGGCCACGTCGTCGAAGGGCCGCACCTCGGTGCCGATGGTCTGTCCCTGTTCGTGCCCCTTGCCGGCGACGACCAGAACGTCGCCCGCCCGGAGCCCCCGGACGGCCGCGCGGATCGCCTCGCGGCGGTCGCCGATCTCCTCCAGGGCCGGTGATCCCGCCAGCACCTCCTTGCGGATGGCCTCGGGGATCTCGGTCCGCGGGTTGTCGTCGGTGACGATGGCCCGGTCGGCCAGGCGGCCGGCCAGTTCCCCCATCACCGGACGCTTGCCGCGGTCGCGGTCGCCGCCGCAGCCGAACACCACGGCGAGGTGGCGGCGGGCATGCGGCTTCAGCGCCGTCAGCACCGTTTCCAGCGCGTCCGGCGTGTGAGCGTAGTCGACGTAGACGGTCGCTCCGCTCGGGGTGGTGGCGACATGCTGAAGGCGGCCGGGCACGCCGTCCAGGCGGGCCAGGGTCTCCAGCGCCAGGTCGCGGTCGCCGCCGGAGCCGATGACCAGGCCCAGCGCGCAGAGCACGTTCCAGGCCTGGAAGCGGCCCGCCAGAGGCAGGTCGACCGTGACGTCGCGGCCCAGGACGGTGAGGTCCAGGCGTTGCCCGTGGACCTGCGGTTCGACCGCATTCACCCGCAGCTCGCGACCGGACAGACCGTAGCCGAAAACCCGGTGGCCGCGGCTGGAACAAATCTCGGAAAGTTGGGGGAAGACGTCGCTGTCGGCGTTCAGCACGGCGGTGCCGCCCGGCGCCAGGACGCGCCCGAACAGCGCGCCCTTGGCCGCCAGATAGGCCTCCATCGTGCCGTGATAGTCGAGATGGTCGCGCGTCAGGTTGGTGAAGCCGGCGGCGGCGACCCGCACCCCGTCCAGCCGGTACTGGTCGAGCCCGTGGCTCGACGCCTCCATGGCGAGATGCTCGATGCCCGCGTCCTTGACGGCGGCGAGATGGCGGTGCAGCGACACCGGGTCGGGCGTCGTCATGGCGCCGTAGCCGTCGAGGCCCGGGCCGACCAGCCCCAGCGTGCCGAGGCTGGCGGCCTTGTGTCCCATGTTGGCCCAGATCTGCCGGGCGAACTGGACGGTGGAGGTCTTGCCGTTGGTCCCGGTGACGGCCACCACCGTGCCGGGCTGGCGGCCGTGGAAGGCCGACGCCATCAGGGCGAAGGCCAGGCGGGGCCGGTCGGCCTCGATCAGGACCGCCGTGCTGCCGGCGGGAAGCTCCGTTCCCTTCGGGGCGAGCACCGCGGCCGCACCCTGCGCCAGGGCGGCGCCGATGAAGGCGCGCCCGTCCTGCTTCGCTCCGGGGAGGGCCGCGAACAGGAAACCGGGCGTGACCGCCCGGCTGTCGGCGGTCAGCCCGGTTATCTCAAGCCCGGTCACATCGAGGCCGGGGGCGGCCTCGCGGACGATCGTATCCTCAGTGCGGTTGGCCAGCAGGCGGGATAGATGCAACGGAGCTTCCCTTCGTTGGAGCGGGAGGGGGCGGAACGATGGAGCCGCTGGTCGACATGTAGACCGCGTTGAGGATCTGCGGCGAGGTTTCGTCCACCGGCGCCACGTTCAGCAGCGGGCCGATCTGGCGGACGATGCGGCCGACGAGCGGCGCGCCGACCCAGCCGCCGGTGGCGAAGCCGTAGCTCTGCTTCGTTCCCTTCGGCTCGTCGATCAGCACGTAAACGATGTAGCGCGGATCGTGCATCGGGAAGGCCCCGAGGAAGGACGACATGCGCGAATTGCGCACGTAGCTGCGGCCCTTCTGCTTGTCGGCCGTGCCGGTCTTCCCGCCGACGACGTAGCCCGTGGCGTTGGCGCCCTTGGCGGTGCCGTCGGTCACCACGAAGCGGAACAGGCGGCGCATGATGTCCGAGGTGCGCTCGGACAGGACGCGCTCGCCCGGGACAGGCTCGCCGTCCTGGTGCCTCAACAGCGTCGGCCTGTGCATGATGCCGCCGTTGACGGTGGCCGCCGCCGCCGCGACCGTGTGCATCGGGCTGACCGAGATGCCGTGCCCGAAGCTGATGGTCATGGCGTTGACCTCGCGCCAGGGGTTCGGCACGAGCGGCCAGCCGTTCTCCGGCAGTTCCAGCGTGGTCGGCCGCATGAAGCCGACCTTCGCCATGAAGTCGCGCTGGGTCTGGATGCCGGCCGCCTGCATCATGCGCACCGAGCCGATGTTGGAGGAGTGCTGGAACACCTCCGCCACGGTCAGGGCACGGTGCATGTTGTGGTAGTCGCTGATGGTGAAGCGGCCGATGCGGATGCCGTTGGCGGCGTCGAAATAGTCGCTGACGCGGACCTTGCCGGAATCCAGCGCCATCGCCGAATTGAAGACCTTGAAGGTGGAGCCCATCTCGTACACGCCGAGCGTCGCCCGGTTGAAGAGCGGGTTCTTGTCCTGATCGCTGGCGGCCTCCGGCGGGACCGCGGGGTTGTGCGGGTCGAAGTCGGGCAGCGAGACCATCGCCACCACCTCGCCGTTGCGCACGTCGTAGACGATGCCGGCGCCGCCGATGGCGCTGAACTCCTCGATGGTCGTCAGCATCTCCTTCTTCAGGATGTGCTGGACGCGCAGGTCGAGCGACAGGCGCAGCGGCTTGCCAGGTTCGGAGGTCAGGCGCTTGTTGAAGCTCTGCTCCAGCCCGCCCAGGCCGTTGTTGTCCACGCCGGTGTAGCCGACCACGTGCGAGGTCAGGTTGCCGGCCGGGTAGAAGCGGCGCTCCTCCCGCTCGAAATAGACGCCGGGGATGCCCTGGCGGTGGACGGCGTACTGCTGCCGGGGCGTCAGGTTGCGCTTCAGCCAGACGAAGCGCTTGCCGCTGGACAGCTTGGCGACGAGTTCCTTGCGCTCGTTGGCAAGCTCCGGCAGGGCCTCGATGAGCTTGTGCGCGGACTGGACCGGGTCGATGACCGCCTTGGAATCGGCGTAGAGCGACTGCATGGCGAGCGAGGTCGCGAGCAGGTTCCCGTTGCGGTCGAGTATGTCCGCCCGGTTCACGGGCGAGCTGTCGAGGTCCAGCGCCTCGTGCTTGCGCGGCTCGGCCCCGTCGGCGAGCAGCGTCGCCATCATCAGCTTGACGCCGATGGCGCCGAAGGCCAGCGACACGACGGCGGCGGTCACCATCAGCCGGTTGCGCCCCTGTTCGAGCGCGACGGCGAGCTTCGTCCGCGGCTTGGCGGCGCGCGGCGGAACATAGGCGGAGTGCGCCGCCGGCTCGAACTCGGGGGGCAGGGCGTTCATCGGCCGGAATCCTCGAGGCGGGCGACGAGGGCGCCGAGGCTGTCGCCGGCGGCGGGCGGGCGCAGGAAGCCCTGCTGCGGCGCCGGACGTGCGGCGACCTCCGTCGGCTTCGCGATCTTCCGCTCGGGCGCCTTCTCCAGGTCGGTGGAGCGGACGGCCGGAGCGGCGGCGGGCTTGACGGCCTTTGCGGGTTCGGCCTTCGGCGCGGCGGCGGGCTTGGCCGGCGCCTTCAGCGAGGCCGGCATGACCGAGCCGCCGTTGTTCACGCCCGCCATCGGCGGCATGACCGGGGCGACGCGCGGCGCGTTGGGGAGCGGGGCGGGGGCGGGCAGGGCGTCCGGCATGGTCACCGGGCGCATCGGCACGCTGTCGAGCGCCACGAACTGGCGTCCCTCGGTCGGCCTCAGCGCGAGATGCTGGCGGGCCAGCGACTCGAGCCGGGTCGGGTCATTGAGGAAGCTCCACTCGGCCTTCAGGATCTGGATCGCTTCCTGCTCCGCGACGATCTTGCGGTTCATGGACGCGAGTTGCTCTTCCAGTTCCTGGACCTCGTAGCTGGTCTCGAACAGCACGACGCCCGCGGCGGCGGTCAGACCGAGCCAGAACAGCGCCGATTTGCCTTTCATGCAGCCTCCTTACCGGGCGCCGGGAAGGCCGGCGCCGATGTGCGTTCGGCCGCGCGCAGCCGGGCAGAGCGCGCGCGGGGATTGTTGCGTTCTTCTTCCGGTCCCGGGCCGATCGGCTTGCGGGAGAGCAGGCGGAAGGATGGGGTCCGTTCCTCGCCGCGCGCCTGCGGCGCGTGGCGGGACGGCGCCGGGGGAGGGGAGGAACGTTCCTTCAGGAACGTCTTGACCTCCCGGTCCTCCAGCGAATGGAAGGAAACGACGGCGAGACGCCCGCCGGGCTTCAGCAGCGACTCGGCGGCCGAAAGGCCCCGGCGCAGTTCGCCCAGCTCGTCGTTCACATGGATGCGCAGCGCCTGGAAGGTGCGGGTCGCCGGGTCGATGGCGTCCGCCCTGCCCTTCGGCACGACCGAGCGCACGAGTTCCGCCAGCTGGCGGGTGCGCTCGAAGGGGGTCTCGGCGCGGGCCGCGACGATGGCGCGCGCCACGCGCCGCGCCATCCGCTCCTCGCCGTAATGATAGATGATGTCGGCCAGCTCCGATTCGGCCGCGCCGTTCACGACGTCGGCGGCGGTCGGGCCGTCGCGTCCCATGCGCATGTCGAGCGGGCCGTCGAACCGGAAGGAGAAGCCGCGCTCCGGCTCGTCGATCTGGGGCGAGGAGACGCCGATGTCGAGCGCCACCCCGTCCACCGGGCCGATGCCGCGGGAGGAGAGCAGTTCGTCCATGTCGCCGAACCGGCCCTCGATCACTTCCAGCCGGCCGGGGTAGGCGGCGGAAAGCGCGCGTCCACGTTCGATCGCGGCGGGGTCGCGGTCGATTCCGAAGACGCGGCAGTCCGCGCTGTCCAGGATGGCGCGGCTGTAGCCGCCCGCGCCGAAGGTGCCGTCCACGTAGACGCCGCCGGCGCGCGGGGAGAGTGCCTCGACGACCTCGTTCAGGAGGACGGGGATGTGGGGGGAGGCGGCGGGGGTCATGCGCCCTCCCCGGCCCGGCCGGCGGCGCCGCGCTGGGCCTTGGCGACGATCTGGCTCAGCGAGATGTCCTTGCGGACCACCTGGTCGCGCAGCGCGGCCTCGTGCGCCTTCAGGGCGTTCGGCTCCCAGAGCTGGAAGGTCTTGCGGCGGCCGATGAAGGAGGCCTCCTCGCCGATGTTGGCGAACTCCGCCAGTTCCCTCGGGAGGACGATGCGGCCCTCGTTGTCGAGGGAGACGGGAACCAGCTTCCCGAAAATGAAGGTTTCGATCATCTCGCGTTCGTCCGCGTCCAGGTCGGGGGATTCAAGGCTGTCGGAAAGGACGTCGAGATAATCCTGGTCGGCGCCTTCCAGCGCCTGGTGGTTCAGCGAGGGCCAGAGATAGATCGTGCCCGGCAGGCTGCTCTTGGCGAGCGACTGCCGGAACTGCGCCGGGATGGAGACGCGGCCTTTCCTGTCAACTTTGTTGACGTATGTGGACAGGAAAACGGCCATCGGCCCCGACATCCCCCCGCTTGCCTGAACGACTTACACCCCTGGCCGTTCGATCCCCGCCCCTGCCCTACAGTCGTAAAGCTTTGGGAGAGGACCCCCCGTTATTTGGGTGTTTATGGGATAGCATGGGCCGGTATGGGCGTCAACGCTCCCCCCAGTAATCAAACCATCCTGTCAAGAATTCCGGGAGCCCTGTGGCAGAGATGCAAGGATCCACGCGTCAAGCGCGAAAATAAGAAATTTATAGTCACAGCCCTGCCGAAATTATGCCTTGCGATCTATGAGGTTCATAGAATGTTCCATGACGCCGCCCGGAACCGGACTTGAAGATGGTCGCCGCTGCCTGAGAATCAGGCTGTCCCGGGGAGCTAATACCAGGGTGTGATTCTCATGGTTCGGCATGGGACGGCATGGGAAATCGCCCCACAGTTATCCACCGGGTGTGGATGAAGCTGGGGACAAGTTCGGGGAAGCCGCCGAAAGGCAGGATTTCCGCGGATCCGGCTTGGGGGTATCTGCGCGGACAAGCCTTGGGAAGCTTTGATTGGGCCGGTTTTATCCCCGCCGGCGGGGTGCGCGCCCAGGGGCTTTCCCCCATCTACGGTGGGGCGCCGTCCCACGGCGGAGCGGTTTTCCACCACGCTTCGCTGCGCTTCGGGGTGCGCTCCGGCCCATGCGGCCATGGGCGCGCGCCCCCGGAACGGGGCCGCGGCCCTTTTCCGAAGGCGCCGCCGGGAAGGGCGGTGGGTGCCGGGATGGAGGATTTGATACCGGGTTCGGAAAATTCCGACATCCGAACCCGGTATGGGGCCGCGACTGCGGCCCCGCGCCCCATGGCGCGGAAGTCCTGACCGAAGGTCAGGACTTCATGAGAATCGTATAAGTGCCAGACGGCCTGTAAGCCGGGTTCTGTACCCGGGTCGCCCCGGGCGATGGCCATTCATCTGGGACGCCGGTTACCCGGCGCCTCTCGCGACCAACCCGGACGGCAGCGCGAAAACATGCCTGGCCCACGCCACCCCTGACGGGATGGTGGACCGTGCCGTCCCTATTCGGTCTTGCTCCCGGTGGGGTTTACCGTGCCGCTCCCGTTGCCGGTCGCGCGGTGCGCTCTTACCGCACCCTTTCACCCTTACCCGCGTCCGAAAGACCCGGGCGGTTTGCTTTCTGTGGCACTTTCCCTAGGGTCGCCCCCGCCGGCCGTTAGCCGGCACCGTGTTTCCGTGGAGCCCGGACTTTCCTCCCCCGGCGTGAGCCGAAGGCAGCCATCCAGCCGTCTGGCGGCGCTCCTTTTAGAGGGTTCCGTCCCCGGACGCAATGGACGTGGGGCCCGATCCCAAATCAAGCCCCGGGCCAGTTCCGGAACCATTCCCCGTTTCGACGTTCCGGTAGAGCGCGGAGAGGGGGAAGCCGGCGCCGACGCTGTCCAGCCGCAGGATCGCCTCAGGCTCCAGAAGCAGGTCCACCTGCCAGCGTGCCTCGTCGAGTCGACGGTGGACCTCGACGAAAAGGCTCTCGCTGTCCACCAGGACGATCTCGCGCAGGCTGGGGATCGAGCGGTGGACGGGAAGCTTGATCCGGCGGTCGTGGTCCATCGTCGAGCGGGAAAGGACCTCCATGACGAGGACCGGATCCGGGATCGCGTGCTCCCGGAACGCGTGGGGCTTGCAGGTCACCGCCAGGTCGGCCTGGAAGAAGCTTCGGACGCTGTCGGGCTTCAGGATGCCGGCCTCCGGCTGGACGCGGCAGGGCGGACGGGCGTCCAGCGCGTTGCCGATGTGGCGCGCCGCGTTGCCGACGATGATCTGGTGCGCGCTGTGGCTCGGGGCCATGGCGACCGGCACGCCGTCGATCAGTTCGTAGCGCGTGGTGGTCCCGTCCTCCCAGAGAAGGAATTCGTCCACGCTCATGCGCTTGAAGGCCGGATCGGACATGGGGCGCCTCGCTCGAACCTCTCGAGAGACATGAAATGTATCCTGTCTTCGGCGTGACGGGAGAGGGAAACTAGCGCCCGGTCACGCGCAGCAGGGCGCGCAGGCGGCGCAGCGTCTCCGGGTCGGGCCGGCCGGTCAGCGCCTCCGGGTGGAAATGGCGCTGGAAGGCGAGCAGGGCGGCCGGTTCGGCGGTGTCGTACCCATAGCGTCCCAGCAGTGTCGTCACATCCGGCTCGCCCAGGGAGGTCTCGTCGGGCGAGGCCTCGTCGGGATGGGACGGCGTGGGCCAGAGGCCGACGCCCCGGGCGGCGAGGCCGCGCCAGTCGAACAGCTCGCCCGGATCCTCCTTGCGCGAGGGCGCCACGTCGCTGTGGGCGAGCACGTCCTCCGGCGCGATCCCGTGCCGGCCGATGATGGCGAGGCAGAGGTCGGCGACGGCCTCCATCTGGGGGGCGGGGAAGGGGCGGTAGCCGAACTCGTGGCCGGGGTTGACGATCTCGATGCCGACGGAGCGGCTGTTGACGTCCGAGGCGCCGCGCCAGCGGCTGACCCCGGCGTGCCAGGCGCGGCGGTCCTCCGGCACATGGGCGTAGACGGTGCCGTCCTCGTCCACCGTGTAGTGGGCGCTGACCTGGGCCGCCGGGTCGCAGAGGCGGGACAGCGCCAGTTCCCCCGAGGGCATGCCCGTGTAGTGCAGGATCAGGAGTTCGGGCCGTGCGCCCTCCGGCCGGGGACCGTGGTTGGGGGAGGGGCGCTGGACCAGCTTCATCGTTCGGGCTTCACCGGAGATGGTTCGTTGGGGGAAGGACCGTCATGTCGGGTTGGTGACCTTCTCGCTGACCGTGTTCGGGCGCCGCTTCACGACGATGGCGACGCCGCCCACGGTCATCAGCCCGCCGATCACCAGCGACAGCGTGAAGGGATCGTCCATCAGAAGCACGCCCGCGGCCACGCCGAACACCGGAACCATCAACAGATAGGGGATGGTCTGGTTCACGGCATAGCGGCTGAGCAGCGGGTACCAGAGCCCGTAGGCGAAGATCGTCACCCCGAAGGCCATGTAGCCGATGGCGCCCCAGCCCCGCCAAGTGGAGTTGAGAAGCGCCTCGATCTGGCCGGTCTCCAGGATCAGCGACAGGATCAGGAGCTGGGGCAGGGCGAAGAGCGCCATCCAGCCGTTGAGCGCGAAGCCGTTCACGTCGCCCAGCAGCTTCATCTGGATGCTGGCGACCGCGAAGGCGAAGCTGGCGGCGAGGATCATCAGCAGCGGGGTGATCTGGCCGCTGAGCCGCGGCTGGCCGGCGATCACGATGATGCCGGCAAATGCCGCCGCCATGCCGACGGCGCGCCGCCAGCCCAGCTTGTCCTTGAAGAAGATCGCCGCCATCAGCGAGGAGAAGGGCACCTGCGTCTGCGCCACGATGGAGGCGGTGGCCGCGTCCAGCCCCAGCAGCCCGTTGAACATCAGCGGGAAATGGATGGTGCCGAGCACCAGCGACAGCAGAAAGATCTGGAGCAGCCGTCCGCGCGGAAAGGGGGCGAAGGGCACGAGCACCGCCGCCACCACCACGAAGCGCAAGAACATGATGAACATCGGCGGGAACTCCGCCATGCCCCATTTCGCCACGACGAAGTTGAAGCCCCAGATCGCCATGACCAGGAGCGCCAGCAGCGAGTCCCGGAAGGTCATCCGCGGCCGCCCTCCAGTTCCTCGCGCAGGGCTTCCAGCTCCAGCCAGCGCTCCTCGGCGGCGGCCAGATCGTTCTGCCGGGTCTGGAGAAGCTCGGTCGTCTTCTGGAATTTCGCCGGGTCGCGGGTGAAGAGGTTCGGGTCCGTCAGGTCCTTCTCCAGCTTCGCGACCTCGGCCGTCAGCTTGTCCATGCGGCCGGGCAGCTCGTCCAGCTCGCGCTGGTCCTTGTAGCTGAGCTTGCCGCGCGGCTTGGGTGCCGCGGCCTGAGCGGCCGGCTTCGGCTTGGCCGCGGCTTGGGCTGCGGGGCCCTTGTCCGGGCGCTGAACCAGATAGTCGGAATAGCCGCCCGCATATTCGGCCACGACGCCGTCGCCCTCCACCGCGATGGTCGCGGTGACGAGCCGGTCGAGGAAGTCACGGTCGTGGCTAACCAGCAGCAGCGTGCCCTGATAGTCGCCGAGCACCTCTTCCAGCAGGTCCAGCGTGTCGATGTCCAGGTCGTTGGTCGGTTCGTCGAGGATCATCAGGTTGCTGGGCCGGGCGAAGAGCCGGGCGAGCAGGAGCCGGTTGCGCTCGCCGCCCGACAGGGACTTGACCGGGCTGTCGAGCTGGCGCGTGTCGAACAGGAAGTCCTTCATGTAGCCGGCGACATGGCGCGGGCTGCCGTTGACCATGACGCTGTCGCCACCGAAGGGGCAGAGCACCTGGCGGATCGTGTCCTCCGGGTCCAGCCCCTCGCGCTTCTGGTCGAAATAGGCGGTTTCCAGGTTGGTGCCGAGCTTCACCGTGCCGGAGTCCGGCTGGATCTGACCGGTCAGGATCTTCAGCAGGGTGGACTTGCCGGCGCCGTTCGGCCCGATCAGCCCGATCCGGTCGCCGCGCAGGATGCGGGTGGAGAAGTCCTTGACGACGGTCTTGCGGCCGTCGGCCGTGTCGAAGCCCTTGGCGATGTGCTCGGCCTCGATCACCAGCCGCCCGCCGCGCTCGGCCTCCGCGACCGCGAGCTTGGCCTGCTGGCCGCCCTTGATGTTTTCCGATCGGTCGCGGCGGAGCTGCTGGAGTGCCCGCACCCGGCCCATGTTGCGGGTGCGGCGGGCCGAGATGCCCTCGCGCAGCCACTTCATCTCGCCGGCGATCTTGCGGTCGAGCTTCTGGGCGGCGATCTCCTCCGATTCGAAGACCTCCGCCTGCCACGCCTCGAACTCGGTGAAGCCTCGGTCGGTGGCGCGCACCGTGCCGCGGTCGAGCCAGAGCGTGCGCCGGGCGAGCCGGTTCAGGAAGGCGCGGTCGTGGCTGATCAGCAGCAGTCCGCCCCGGTAGGACAGCAGCTCGCCCTCCAGCCATTCGATGGTCGGCAGGTCGAGGTGGTTGGTCGGCTCGTCCAGCAGCATCACGTCGGGGTTGCCGACCAGCGTGCGGGCGAGCGCCGTGCGGCGCGCCTCGCCGCCCGACAGGGTGGCCGGGTCGAGATGGCCCGGCACCTGGAGCCGGTCGAGAACGGCGTCCACCTTGTGCAGCTCGTCGCTCTCGTCCTCCGGCAGGCCGGCGGCGACATAGTCGTGCACGGTCTTCATGCCGGTGAAGTCCGGCTCCTGCGGCAGGTAGGCGATGCGGGCGCCGGGCTGCACGAAGCGCTCGCCGCCGTCCGGCTGGATGATGCCGGCGACCAGCTTCATCAGGGTCGACTTGCCGGATCCGTTGCGGCCGACGAGGCAGGCCCGGTCGCCCCGCCCGAGGGACAGGTCGATGCTTTCGAACAGGGGACGGCCGCCGAAGGTGACGGAAACGCCCTGGAGTGCGGTGATCGGGGTGGGGGGCGCCATCGCTCGACAGACGAAAAGGAAAGGGAGGGGCGCCTTTATAGCGCGCTCCCTCCCGCCGGGGCGATGGTCAAAAATGCCTATGCGGCCCTGCGCCCCGAACACGGCGCACCCGGCATGGCGGCGGGAAGGCGCGTCAGGCCCGCACGCGGTCCTGCTGGATGCGGTCGTAGGCGGCGTTGATAGCGGCGACCTTGCGGGTGGTCAGGTCGATGAATTCCTGCGGCATGCCCTGGGCGATCAGCCGGTCGGGGTGGTGTTCGCGGACCAGCCGCCGGTGCGCCGCCTTGATCGCGTCGTCGGGGTCGGCACGGGTGACGCCCAGCAGATGGTAGGGGTCGTTCTCGTCCGGCGTGCCGGCGATGTGATGGCCGGCGAGGATGCGGTCGAAGTCCGCGTCGCCGAAGCCGAAGATCCGCGCCACCTCGCGCAGGTAGCCGGCCTCCACCTCGTGCAGCTCGTCATCCGCCTCGGCGATCGCCAGCAGGCTGTCGAGCAGTTCCTCCAGCACGGCGTGGCGGTCCTCGAAGAGGGCGGCGATCTGCCGGGCGTAGACCTCGAAGCCGTGGGTGCTGCGGCGGGCAAGGTCGAAGACGCGGCCGACATGGTCCAACTCCTCCGGCGGGACCTGGAACAGCCGCTTGAAGGTGTTCACCTCCACCCGCTTCACCACCCCGTCGGCCCGCGCCATCTTGGCCGAGAGCGCGATGACGCCGATGGTGAAGGCGACGCTCTGGGTCGGGTCGCCGCCGTTGCTGTCATTGCCGCCGTCGGTGTGGCGGTCCACCGCATGGCCGGTGACCGCCCCGACCAGCGCGCCCAGCGGCCCGCCGAGAGTGAAGCCCGCCGCGCCGCCCAGAATCTTGCCCCAGATGCTCATCGCCGTCGTTCCGAAATTCCCAGATGTCGCGCCACCGGACGGTGCCATTTCGCGCCGCACCACCGTGGCGCCGGAACCATAGCGGCGGGCGGCCTCTTCGCCAACCGTCGGCGCCGCTTGCCATCCGCCGGGCGCGGGAGCATATAGCTGTTGCAGCGCAGCATAGCTTCCGCTCGAAACAACAACAATCCGTTCTGGGGACGAACGCTCGGCCAAGGCGCGCATTCCGCCGACCACGGGTTCGATCCATGTCCGTCATCCGCAAACTCCTGCCGGCCGAGCTGGCTCTGTACCGGGCGCACCTGCTGCGGCTGGACAAGGCGGACCGCTACGCCCGCTTCACGGGCACGACCTCCGACACGACCATCGTCCGGCATTGCGACGGGATCGACTGGAGCCGCACGCTGCTGATCGGGGCCTTCATCGGGGGCGAACTGCGCGGCGTGGTGGAGCTGTGCAGCGACCGGATGCTCTGGCCGGCGGACACCGAGCTGGCGATCAGCGTCGAGAAGCCCTTCCAGGAGATGGGGCTGGGCAGCGCGCTGGTGCGCCGCGCCCTGACCATCGCGCGCAACCGTTTCGCCAAGCGGCTGCATCTCTACTGCCTCGCCGAAAACCGGCGCATGCGGGCACTCGCCCGCAAGTTCGGCGGCCGGGCGGAGCAGGACGGCGGCGACGTCACCATCACCCTGGACCTGCCGCCCGCCAACCAGTTCTCGCTCGCGCTCGAGGCGCTGGAGGAGAGCGCCGGGGCGGTCGACAGCCTGCTGGGCCGCTGGCGGGCGGGGCGCCCGGATCTGGCGGCGGCCTGACGCAGCCATCGGCCGCCTGCAGGGAAAGCGCGCACGAAAAAGGCCCCTCTCCGGGGAGAGGGGCCTTTCGCGTACCCGATGTGCCGGCGGGCGGGCTTACTTCAGCTCGTCCATGCCGTTGACGATCCGCGAGACGATGCCGTACTCGCGGGCCTCGTCGGCCATCATCCAGTAGTTCCGGTCGGTGTCCTTCGCGACCTTCTCGTAGGGCTGGCCGGTCTCGCGCGCGATGATCCGGTTCAGCCGCTCGCGCATGCGGATGATTTCCTTCGCCTCGATGGCGATGTCCGTTGCCCGGCCGCCCGTGCCGCCCAGCGGCTGGTGGATCAGGAAGCGGGTGTTCGGAAGGCAGACGCGGTTTTCCTTCTTCGCCGCCAGATAGATGTGGCAGCCCGCGCTGGCGACCCAGCCGGTGCCGAGCATCTTCACCTCGGGCTTGATGAAGCGGATCATGTCGTGGATGGTGTCGCCGGCCTCGACATGGCCGCCGGGCGAGTTCACGACCACCGTGATCGGGTCGTCGTTCTCATACGCCAGACCAAGCAGCTGGGCGGACACGGCCTGCGCCAGCTTCATGTTGATCTCGCCGAAGATCAGCACGACACGCGCCTTGAAGAGGTTCTGCTGCAGGGCAGCGAACGGAGGCGGGGCGCTTTCCTTCGACTTCTCCTCCGGCTCGCCTTCGGGCTCGTCGTCAAACCGGGTGTAACCGTCGTGCGCCATCGTTGTTGGTCTCCTTGGTGTCGGACTTGAGCCGCACTGCGCCTCTCTCGCCTCTCCAGATAGCCCGTATTCGCTCCCCGTTCAACGGGCCGCAATGGGAAATCCGGGCACCGGATCGGCATAGGCCGCACCGTTCCGACCTGTTTCCAGGGCCTTTCCGGTCGCTCAAGGCCGATTGACAGCGCCGCCCGCCGCTCAGCATGCTGAAGCCCTGGTCAAGCTTCGCGGAAGTCGGGAGCGGGCGATGGATGGATGCGGCGTCTCGGTCATCATCCCGGCCTTTCGGGCGCAGGACACCATCGCCCGCGCGGTGCGGAGCCTGCTCGGCCAGAGCTGGACGGACTGGGAGGCGGTGATCGTCAGCGACGACGGCGCCGATTACCGGGCGATCCTGGACGCCGCCGGGCTATCGGACCCCAGGCTGGTCTTCACCGGAACGGGCCGGATCGGGGCGGGCGCCCCCGCCGCCCGCAACGCGGGGCTGCGCGTGGCGGGCAAGCCCCTGGTGGCGCCGCTCGACGCCGACGACCGCTACGAGCCGGACCGGCTGGCGGTGCTGGCGCCGCTGGCCGCGGCGGCGGGTGCGGCCGCCGACAACGTCGCCGTGGTCCGCGACCGGGACGGGGCGCCGCTCTCCACCCTTTTCCCGGAGGGGCGGGGGATCGGGGAGCTGGACGCCGCCCGCTTCCTCGGCACCTCCGTGCCGATGTTCTTCATGGTCCGCCGCGACCTGACGCCCGGCTGGCCGGAGGACGTGAACTTCTGCGACGATGTCGCCTTCAACATCCGCGTGCTGGACCGGGTGGGGCGGCTGCCGCTCGCCCTGGCGCCGCTCTACGAGTACCGGCAGCGCGAGGGCTCCATCACCTTTTCGCCCGACAGCGGGGCGCGGGCGGAGGCCTGCTACCGCCATGTGCTGGACCGGCTCGACCGCGACGGATTCGGCCTGCGCGACGCGGACCTGCGCGCCCACTTCCGCGCGGCGATCGGGGCCAAGCGCGCGCTGAACGCCGCCTACGAGGCGGCCTTCCGGGCGGGGCGCTGCGCCAATTTCCAGGAATTCATCGCGCTGCAGGACGCCGCGCTGCCCGCCGGTTAGGCGACCGGACGTCCCAGCCCCAACCACCGACCGAGCCCATGCCGGATCCCTCTCTCACTCCGCCGCGCATTCCCGAAACCGGGCGCTACTGGTTGAAGCGCGTCCGCATCGACGCCGCCTTGCTCGATGCATCTGTCGCCGGGCTGGAGGCCGGTCCGGAAGGTGGCGGAACGGTGCTCGCCGACCTGCGCATCGAGGACGGGCGCATCCGCGCGGTGCTGCCGGCGGGGGAGGCGCCCTGCTGCGCGCCGGGACCGGAGATTCGCGGGGCGCGCGTCCGCCCCCTGGACCCGATGGGTCGCATCGGGCCGGGCCAACTGGCCGACCTGATCATTGCGGACGCGGAAAGGACCTTGATCGAATTGCGCGCCGGTTTGCCGGTTTGCAACACGTGACGCGACAGTTCGCCCTGTCGCCCTCAACCTTCTCGACTCACGCGCTGAACTGAACGATACAGTTCACCTCACCGCCAGAAGAATCTTTCGCGCGGCGAACATCAAACGTTCCGCGCGCCGCCGGCCCGCGGACCTCTGCTGGATGCCGGTCCCATGCGCAGTCCCTTCCGCCTCCTCGTCATCGCCCTCCTGCTGGCGCTCGCCGGCGGGGGCTACTGGTATTTCGTCAAGCAGGGCGGGACCGTGGATGGCCTCGTCGCGGCCCTGAAGTCCGGCAAGCTGCCGCAGGCGGCTCCGGCGCCGGGCGGCGCGTCGAAGGGCGGGGCGCCAGGCGGCCCGCCGGGCGGCATGCCGCCGATGCCGGTCGAGGCCGCGCCGGTCAAGGTCGGCACGCTCGCCCGGACCATCACCGCCGTGGGCTCGCTGCTGTCCGAGGAATCGGTCATCATCCGGCCGGAGGTCGCCGGGCGCATCACCGCCATCGCCTTCCAGGAGGGCGAGCGCGTGACCAAGGGGACGGTGCTGCTGCGGCTGGACGACTCCATCGCCCGCGCCACCCTGGCACAGGCGCAGGCGGGCATCGCCTTTTCCCGCGCCGAGCTGAACCGTGCCGACGAGCTGTACCGGCAGCGTACGGGTGCCGCCCGCACGCGCGAGCAGGCCGCGGCCACCCTCCAGTCGGAGGAGGCCGCCGTGCAGCTCGCCCGGGCGCAGCTCGACAAGCTGACCGTGACGGCCCCCTTCGACGGGGTGCTGGGGCTGCGCAAGGTGTCCGTCGGCGACGTGGTCGAGGCCGGCAAGGCCATCGTGAACCTTGAGGCGATCGACAGGCTGAAGCTCGGTTTCCGGGTGCCGGAGCTGTATCTGGCGGCCGTCCGGCCGGGCCAGCCGCTCGCCGTGACGGTGGACGCCTTCCCCGGCCGCAGCTTCAAGGGCGAGGTCTACGCCATCGACCCTATGGTGGACGTGAACGGCCGCGCCGTGATGATCCGCGCCCGCGTCGACAACCCGGAAGGCAACCTCCGCCCCGGCCTGTTCGCGCGCGTGCAGCTGACGCTGAAGGTCGAGCAGGACGCCGTCACGGTGCCGGAGCAGGCGGTCTTCGCCTTCGGCAAGAAGCAGTTCGTCTACAAGGTGGTGGACGGCCGCGCCGCGCAGGTGGGGGTGACGCTGGGCGAGCGCCGCGACGCCGAGGTGGAGATCGTCGAGGGCCTGGCCCGCGGCGACGTCGTGGTGACCGCCGGCCAGATGAAGATCGGCGACGGCGCCCCGGTGATGGTGGTCAACGACAAGCCGGCCGGGAGCTGACGCCATGGTCCTTTCCGACACTTCGATCCGGCGGCCCGTCCTGGCGACGGTGATGAGCATCGCGATCATGCTCATCGGCTTCGTCTCCTACCAGCGGCTCGCCGTGCGCGAGTACCCGAAGATCGACGAGCCGGTCGTGACGGTGGAGACGACCTACAAGGGCGCCTCGGCCGAGATCATCGAGAGCCAGGTCACCCAGCAGCTCGAGGACAGCCTCTCCGGCATCGAGGGCATCGACGTGATGTCCTCGATCAGCCGCGCGGAGAGGAGCCAGATCACGCTGCGCTTCCGCCTGGACCGCGACGTGGACGTGGCGGCCAGCGACGTGCGCGACCGCGTGGCCCGCGTGCGGTCCCTGATGCCGGACGAGATCGACGAGCCGGTCATCGCCAAGGTCGAGGCCGACGCCCAGCCGATCATCTATCTCGCCTTCTCCTCCGACCGGCATTCGCCGCTCGACGTGACGGACTTCGCCGACCGTTACGTGAAGGACCGGCTCCAGAACCTGCCGGGCGTGGCCCAGGTGCGGATCTTCGGCGAGCGGCGCTTCGCCATGCGGCTCTGGCTCGACCCGCAGCGCATGGCCGCCTACGGCGTCACCCCGCAGGATGTCGAGAACGCGCTGCGCCGCCAGAACGTCGAGATCCCCGCCGGCCGGGTGGAGAGCCGGGAGCGCGAGTTCACCGTCGTCTCCGAGACCGACCTGCGCACGCCCGAGGAGTTCGAGCGCATCATCCTGCGCGACGAGGGCGGCTATCTCGTGCGGTTGAGCGACGTCGGCCGCGCCGAGCTGGGTGCCCGGGACGAGCGGGTCAGCGCCCGCTTCATGGGCAAGGGCGCGGTCGCCATCGGCGTCATCAAGCAGTCCACCGCCAACCCGCTCGACGTGTCCAAGGCGGTGCAGGGTGCGGTTCCTGCGATCACCGCCGCCCTGCCGGAGGGCATGGGCGTGGATGTCGCCTACGACAGCTCGATCTTCATCGCCAAGTCCATCGATTCGGTCTTCCACACGATCTTCGAGGCGATCCTGCTGGTCGTGGTGGTGATCTTCCTGTTCCTGCGCTCGCTGCGCGCGACGCTGGTGCCGCTCGTCACCATCCCCGTCTCGCTGATCGGCAGCTTCGCGCTGATGCAGATGATGGGCTTCTCCATCAACACGCTGACGCTGCTCGCCATGGTGCTGGCCATCGGCCTCGTCGTGGACGACGCCATCGTGATGCTGGAGAACATCTACCGCTACATCGAGGAGGGGATGCACCCCTTCCAGGCGGCGCTGAAGGGCTCGCGCGAGATCGGCTTCGCCATCATCGCCATGACCATCACGCTGGCCGCCGTCTACGCGCCGATCGGCTTCATGACCGGGCGCACGGGGCGGCTCTTCTCCGAGTTCGCGCTGACCCTGGCCGGAGCGGTGATCGTGTCCGGCTTCGTGGCGCTGACCCTGTCGCCGATGATGTGCTCCAAGCTGCTGCGCCACCAGACGCAGCACGGCCGGCTCTACAACGCGGTGGAAGCTCTGCTGAACGGCATGACCGAGGGCTACCGCCGCCTGCTGCGCCTGTCCTTGCGCGCCCGCCCGCTGGTGCTGCTGGTCGGCATGGCCGTTGCCGGGGCGAGCTGGGTCCTGTTCGGCGGGCTGAAGTCCGAACTGTCCCCGGTCGAGGATCGCGGCACCATCATCGGCATCGCCATCGCGCCGGAGGGCGCCACGCTCGACTACACCGAGCGCTACGGCAAGATGATGGAGGACATCTACCGGGGGGTCCCGGTGATCGAGAAGTTCTTCCAGGTCACCGGCTTCCCCGTCGTCAACCAGGGCATCAGCTTCGTCCGGCTGAAGGACTGGGACGAGCGGGAGGAGAAGCAGCAGCAGGTCACGGCCCAGCTCTTCCCGCGCATGTTCGGGATTCCCGGCATCCTCGGCTTCGTCACAAACCCGCCGTCGCTGGGGCAGAGCCCCATCGAGAAGCCCGTCAACTTCGTCATCCAGACCTCGCTGCCCTACGAGCAGCTCCAGGGCATGGTGAACGGCATCCTGGCCGAGGCGAAGAGCTTCCCCGGCCTCGTCAACGTCGACACCGACCTGAAGCTGAACAAGCCGGAGCTGCGCATCACGCTCGACCGCGACAAGGCGGCCGACCTGGGCGTGGACGTGGACACGGTCGGCCGCACGCTGGAGACCTTCCTCGGCGGCCGGCAGGTGACCCGCTTCAAGCGCGATGGCAAGCAGTACGACGTGGTCGTGCAGGTCGCCGGCGTGGACCGCCGCAACCCCGGCGACATCGCGTCGATCTATGTGCGGGGCGGTGCCGTGGCCGGCGGTGCCGCGCCGATGATCTCGCTCGCCAACCTCGTCCAGGTCGAGGAGCGGGTCTCGCCGAAGGAGCTGAACCACTTCAACAAGCTGCGTTCGGCCACCATCACCGCGACACTGGCCCCCGGCACGGCGGTGGGCGAGGCGCTGGCCTTCCTCCAGGCGGCGGCGGACCGGACCCTGCCGGCCACCGCCCAGACCGACTATGCCGGGCAGAGCCGCGAGTTCCGGGAATCGGCGACGGGGCTCTATTTCGTGTTCGTGCTGGCGCTGGCCTTCATCTATCTGGTCCTGGCGGCCCAGTTCGAGAGCTTCATCGACCCCTTCGTCATCATGCTGACGGTGCCGCTCTCCATGACCGGGGCGCTGGCGGCGCTGCACCTGACCGGGGGGACGATGAACGTGTACAGCCAGATCGGGCTGGTCACGCTGGTCGGGCTGATCACCAAGCACGGCATCCTGATCGTCGAGTTCGCCAACCAGATCCAGCGCGAGGGCACGGACATCCGCCGGGCGGTGGAGGAGGCGTCGGTCCTGCGGCTGCGCCCCATCCTGATGACCACCGGCGCCATGGTGCTGGGCGCCGTTCCGCTCGCCAACGCGGCGGGCGCGGGGGCGGAGAGCCGGCAGGCCATCGGCGCCGTGATCGTCGGCGGCATGCTGCTCGGCACCTTCCTGACGCTGTTCGTGGTGCCGACGGTCTACAGCTACATCGCGAAGAAGAAGCCGCTTCCCCCGGAGGAGGCGGAGGCCGGGATCGTCCATGGCGCTGCGCATCCGGCCGAATAGGCCGGGCCGAGGGGTTTGGGCCTGAGCGGGACGGGGCGGGCCTTGCCCCCGCCCGTCCCGTCATGGTTGCCGGAAGGTCTTTGCGGCGGCGCCTCCCCCCGCTACAAGGGAGCGGCTTTCTGCGGGAGACCGGTTCATGGCGCTGCTCGACGACATTCATGAGAAAAAGCAGGCTCTGGACAATCTGCGGCCGCTGCCGGCAAAGGCCGTGCACGCGCTGGCCGACTGGTTCGAGCTTGAACTGACCGCCGCCTGCCTTCTGGTGGAGGGGGGCGACCTCACCCGCGAGGAGATCCAGACGGTGCTCCGCCGCGGCGTGGTGCTGCGCAACCGCCCGCCGCGCGTGCAGCAGCTCGTTCTCAACCACCGCCGCTCGCTGGAGCTTCTGGCGCGGCTGTCCTTCCAGCCGAACGGCGTGGTCACCGAGCGCACCATCACGGCCTTCCACGCGATGCTCCACCAGGGATTCGGCCGCACCGCCGGGCGCTACCGCGAGGGACCGCTGAAGGAAGGCGGCGGGGGCGCCTCGCCCGATCCCGCCAAGCTGCGCGTCTCCATGTCCGCCCTGTCGGGCTGGCTGCGGCGGACCGAGCCCGGCCCCGAGACGGCCTTCGAGGCGCACCACCGGCTGATGACCGTGCGCCCCTTCGACGAGGGCAACGCCAGCGTGGCGCTCCTCCTTTGCAACCTGATCCTGAACCGCGCCGGCCATCCGCCGGTGGTCGTGCGGGCCGACGACGTGGAGGCCTACCGCGCCGCCACCGAGCGTGCCTGGTCCGTCGGCGACAAGCAGCCCTACCGCGAGCTGATGCTGCGCCTGCTCGACCAGAGCCTCGACGTCTGCCTCGTCGGCGCGGCGGAGGCGGCAGCCGAGCCGGACGCCAAGCCCGATGCCGGGTCTGGCGCGCCGGGCTGATCCCACATGTCCCACGGAGACCGACCATGTATGTCCCGCCCGCCTTTCGGGAGGACCGGCTGCCGGTCCTCCACGACGCCATCCGTCAGTCCCGCCTGGCTCATCTCGTCACCTTGGGCGGCGACGGGCTGGAGGCCAGCCACGTCCCGGTGATGCTCGACCCGGACCAGGGGGCATACGGCACCCTGCTCGGCCATCTCGCGCGCGGGAACCCGCAATGGCGCCGGGCGGCGCCCGAGACCCTGGCGCTCGCCATCGTCATGGGTCCCGACGCCTATGTCTCCCCTTCCTGGTACGAGACCAAGCGGGAGACCGGCAAGGTGGTGCCGACCTGGAACTATGTGACCGTCCACGCCCACGGCAGCCTGGAGTTCTTCGACGATCCAGCGGAACTGCTGGCCGTCGTCTCGGCCCTGACGGACCGCCACGAAGCGGGGCGGCCCGATCCCTGGGCCGTGTCCGACGCGCCCGAGGAGTTCATCGCCGCGCAGCTGAAGGGCATCGTCGGCTTCCGCCTGCCGATTGCGCGCATCGAGGGCAAATGGAAGATGAGCCAGAACCGCAACGCCGCCGACCGTACGGGCGTGATCGTGGGGCTCGGCGGCGAGGGGGAGGCCGAAAGGGCCGTGGCGGCGCTGGTGCCCGGCGAGCCCTGACCGGACCGTTCCCGCGCCTCACCCCTCCGCCAGCGCCAGCCGCAGGCGCGACGCGCGGGGGCCGCCGGTGTGGATCAGCAGCGTGACCGGCAGCGCGTCGACCAGCCGCGTCTCGCCGGGCTCGGCCCCCGTTCCCGGATTGACCGGATGGGCCGGGAAGCTGGAACCGGCGAGGCTGAGGCGCAGGCGGCAGCCGGGCTCCAGCGTGGCGCAGGCGGCGCGCATGGGGATGGACAGGGGGCGCGTCGGCGCGCCGGGCTCGACGCGCACGTGGCCGCTGGTCAGGGGCAGCGCCCGGCCGTCCGGACGGACCATGGACAGGACGGCGTTCACGTCGAAGGACGGGGCGTCGGCCTCCACGCACAGCTCCAAGGCGACCCGCCCGGCCAGCGGCAGCGCCTTGGCGAGGGGGGCGGTGTCGTAGACGGCGACGTCCGGGCGGGCGTCCAGCGCGGCGCGGTCATGCAGGCCGGGGCAAGGGGCGGTGTGGCCGCCCAGCGACGGCACCGGCAGGCGCGGGTCGTGGACCAGCGCGTCCACGCCGGGGGTGGAGGGCGGTTCGGGCGCCAGCCGTCCGCCGTCGCCATGGGTCGCGGACATGCCGTCGCCCCCCAGGTGGAACTCGGCGTTCGGCTCCGGCAGAACGGGCAGGCCGCGCCAGCGCCCGGCGGCGAGGTCGTGGAGCCGGACCGGGGGCTCGCGATCAGCGCCATTGTCGATACCCTTGAGGAAGCGGTCGAACCAGGCGAGCTGGAGCGCGTCGATGGACGGCCGCTCGTCCGGTGCTTCCGGCTCGCCCGCGGGCAGGTGCCAGCCGCCGGCCATCCAGGGACCGACCACCAGCCGGGCCGGTGCGCCAAATGCCGAGCTGAATGCGGCATGGGCGTCCAGCGTGCCGCCAAGGCGGCCATCGAACCAGCCGCCGATCTGGAGGACGGGCACGCCGGCCGGCGACCCGCGCAGGCGCGCCGCCGGGGAATGATCGTCCCACTCGCCGCCGGGGCCGGGGGTGGTGAGCCAGTCGTCGTAATGGGTGTGGCGCGCGTATTCCCGCAGCACCCTGGGCCGGGACGGGATCTCGTCGTTCAGCGGCAGGTCCCGCACGGCTTTCAGCAGCCCTCGGTAGGCGGCCCCGTCCTCGACTCGCCGCGCGGCCTCCGCCCCGCAGCGCAGCGCCCATTCCATGGCTTCGGCGAGGCGGAAGGCCCCGCCCTCGTAGGCCCAGTCGGAGAAGATGTCCCAGCCGGCGAGCGCCGGCGCCACGGCCCGCAGCGCCTGGGGGGCCTTGCCCTCCGGCTGGCCGGCGAGCGCCAGGAGCTGGGCCATGCCGGCGTAGCCGCAGCCGTACATGCCGACGACCCCCGACGAGCCTGGCAGCGTCGCCGCCCAGGCGACGGCGTCGGCTCCGTCCTCCCGCTCCGCCTGGAAGGGGCGGAAGCGTCCCTCCGAGGTGCCGCAGCCCCGCACGTCCTGCACGGCCACGACGTAGCCGCGCGAGGCGTACCAGCGGGGATGCGCGTAATGGCTGTTCTGCGCCGTGCGCCGCCCGCAGTTCACCCGCAGCAGCAGGACGGGCCAGCTTCCGGCGGCGTCGGGGCGGTAGACGTCGGCATCCAGCCGCGCTCCGTCGCGCGCGCGCATCGACACGGTCTCGGGCGGCCGGACAGGGAAGGGCGCCGGGGCTTCGGCGAGGACGGCGGCGGTCGTGTTCATGCCCTTCGGGGCAGGCAATCCGCGTGCCAAGGCCGGGCGCCGGTCACTCCCGGCCTGGCTTGCCGGCCGGCGGGGAAGGACGGCGTCCGGGAACGGATGAAAAGGCGCGCGCCTGCCTCGAAACCGTGCGATTGCCTCGTATCAAGGCATCTCAAGGGCGGGCAGCCGTCACGAATCGTAGGACAGCAGCGGCAGGCAGGGCACGTCCATCTTCTCGCGGCCGTTCAGGAAGGTCAGCTCCACCAGGAAGGCGGCGGCGCGCACGTCGGCGCCGACCTGGCGCAGCAGGGCGACGGCGGCCGCCATGGTGCCGCCGGTCGCCAGCAGGTCATCCAGCACGACCACGCGCTGGCCGGGCTTCACCGCGTCGGCCTGCACCTCGATGGTGTCGGTGCCGTATTCCAGGTCGTAGGAGTGGCGGATCTTGTCGCCGGGCAGCTTGCCGTGCTTGCGCACCATGATGAAGCCGGTGCCGAGCGCCAGCGCCAGCGGGGCAGCGACCAGGAAGCCGCGCGATTCGATCCCGACCAGCAGGTCCGGCTTGTGCGGGCGGATCGTCTCGGCAAGCCGGTCGATGGCCTCCTTCCAGGCCTCGGCATGGGCGAGCAGGGGCGAGATGTCGTAGAAGAGGATGCCCGGCTTCGGGAAATCCGGGATGCCGCGGATGTGGTCTTTCAGGTCGATGGGCTTGGAGGGCATGGGGGAGGGCCTGTTTTCCGAGAGGTGGATCGGACGTACAACGCCCGGCCCGAAGGATCGGGCGCATTCTATCCACCGCGATTCACGAGCGCAAACCGGCAGGTCTGCCCGCATTGCAACAGGCGAGGGTTGACCGGAGAACCGGCAGCGTCCAAGGTTTGCGCGACATTCGCGCATTCCGATTTCGCGCGCCGAAGTAAGAGGTAGTGGTCCGATGGCTCCCCGAAGGGCCTGGATGGAGCCGTCGCGGACGGGACAGGGTGACTGGCTGCTGACCGCCGGCGGGCGCTGGGACCTGGAGGCGGCCGGCGGCCTCGCGCGCGAGCTGGACGGGCTGCGCGCCGAACGGGATGCCGGGCCACAGGCCCCGGTCCGGCTGGACCTGTCGCGTCTCGATGCGCTCGACACGGCCGGCGCCTATCTGGCGGCGCGACTCGCCGGACGGCTCGAAAGGGAAGGCCACGCCGTCGCGGTGGAGGTCCGGCCGGAACACGCGGCCCTGTTCGACGCGGTGCGCGGGTCGGTGGGCGGACCGGACGCCGAGGCCGGAGCGGAGGAACGGCCGCACCCCATCCTCGACATGCTCGAGCGGACCGGCCGGGCCACGGCCGGCTTCTGGCGGGAGGCGCTGGACCTGCTGGCCTTCCTCGGCCTCGTCACCGTTACCTTCCTGCGCATCCTGCGGCGCCCCTCCCGGCTGCGGCTGCGCTCGGTGATGTTCCATGTCGAGCAGACCGGGCTCAACGCGCTTCCCATCCTGGGGCTCCTGTCCTTCCTGATCGGCGTGGTGATGGCCTTCCAGGGCGCCGACCAGCTCCAGCGCTTCGGGGCGGAGCTGTTCGTGGTCAACCTGTTGGGCATCTCGATCCTGCGCGAACTCGGTGTGCTGATGACGGCGATCATTGTCGCCGGCCGGTCGGGCTCGGCCTTCACGGCGCAGATCGGCACGATGAAGGTGAACCAGGAGGTGGACGCCATCGGCACGCTGGGGCTCGACCCGGTGGAGCTGCTGGTGGTGCCGCGCGCGCTGGCGCTGATGATCACCCTGCCGCTGCTCGCCTTCTACGCCAACCTCATGGGGCTGCTGGGCGGCGCCGTGATGAGCTACGTGACGCTCGACATCACGATGGGGCAGTTCATCCGCCAGCTTCAGAGCGCCGTCTCCATCTACACCTTCGCGGCCGGCATCGTGAAAGCGCCCGTTTTCGCCCTCGTCATCGCCATGGTCGGCTGCTACGAGGGGCTGAAGGTGTCCGGTAGCGCCGAAAGCGTCGGGACCCTGACCACCAAGTCGGTCGTCGAATCGATCTTCCTGGTGATCGTGATCGACGCCCTGTTCTCCGTCCTCTTCTCCTTCCTGGGTGTGTAGGCGACCGTGGCCCCGCAAGACCTTTCCGTGGAATCCCCGGCCGGGGATGGCGCAGCGGCGGACGGCGGCGCGCCGGCAGACAGCGCCCCGGTCGTGCGCGTGCGCGGGCTGGTCACGCGCTTCGGCCAGCAGCTGGTGCATGACGGGCTCGATCTCGACGTCCGGCGGGGCGAGGTGCTGGGGGTGGTCGGCGGCTCCGGCACCGGCAAGTCGGTGCTGATGCGCGAGATCCTCGGCCTGAACCGGCCCGCGGCGGGCAGCATCGAGATGCTCGGCCGCGACATCGCCGCCATGGGCGAGGCGGAGCGGGTGGCGCTCCAGGCGCGCACGGGCGTGCTGTTCCAGAACGGCGCGCTCTTCAGCTCCATGACCGTCGCGGAGAACGTCATGGTCCCGCTCAAGGAGCACACGGGGCTGCCGCGCGGGCTGATCGCCGAGATCGCGCGGGTCAAGATCGCCATGTCGGGCCTGCCGCCCTTCGCCGGGGCGAAATACCCCTCGCAGCTGTCCGGCGGCATGGTCAAGCGCGCCGGCCTCGCCCGCGCGCTGGCGCTCGACCCGGAAATTCTCTTCCTCGACGAGCCGACGGCCGGCCTCGACCCCATCGGGGCGGCGGCCTTCGACCAGCTCATCCGCAACCTCCAGCGCAGCCTGGGCCTGACCGTCGTCATGGTGACGCACGACCTGGACAGCCTGACCTCGATCTGCGACCGCATCGCCGTGCTGGTCGACCGCAAGATCCGCGTCGGCACGCTGGAACAGCATCTCGCCGACCCGCACCCCTGGATCCGCGACTATTTCCACGGACCGCGCGGCCGCGCCGCGCGCCATGCAGAGACCTGAGCCCATCATGGAAACGCGCGCCAGCTACATCCTCGTCGGCAGCTTCGTGCTGGTCCTGCTCGCCGGGCTGTTCGGCTTCACCGTCTGGATCGCCAAGATCCAGCTCGAGGAGACGAGGGAGCCTTATTACATCTTCTTCTCGGGCTCGGTGACCGGCCTTCAGGAAGGCAGCGCCGTGCGCTACCGCGGCATTCCCGTCGGCACGGTCTCCGACATCCGGATCGACCCCGGCGACGTGACCCAGGTGCGCGTGCGGATCGAGATCGAGGGCGGCACCCCGATCAAGGCCGACACCTTCGCCTCGCTGGAGACACAGGGCATCACGGGCGGCTCCTACGTCCAGATCTACGGCGGCACGGTGGACAGCCCGCCGCTCCAGGACCCCGACGGCGACGGCATCCGCGTGATCCCGTCGCGGCGCTCCTCCCTGTCGGCGGTGGTGGACACCGCACCCCAGCTGCTCGACCGCGCGGTCGAGGTGACCAGCCGCGTCGCGGAGCTGCTGACCCCGGAGAACCAGCGGGCCATCAGCGAGACGCTGGAGAACAGCCGGGTCCTCACCGCCGAGCTGGCCAAGGCCGCTGCGGGGCTGGAGGGGACCATGGCCCGGCTGAACAGCGTCATGGCGAGGATCGAGGTCGCCGCCCCGAGCGTTCAGGAGTCCATGGTGTCCATGGCCAACAGCGGTGCGGCGGTCCGGGCGGAGTTCGCGGCGCTCAGCGCCAACATGAAGCAGACCTCGGCCCAGATGTCGTCGCTGCTGGAGGACAACCGCGAACCGTTGCAGGACTTCATGAACACGGGGCTGTATGAATTCACGCTGCTGATCACGCAGCTGCGCGAGCTGTCCGGCCAGCTCTCGCGCGTGGTCACGCGGATCGAGAACAGCCCGTCGAACTTCCTGTTCGGCGGGACCGGGCAGGGGGTGGAGGTCCGTTGAGGATGAGTGCTTTGACGAAGGGCTTGCTTGGAACCATCGGTCTGGCCGGGGCGCTGCTCCTGGCCTCCTGTGCCGCGATCACCCCGACGCCGCCCCAGCTCTACACGCTGACGCCCCGCCAGACGGTCGATACGGCCGCACCGCGCGTCAACTGGCAGCTTCTGGTCGAGGCGCCGGTGGCGGCCGCCGGCATCGACACGCCGCGCATCGCGGTGACGCGCACCCCCACCTCGATCGATTATTTCGCCGACGTGTCCTGGGCGGACCGCGTGCCGCTGATGGTGCAGGGGCTGATCGTCCGGTCGCTGGAGGACAGCGGCAAGATCGTGTCGGTTGGGCGCGACACGGTCGGGCTGCGCTCCGACTTCCTGCTGAAGACGGACCTCCGGGATTTCCAGGCGGAGCATTCCGATCCCAACGCGCGGCATCCGGACCGCGTGCACATCCGCCTCTCGGCCAAGCTGGTGGCCATGCCGCGCCGGATCATCGAGGCTGGCGAGACCTTCGAGGCGACCGTGCCGGTGCGCGGCCCGGAATTCTCCAACGTCGTCGCCGCCTTCAACGAGGCGATGGGACGGGTGACCAGCGACCTCGTCGCCTGGACCCTGCGGGTCGGGGCGGCGGTCGAGCGGGCGGGATCCGACGGACGTCCTAGAACCTAATCCGTAGAATGATGTTAAGAATCACTCAAAGTTTAGCGCGCATCCTATCGAGCTGAAACAGCGCGTCCCCAACGGAGGGGGCGTCAGGGTAGGAAAGGGCCGCGGCCCATGGCTGAACCGCTTTCCGGGCGCCTTACCGGCAAGGACGTGACCCGGCTCCTCTCGAACCCGTCTAGCGACGGGCGCGCCGACCTCGCCGCGAAGATCGCCCTCCAGCTCGGGGAGGAGGGGCTTTCGGCCGCGGAGCGCCGCATCGCCGAGGACATCATCCGCTCGCTGGCTTCCGACGCCATCCTGCGCGTGCGCCAGACGCTGGCGGAGAATCTCCGTTCCAGCCCGTTCCTGCCGCGCGACGTCGCGCTGACGCTCGCCCGCGACGTGGAGGCGGTGGCGATCCCCGTCCTGTCCGTGTCCGAATCCCTGACCGACGCGGACCTTCTGGAACTCGTGCGCAGCGGGGGCGACGCCAAGCAGGCGGCCATCGCCGGCCGACCGGCCGTGTCGGAGACGGTCGCCGAGGCCCTGATCGAATCCGGCACCGAGACGGCCGTGGCGACGCTGGTCGGCAACGCCGGGGCCCGGCTCAGCGAGGCGGGGCTCGGCCGCATCATCGACCGGTTCGGGAACAGCGCGGCGGTGAAGGAGCGCATCGTCCAGCGCCCCCGCCTTCCCATCACCATCGCCGAACGGCTGGTCGCCATGGTGTCGGACACCCTGCGCGAGCATCTGGTGTCCCGCCACGACCTGCCGCCGCGCGTCGCCGCCGAACTGGTCCTCCAGAGCCGCGAGCGGGCCACCCTGTCGCTGCTGGCCGGGGAAGGGGAGGAGGGGCGCGGCGACGGCGCGCTGGAGCGGCTCGTCGCCCAGCTCTCCAGGGCCGGGCGGCTGACGCCGTCGCTTCTCGTGCGTGCCCTGTGCATGGGGGACACCGCCTTCTTCGAGGCGGCGATGGCCCATCTCGCCGAGGTGTCGCCCACCAACGCGCGGCTGCTGATCCACGATGCCGGGCGGCTTGGCCTGAAATCCATCTACGACAAGGCGAAGCTGCCGCCGTCGCTGCTGCCGGCCTGCCGCGTGGCGCTCGACGTGCTGCGGGAAACCGACTACGACGGCGGCCCGGACGATGTCGAACGTTACCGCCGCCGGGTGATCGAGCGCATCCTGACCCAGTACGAGGAGATGGGTGCTGAGGATCTGGACTATCTCCTGACCAGGCTCGGCGGCATGGCGGCCCCCGCTCGGGGGCCGGCCCCGGCCCATTGATCTGGGGGATTGGCGGGGGTGCTTCCCCCTGAATGGCCCGGAACCTTCGTCTGGCGGGTGTGTTGCACTCCGGCAGTCTGATACGGAGTGGCCGGCATGACCCGAGACAACGAACCCGCGAACATTCAGGACGCTTCCGCCATGTCCGCGCACCGTTCGCGCGGGCCGGAGGAAATAGAGCAGGACATTCAGAACATTCGCTCCCGGATGGATTCGGTGCTCGACGAGATCGAGTACCGGCTGTCTCCGGGGCAGCTCTCCGGCGGCGTCGCGGAGGTTGTGCGCGACGTGATCGACGGGCGGCCGACCCGCCTCTCCCGCGCCATCCGCTCCAACCCCTGGCCGCTGGCGCTGATCGGCGCCGGCGCCCTGTGGCTCGCATGGAACGTCTCGCGCACGCCCGAACTGCCGGGTGCGGAAACCGGTGCCCGCGAGGGCTTCAAGGACGGCGAACTGATCTCCGGCCAGCACGCGCGCATCCTGCTGACCGGTCTCGTCGGCGCCTGCCGGCAGGGAGCCGACGGCTTCCGCCGGGCCGACGGCCTCCTCGGCGACGCAGCGCTCAGCCCGCGCCTCGACCAGATCGTCTCCCAGCTGGAGCGGACCGCCGCCGCCCTGGAGGGCGAGCTGCGCAACCGCAACGGCACGGTGGAGGGCGGGGGCCCCGTCCATCCGGCCTGGTACGACCTCGACCGCGCCATCGGCGGGGACCGGGCGCTGGGCATCGCGCCGGACCGCCGCGCGATCTTCGGCGCGCTGGAGCATGGCCTCGACGGCACGCTCGAGCTGTTCCGCATCACGCTGCACGAGAACCTGCCGGACGACCTCCGCGTGATCGTGGGCGCGCATTTCCACGAAATCGAATCGATGCGGCACACGATCGGCGCCCTGCGCGAAGCCGTGGCGTAAGGGGACGAGCCGATGCTGGGCCTGAGCCGCCGCCACCATCACCAGTACCCGCGCCCGGCCGCCCACCGCGGCCGCCTCGCCACGACGCCGAGCGACATTCCGAAGGCGGGCTGGAAGGACATCCTCTGGCGCACCTGGGACGAGCAGAGCAAGGACAACATCTCCATGATCGCGGCGGGGGTGGCCTATTACGCCCTGCTCGCCATCTTCCCGGCGATCGCGGCGATGGTCTCCCTCTTCGGCATTTTCGCCGATCCCGCCGGCATCGAGCAGCAGGTCGAGCAGCTCAACGGGCTGCTGCCGCCGGAAGCGCTGGAGATCCTGCGCAGCCAGGCGCACAGCGTGGCCACGGCGCCACCGCAGGGGCTGGGCTTCGGCGTGCTGTTCGGCCTGTTGCTGACGCTGTGGAGCGCGTCGCGCGGCACCAACTCCCTCATCACCGCGCTGAACATCGCCTATGGGGAGCAGGAGAACCGGAGCTTCCTGTGGCTGGCCGCGTTGTCGCTGATGCTGACGGTTGCCGGGCTGCTGTTCCTGATCGTCACGCTGGGCATGATCGTCGCGGTGCCCGCCGCCATCAACGCGATGGGGCTGGAGGAGACGATGATCGGCTGGGTCGCCCGGCTGGCGCGCTGGCCGATCCTGGCGGCGGCGATCATGTTCGTGCTGGCCGTCCTCTACCGCTATGCTCCCGACCGGCGCGAGGCGAAGTGGCGCTGGGTGAGCTGGGGAGCGGGGGCCGCGACCTTCCTGTGGCTGCTGGGCTCCGTCGGCTTCTCGGTCTATGTGTCGAACTTCGGCAGCTACAACGAAACCTACGGCTCGGTCGGTGCCGTGGTCGTGCTGCTGCTCTGGTTCAACCTGACCGCCTACGTCATCCTGATGGGGGCGGAGCTGAACGCCGAGATCGAGCACCAGACGGTCCAGGACACCACCGCCAACAACGGCAACGAGCGGCCGCTGGGCCAGCGCGGCGCCTATGTGGCCGACACGGTCGGCCAGAAGCGGGCCTGACGGCTCCATCCGGGACTTCTAGTCTCAAGGCGTCCGGCGCCCCGCGCCGGGCGCCTTTTTCTTGGTCGGGTCCCGTTCCTATTCCGGATCGGGCGTCATGCAGCGCTGCGCGATGATGCCGACCTGCTCGCCCTGGGCGGGGTCCAGCCGGTCGGCCAGGGTCCGCTCCCACAGGCCCTGCTCGATCAGGCTGTCCGCGATGCAGCGGCAATTCGCGGCGCAGACGTTCGGCCGCGCGCCGTTCATCGTGCAGCTTGCCGTGCAGCTTTCCCGGAAGTTGCGGACCTCCGGCGGAGTGACGCCGACGCCCTGCGCCAGGAGCCACAGCAGCCCCAGAAGGACCGGCTGGTGGAGGAGATAGACGGCCAGGCTGTGCCGGCCCGCGAGAATCAGCAGCCGCCCCGCCCGCCCCTGGGGAAACCATCCGCCGGAACCATCCTCCCATGCCCCCGCTGTCCGTATCCGCTCCTGCCGGAACCGGCCGGCGGCGATGCCCAGCAGCACGACGCCGAACCAGGGGAAGAGCGGCACGTAATCGTTGGAGTTCGGCTCGAAGCTCATCAGCCCGACCCATTGCAGCGGGGCTTGCTCGAAGATCGGGTGGGACAGGGTCTCCCCCGCGACGATCACCGCCAGGGCGGTGGCCAGCGTGAGCGCCCAGGGGAGCCGGACGAAAGCAAGCCCGAGGACACTCGCCACCGCGATGTGGTGCAGCACGCCGAAGAAGATCGGGCTTTGCGGAAAGGCCAGATAGGAGACGGCGGAGACGGCCGCCGCCGCCGCGGTCAGCAGGGCGAGCCGGCGCAGGAAACGCCGGCGGTCCAGCCCAAGCTCCGCCGCCAGGACGAGGCTCAGCCCGGAGAGCGCCAGGAAGCTGCCGAGGATGAGCGTGCGCGCGGCGAGCCACAGCGGGTTGCCGAACAGGTCGAACTCCGCCAGCCCGAACAGGTTCAGGTTCCAGCAGGCGTGATAAGCGATCATGGCGAGGATCGCCGCCCCGCGCGCGGCATCGATCAGGGGAAGCCGCGTCGGGGCACGGGCGGGGGGCGATGGGGCCATCGGGTGCGCTCGCTTCGATTTCCGTCCGCGTTCGTCGGGCAGGGTACAGGGGGGCAGGGTACAGGGGCAGGGGCAGGCGGCCGGGGCTCAATCCGCTCCGGGCGGGGTGCCGGTCACCGGCTTGCTCCGCCCCCGGCGGGCCTCGCGGTACAGGATGTAGAGGCCGCTCGCCGAGACGAGGGCGGCGCCGGCCATCATATGAACGGTCGGCACCTCCTGCCAGAGGAACCAGCCGAACAGCACGGCCCACAGGAGTGAGACGTAGGTGAAGGGTGCGACCGCCGCCGCCGGGGCCAGGGAATAGGCCCGCGTCAGGCAGAGCTGGGCGCAGCCGCCGACCAGCCCCGTCGTGACCAGAAGGGCGAGATCGGCGGGGGTCGGGGTCACCCAGCCGAAGGGCAGCGTCAGCGCCGTGACCAGGGTGCAGATGGCCGTGAAATGGAAGACGATGGTGTTCGGGGCCTCGGTCCGGCTCATCTGGCGGATGGCGATCATCGCGAAGGCCTGGGTCAGGGCGGCCCCCAGCGCCGCCAACGCGCCGAGATTGACGATCTCCCCGTCCGGCCGGACCATCACCAGCACGCCGGCGAAGCCGACCAGCACGGCGCTCCAGCGGTGCAGCCCGACCTTTTCACCGAGCAGCGGCACCGACAGGGCGGTCAGGAACAGCGGTGCGGAGAAGGTCATGGCGACTGCTTCGCCGAGCGGCAGCAGGCTGAAGGAGAGGAAGACCAGCAGCATCGACATCAGCCCCATCGCCGAACGCTTGACGTGGCCCAGCGGGTGGTCGGTGCGCAGCTCCGCCCAGCTTCCGTGCAGGCGGATGGCGATGAGGGCGGGGATCAGCGCGAAGGCACTGCGGAAGAAGGCCACCTGGTTCACCGGGTGGTGCTCGGCCACGATCTTCACGAGCGCGTTCATGATCGACAGGAAGAACACCGATCCGAGCATCATCAGGATGCCGAGGCGGGTGTTGTCGACCCGCACATAGGCAGCACGCTCGCCAGGGCGAGCGCCGGCTGGACCGGGAGCGGCGGGAGGGGGCGGGGAGGGAAGGGTCACGCCCCGGACTGTAGCAAAGGCTGGAACCCGGCCGTCATTGCGTCGCAACATGGCACGCATGTGCCGGGGGAATGATCCCCAAAGGAAACGCCCCCGCACCCTTGCGGGAACGGGGGCTCTGGCCCGGCGGGGCGGGAACGCGGCTCAGAGCACCATCAGCGTGCCGGAGAGTTCCGCCTCGGCGCGCATCCAGTGTTCGTTCTCGCGACCGTTGGGGCGGCCTTCCTCTTCCCAGATCTGGTAGGCGCGCTCGCGGACCAGGGTGTTCTGCTGGCCGCGCAGAAGCCCCTCGGCGATGTTCACGTTGATGCGCGACAGCGAGACGATCTTCAGCGGATCGATCCCGTCCTGCGCGGCCGCCAGGGTGGCGGTCGAGACATACTGGGCCAGCCGGGTGAGGTTCTGGGTGACCTCCTGGGACAGGGAGGTGGCGCCGTTCTGGATCACGGTCTTGATGGCGATCCAGAGCTTCATGTTGTGGTCGAGGGCGAGGTTGACCTTGTCCGCCGTGTCCGCCTCCATCAGCAGGCTGGCGGCGCGCAGCAGGGCGCGGACGTCCTGCTCGACCATCGAGAAGTTGGTGCGAAGGATGACCTCCGCCCCGGCGTCGGTCACGGCCGCGTCGACGGTTTGAACGGGCGTTGCGGTCTTGCGGCTGGCCATGATCTCGTTTCCCTCTGGCAATGTGGGGAAACTACAGCAAAACACCATTAAACTCAGGTTAAGGCCGAGCGACGAAAAGCAGCGTCAATCACCGAGGAACGCGCTGAAGGGCATGCGGTAGTAGAGGCCGAGGACCTTTGTCGAGCCGCCGTCGATCGGGCCGACGCCGCTGGTGCTGAGGCGGCTGTAGGCGAGGCTGAAGCGGGACTGGTCCTCGAACTCGTAACCGAGTTCGAGCTGCGACCGGAGCTGCACCGCCCCACCCCGGTCGCGGTCGGTCTGCGGCAGCAGGCTCGCCCCGATGCTGGGGGTGAAGACGAAGGAGCCGACCGGCACGTCGATGAGGACGCCGCCCATGCCCTGCACGGTCCCGTCGGTCGTCTCGGGGCCGAAGCCGACCCAGGAATGAACGGACAGATAGGGCTCCAGCCCCGGCAGCAGCGACGAGCCCACGCGGACCTTGTTCTGCAGGTTGGACACGGTGGTCTCCAGCTCGGTTTCGCCGAGATAGGCCTGGGCGCCGATCTTCCAGTTCCCCGGTCCCTCGCCGCCCCATTCCTGCGCGGCCCTGCCGGCCAGGGCGCCGCCCGGGTAGAAGCTGCCGGCCGGAACGCCGCTCTGGGCCAGCGCCGGGACGCCGTGCAGGAGAAGTGCGGCAAATGCCAGAGTGGCTGGTCCCCAGGGTTGGCGGCGCATGGCGAGCTACTCCCGGTCAGGCTGTGCGGCATGGCCGCGATCGTCACATAGGAAGCAGATGGGAACGCATGTGCAGGGGTCGCAAGATGCGTTTCAGAGCTACTACCTTGAAATCAAAGGCTTATCATAACCTGCGCCGGGCGCCCGGGCGAAGAAGCCTGATGGCCTTACCACCCCTGGGCCGATCCCCGCACAGCCCCGCCGCAGGCACCCAACGCGCCACAGGGCTTCCTGTTCCGAAGTGGGGCGCGGCTATCTCCGTTTGTCAGCGAGGGACACAATCCGGATTATGGGCAGTACTGAAAGTCGAACTGTTTCGTTAGCCGGCCTTGGGCTAGGATGATGGGTGCGGGTCCATGGGATGCGCCGTCCAAAAGCGCTCCGGAACGGCTGAGCCGGGCCATGGCACCCCGGGCCACGGACCAAGGGAGGACGCCCATGACGATCAAGACCATCCTCGTTCCCCTCCGCGGGGCAGCGGAGGACCGGGCCGCGCTGAACGCCGCCTTCTCGGTGGCCCGCGCCTTCGAGGCCCATGTCGAGGCGCTCTTCGTGACCGTCGATCCGCGCGACACGGTCCCCCTCCTCGGAGAGGGGATGTCCGGAGCCATGGTGGACGAGATCATGCGCGCGGCGGAGGACGACTCCCACACCCATCTGGCCCGGGCGCACCGGATGTTCGAGGAGGCGGTCCGTGACGCCTCCATCCCGTTCCAGGCCATGCCGCCCGGACGGGAAGGGCCGAGCGCGCGCTTCCGCGAGACGGCCGGACGGATGGAGGAGGTCGTTCCGGCGGAGGCGCGCTATTTCGACCTGATGCTCTTCGTCCACTGCCCGGTGGCGGAGAACCCTCAAGGCTTCACGGTCATGGAGTCCGCGCTGCTGAGCGCCGGGCGCCCGCTGCTGCTGGTGCCGAAATCGCCGCCGGAGACGATCGGCCGCACGGTCGCGGTCGCCTGGAACGGAAACCGGGAGTCGGCGCGCGTGGCCTGCGCGGCGATGCCCTTCCTGCGCGACGCGGAAACGGTGCATGTGCTGACCGCCGAGACCTCCGCCACGCGGGCCGCGGCAGGTGCGCGATTCTCCGAACATCTCGCCTGGCACGGGATCCAGGCCCCGCTCACCGTCGTGGCGCCAAACGGAGGCTCGGTCGGACGGGCGCTCGTGGACCGGGCGGCGGCGCTGGGTGCCGACCTGCTGGTGATGGGCGGCTACGGCCACGGCCGCATGCGCGAGATGATCCTGGGCGGCGTGACCCGCGACGTGCTCGGCCACGGCGGCCTGCCGGTGCTGCTGGCGCACTGACGGTACAGTGACGGCCCGGCGCCAGCCGGAAGGGGAAACATGGAATGAAGAAGGGGACCTTGCCGTGGCAAGGTCCCCTTCTTTCCGTGCCCGGTGGCCGGCCTTGCGCCGGTCCCGCGTCAGGAGGCGCGCACTTCCCGCAGGAAGTCGTCCACCTGCTCGTTCAGCAGCTTGGCCTGGCTGGCGAGCTGCTCCGACGCGCTCAGCACCTCGCTGGCGGCGCTGCCGGCGTCGGACGCGGTGACGGTCACCCGCTCCACGCTCTGCGACACGCGATTGGTGCCGCCCGATGCCTCGGACAGGTTGCGGGCGATCTCGTCGGTGGCGGCGCGCTGCTGCTCGACGGCCGAAGCGATGCCGGCGACGATCGAGTCGATCTGCTGGATCGTGCCGCCGATGCCCTGGATCGCGCCGACCGCGTTGTCGGTCGCCGTCTGCATGCTGCCGATCTGGGCCGAGATCTCCTCGGTGGCCTTGGCCGTCTGGTTGGCCAGGCTCTTCACCTCGCTGGCCACGACGGCGAAGCCCTTGCCGGCGTCGCCCGCGCGCGCCGCCTCGATGGTCGCGTTCAGCGCCAGCAGGTTGGTCTGGCTGGCGATGTCCGAGATCAGCTTGACCACGTCGCCGATGCGGCCGGCGGCATCGTTCAGGCTGCGCATCGTCTGATCGGTGCGGCGCGCCTCCGAGACCGCCTGGGCGGCGATGCCCGAGGAGTCGCTCGCCTGCCGCCCGATTTCGGCGATGGAGGCCGACAGCTCATGCGCGGCGGCGGCGGCCTGGTCGACGTTGGCCGAGGCCTGGCCCGACGCGGCGGCGGCCTCGCTCGCCTGCTGGCTCGTCTCCTGGGCGACCTGGGCCATGCTGGAGGCGGTGTGCTGCATCTTGCCCGAGGCGCCGGACACCTGCTCGACCGAACGCTTCACGCGGCTTTCGAACTGTTCGGCCAAGGCGAGCATCGCCTGCCGGCGTTCCTCGGCGGCGCGGCGGCGCTCCTCCTCGGTGCGGGCGTTGGCGGCCTCGACCTCGGCGGCCGTGTCGCGGAAGACGATCAGCGTCTCGGCCATCTGGGCGATCTCGTCACGCCCGCCGGTGGGGATGGCGACGCCGAGGTTGCCGCTGGCGATCTGGGCCATGCTCTCCTTCAGGGTGAGCAGGCGGCGGACCACGTTCCGGCCGATGTAGAGCCAGACGATGAGGATCGAGAGCAGGACGCTCACGCCGGCGACGGCGATCTGGATCGTCGTGCTGCGGTCGAGCAGTGCCGCGGTGTCGGTGGCGGCGGCCTCGACCTCGCTCTCCTGCTTGCGCACCATGTCCGAGATCAGCCCGGAGAGGCGCCCGGAAAGAGCATGGTTGCTCTCGATCAGGGCGGCGGCGCGCGCGATGACCTCGAGCTCCTTGCCGCGGGTGACGACGAGGTTGTCGGGGCCGGTGGCCGCCCGTTCCAGGACGCCGACCGGCCCTTCCAGCGAGGCGGCGGTCTTGCCGGGGGTCTGCTCGGCGGCGCCCTTCATGCGGCCGACCATCAGCATCAGGTTGCTTTCGATGATGGTGATCCGCTCTGACGTGGGCGCGTACTGCGATTCGAGCAGCAGGTTGCGCATCAGCGTCGCCTGTTCGAGCGTCTCGCGCACCGGAGCATAGGATTCGGTGGAGGCATTGATCAGCTTGCCGGCCGAGCGCATGGCCTCGATGTCCGAGGCCTCGTCCAGGAGGGTCGTCTTCGCGTGGCCCATCTCCGATTCGTGCACGCTGCGCCAGGGCGAGGTGATCGACTGGACGCGCGAATAGGCCTGGATCACCTCGGGCACGAGCTTGCCGTAGACGGCGGTCAGCTTCACGCGCTCGGCGGCGATCTGGTCGAGCTGCACGAGGTTGCCGATCAGCTCCTCCGACGCGGTGGCGATGATGGCGCCCTGTTCGGCGTTCAGGCTCTGCAGGCCGAGGATGTAGGCCTCGAACTCCATGCGCTCGCTGCTCAGGCTGGCCGACACCCGCTGGTGCTCCATGGCCGTCTCCACGGCCTGGAGGGCCGGTGCCAGCGCCACGAGGCGTTCGGCCTTCTGCGCCACGCGCAGGGCGCGGTTCATCGCGGGGACCGCGTCGCCGGTGATCGAGCCGAGCGTGGTTCCGAAATTCCGGTAGCCGCTCACCGACACGACGCCAGCCACCAGCGTGCCCGACAGGATCGCCGCGATGGCCAGGAAAAGCCGCCCCTGAAGGCCGAAGGAGACACGGACGGGCAGGGAGCTGCCTTTGGCAGCCGGTGACGGGTGGTCGGACATAATCCCTCCAAGGGAATCTTCTTTTCTTCTGAAAAATTACCCGCCCAAAACTTAACAGTTTCCTACCGAAACAATAAAAACTTCAGAAATCCGTAGTACCAATGAAGCTAAAGTTTTACTCAAACAACCCCGCGCGTCGGGCGAACAGAAACGGCCGCGCCGGTCCAAGGACCGGGCGGCGCATCCCAAGAGAAGGTTGTAGGAACGAAAGGTTTTCCGCGCAATCCGTGCTGCGGAAACCTCGCCCCGGTCAGGCGGCGATCCGCTCCTTGCGGGCGCGATGGCCGTCGCGAAGCCTTTCGAACAGCCGTTCCACCTGTTCACGGCTTACGCCGTCGCGCTGCATGAGGACGAGGACCAGGGGATCGTTCAGGAGTTCCGACAGCGTCGAATCCGTCTTGTAGTCCATGTGGCCCTCCGTTCCAGCGAATGCGTGATCTGCCGGTGCTCGTTGGTTGTTGCCCGATTGCGGGAATCAGCAATTATGTTGCTGGTTAAGGCATCTCGTCACGAACGCATTGGCGAGAGGCCGAAAGACATAGGCGCTAAGCCTTTCAGAAGTGGAATGGTGCGCCCGCCGAGACAGCCAGGGCGGAAGCGAACCCCTTACGGCGCGGCGCCCTTCAACCGGTCGGCATGGAAGACCACGCTGTCCTGGCCAGGCACCTCGGCGAGAAGCTCGGCGACGGTGCGGCCGAGCAGGGGATGCCGGACGTCCGCGGCGACATCGGCGAGCGGCCGCAGGACGAAGGCGCGTTCGGCGATGCGCGGGTGTGGGATTTCCAGATCCGGCGTCTGCAGCGTCAGCTCTTCATAGAGCAGCACGTCCACGTCGATGGGGCGCGGCCCGAAGCGCAAGCTGCCGAAGTCGCGGCCGAGCGCCGCCTCGATCGTCTTACAGAGCCGCAGCAACTCGTGCGGGCCGAGCGCGGTGCGCCCGCGCAGCGCCATGTTGAGAAAGGCCGGCTGGTCGGTGACGTACATCGGCGCCGTGTCGTAGACGGCCGAAAGCGCCTCCACGGTCACACCACCGGCCACGAGCCGTTCGATGGCCTCGGCGAGGTTGGCCTCCCGGTCGCCGAGGTTGCTGCCGAGCGCCAGCCAGACCGTCACCGCGCCGCCTTCGTTGGAACCGTCTTCGTTGGAAACACCGTCCTGCATGTTCATGCCCCGCTCCTCGTCCCGGTAAGCTTAAGATCAAGCCCAAGAATGGGTGGCGGCCCTTTTCACACGGACGGGCCGCCCGCGCCAAGCCCATCCGCTTGAAACCCATCCGTCCCATTCGCGGAACCGCAGGGCTTCGGTGGGGTTTGTCTCGATATGAGACTTTTCGATGGGAGACCGGTCATGCGGAAGCGGCGCGTCGTGCCGTTCCTTGTTCTCGGCGCCACGGCCGTCCTGCTCGCCGCCTGCGCGGGCGGGCCGGCCGCGGACATGGCCCAGCAGGCGCGAACCTCGCTGGTCGGAATGCCCAAGCAGGCGCTGCTGTCCTGCGCCGGCGTGCCGGACCGGCAGGCGGAGGCGGGCGGGCGCGAGTTCTACAGCTACGTACAGCGTCCGACCGGTGGCTATGGCGGCCCCTCGACCAGCATCGGCATCGGTGGGGGAAGCTCCAGCGGGATCGGGCTCGGGCTCGGTTTCGGCCTGCCGCTCGGCGGGGGCGGGGATTCGGGCTGCGAGGCTACCTTCACGCTGGAGAACGGGGTGGTGCGGCAGCTCGTCTACGCGCCGGACGCCTCGCTCTCCTCCTGCGCGCCCATCGTCCGGAACTGCATGCCGGCGGGCGCCCCCTGAGTCCCGGCGCGTGACCGATACTTCTTGGGGGGATGCCGCGCCGCGGTAAATGGCCTATCGTCGGGCCAAAGCCGCGCGAAAGCGGACATGAGGGAGGAAATCACCATGGACATGACCGGCAGCTACCGGATCGAGGCGCCGCGCGAGCGTGTGTGGGAGGCGCTGAACGATCCCGAGATCCTGCGCCAGTGCATCCCCGGCTGCGAGGAGGTGCAGAAGGTCTCCGACACTGAATTCACCGCGAAGGTGACGGCGAAGGTCGGGCCGGTCAGCGCCAAGTTCGCCGGCAAGGTGACACTTTCCGACCTGGATCCGCCGAACGGCTACACCATCACGGGCGAGGGGTCGGGCGGCGTCGCCGGCTTCGGCAAGGGCGGAGCGACCGTGAAGCTGGAGCCCGACGGCACCGGCACGCTGCTCGCCTACGCCGCCAACGCCAAGGTCGGCGGCAAGCTGGCCCAGATCGGCTCCCGCCTCGTGGACGCCACGGCCCGCAAGATGGCCGACGACTTCTTCGCCCGCTTTTCCGTCATCGTCGGCGGTCCCGCCCCGGCCCCGGAAGCGGCTCTGGCCGGCGCCGCCGTGGAAGCACCGCCGCCCGCTGCCGCCGCCCCGGCGCCGGGCGTCGTCACGGCCGCCTCGCCCGTGGCGGCATCCAGCGCCACTTCCGGTGCTGCATCCAGTGCTTCCCTGGCCGGTGCGGCCATGCAGGAACCGGCGCCCTACACCAGCAGCGTGAACCCGTCGGTATCCTCCGCCTCGACGTCCGGCCCCGCCACGGCGGCCATCAAGCCCGCCGTCGCCGAACCCCAGCCGGAAATCCCGCTGCCCCTTCCAACGGCGAGCGGCGGCCGTTCCTACCTCCCCTGGGCTGCGGCGGCTGCTGTGGTGGCACTGGTGGTGATCCTGGCGGTGGCGTGAGACAACCCATGTGTGCCTCTGCCCTGCTCGGGCAGAGGCATGTAAAATGGTGAGTTCAGTCCCGACGCGTCTTGGCGCGTTCCGCCGCGCGCCGGTCCAGCCGTTCGAACAAGGCGCGGCGGCCTTCCTCGCCGCTAACCAGAATGTATTCGCCGCGTTCGATTGCGGCTGCTCCGCGTTCTGAAATGGCATTGAGAACGTCGAGATCAGCATAATGCCGGTGTTTTACCGAGCGTGGATTTACCTTTTTCATGATTTACTCTGTGGACTCTGAGTTCTACGCCTTCGCGCTGGAAGATAGGTTTTCCTTCCAGAGCAGGGGCCCTGCGCAAAACAAACACCAGCCGTCACCCCCGCGAAGGCGCATAGGCGCTAACTTTTGCACATCGGCCCGGTTATCCGAAGCCTGCAATCTCCCTCGTCGTCATTCCCGCGAAAGCGGGAATCCAGTCCTTCCCAAAGCGGAACCGTTGGAAACCCTGGATCCCCGCGTCCGCGGGGATGACGGTGGAGGGGTGGTCGGAGGCTTGCTTCAATCAGTTAGCCGCTAAAGTTAACGCCTATGCGCTTTCGCGGGGATGACGAAGAAATACTTGTATCTCACTAGTTTGCGACTTGGGACATGTGCGCGCTCCATAGCGCCTTCGGGGCGACGACAGAAAAGTTGTTTCTTCTAACAACGTGTCGGAGCAAGAAGGCTTGCTCCGACTCCGCAGCTCTCCCTTACCCCGCCGAATCGAGGCTCTTGCTGGCGATCTCGAAGACATCGGGGGAAATGCCGGGCGTGCCGACGATGCGTTCCAGTTCGGCCTTCATCAGCGCGCGGCGGTCCTGGTCGTAGCGGCGGATGCGGGAGAACTGGCCCATCATGCGGGCGGCGACCTGGGGGTTCAGCCCGTCCAACGTCAGCACCTGGTCGGCGAGGAAGCGGTAGCCGGCGCCGCCGCGGTCGTGGAAGCGCACGGGGTTGCCACCGGCGAAGCCGCCGATCAGCGCGTAGACCTTGTTCGGGTTGCGGATCGAGAAGGCCGGGTGGCCGAGCAGCTCCTTCACCCGGTCCAGCGCGTCGGCGCGCGGCGACATGGCTTGCACGCCGAACCACTTGTCCATAACCAGCGCGTCGCCCTTCCAGCGCTCGTAGAAGGAGGCGATGGCCTCCTCCCGCTCCGGCGCGGCCGAGCCCGCGAGGAACTGCAGCGCCGCGATTACGTCGGTCATGGCGTGGGCGGTGCGGTACTGCTCCAGCGTCAGGGAAACGGCCTCCTCGTCCTCCAGCGCCATGAGGTAGGCGAGGCAGAGGTTCTTCAGCGACCGCTTGCCGATGGCCTCGGCGTTGATGGAGAAGGTCTCGTCTCCCCGGTTGGCATGGTAGCCGGCGAGCCACTGCGGGCGCAGCGCCTCGGCCAGCCGCCGGCGGGCGAACTCGCGCGCGGCGTGGATGGCGTCGGGATCGACGACGGCCATCTGGGTGCCGAGATAGCCCTCGCCCGGCAGGGTCAGGGCCTGGGCGGCGAAGGCCGGGTCGGCCTGCGCGTCCTTCAGGACGGCACCCACCGCGTCGATGAAGCCCTGCGGCAGTTCCAGCGAGCGCCCGGCCTGGGACTCGGCGATCAGCCCCAGCAGGATGCGGGTGGCGAGCGTCTGGCCGGCCTCCCAGCGGTTGAAGGCGTCGCTGTCATGGGCCATCAGGAAGGTGAGGTCGGCTTCCGACAGGTCGGCCTTCAGCTTCACCGGGGCGGAGAAGCCACGCAGCAGCGACGGCACCGGGCGGGCCGGCACGTCCACGAACTCGAACACCTCCTCCGCCCTGGCGAGCTGGAGCACGCGGCTGGTGCCCACGGCCGTGGCTTCGCCCTTCAGCCGCAGGGGCAGGTCGGCGCCGTCGGGGCCGAGCAGGCCCATGGCGACGGGGATCAGCATCGGCTGCTTGTCCGGCTGGCCCGGCGTCGGCGGCACGGTCTGGCGGATGGTGAGCCGGTAGGTCCTGGCGCCCTCGTCATAGACGCCGCTGGCGTCCAGCTCCGGCGTGCCGGCCTGTTTGTACCAGAGCTTGAAGTGCGAGAGGTCCACGCCGGTGGCGTCGCTCATCGCGGCGAGGAAATCGTCGGTGGTGACCGCCTGGCCATCGTGGCGCTCGAAATAGAGGTCCATCCCCTTGCGGAAGCCCTCGGCCCCCAGCAGGGTGTGGTACATGCGGATGACCTCGGCGCCCTTGTCGTAGACGGTCGGGGTGTAGAAGTTGTTGATCTCCACATAGCTTTCCGGGCGCACGGGGTGCGCCATGGCGCCCGCGTCCTCCTGGAACTGCACGGTGCGCAGCCGCTGCACGTCGGCGATGCGCTTCACCGGGCGGGAATGCATGTCGGAGGAGAATTCCTGGTCGCGGAAGACGGTCAGCCCCTCCTTCAGGGAGAGCTGGAACCAGTCGCGGCAGGTGACGCGGTTGCCCGTCCAGTTGTGGAAATACTCGTGCGCCACCACGGCCTCGATGCCCAGGAAATCCTGGTCGGTGGCCGTGTCCGGCTTCGCCAGCACGTATTTCGTGTTGAAGATGTTGAGCGACTTGTTCTCCATCGCCCCCATGTTGAAGTCGCCGACGGCGACGATGTTGAAGATGTCCAGGTCGTATTCGAGCCCGTACACCTCCTCGTCCCATTTCATCGACTTCTTCAGCGACTCCATGGCGTGATCGCAGCGGTCCTCGTTTCCCGGCTCCACATAGATGCGCAGGGTGACGTCGCGGCCGGACAGGGTGCGGAAACGGTCCTCGATGTGCCGCAGATCGCCGGCCACCAGCGCGAACAGGTAGCAGGGCTTCAGGAAGGGGTCCTCCCAGCGCGCCCAATGGCGTCCGTCCTCCAGTTCGCCGGATTCGGCGAGGTTGCCGTTCGACAGCAGGACCGGGTAGCGCGCCTTGTCCGCCGTGATGGTGGTGCTGTAGCGCGCCATCACGTCCGGCCGGTCGAGGAAATAGGTGATCTTGCGGAAACCCTCCGCCTCGCACTGGGTGCAGAAGTTGCCGGAGGACTTGTAGAGCCCTTCCAGCGCCGTGTTCTCCTGCGGCTTGATGCGGACGACCGTCTCCAGCGTGAAGCTCTCCGGCACCGAGGCCAGCGTCAGATGGTCGGGCGTGACGGTGTAGTCGGACGGGTCCAGCGTCCGGCCGTCCAGCGCCACGGACACCAGCTCCAGCCGTTGCCCGTCCAGCACCAGCGGCGCCGAGGCCGCGTCCTCCCGGTCCGGGTTGCGCCGCATGCCCAGCACGGCGCGCACCGTCGTGACCTCCTCGCCCAGGTCGAAATAAAGGTCGGCCGTCTCGATCACATGGGCGGTCGGGCGGTAGTCCTGGAGGCGGATGGCCCTCGGCGTGCCTTTGTCCATTGCGCTTTTCTCGTCTTGTTTGGTTGCCGGAGCTTAGCAACGGCGGGGGAGGGCCGTCGCTTGCCGGAAAGGGGTATGCGGATTAGATCGGGATTCCGCGGCGTTCGGCAAGATGGCCTCTCGATGCGGCTTTCTTGATCCAGGTCAGGGCGCCGCGTCACCGCCGAAGGGCATCCTGCGCCGGCCGCCAAGGGAGCACAGCACCGATGCACGTCACCGTCTTCAGCACCAAGCCCTACGACCACCGCTTCCTGGAGGCGGAGAACGCTGACGGGCGGCACCGCTTCACCTTCCTCGACGCGCGCCTGTCCGAGGGGACGGCGCGGCTGGCTGCCGGGAGCGAGGCGGTCTGCGCCTTCGTCAACGACGAACTGAACGCGGGCGTGCTGGAGGTTCTGCGGCGGGAGGGGGTGCGGCTGGTCGCGCTGCGCTGCGCCGGCTTCAACAACGTGGACCTGCCCGCCGCCCGCCGCCTCGGCATATCCGTGGCGCGCGTGCCCGCCTATTCGCCCCACGCCGTGGCCGAGCACACGCTGGCCCTGATCCTGGCGCTGAACCGCAAGATCCACCGCGCCTACAACCGCGTGCGGGAGGGCAACTTCGCGCTGGAGGGGCTGCTGGGCTTCGACCTGCACGGCAAGACGGTGGGCATCGTCGGCACCGGCAAGATCGGCGAGGTGGTCGCGCGCATCCTCGCCGGCTTCGGCTGCCGGCTGCTCGCCCACGACGCCTACCGGAACGAGGTCTGCGAGAGCCTGGGCGTGCGCTACGTGACCATGGAGGAGCTGCTGGAGCAGTCGCACATCGTCACGCTGCACTGCCCGCTGACCCCCGACACCCGACACATGATTGACGCGGCGGCGCTGGAGCGCATGCGCCCCGGCGCCATGCTGGTCAACACCAGCCGCGGCGCCATCATCGACACGCCCGCCGTGCTGCGCGCGCTGAAATCCGGCCGGCTCGGCGGGCTGGCGCTCGACGTGTACGAGGAAGAGGCGGACCTCTTCTTCGAGGACCTGTCGGCCCGCGCCATCAAGGACGACGTCTTCGCCCGCCTGCTGACCTTCCCCAACGTGCTGGTCACCGGCCATCAGGCCTTCTTCACCGAGGAGGCCCTGCACGGCATCGCCGGGACCACGCTCGCCAACATCGACGCCTTCGAGCGCGACGGCCAGCCGCTGCACGCGGTGTCGGTGGAGCGGCTGGCGTAGAGGGAGGTGGAGGTCAGAGAGGCTTCTTCAGGAAGAAGCGCCGGTGGCCGACCGGGAAGTCGTCGATGGTCCCGAAGACGGTGTAGCCGAGCTTCTCGTAGAAGCCGCGGGCCTGGAAGCTGAAGGTGTCGAGCCAGACGCCATGGCACCCCCGCGCCCGCGCCTCGGCCTCGGCGCGCCGCATCATGTCCCGGCCGACGCCGGCGCCCCGCAGCGTCTCGGGCACGAAGAGGAGTTCCACGAACAGCCAGTCCAAGGCTGTCCGGCCCCAGAGCCCGCCCAGGATCTCCCCCGTCTCGGGGCTCGTCAGCAGTATGGCGAGCGGGCGTTCGTCCCGCGCGCCGGCCTGCTGGGCGTTGAAGGCCTTGAGGTGGCGGAGGATCGCGGCGCGGGCGTCCGGGTTGGGCGCGTCGGTGAGGGTCAGGTCGAAGCGCATCGGTCCGTCACGCGATGGAAAGCAATGCGGACCGATCAGGCGGCGACGTCGGCCACCACGGCGGCCACCAGATCGGGGTTCCGCTCGATCACATGCAAGAGAGTGCGGGTGGCAGGCTCCGGTTGATAACGTCCCTGTTCCCAATCGCGCAGGGTGCCGAGCGGAAAGCCGAAGCGTTGCGCGAACTCCCGCTGGTTCAGGCCGAGCTTCGCCCGGATACCGCGCACCGAAACACCGCCGTCCGGATGCACCACCCGGATCGCGGAGGGGGGCACATCCGACAGGTCGGGCGTGGCGTCGGGGTTCTCGGCAATCTGCCGGGCGATGTCCTCGTCGGTCATCGCGTCGATCGCGGACCAGTCCACGGCTGCCAGCGCGGCCTTCTCCCGTTCCGTCAGAGGACGTTCAGCCATAGATCCTGACCTCCTTCGCGTTGGCCTTCCGCAGGGAAATTACATGGCGCCAACCGTAACGTGGGGCGTAGGTGCAGGTGAACAAGCGGCTGTTGAGATAGCCGAACGCGTTGATACGCACCTCGCCGTATGCAAAACGGGTGTCTTCCCATTCAACGGTCAGACCGTCGAAAATGAGACTGGCGAGATCGAAGCTGACCTTATGCTTTTCGACGTTGCTCTGGTACTTCGCCTCGTCCCAGCAGAACACTTCGGTATCCTCGTGCCAACCCCTTCAGGCTACGGGCAGTCCGTACTACTGTCAACGCGAATGAATCGGGAATGTTCTCGTGAAGAGCGCCGGGCCGCGGTGACCGGGAGCATGCCAGTGGCCCCTTCCCGCCGGAAGGGGCGCGCCGTCTCACACGTGGAAGCTCTCGCCGCAGCCGCAACGGCCCTTTTCGTTCGGGTTCTTGAAGACGAAGCCGGTCTGGAACTTGTCGTCCACGTAATCCATCTCGCTGCCGAGCAGGAACATGACGGCGGTGCTGTCGATGATGACGGTGACGCCCTTGTCCTCGACGACCTCGTCGAACTTCATCTTCTCCTTGGCGTACTGCACGTCGTAGCTCATGCCCGAGCAGCCGCGGGCCTTGACGCCGATGCGCAGGCCGAGGATCTCGCCTTCCGGCGCCTTGGCCATCAGGGCCTTGATGCGCTCGGCGGCGGCGTCGGTGATGTTGAGGGCCTTGGGAAGAGCCATGGTCTTCTTGCCTCCTTAGAACATGTCCAGCTGCACCTGCGCGACCTCGGACATCATGTCCTGGCGCCAGGGCGGATCCCACACGACCTCGACCTTGCATTCCTTGACCCAGTCGACGGTCTCGACGGCCATCTGCACCTGGGCCGGCAGCTCGCCGGCGACCGGGCACATCGGGCTGGTCAGGGTCATGTCGATCTCGACCTTGGCGTCCTCGAGGATATCGACGCGGTAGATGAGCCCGAGTTCCCAGATGTCCACGGGGATTTCGGGGTCGTAGCAGGTCTTCACCGCGGCGATGATGTCCTCGCGCAGCTTGGCCTGCGGATCGTCATCGGCCACGGCCTGTGTTTCGTTCTGTGTCGTCTCGTCCGACATCGTCGTTCCATCCGGCATGGCGGTTGTCTCGTTCTCGGCCCCGAGGGCTCAGTCCTTGGTCTCGCTGGACGCCTTGTCCTCGCCGTCGATGGCGGCGCTCATGGCGTGCCAGGCGAGCGTGGCGCACTTGACGCGGACGGGGAACTGGCGCACCCCGGCCAGCACCTGGAGGCGCTCCATGGCCTCCTCGTCCACCGGCCCGTGGTCGCCGTGCTCGTGGTCTTCCTTGGTGCAGAGGTCGTGGAAGGTCTCGAAGAGCGCCTTCGCGTCGGCCTCCGTCTTGCCGCGCACGACCTCCGTCATCATGGAGGCGCTGGCGGTGGAGATGGCGCAGCCGCGGCCCTGGAAGGCCACGTCCTCGACCACCCCGTCCTTCAGTTTCAGGTAGACCATGAAGCGGTCCCCGCACATGGGGTTCTCGCCCTTGGCCTCGCGGTTGGCGTCCTCCGGATGGCGGAAGTTCCGGGGGTTCTTGCCGTGATCCAGAATGACTTCCTGATACAGCTCGCGCAGTTCGTCCATCATGCTCCGAAGAACTCCTTCACCGCCCTGACCGAGGAGACGAGCGCGTCCACCTCGGCGCGGGTGTTGTACAGCCCGAAGGAGGCGCGCGCCGAAGCACCCACCCCGAAACGTTCGCCCAGGGGCTCCGCGCAGTGACGGCCGACGCGGATGGCCACGCCATACTGGTCCACGATGGTGCCGATGTCGTGCGGGTGCACGCCGTCCAGCGTGAAGGAGATGATCGGCCCCTTGCCCGGCGCGGTGCCCAGGATGCGCAAGCCCTCGAGCTGGGAGAGCTGCTGGGTGGCGTATTTCAGCAGGTCGTCCTCATGCGCGGCGATCGCCTCGCGGCCCAGGCTCTCGACATAGTCGATGGCGGCACCCAGCCCGATCACCTCGGTGATCGGCGGGGTGCCCGCCTCGAACCGGGTGGGGGGCAGCTTGAAGGTCGTGCCCTCGAAGCTGACCGCCTCGATCATGTCGCCGCCGCCTTGGTAGGGGGGCATCTTCTTCAGCAGCTCGTACTTGCCGTAGAGCACGCCGAGACCGGTCGGGCCGTACAGCTTGTGGACCGTGAAGACGTAGAAGTCCGCGTCGATCTCCTGCACGTCCACCGGACGGTGCACCACCGCCTGGCTGCCGTCGAACAGCACCGGCACGCCGCGCTCGTGGGCCAGCCGGGCGATCTCCCGGGCCGGGGTCACCGTGCCCAGCACGTTGGAGCAGTGGGTGATCGCCACGAACTTCGTGCGGTCCGACAGCAGGCCGGCGTAGGCGTCGAGGTCGAAGACGCCCTCGTCGTCCACCGGCACGACCTTGATGACGATGCCCTTCTCGGCCTGGAGGAGCTGCCACGGAACGATGTTCGCGTGGTGCTCCATGACCGACAGGATGACCTCGTCGCCTTCCTTCAGGAAGGTCCGGCCGTAGCTGGAGGCGACGAGGTTGATCGCCTCGGTGGCGCTGCGGGTGAAGACGATGGTGTTGTCCGACGGCGCGTTCAGGAAACGCGCCACCTTGCCCCGCACGGCGTCGAACCGGTCGGTCGCCCGCTGCGACAGGAAATGCACGCCGCGATGGATGTTGGAGTAGTCCTCCTCCATGAAGCGGCTCATCGCCTCGATCACCTGGCGCGGCTTGTGGGCGCTGGCGCCGCTGTCGAGATAGACCAGCGGCTTGCCGGGCTTGCCCTTGCGCTCATGCACCAGCCGCGACAGCACGGGGAAATCCGCGCGCACGCGTTCCACGTCGTAGGAAAGCGCGTCGCTGTCACGGGTGCGGGTCAGTTCCACCATCTCGTCCTCTCCTGCCGGCTCTCTTCCGGGCCGGGCTTTCTTACCGCGACGCCATCCAGCCGGAGGCGATCTCCTGGAACGCCTCGCGCACCGTCTCGTCGGCGATCTCCTCGATGGCCTCGGCCAGGAAGGCGCCGATCAGCAGGCTGCGCGCCTGGTCCTTCTCGATGCCGCGGGCGCGCATGTAGAAGAGCGCGTCCTCGTCCAGCTCGCCGATGGTGGCGCCGTGGCTGCACTTCACGTCGTCGGCGTAGATCTCCAGCTCCGGCTTGCTGTCGATCTCGGCGTTGTCCGAGAGCAGCAGGGCGCGGTTGATCTGGTAGCCGTCGGTCTTCTGCGCGCCCGGACGCACCAGTATCTTGCCCTGGAACACCGCCCGAGCCGTGTCGTCGATGGCGCCCTTGTAGACCTCGCGGCTGGTGCCGTTCGGCTGGGCGTGGTCGATGAAGGTGCTGGTGTCGCAGTGCTGGCCGCCGCGCACCATGTAGGCGCCGCTGACATGGGTCGAGCTGTCGGTGCCGGCGAGGGTGCTGCGCACCTCGTTGCGGGACAGCCGGGCGCCGGTGGTCAGGATGAAGTTGTCGTAATGGCCGTTGGTGCCGACCGTGGCCGCCGCGTGCGAGAAGTGGAAGCTCTCCGTCCCCTCGCGCTGGACCTTGTAGTGGCGCACCGTCGCCTCGTCGGCGACGAAGACCTCCGCCACATGGTTGGCCAGGTCCGCACCCGTGCCGAAGCCGACATGGTGCTCGACCACGGTCACCCGCGCGCCCGTCCCGGCGACGATCAGCGTGCGCGGGTGGACGGCGGACGGGCGGTCGCCCGCCAGCGTGACGTGGACGATCTCGACCGGCTGCTCGACAGCGACGCCCTGCGGCACGTGCAGCAGCGGGCCGTCCGTCAGGAAGGCGGTGTTCAGCGCCACCAGCGGCAGGTCGTCCGGCTGGGCGAGGCGGCCGAGATGCTCGGCGACGAAGTCCGGCTTCGTGCGCAGCGCGTCGGCGAGGCTCAGCAGCTCCACGCCTTCCGGCAGGCCGGCGGTGGACGAAAGCTCGGCGTGGAAGCGCCCGTCGATGAAGACCAGCCGGGGGCCCTGCGCGCCCGCTGGCCGCACGGTCGGCAGCGTGTCGATGCCGGCGCGCGGGGTGGGGGAGGCCGGCTCGAAGCTCAGCTTATCGAGCGCCCGAAGGTTGGTGTACTTCCAGGTCTCGTTGCGCACGGTCGGAAAGCCGATCTCGGCGAAACGGTCGCGGCCCTGGCGGCGCAGCTCGGCCAGCCAGGCCAGCCCGGCGCCGGGCAACTCGCCCTGCAGCCGGTCGAACTGCTCGATGTAGGGGCGCGCCGTTTCCGGTGCCGCACCCCGAGCGGAAAAGGTAGTCGTCATGGCTTCAGGCCGCCTCGTTCGCGCCGAAATCCCGGTAACCGTTCTTCTCCAGCTCCACCGCCAGCTCCTTGCCGCCCGAACGGACGATGCGGCCGGCCGCCAGCACATGGACATGGTCGGGAACGATGTAGTCGAGCAGACGCTGGTAGTGGGTGATGACCAGCATGGAGCGCTCCGGCGAGCGGAGCGCGTTCACGCCTTCCGCCACGATGCGCAGGGCGTCGATGTCCAGGCCGCTGTCCGTCTCGTCGAGGATGGCGAACTTCGGCTCCAGCACGGCCATCTGAAGCGACTCGTTGCGCTTCTTCTCGCCGCCGGAGAAGCCGACGTTGACCGCGCGCTTCAGCATGTCGTCGCTCATGCCCAGCGCCTTGGTCTTCTCGCGGACCAGCTTCAGGAACTGCATGGCATCCAGCTCCTTCTCGCCGCGATGCTTGCGGAGCGCGTTGAGCGCCACCTTCAGGAAGGTCGTGTTGGCGACGCCGGGGATCTCCACCGGATACTGGAAGGCCAGGAACACGCCCTCGGCGGCGCGCTCCTCCGGCTCCATCTCCAGCAGGTCCTTGCCGTAGTAGGTCACCGAGCCCTCGGTGATCTCGTAGCCCTCACGCCCCGCCAGCAGGTAGGACAGGGTGCTCTTGCCGGCGCCGTTCGGCCCCATGATGGCGTGCACCTCGCCCGGGCGGATCGTCAGGTCGATGCCCCGCAGGATTTCCTTGCCGTCCACCGTGGCGTGCAGATTCTTGATCTCGATCATCTGTCTTCTTCCTTCACACTGTCCTGCGGCCGGTCAGCCGACGCTGCCTTCGAGGCTGATGCCCACGAGCTTTTGGGCTTCCACGGCGAATTCCATGGGGAGTTCCTTCAGGACCTCCTTGCAGAAGCCGTTGACGATCAGGGACACCGCGTCTTCCGCCGACAGGCCGCGCTGGCGGCAGTAGAAGAGCTGGTCCTCGCTGATCTTGGCGGTGGTCGCCTCGTGCTCGACGCGGGCGGAGCGGTTGCGGTTCTCGATGTAGGGAACCGTGTGGGCACCGCACTGGTCGCCGATCAGCAGGCTGTCGCACTGGGTGTGGTTGCGCGCACCCTCGGCCTTCGGCAGGATCTTCACCAGGCCGCGGTAGGTCTGGTCGGCGCGGCCGGCGGAGATGCCCTTCGACACGATGGTCGAGCGGGTGTTCTTGCCGATGTGGATCATCTTGGTGCCGGTGTCGGCCTGCTGGCGGTTATTGGTGATGGCGACCGAATAGAACTCGCCCACCGAATTGTCGCCCTGCAGGATGCAGCTCGGATACTTCCAGGTGATCGCCGAACCCGTCTCCACCTGCGTCCAGGAGATCTTGGAGTTCTTGCCGCGGCAGGCGCCGCGCTTGGTCACGAAGTTGTAGATGCCGCCGACACCTTCCTCGTTGCCCGGATACCAGTTCTGGACCGTCGAGTACTTGATGGTGGCGTCATCCAACGCCACCAGCTCGACGACGGCCGCGTGGAGCTGGTTCTCGTCGCGCTGGGGTGCGGTGCAGCCCTCGAGGTAGCTGACGTAGGAGCCCTCGTCGGCGATGATCAGCGTCCGCTCGAACTGGCCGGTGTTGGCCTGGTTGATGCGGAAATAGGTGGACAGCTCCATCGGGCAGCGCACGCCCTTGGGGATGTAGACGAAGCTGCCGTCCGTGAAGACCGCTGAGTTCAGCGTCGCGAAGTAGTTGTCGGTGTAGGGAACGACCGAACCGAGATACTTCTGAACGAGCTCCGGGCACTTGTGCACGGCTTCGGAGATCGCGCAGAAGATGATGCCCATCTCCTCCAGCTTGGCGCGGAAGGTGGTCGCGACCGACACGCTGTCGAACACGGCGTCCACGGCGATGGCCGGGCTCTTGCCCTCCGACCCCTCGACGCCGGCCAGGATTTCCTGCTCGCGCAGGGGGATGCCCAGCTTCTCGTAGGTCTTCAGCAGCTCGGGATCGACCTCGTCGAGCGACTTCGGCTTGTTCTTCTGCTTGGGCGCCGCGTAATAGTGGGCGTCCTGGTAGTCGATCGGGCCGTAGTTCAGCTTGGGCCAGTGCGGCTCCTCCATCCCCTGCCAGGCGCGGAACGCCTTCAGGCGCCATTCGAGCAGCCATTCAGGCTCCTCCTTCTTGGCGGAGATGAAGCGCACGGTGTCCTCGTTGAGGCCCTTCGGCGCCATGTCGGACTCGATGTCCGTGGTGAAGCCGTACTTGTACTTCTGCTCCGTGACGGCGCGGACCTGTTCGATGGTTTCCGGCGTGCCAGCCATGGTCTTTCGTCCCTTGCGGTAGATGCGTTCGTCGGTGGTGCGCGCCCTGTCAGGCGGCGTGTTGGGGTGTTCTGCCGGCCGTGCCGGAAACGGCCGCCTCGGCGGCCGGCGCGGCCCTCGGCATGCCCCAGGCCGGCGCCATCATGTCGGCGAGCGACACCTGCTCCAGGGCGCCGCGGATGGCGCTGTTGACCTTTTCCCAGCCGCCGCGCATGGGGCAGAGCCTCTCCACGTCGCATTGGCTGTCGGCGCCGTCCACGCAGGCGGTCAGCGCGATCGGTCCTTCCAGCGCCGTCACGATCTCGGCGATGGAGATCGCCTCGGCCGTCCGGCTCAGCGCGTAGCCGCCGGCGGCCCCCCGGTGCGAAACCGCGAGCCCGGAGGGCGTCAGCGACTTCATCAGCTTGGCGACCGTCGGAGCGGGCACGCCGGTGCGCTCGGCGATCTGGGCGACGGTGTGAACCGTGCCCGCCTGGCGCGCCATGTCGCTCATCACGACGATGGCATAATCGGTCAGCTTGCTCAGCCGGATCATGGCGGCTCCCATACAGGACCAAATTGGTACGGTATAGGTGGCGTGGCTCCGCCTAATGTCAAGCGAAACCGGGGCCGCTTTTCGCCGAAGGTCGTAAACCATCGCAAAAGAGGCGGCAAGGGCGCTCATCGCGCGGCAGACCGGCCTTCCGGGCATGAATCCGGCACCGCCGGGCACGGGAAGCTGGGAAAGAAAAAACCCCGCGGCGGACCGCGGGGCGAGGGCTGCTGTCAGATGGCGGGCAAGACGCCCGCAGGCGGGGCTCAGGAGGGCTTGGATGCTTCTTCCTTGGCGGCCTGGACCGCCTCGGAGGCGGCGTTCCTGGCCGTGCCCATCGCGTCACCCAGCTCCTCCTGGGCGGTTTCCAGCGCGGCACGGGCGGCGCGGGTGCCGCGGTCCACATAATCGTGCGCCATGCTCTTGGCGCGCTCGGTCGCCTCGTCGGCGTAGTCGCCGATCCACTCGTTCTCGTATCGGGTGGAGGGGATGCTGGCGCCGAGTGCGGCGCCCAGCGTCAGCCCCATCACGCCGGCGACCAGCGGATGGTCCTCGACCATGTCCCAGAAGCTGCTGGCCATGCCCTTGGCGCGCTGGCCGGACATGGCGGTGCTGCGGCTGGACTGTGCGCCGCCGGCATACATGCCCGTGGTCTGGCCGGCACCGTGGCTGGAGGAAGAAGAGCCGCGGACGCGCTGCGTCGCGCTGCCGACGGCGTCGCTGACATGCTCGCCGGCGCTGGAGAAGGCCTGGCGGGCGTAGCCGGTCGCGTCGCCGACGCGGCCGCGGACCGAGCGGACGGCGCCGCTGCGGGCGAGCTTGCGGTCATAGCCGCTGCCGGTCAGGGCGAGCCAGCCCAGCCCGATGCCGATCATGGCGAGCGGGACCGGGTGGCTGCGCATGGTGTCGCCGATGGAGGCCATGCCCCCCTTGGCGCGGCTGCCGTAGCCGCCATGGGAGGAGTCGTCATGCCCGGCGTCGAAATGGCTGGTGCTGCTGTGGGCGGTGCGGCCGCCCGGATTCGTGTGCATGCGTTCCATCATCTGCTCCTTCAGGTGCCGGGGCGCGAGCCGGGAGAGTTTCCGCTCCAGCGCCCCGAGGGTTTCGGTGATCCGCTCCTGGCTGGTGCGGATGTCGCGTTGCATGGCGTCGTAGTCGCGGGTGCCCCGGTCGTCGCCCGGTCCGTCGCCCCGCCCGCCGTCATGGCCGCGGCTCATGGCCGTGTTCACCGGGCGAGCTGGGAACGAGCCCAGCGCTTGTCGTCGCGCAACGTTTCCATGGTGCGCTTGGGCTGCAGGTTGTTGGCCGACAGGCGGCTCTTGCCCATCATCAGCAGCACGCCGCCGATGACGAGCACGACGGCGCCGACGATGAGCGCCGCCAGCCATGGCTGGACGTAGAGCGCCAGCCCCAGAACCGCCGCCGCCAGCAGGACCAGCAGCCCGGCGTAGGCGATGAAGCCGCCCACCGCGAGGAAGGCGACGCCGCCGGCGGCCTGGCCGACCTTCTCGGTCATCTCGGCCTTGGCCAGTTCGATCTCGGTCCGCGCGAGGTTGGTGGTCTCGCGCGCGAGGTCGGCGAAGAGCCCGGAGATCGGCCGATCCTGCCGGGTGTCGTAGGAGCGGTCTTCGGCGGCGCTCATGGGGTGGTCCCCTGCGGCTTGCCGCCGGTGGCCGGCGAGGAGTTCAGGGTGGCGCCGGGAACGGTGCCCGCCGGCTTGGCGACGGATTCGGCCGCCTTCGGGGTCGGGGCGGTGCCGGCCATCAGCCCGGCGGCGTCCTGGCTGCGCGCGCTGGCGGTCGCGGCGGTGGCGCTGTTCATGCGCGCGCCGCCGCCCATCCCACCGCCGACACCGCCGGTGCCCATGTGAGTGCCGCCGTGAGTGCCGGTGCCGCGGCTCGCCGCGACGCCTTCCGACATCTCGCGGCCGCCCGCCGCGGTGCCCGTGCCGGTGCCCCGCGCGCGGGTGCCCGTGGCGAAGGCCCGGGCGCCCGACTCGGTGTAGCCGTGGCTGTCATAGTCGTGCAGGCCGTAGCCGCCGTTGCGCACGGTCTGGGAGCCCGTGTCGTAGCTGTTCTGCCCCCGGCGCACGCCCGAGCCGTAGCTGTTCTGCATCCGGCGCTCGCCGGAGGACTTGATGAAGCGCGAGAACAGGAAGCCGACGGCGAAGGCGGCGCCGATGAAGACCTCCGGCTGCCGGCGGGCGAAGCCCTCGACCTGGCCGACGATGTCGTCCATCGTCGAATCGCGGAGCATGTCCGCGACCTGCTCGACCCGGCTGGCGGCCTGGTCGGCGTAGTGGGCGGCGGCGCCGTTGTTCTCCTTGGCGAGCTGGTCGGCCGCCACGTGCAGCGCGTCGGCGACGCTGCCGAGCTGGTCGGCGGCGCGGTGCGTCTGCTGCTCCAGAAGCGAGCGGATGCGGGTCTGCGCGGCGCCGACCTGCTCGCGGCCGGCGTCCATCGCCTGCTGCTGCGCCTGGTTGATGCCGCTGGTCACCTGATCCTTGTATTCGCGTGCCTTGCCCATCGGTTCCGATCCCTTGTTCGTTTCGCCGGTGCCCGACGTGTCGCGGTCTGCCATTTTGGTTCCTCCTCGGTGTTCTCTGGCTCGGTGTTCTCTGGCCCGGTGTGCTCTGAAACCCTGTGCCGGGGCACGTAGTGCCGGTTCGGTCCGCTGGTTCCGCGGCATGCGGCACCCGCCGCGCACGGCGGCGTCCGATGACTGTCGATAGAACAACCCTGAGGGCGTCCGGGTTCCGGTTGCCCGAAAGCCGGCATGCGATGTCAATGTGGAGTTGCGGGGGGCCGGGACGGGCCGCCGCCGCGATGACGGCGCGCCGGCCGCTGCCGTGCCCGCCCCGGTCGGAGGAGGTGCCCCACGCCCGCCATGCGGCGATCCGATTCCTGCCACAGCTTTGACGCGTTCGGGGGCTATACTGGGTTCCGCAGGTTGCTTTGCTTTGGGGGAGATGAACTTATCCTAGTCTCCGCCCCGCTTGCCTTGGCTGCGGCTTGGCGGAATCCGAGAAGAAACGCGCCGAGCCCTCGCAAAAAGGGGGTAATTGATGTGCGTTTAACGTGGCATTAACCAGCCTCGTCTGATTTTGGCCTCACCGGCAGGGGGAAAATGTGGGGCCGCAAGGCACGGCATCGAACCACCCCGATCGGCCCGATTTCGTTCTGAATGACGTTGAAAGGCCCGCACAATGACCATGACGGCTTCCGTGCGCGATGCAGCCGACGCCAAGGCCGACGGCCGGCGCGGCCGCGCGGGTCTGGTCCTGGCGGTTCTCCTGCTGACGGGGTGCCCCGGCACGACGATCAACTCGGACCAGGGCTCGATCCAGACCGAGACCGCGAAAGGCCTGGCGATGGCGCCCCCGGTGCCCAAGCCCAAGCCCGCGCAGCGGTCGAACGCCGTCGTCACCGCCAAGAAGGCGGAGGACGCGGTTCCCACCACGCAGACGCATCTGGCGGCCTTGCCACCGGAGGCGTCACCCGGCGGAAAGGCCGATCCGAACGCACTGGTCGGATTGGATCAGAACCAGACCCGCCGTCTCCTGGGGTCCCCCGCCTCGACGGAAGAGGCGCCGCCGTCAAAGGTCTGGCGCTACGCCAAGGGCGATTGCACGCTCAAGGTGTACTTCTTCATGGACATGACGTCCTCCCAGGACTTTCGAGCCCTCTCCTACGACATGAAGAGCAGCGACAATGTCCCTGACGCCGATAGCCGATGCTTCGCCCAACTCCTTGCTCAAGCCTGGGATGCCAGCCATGACTGATGCACCGATCGCCCGCGTGGCCCTCGTCGACGACGACGACCTGTTCCGCGAGTCCCTCGGCCTCAACCTGGCCGACGAGGGCTACGAGGTCATTTCCTTCGACCGGGGCGAACCGGCCCTCGACTTCTTCGCCCAGGGCGGCCAAGTCGACATCGTCCTGCTCGACTGGCGCATGCCGAAGCTGGACGGCATCGACGTTCTGCGTCAGATGCGGTCGCGCGGCATCGAGCTGCCGGTGATCTTCCTGACCGTCCTGTCGGATCAGATCTATGAAGAGGCGGCACTGGCCGGCGGCGCGCTCGACTTCGTCGAGAAGTCGCGCAGCCTGCCGATTCTGCTGAAGCGCATGCAGCTCATCGTCGGGGGCACCAAGGGTGCCGCCGAGGAGGCGGAGGCCGAGACCCAGGCCCAGGCGCAGGCGTCGGTCCTGGGCGTCCACACGCTCGGCAAGCTGGAGCTTCGCCTGGAGAACAGCCGCGCCTTCTGGAGCGGCGACCGCATAGACCTGACGCTGACCGAGTTCAACATCGTCAAGCTGATGGCGACTCGGCCCGACGAGGACGTCTCCTACCGCGAGATCTACGACCTCGTGCATGGCAAGGGCTTCATGGCCGGCTACGGCCCGTCGGGCTACCGCGCCAACGTCCGCGCCTTCATCAAGCGCATCCGCCAGAAGTTCCGCGCCGTCGATGCCGATTTCGACTGCATCGAGAACTATCCGGGCTTCGGCTACCGCTGGGGCAACGGCGCCGGCGGCCAGGACGCCGGCCGCGCGCGGCAGGACAATGACGATGTGATGCTCAATGGCGCTGCTGCCGAGTGAGGCGCCGGCCCGCCCGGTCGCGTCAGCCCGCCCGGTCCGTTGGCTGTGGCGTTCGCTGGCGACCCGGCTGGCGCTGCTGACCATCGTCTTCCTGGCGGTTCCGGTCATGATCTACGACCAGTTCCGCCGTGCCGACGAGGTCAACCAGACCCTGCTGCTGCAAAGCGCGCAGCAGCAGGGCAAGCTGATCGCGCGCGCCCTCCAGCCGGAGCTGGCGCGCGCCAACCGCCAGGCCCTGCCGCAGCTCAGCGCCGACCTCGCCCGTTTCGCGGACGAGCGGACCCGGCTTAAGCTTCTGGTCCGTCCGCACGCCATGTCCGGCGGCGACGGCTTCTTCTACGTGGCGGCGGCACCGGCCGTGCCGAACGAGGACCTCGCCTTCGAACGCGCCCAGCTGCTGGAGCAGGGCGTGCTGGAGCGGCTGGGCGCCTCCTGCGCCGGCAACGCGCCGCTCGCCATCCGCGTGCCGCGCCCCTCCGGCAAGGTGGAGGTTCTGTCCTCCATCACCCCGCTCAACACGGATTTCGGCTGCTGGGCGCTGGTGACCAGCCACGGCACCGACGGCTACATCGCCTCCTCGCTCGGCCGACCCTACTGGCGCACACCGGTGGTGCAGGCCGCCGCACTGATCTACATCGGCATGGCGGCGCTGGTGCTGGCGGTGCTGATCGGCGTGTGGCGCAACCTCCATCGCTTCCGCGACCTCGCCCGCGACATCATCAGCGGCGACGGCGGCGAGGCCCACGGCTCCTTCGCGGCGCAGAACACCGTGCCCGAGCTGGCCGGCGTCGCCGAGGATTTCGACCGGCTGGTCGACACGCTGCGCGACAGCGCCAAGTCGCTCCGCCGCGCGGCGGAGGACAACGCCCACGCCTTCAAGACGCCGATCGCCGTCATCCGCCAGTCGGTGGAGCCCCTGCGCCGCTCCCTGCCGGAGGCCGACAACCGCTGCCAGCGGGCGCTCACCATGATCGAGAAGTCGGTGGACAAGCTCGACGGGCTCGTCTCCTCGACCCGCCGCATGGACGAGGCGGTCGCCGACCTGCTCGCCCCGCCGCGCCGCAAGGTGGACCTGTCCGGCCTGGTCGAGCGCATGGCGAACGGCTACACCGGCCTGCTGTCGGAGCGGCACCTGCACATGCGATCCAGCATCGAGACCGGGCTGGTGGTGCGGGCGAGCGAGGACATTCTGGAAACCGTCATAGAGAACCTGGTGGAGAACGCCGTCAGCTTCTCGCCGGACGACGGCACCGTCTCCATCCGGCTGGCGCGCAGCGGCACCTGGGCCGAACTGACGGTCGAGGACGAGGGGCCGGGCGTCGATCCCGCCAACCTGCCGCGCATCTTCGAGCGCTACTTCTCCCAGCGCGAGCCGGGCCGGGGCATCCCGGAGGACGAGGTGGCGGCGGGGCAGGCCGGGGCCGTCCATTTCGGCATCGGCCTGTGGATCGTCCGCCGCAACATCGAGGCGGTCGGCGGCCGCGTGATCGCCGCCAACCGCCCGACCGGTGGCTTCAGCATGAAGATCCTGCTGCCGAAGATCTGACGGGGGAGGGCGTGAAAGGGGAGCAGCGTGCGCCTCTCCTCCGGCGCCGCTACCCCAGCAGCATGTCGGCGCCCGGCATGGGCGAGGACAGGAAGCCCTCCATCGCGAGCGCGATGCCGCCCATGAGCACCGCGTCCGGCCCGAGCGGGGAGACCAGCAGGCGCAGGCCGCGGCGGTGCGGCTCCAGCGCGTGGCGCTCCAGCGCGCGTTCCAGCGGCGGCAGCAGGAAGTCGGCGGCGATGGACAGGTTGCTGCCGAGCACGACCAGCTCGGGGTTCAGCAGATTGACGATGTAGGAGAGCGCGAGGCCGAGCCGCCCGCCCACCTCGTCGAGCAGGCCGAGCATCGCCGCGTCGCCGTCCCGCGCCGCCGCCGTCACCGCCCACAGGTCGGGCAAGGGACGGCCACGCTCCGCCGCCTGAGCCAGGATCGCCAGTTCGGACACATAGGCCTCCATGCAGCCGCGGTTGCCGCAACCGCACAGCCGCCCGCCCGGCTCCACGGTGAGGTGCCCGACCTCGCCGGCGAAGCCGCGCGCGCCGCGGTAGGAGCGCCCGCCCAGCACCAGCGCGCCGCCGACGCCGGACTGGCCGGTCAGGTAGATGAAATCCTCCACCTCGCGGCAGGCGCCGAACAGACGCTCCGCCATCGCCGCCGCCTTGGTGTCGTTGTCGATGTGCACCGGCGCGCCCAGCTCAGATTCGAGCAGCGCCGATTCCAGAAGCGGCCGGATCGCCGTGTCGCGCCAGCCGAAGTTCGGCGCCAGCGCCAGCCGCCCGTCGCGGTCCATCATGCCGGGTATGCCGACTCCGATGGCGCGCAGGGGCAGGCCGGCGCCGCTCATCGCGACGATGCGGCCGATGCCGTCCCGCAGCCGGGCGACGGCCTCTCCCAGATCCGTGCTGCCGGGCAGTTCCAGATGGTCGATGACCGTGCCGGCCAGCGTTGCCGTGACGATGCGGATGGTCCCCGGCTCCAGCCGCGCTCCCACCAGCAGCCCCGCCGACGGCGCGATGTTGAGCGCCGTTTCCGGACGGCCGATGCGCCGGGTGCGCGCCGTTTCCGTCCGTTCCACCAGCCCCTCTTCCAGGAGCTGCGTGACCACGGCGGAGGTCGTCGCCTTGTCCAGCCCGGTCAGCCGGCCAAGCTCCGCCTGCGAGGCGCTGGGGTTCTCGCGCAGGGCATGGAACACCCGGACCATGTTGAGGCGCCGGATCACGGCCGAATTGACCCGCGGCGGCATGCATCCCCCTCTGTTCCGCTCTTTCGGCGTCTGTCCGAACCGCATAACACCCGGTAGGGGTGTTGACGGGCTCTGATCGCTAGGGTAGCGTCCCATTAGTTAGACGGTCTATCAAAAAGACCGACAATCGATGAATGCAGCAAGCGGCCGGGCGGCGACGCCGAAGAGCCGCGAGACAGGGACGGAAATCGCGCCATGAGCCAACCCGTGCTGGGGGCGGAAGGCGTCGCGAAGAGTTTCGGGCCGGTCCAGGTCCTGTTCGGGGTGGATTTCGACGTCCGCCCCGGCGAGGTCCACGCCCTGATGGGCGAGAACGGCGCGGGCAAGTCGACGCTGATGAAGATACTCGGCGGCTACCAGCCGCCGACCGCGGGCACGATCCGCGTGAACGGCCAGCCGGTCCAGTTTTCGGGCAGCGGCGATGCCGAGGCGCTGGGCATCGTCCTGATCCACCAGGAATTCAACCTCGCCGAGACCATGACGGTGGAGGAGAACATCTCGCTCGGCCGCGAGGTCCGGCGGGGCTTGTTCCTCGACAAGAAGGCCATGCGCGAGCGGGCGCGGGCGGCTCTGGCCGAACTGAACTGCCCGGTCGATCCGAACGCGCGGGTCAGCGGCCTCGCCGTCTCCGAACGCCAGATGGTGGAGATCGCCAAGGCGGTCTCCCGCGACGTGCGCGTCCTCATCATGGACGAGCCGACCGCCGTGCTGACCGGGGCGGAGACGGAGGTGCTGTTCCGCCTGATCCGCCGGCTGACCGCGCAGGGGGTGGGCGTCGTCTACATCTCCCACAAGCTGGACGAGGTGAAGGCGATCTCCGACCGCGTGACCGTGCTGCGCGACGGCCGCCACATCGCCACCCGCCCGGCCGCCGAACTCAGCCAGGACGACATCGCGCAGCTCATGGTCGGGCGCGACCTCAGCGACATGTTCCCGCCCAAGAGGGAACTGGCGCCGGACGCGCCGGTGGTGCTGGAGGTGGAGGGGCTGACCGTGCCCGGCTGGGTGGAGAACGCCTCCTTCCGGCTGCGGCGGGGCGAGATCCTGGGCTTCGCCGGGCTGGTCGGGGCCGGCCGGTCGGAGCTGATCGAGGGCATGCTGTCCCTGCGCCACCGCACCGCCGGGACCATCCGCCGCGACGGCAAGCCGGTGCGCATCCGCAACGTCGGCGACGCCGCCGCCCACGGCATCGCCTACCTGACGGAGGACCGCAAGGGCAAGGGACTGCTGGTGGGGAAAGGGCTGCGCCCGAACCTGACGCTGCTGGCGCTGGACCGCTATGGGCGCTTCTTCATCGACGAGCGCAAGGAGGCCACGGTGCTGGAGCGCGCGGTGGAGGAGTTCGACATCCGCGTGAAGAGCATGGACGCGCTGGTCGGCAGCCTCAGCGGCGGCAACCAGCAGAAGCTGCTGCTCGCCAAGACCATGCAGGTCGAACCCTCCATCCTGATCGTGGACGAGCCGACGCGCGGCATCGACATCGGCACCAAGCGCCAGATCTACCTTTTCCTGCATGACCTTGCCCGGCGCGGCGCCTCCATCATCGTGATCTCGTCGGAAATGCCGGAGATCATCGGGCTGTCGCACCGGGTCGTCGTCATGCGCTCAGGGGTCGTCACCGGCACGCTGTCCGGCGACGCCATCGAGGAAGCCGAAATCGTCCGCTACGCCACCGGCCTGAAGGGCGGGACCAAGGGAGTGTCCAATGACGCAATCGTCCATGCCTGACGCGGTCCGGAGACGTTCGTCCGGCTTCGACCTGAAGCTCTGGGGGCCGTTCCTGGCACTGGCCGGGCTGATCGTGCTGGGCACGCTGGTGAACCCGGTCTTCCTCAGCCCCGGCAACATCTTCAACGTGCTGACCCGCACCGCCTTCATCGGCATCATCGCGGTCGGCGCCACCTTCGTGATCACGTCCGGCGGCATCGACCTGTCGGTCGGCTCGCTCGCCGCCTTCGCGTCCGGCGTGACCATCGTCACCATGAACGCGCTGGTCCCCGCGATGGGACCGGGCTGGCACGTGGTGGCGCTGGGCATGCTGGTGGCGGTCGGGCTCGGACTCGCGGCGGGGCTGGTCAACGGCGTTCTGGTGACGAAGGGGAGGATCGAGGCCTTCATCGTGACGCTCGGCACGATGGGCATCTTCCGGTCGCTGGTGACGTATCTGGCCGACGGCGGCACGCTGTCGCTGGATTCCTCCATGCGGTCGGTCTACAGGCCCGTCTATTACGGCTCGCTCTTCGGCATCCCGTACCCGATCCTGCTGTTCGCGGTGGTCGCGCTGATCGGCGCGCTGATCATGTACCGCACGCGCTTCGGCCGATACTGCGCCGCCATCGGCTCCAATGAGGAGGTCGCGCGCTACTCGGCCATCGACGTGGACCGGGTGAAGCTGCTGGCCTTCATGCTCCAGGGGCTGTGCGTCGCGCTGGCCGTGGTCATCTACGTGCCGCGGCTGGGCTCCGCCTCGGCCACCACCGGCCTGCTGTGGGAGCTGGAGGCCATCGCGGCGGTCATCATCGGCGGCACCATGCTGAAGGGCGGCTACGGCCGGGTCTGGGGCACGGTGGTCGGTGCCGTCATGCTCACGCTGATCGACAACATCCTCAACCTGACGGGGGCGATCAGCGTCTACCTCAATGGCGCCATCCAGGGCGCCATCATCATCGTCGCCGTGCTGCTGCAACGGGGCACGGCGTCCAAACGCTAAGAATTCCAAAGGGAGGAACAGGCAATGAAACTGAAGCTGAGTCTCGCCACCGCACTCGTCGCCGGCGTCCTGATGGCCCCGGCCGCCTGGGCGCAGGACAAGATCAAGATGGGCGTCTCCATCCCCGCCGCGACGCACGGCTGGGCCGGCGGCCTGAACTGGCACGCCCAGCAGGCCGAAAAGCGGCTGGAGCAGAAATACCCGAACCTCGACGTCATCCTGGTGACGGCGCGCGACGTCGGCCGCCAGGCCAACGACCTGGAAGACCTCGTGTCGGTCCGCCAGATCGACGCTCTGGTCATCCTGCCCTTCGAATCCGCGCCGATGACCGACCCGGTCCGCGCGGTGAAGGACGCCGGCAAGTTCGTGACGGTGGTTGACCGCGGCCTGACCGACCCGTCGATCCAGGACCTCTACGTCGCCGGCAACAACCCGGAGATGGGCAAGGTCTCCGCCCAGTACATCAAGCAGAAGCTGAACGGCAAGGGCGACATCGTGGTGCTGCGCGGCATCCCCACGGTGGTCGACAACCAGCGCGTCGAGGCCTTCCAGGAGGAGATCAAGGGCAGCCAGATCAAGGTCCTGGGCATGGAATACGCCAACTGGAACCGCGACGACGGTTTCAAGGTGATGCAGGACTTCCTGTCCCGCTTCCCGAAGATCGACGCGGTCTGGGCGCAGGACGACGACATCGCGCTGGGCGTGATCGAGGCGGTCAAGCAGGCCGGCCGCGAGAAGGAGATGTTCATCCTCGGCGGCGCCGGCATGAAGGACATCATCAAACGCGTCATGGACAAGGACACGCTGGTCCCGGCCGACGTGCTGTACCCGCCCGCGATGATCGCCGAAGCCATGGAGATCACCGCCCGCCACCTCGTCGAGAAGGCGCCGATCGAGAAGCAGTACATCATCGAGGCGACCCTCGTGACGCCCGAGAACGCGGCCAAGTACTACTACCCGGACTCGCCGTTCTGATGTGAGGGAAGGGTGAGGCTATCCCCTCTCCCCTCCGGGGAGAGGGAGGGGCCCGCGCAGCGGGAGGGTGAGGGGGGTGCCGCATCTGCCGAACGCAAATGTTCCCCTGCAACCCCCTCACCCTGACCCTCTCCCCAGGGGGAGAGGGAATTGAGCGTCCATACGCGCGGCGCGGTGGCAAGAAGCACATCATCGGGAGGAATGGGCCAATGAAGACCATCAAGGGGCCGGCGATCTTCCTCGCCCAGTTCGCGGGCGATCAGGCGCCCTTCAACAGCCTGCCGGCCATCGGCGAATGGGCTGCCGACCTCGGCTACAAGGGCGTGCAGATCCCGAGCTGGGACGGGCGGCTGTTCGATCTCGCCAAGGCGGCGGAGAGCCGGACCTACTGCGACGAGGTCAAGGGCACGCTCGCCGATCTGGGCGTCGAGATCACGGAACTCTCCACCCATCTGCAGGGCCAGCTCGTCGCCGTTCACCCGGCCTATGACGAGGCTTTCGACGGCTTCGCGGCACCGGAGGTGCGCGGCAATCCCAAGGCCCGGCAGGAATGGGCGGTCGGGCAGCTCATGCTGGCGGCGCAGGCGTCTGCCAACCTCGGCCTGACGGCGCACGCCACCTTCTCCGGCGCGCTCGCCTGGCCCTACATCTATCCCTGGCCGCAGCGCCCGGCGGGGCTGATCGAGACGGCCTTCGACGAGCTGGCGAAGCGCTGGCGCCCGATCCTCGACGCCTTCGACCGGGCCGGCGTCGATCTCTGCTACGAGATCCACCCCGGCGAGGACCTGTTCGACGGCGCGACCTTCGAGATGTTCCTGGAGCGCGTCGGCAATCACCCGCGCTGCAACATCCTCTACGATCCCAGCCACTTCGTGCTGCAGCAGCTCGATTACCTCGGCTACATCGACGTCTATCACGAGCGGATCAAGATGTTCCACGCCAAGGACGCGGAGTTCAACCCGTCCCCCCGGCAGGGCGTCTATTCCGGCTACCAGCCCTGGATCAACCGCGCGGGCCGCTTCCGCTCGCTCGGCGACGGGCAGGTCGATTTCGGCGCGATCTTCTCCAAGCTGACCCAGTACGGCTACGACGGCTGGGCGGTGCTGGAGTGGGAATGCTGCATGAAGCACCCGGAACAGGGGGCCGCCGAGGGCGCGCCCTTCATCGAGGCGCACATCATCCGCACGACCGAAAAGGCCTTCGACGATTTCGCCGGCACCGGGACCGACCTGGAAGCCAACCGGCGGATGCTGGGCATCGGCTGAGGAGGGAAACATGACCATCGAGGGAAGTGCTGCTTCGGCGGCGCGGCGCCGGCTGCGGCTGGGCATGGTCGGCGGCGGGCGCGGGGCCTTCATCGGCGGGGTGCACCGCATCGCCGCCCGGCTGGACGACCGTTACGAGCTGGTGGCGGGGGCTCTGTCCTCCGACCCCGAGCGCGCGCGGGCGAGCGGCGAGGACCTGTTCCTCGCCCCCGACCGCTGCTACGCGAACTTCGCGGAGATGGCGAAGGCCGAGGCCGCCCGGCCGGACGGCATCGACGCCGTCGCCATCGTCACGCCGAACCACATGCACCATCCCGCCGCCAAGGCCTTCCTGGAGGCGGGCATCCACGTCATCTGCGACAAGCCGCTGACCACCACCGTGGAGGACGCCGAGGACCTCGCCGCCGCCGTGGAGCGCAGCGGCCTCGTCTTCGCGCTGACGCACAACTACACGGGCTACCCGATGATCCGGCAGGCCCGCGCCATGATCGAGGCGGGGGAGCTGGGCACGATCCGCGTCGTGCAGGTCGAATACCCGCAGGACTGGCTGACCACGCGGCTGGAGGACAGCGGGCAGAAGCAGGCGGCCTGGCGCACCGACCCCGCGCAGAGCGGCATCGCCGGCTGCGTCGGCGACATCGGCACCCACGCCTTCCAACTCGCCGAGTTCGTCACGGGGCTGCGCTGCGCGCAGCTCGCCGCCGACCTCCACACCTTCGTGGAGGGGCGCCGGGTGGACGACAACGCCCACATGATGCTGCGCTACGCCAATGGTGCCCGTGGCATGCTCTGGGCGAGCCAGGTGGCCCCTGGCCACGAGAACGGCCTGCGCCTGCGCGTGTATGGCGACAAGGGCGGGATCGAATGGTTCCAGGAGCAGCCGAACCAGCTCCGCGTCTCCCCCTTCGGCGAGCCGCCGCGCACCGTCACGCGGGGCGGCCCCGGATCGAACGCGGCCGCCGCCTACGCCACCCGCATCCCGTCCGGCCATCCGGAGGGCTATCTGGAAGGCTTCGCCCAGCTCTACCGCGACACCGCCGACCTGATCGGCGCCCGCATGGGCTGGGGCGACCCCGACCCGCAGGCCCGCCTGGTGCCCACCGTGCAGGACGGCGTGCGCGGCGTCCGCTTCATCCACGCCGCCGTGGAGTCCAGCCGCAGGGGTGCGGCCTGGGTCGAGCTGTAAGAGCAACCACCCTCACCCTCCCTCTCCCGGGGCGGGAGAGGGGAGTCCAGCGCTCGGCTCAAGTCCCCTCTCCCGTCCCGGGAGAGGGCTAGGGTGAGGGTGCAAATCCAAAGGAAGACTATTCATGCATCTCGGCATCGACCTCGGCACGTCCGGCGTCAAGGCGGTCCTGATCGACGGGAAGCAGCGGCTGGTCGGGCAGGCGACGGCGCCGCTGGAGGTCAGCCGGCCCCAGCCGCTCTGGTCGGAGCAGGACCCGGAGGATTGGTGGGCCGCGACGCGGCAGGCCATCGCCGAGCTGCGCCGGCTGCACCCGGACGCCATGGCGGCGGTGCGGGGCATCGGCCTGTCGGGGCAGATGCACGGGGCGACGCTGCTGGACGCCGGTGACCGGGTGCTGCGGCCGGCCATTCTGTGGAACGACGGGCGCAGCGGCGCCGAATGCGCGGAGCTGGAGCGGCGCGTGCCGGGCCTGCGGGCGATCACCGGCAACCGCGCCATGCCCGGCTTCACCGCGCCGAAGCTGCTGTGGGTCGCCAACCATGAGCCGGAAGTCTTCAGGGCGACCGCCAAGGTGCTTCTGCCCAAGGATTACCTGCGCCTGCGCATGACCGGCACCCATGCTTCCGACCTGTCGGATTCCGCCGGAACCCTGTGGGTGGACGTGGCGAAGCGCTGCTGGTCGGCGGAAATGCTGGCCGCCACCGGCCTGACCGAATTCCACATGCCACGCCTGTATGAGGGATCCGACGCCACCGGCACGCTGCTGCCGGACGTGGCGGCGGAATGGGGCGTGCCGGCCGACGCCGTCGTCGCGGCGGGGGCCGGCGACAACGCGGCGGGGGCCGTCGGCGTCGGGGTGGTGGCGCCGGGGACGGCCTTTCTGTCGCTCGGCACCTCGGGCGTGCTGTTCGTCAGCGGCGACCGCTTCGCGCCCAACCCGGAACGTGGCGTCCACGCCTTCTGCCACGCGCTGCCCAGCCGCTGGCACCAGATGTCCGTCATCCTCAGTGCGGCGAGCTGCCTGACCTTCGCCGCCCGGCTGACCGGCGCGCCGGACGAGGCCACCCTGCTTCGGGAGGCGGAGGCGCATGCGGAGGACATCGGCTCGCTGGTCTTCCTGCCCTACCTGTCGGGCGAGCGCACGCCGCACAACGACCCTCACGCCAAGGGCGTCTTCTTCGGCCTGACCCACGAGACGAACCGCGCCGCACTGGCACTCGCGGTGCTGGAGGGGGTGGCCTTCGCCTTCGCCGACGGGCTCGCGGTGCTGGAGGAGGCGGGAGCCTCCGTGGACCGCATGCTGGTCATCGGCGGCGGGGCGCGTAGCGCCCTGTGGGGCCGCATCCTGGCGAGCGCCCTCGGGCGGCCGCTCGACTATCCGGCGGGAGCGGAGGTCGGGCCGGCCTTCGGCGCCGCCCGGCTCGGCCGGCTGGCCGCGACCGGCGAGGACCCCGATTCCGTCTGCCGCCCCTTGGAAATCCGCCACACGGTCGAGCCCGATCCCGCCCTGGCTGCCCGCATGGCAGGCCGCCGCCGCCTGTTCCAGCGCCTCTACGGCGACCTGCGGGAGGCCTTCGCCGGGTCATAGGACTTTTCCCACGGGAATGACCCTTCCAGACCTTGCCCAGTCCACCACCGGCGGCTACCGTGCCGCCGGGCTTGCAACCGGCGCGTAGGGTCATGCACGAAATCGTCGTTTATGTTCTGGGCGTTTCGGGGCTCCTGGCGCTGGTCAGCCTGCTGCCCCCGATCGCCGCACGGCTCCGGCTGCCCTACACCGTTCTGCTGGCCGCCGTCGGCGTCGCGCTGGGCACGCTGATCCAGGCTTTCGCCGGCACGAACGGCACCGGGCCGATCCATGATTTCCTGCGTTCGCTGGCCGACCTGAACATCTCGTCGGAAGCGCTGCTGTTCGTCTTCCTGCCGGTGCTGCTGTTCGAAACCTCGCTGACGGTCGAGGTGCGGCGGCTGTTCGACGACATGGCGGCGATTCTGCTGCTGGCCGTGGTGGCGGTCTTCGTCTGCACCTTCGCGGTCGGCTACGCGCTGAATCTCTTCACCAGCATAGGGCTGATCCCCTGCCTTCTGCTCGGCGCGATCCTCGCCTCCACCGACCCGGCGGCGGTGGTCGGCGTGTTCCGCGACCTCGGCGCGCCGCGCCGCCTGACCACGCTGGTCGAGGGCGAGAGCCTGCTGAACGACGCCGCGGCCATCGCGGTCTTCACCCTGCTGCTCGGCATCATGACGCGCCGCTCCGACGGCGGTGTGGTGGAAGCGGGCCTCGAATTCCTGAAGGATTTCTCCGGCGGTATCGTGACCGGCTATCTCTGCGGGCGCCTCGCCTGCACGCTGGTGACCCATTACCGCAACCAGCCGATGGCCGAGATCACGCTGACGGTGGCGCTCGCCTACCTGACCTACGTGCTGGCGGAGCATTACGTGGGTGTCTCGGGCGTCGTCGGCGTCGTCACCTCCGCCCTCGTCGTCGGGTCGGTCGGGCGGACGCGCGTTTCCCCGACCACCTGGGGTGCCATGGAGCATGTCTGGCGCCAGCTCGGCTTCTGGGCGAACTCCCTCATCTTCCTGCTGACCGCCATCCTGGTGCCGCGCCTGCTGAACTCGGTCGGCTGGGCCGATGTCGGGCTGCTCCTCGTCGTCGTGGTCGCCGCCGGGCTGGCGCGCGGCCTCGTTCTGTTCGGGCTGCTGCCGCTTCTGTCGGCGGCCGGCCTGTCACAGCGGGTCAGCGACGCCTACAAGGCGGTGATGCTGTGGGGCGGGCTGCGGGGGGCGGTGTCGCTCACCCTGGCGCTCGCCGTCACGGAGAACGGCCGGGTGCCGGACCGGGTGCAGGGCTTCGTCGCGGTGCTCGCCACCGGCTATGTCTTCTTCACCCTGTTCGTCAACGGCACGACGCTCCGCCCGCTGATCAAGCTGCTCGGTCTCGACCGGCTGTCGCCGGTGGAGGCCGTCATGCGCAACCGCGTGCTGGCCCTGTCGCTCGCCGACGTGCGGGAGCGGGTGACCGCCATCGGCCGCCATTACCATGTCGATCCGGCGTCCGTCGAAACGCTCGTCAGCGAATACACCGAGCGGCTGAGCGCCATCGACCGCGGCCGGAACAGCGAGGTCCCGGCCGGGGCGGAGGACCGCGTGACCGTGGGGCTCGCCATCCTCGCCAACCGCGAGGAGGAGCTGTATTTCGCCCATTTCAAGGAGGGCGTGATCTCCCGCGGCGTCATGGAGCTGCTGGCCGGGCGCACCGCCCGGCTGCTCGACGCGGTGCGGACGCAGGGCCGGGCGGGCTATCAGGCGTCGGAGGAGCCCTTCATCGCCTTCAGCACCGCGATGCGCATGGCGAGCTGGCTCCAGCGCCGGATGGGCGTCGAGGGGCCGCTCGCCCGGCGGCTGGCGATGCGGTTCGAGGTGCTGGTGGCGGTCGGCACGGTGCTGCGCGAGCTGCTCGACTTCACCCGGGGCAAGATCGCCTCCGTCCTCGGCGAGGACGCCGCGCGCGAGCTGGAGGGCATCCTGACCGTGCGGCTCGCCCTCGTCGACCAGGCGCTGGCCACCATGCGGCTGCAATATCCGGACTACGCCATCCTCCTCCAGAACCGCTATCTCGGCCGCGCCGCGCTGCGGCTGGAGGAGGCCGACTACCGCACCATGTTCGCGGAGTCGATCATCAGCCAGGAGGTGCTGAACGATCTGGAGCGCGACATGGAGAAGCGCCGCCGGGCGCTGGAGCGCGTGCCCAAGCTGGACCTCCGCCTGGACCTTCCGGAGATGGTCGGACGGGTGTCGATCTTCGCCGGGGTGAAGCCGGAACGGCTCGCCGGGATCGTCCGGCTGCTCCGCCCACGCCTCGCCCTGCCGGGCGAGATGATCGTGCGGCGCGGCGACAAGGGCGACGCCATGTTCTTCATCGCGTCGGGTGCCGTCGAGGTGCTGGTGCCCGGCCTCGCCGAGCCGGTCAATCTCGGCACCGGCGACTTCTTCGGCGAGATGGCGCTGCTGAGGGGCGGGCGGCGCAACGCCGACGTCCGCTCGCTCGGCTATTGCCAGCTTCTCGTCCTGTCCGAGCGTGATTTCCGCCGCTTCCTCCAGAAGGACGCCGACCTGCGCGCCCACATCCAGGACGTCGCCGAGGCGCGCAGCCAGCCCGCCCCGGCGGGGGCCGGAGGGGAGGGGAGCGAAGCGGACGAGCAGGAGCAGCCCGTTCTCGACGGGCTCGAACCCGGCATGGCCGCGCCGGCGGACGGGGCACCCGCCGAACCGGTTCCGGCGGAAACGGCGGCGGCGGAGCCGGTTGGGGCTGAAACGGTCCCGGCGGAGCCCGCCCCAGCGGAACCGGCCATGGCCGAACCCGTGCCCGCGGAGGCGGCCCCGGTTTCCTCCGAAGAGGGACCCGGCGCGCCCGCGTTGCCAGAAACGCGGGCGCGCACTATCCTTGCTGGAAATGATGCCGGGCTTCCGTCCCGGAGTGATCGGGAAAAAGACGCATGACCGGTTTGGCGAACCTCTCCCTCGACGACAACCGGACCCTTCAGGCCATCGGCATCCTGGCCGACGTGCTGGACGGGGTGGACGGGCCGGGTGGGCTCGACACGGTGCTCGTGTCCAAGGCGCTGCGGCAGGTGATCGCCACCAAGTCGCGGCCGGCCCTGGAGTTCGCGACGCGGGCCTTCAACACGCTGGACCCGGATGTCCGCCGCCGTGTCGCCGAGACGGCCGACAACGCTGCCCACGACGCGGTCGAGCTGCGCGGGCGGGTCGCGGGCTTCCTGTCCACGGCGCCGAAGCGGGCTCAGGCCCCCAACCAGTCGACCAGCCTGCTGAACGCCCTCAATATGCGGTCGCGCCGGCGTCCGACTCCATGACGGAACGCTCGTCCGGAGCAGGCTCTTCGGCCGAAAGGGCCGCGCTCAGGGCGCGGTCCCAATAGGGCTTCGGGCCGAAGCGGGCGGCCAGGAAATCGACGAAGACCCGCACCTTGGGCGACAGGTGCCGGTTCTGCGGGTAGACCGCGAAGACGGAGGAATCCGTCCCGTCGAACTCGGCCAGCACCTCGCGCAGGGCGCCGGAATGCAGCGCCTCGCCGCAGATGAAGGTCGGCAGGACCACCACCCCCGCGCCGGCGATGGCGCCCGCGAGCAGCATGTCGCCGTTGTTGGAACGCAGGCTGCCCGACACCCGCACCGACTGGATCTGGCCGTCCACGCGGAACTGCCATTGTTCCGCCAGGGGAACGTTCGTGTAGATCAGGCAGTTGTGGTCGGCGAGATCCTGCGGCCTGGCGGGGATCCCGTGCTTTTCCAGATAGGCCGGGCTGGCGCAGATCGCCCGCCGGTTCGGGGCGAGCCGCTTGGCGATGAGCGAGCTGTCGCGCAGCCGCCCGATGCGCACGGCGAGGTCGTAGCCCTCGTCCACCAGATCGACGTAGCGGTCGTTCAGGTCGATGTCGATCTCGATGTCCGGGTAGCGCGTCAGGAAATCCGCCACCGCCGGGGCCATGTGGACCAGCGCGAAGGAGGCAGGCGCGTTGATCCGCAGCCGTCCCCGGGGGGCGGCGTGAAGGTCCGCGACGGCCTGTTCCGCCTCCTCAAGGTCGGCGAGGATGCGGATGCAGCGCTCGTAATAGGCTTGGCCGACCTCGGTCAGGCTCAGCCTGCGGGTGGTGCGGTTCAGCAGCCGCGCGCCCAGCCGGTTCTCCAACTCCGCGATGCGGCGGGAGACCACGGATTTGGACAGGTTGAGCCTGTCCGCGGCGGCGGTGAAGCTCTTGCTGTCCACCACCTTGATGAAGGCGAGCATATCGTCGAGACGGTCCATGGCATTGTTCTACACCACGAAACAATGAAATGCCAGAGCGGCGCATTACGAAAGGCGCCCCCGACCGTTAAAAGGGTGGGGCGGCGGCAACGCCGCCTGTCCTCGTAAACGACAAAGGAACGCATCCCATGGCCAAGGTTCTGGTGGTCTATTACAGCAGCTGGGGTCACACCTCCGCGATGGCTCAGGCGGTGGCGGAAGGCGCCCGTTCGGTGCCCGGAACCGAGGTGACCGTCAAGCGCGTCCCCGAACTGGTCCCGGCCGAGGTCGCCTCGCAGTTCCACTACAAGGACGAGTCCGACGTTCCCGTCGCCAGCCCCGCCGAGCTGGCGGAATACGACGCCATCGTCTTCGGCACGCCGACCCGCTTCGGCAACATGGCGGCGCAGATGAAGAACTTCCTCGACCAGACCGGCGGCCTGTGGGCCAAGGGCGCCCTCGTCGGCAAGGTGGGCAGTGTCTTCACCTCCACCGCCACCCAGCATGGCGGCCAGGAATCCACCATCCTGACGACCCATGTCGTGCTCCTGCACCACGGCATGCTGATCGCCGGCCTGCCCTATTCCTTCCAGGGCCAGAACGGCGTGTCCGAAGTCATGGGCAACTCGCCCTATGGTGCCGCCACCATCGCCGACGCCGACGGCTCCCGCCAGCCGAGCGCGGTCGAACTCAACGGTGCCCGTTTCCAGGGCCGCCACGTCGCCGAGATCGCCACGAAGCTGCACGGCTGATTCTCTCCCTCTCCCCCGGCGGGGAGAGGGAATTTCAGAAAAAGAGGAGGACGGCCATGGGTCTGTTGATCGAGGGGCGCTGGCACGACCAGTGGTACGACACCAAATCCACGGGCGGCGCCTTCGTGCGGTCGCAAAGCCGCTTCCGCAATTGGGTGAAGGCGGACGGCTCGACGCCCTTCGCGCCGGAACCCGGCCGTTACCATCTCATCGTCTCCTTGGCTTGCCCCTGGGCGCACCGCACCCTGATCTTCCGTGCCCTGAAGCGGCTGGAATCGGCCATCACCGTTTCGGTGGTCGAGCCGCTGATGCTGGAGGAGGGCTGGGTCTTCGCCGAGCTCGAACTGGTCACCGGGGCCAAGCGCCTGCACGAGGTCTATACCAAGGCCATGCCCGACTACACGGGGCGGGTCACCGTGCCCGTCCTTTGGGACAAGCGCGACGGCACGATCGTCAGCAATGAATCGGCGGAGATCATCCGCATGCTGAACCGCGAGTTCGACGCCTTCGCCGACCGCTCCCACGACCACTACCCGGCCGACCTGGCGGAGGAGATCGACCGGATCAACGATTATGTCTACGACCGGGTGAACAACGGCGTCTACAAGGCCGGATTCGCCACCAGCCAGGAGAAGTACGAGGAGGCCTTCGACGCGCTGTTCGAAGCGCTCGACGAGCTGGAGGCGCGCCTGTCCCGGCAGCGCTATCTCGTGGGCGACCGGCTGACGGAGGCCGACTGGCGGCTCTTCACCACGCTGGTGCGCTTCGACGCGGTCTATGTCGGCCATTTCAAGTGCAACCGGCAGCGCATCGCCGACTACCCGAACCTGTCCGGCTATCTGCGGGAGCTGTACCAGGTGCCGGGCATCGCGGGAACCGTGAACTTCGACCACATCAAGCGGCATTATTACGGCAGCCACGCCACCATCAACCCGACCGGCATCGTGCCGAAGGGGCCGGCGCTGGATTTGGACGCGCCGCACGGACGCGATCGGCTGGCTTGAGAAAAGGCGGTGGCCTGAACGCGATCTTCGCCCGTTCGGACGGTTTATCCCTCCACATCGGCAATACCGAGGGAGTGGAGAATGAACCGATTACGTCTTGCCACCGCCGCGGTCGCGGCCATGCTGGCCGTCTCTCCGGCGGCCCTGGCGCAGCAGCAGAACCAGGGCGGCGGCTGGTCCGGCACGCTCGACCAGCTCAACCGGGCGGTGAACCCCAACAGCTACGAGGGCCAGCAGCAGCGCGAGCAGATCGAGCGCGACCGCCGCAATTCCGGAGCTTCGGGCTATGACGACAGCGCCCGCTCGTCCGGCTCCTCCGGCAACCGCGGGGGCTCCCGCTTCGACCGCTATTCCGACCGCGAGCTTCAGGACCAGTACGACCGCGTCGCCGACGAACAGCGCCGCGTCCAGCGCGAGCGCCGCGATCTCGAAGATGAGATGAGCCGCCGCGGCCTGTCCCGCTGAGGCGTTCCTGAAGGGTTCATTGGGACGGCCCCGCGGCGGAACCGCCGGCGGGGCCGTTCGTTGCTCATCCATCGCAACCGAACGAGGCCAGGCGCATGGTGGCCGTTCCCGATCCGACGAAGGGCAGCTCGGCCTCCGACCCCGCCGTCTGGGGGAAGACGATCCCGCGCCTGCTCGACCTGATCGGGATGGCGACGGTGGCGGGCGGGGCGCTGGCCGCCGTTCTGCTGCTGGTGGACTCGCCCTTCCAGGGACCCTGGCGGGTCGTGCTCGCCGTGGCCGTCGTCTTCGTCGGGATCTACGCGGGTTTTCTCATGATCGGCTTCGCCGCCAACCTGCGCGCGCTCGACGGGCTGCGGCGCTGCTTGGCGAGGGGCGGCACTCCCACACGGCAGGGTGACGGAACGTGACCGAAGAAAGACTGGATGCCCTGATCATCGGCGGGGGACCGGCCGGGCTGACCGCGGCGATCTACCTGGCGCGCTACCGGCGCCGCATCCTGGTGGTGGACGCCGCCGAGAGCCGTGCCTCCTGGATCCCGCGCAGCCACAACCACGCGGGATATCCGGACGGCGTCACCGGCCCGGAGCTGGTCGCCAACATGCGGGCACAGGCCGAACGCTACGGCGCGCGGATCGAGCGTGGCAGCGTCGAGACGCTGGAGAAGGACGAGGAGGGCTTCATCGCCCGCACCGACGGCGGCCACGCCGTCGCCGCCCGCACCGTCCTGCTGGCGAGCGGCGTGATCGACCGGGAGCCGGGCCTCCCCAATCTGTACCAGGCGGTGCAGAAGGGGCTGATCCGCCAATGCCCGATCTGCGACGCTTACGAGGTGATCGACCACCGCATCGGCGTCATCGGCCATGGCGCCGGTACGCTGGGCGAAGCGCTGTTCCTGCGCAACTACTCGCCCGACGTCACCATGCTGACGCTCGGCAAGCCGATGGAACTGGAGGAGGTGGACCGGCGCCGCATGGAGAAGGCGGGCATCCGCGCCGTCATCGACCCGGTCGCCGAGGTCCACACCGAGGAGGGGCGGATCGTCGCCCTGACGACGGAGGCGGGGGATCGGCTGACCTTCGACACGCTCTATTCCGGTCTCGGCGCCGACCCGCGCACGGGTGCCGTGATGGCGCTGGGGCCGCTGACCGCCGCCGACGGCCGGCTGTCGGTGGACCGGCACCAGCAGACCTCGGTCGAGGGGCTGTTCGCCGCCGGCGACGTGGTGGAGGGGCTGAACCAGATCTCCGTCGGCATGGGGCAGGCCGCCATCGCCGCGACGGCCATCCACCGCCGGCTCGCCGTCGCCGACGGGAAGCTCTGAACATAAAAAAATCGGCCCTCCGCAAGCCCCGATTTCGCATGGCACCCCCGGCCCGGAGTTTTTCCGGAGCCGGTGAACTTTCCTGAAGCATGGCTGTTTCCGCGAACGAGGGGCGCGACTGCGCCTGATGGAAGGGCCGAGAGGTGCGAATGACGGTCAAGAAACTCTGGTCGGCCGGCGCGGCCGTCCTGACTGGTTTGCCGGCCATGGTCTTGCCGGCCATGCTCTTTCCGGCTGTGGCCTGGGCGCAGACGGCGCCGCCGGCACCCTCGCCGACCGGTGACCTGCCGGTCATCGGCGAGGCGCATCCCTGGCAGCTCTGGCACCAGACGCCGGGCTCGCCGCTGGCGGAAATGATGGACGATTTCCACCTGCTCCTCTTCTGGATCATGGTGGCGATCTGCCTGCTGGTCGTGGCCCTGTTGGGTTATGTCATCTTCAAGTTCAGCGCGACGCGGAACCCCGTCCCGTCGCGAACCACCCACAACACCCTGATCGAGGTGCTGTGGACGGTGATCCCGGTGATCATCCTGGTGGTGATCGCGGTGCCGTCCTTCCGCCTGCTCTATTTCGGCGACCGCTCGACCGAGGCGGAGATGACGCTGAACGTCACCGGGCGCCAGTGGTACTGGGATTACACCTATCCCGACCATGGCAACTTCACCTTCTCCTCCATCATGATCCCCGACGAGGAGATCAAGCCCGGCCAGCGCCGCCTGCTGGAGGTGGACAACCGCGTGGTCCTTCCGGTGAACACGACGGTGCGTCTCCTGGTCACGGCCGGCGACGTCATCCATTCCTTCGGCGTGCCGTCCTTCGGTCTGAAGACCGACGGCATCCCCGGCCGCATCCACGAGACCTGGGTCCGCGCCGAGAAGGAGGGGGTCTATTACGGCCAATGCTCCGAGATCTGCGGCGTGAACCACGCCTACATGCCGATCGCGATCGAGGTGGTGTCGAAGGAGCGCTTCGCCCAGTGGACCGAAGAGGCGCGCCAGCAGTTCGCCTCGCGTGACGGCGCGCCCTCCACCGGGCCGTCCACGCAGGTCGCCGCGGCCCCGCAATGACCTCGCGATCCCTCCTGAGTGCCCGATCACATGAGTGCCCGATCAAACGTCCAGACCCGACCGAGCGAGGACCGTAATGGCTGATCCAATCCACGCCGCCGGCCATGACGCGCACGACGGCCATCACACGCCGGGCTTCGTGCAGCGCTGGCTGTTCTCCACCAACCACAAGGACATCGGGACCCTCTACTTCATCTTCGCCATCGTCGCCGCGGTCGCCGGTCTGGTCTTCTCCGGCATCATCCGGGCGGAGCTTGCGCATCCCGGCCTCGGCGTGGTGCCCGACGGGCAGGTCTGGAACGTCGTCATCACGGCGCACGGCCTGATCATGATCTTCTTCGTGGTCATGCCGGCGCTGATCGGCGGCTTCGGCAACTGGTTCGTGCCGCTCATGATCGGCGCGCCGGACATGGCCTTCCCGCGCCTGAACAACATCAGCTTCTGGCTGATCGTCCCGGCCTTCCTGCTGCTGCTCGGCTCGGCCTTCGTCGGTGTCGGCGCCGGCACCGGCTGGACCATCTACCCGCCGCTCTCCTCGGCCGCCGCACACCCCGGTCCGGCGGTGGACATGGCGATCTTCTCGCTGCACCTGGCGGGCGCCTCGTCGATCCTGGGCGCGGTGAACTTCATCACGACCATCTTCAACATGCGCGCCCCCGGCATGACGCTGCACAAGATGCCGCTGTTCGTGTGGGGCATGCTGGTGACGGCCTTCCTGCTGCTGCTGTCGGTGCCGGTGCTCGGCGGCGCCATCACCATGCTTCTGACCGACCGCAATTTCGGCACGACCTTCTTCAACCCGGAAGGCGGCGGCGACCCGGTCCTGTTCCAGCACCTGTTCTGGTTCTTCGGCCACCCCGAAGTCTACATCATGATCCTGCCGGGCTTCGGCATCATCAGCCAGGTGGTCTCGACCTTCTCCAAGAAGCCGATCTTCGGTTACCTGGGCATGGCCTACGCCATCGTGGCCATCGGCGTGGTCGGCTTCGTCGTGTGGGCGCACCACATGTACGCGGTCGGGCTGGACGTGGACACCCGCGCCTACTTCACCGCCGCGACCATGATCATCGCCGTGCCGACGGGCGTGAAGATCTTCTCCTGGATCGCCACCATGTGGGGCGGCTCGCTGGAGTTCAAGACGCCGATGCTCTTCGCGCTCGGCCTGATCTTCCTGTTCACGGTCGGCGGCGTGTCGGGCGTCGTGCTGGCCAACGGCGGCCTGGATCTGGCGCTGCACGACACCTACTACGTCGTGGCGCACTTCCACTATGTGCTGTCGCTGGGTGCGGTCTTCTCCATCTTCGCCGGCTGGTACTACTGGATCGGCAAGATGTCCGGGCGCCAGTATCCGGAGTTCTGGGGCAAGGTCCATTTCTGGATGACCTTCATCGGCGCCAACCTGACCTTCTTCCCGCAGCACTTCCTGGGCACCGCCGGCATGCCGCGCCGCATTCCGGACTATCCGGACGCCTTCGCCGGCTGGAACATGATCTCCAGCATGGGTTCCTACATCGCCTTCGCCGGCCACATCGTCTTCATCGCCACGGCGATCTACACGATCTGGTTCGGCCGCCGCGTGGGCGCCAACTACTGGGGCGAGGGCGCCACGACGCTGGAATGGACGGTCAGCTCCCCGCCGCCCTTCCACCAGTTCGAGAAGCTGCCGGTCGTGAAGTGAGCGCGGCCGGGTTGCTCCTGTAACCTCCTGAAACGGCACAAGGCCGGGCCACCGCCCGGCCTTGTCTCCGTATATGCCCATTGGACGGTTGCCGAACCGTCCTCCGCGAAGGCATCAAGGCAGCATGACTTCCAACACCACTCCAGCGTCCGGCGTGACGGTCGCCCTGCTCGAAGACGATGCGATCGTGCGCATGGGGACCGAGCTGTTCCTGGACGAGTCCGGCTACGGCGTCGTGGCGGGCGGCAGCGCCGACGCGCTGTCGAAGGCCATCGCCAGCTCCGGCCGGCGGCCCGAGATCCTCGTTTCCGATTACCGGCTCGGCGGCGCCACGGCGCTCGACGCGGTCGAGCAGGTCATGAAGGCGCTCGGCGAGCGCATTCCCGTCGTGATCACCACGGGCGACACGACCTCCACCGTGCGGGACGAGATCGCCCGGCGCGGCTGGCGGCTCCTCCTCAAGCCCTACCGGGCGAGCGATCTCCTGTCCCTCCTCGAGCAGGCGTCCCCGCCCGCCGCGTGATACCGGGTTCGGAAAATTTCGACCTCTGAACCCGGTATAGGGCCGCGACTGCGGCCCCGCGCCCCGCCCCCTGCGCCACGGGGCGCGGAAGTCCTGACCACAGGTCAGGACTTCATGAAAATCGTATGAGTCCGGCCGGACCCCGTACCCGAACGGTTACAGCTTCCGCCGGTCCCTTGCCTGGACACCACCCGCCGGTCCCGTTAGAAGCGGTGGGTGGCGGCAGGCAGAGAGGCGGCATTTCCCATGAGCTTTCAACGGCGTCTGATACTTCTCGTGACCGGCCTCGTGGCGCTGGCCGTGGGTCTGACCACGCTGGCGCTGGCCTGGGGCGCGCACGGCGCGCTGCGGGACCGGATGGAGACGGACGCGCGGCTCTCGGCGGCCCTGCTGGCGCGCTCGGCCGAGCGGACCCGCGAGATTCCCCGCGCCGTGGAAGAGATGCTGGGTGCGCGCCTCCTGTCGGAAGCGACCCTGACCGCCCATCTGGTGGCACTCGCCGAAGCCTCGAAGCAGTCCCCCAAGGCCATCGCCGACCGGCTGAAGACCATCGCCGAGAGCGGCGGCCCCGACGAGATGTGGATCACCGACAACCGGGGCCGCGCCTATCTGCACAACATTCCCGGCCCCGACCTCGTCTTCGGCTCCGACCATGAGGCGCAGCCGCGCGAGGCGCCCTTCTATGGGCTGCTGAGCCGCGCGCCGGCCACCGTCGTCGCCGAGGCCTACGGCGACGGCGGGCGGCTGATGAAGTTTGCGGGCGTGTCCGGCGTGGACCGGCCGCGCATCGTCCAGGTCGGCGCCAACCTGCGCGCCCTGTCGGAGCTGTCGCGCCAGTTCGGCCCGGCCGCCCTGATCGAGGCGGTGTCGCGCAACGAGGGGGTGGAGGCCGCCTGGCTGCTGGGCGGCGACCTGTCGGTGCAGGCGGGTGCCAAGCCGCTGCCCGCCGCCGCCCTGGAGGAGGCGAAGGCCGTCCTCGGCACCCGCGACCTGCGCACGCTCTATGCGGGCGGCTCGCTCCTGGCGCTGGCGCCGGTCGCGGACGGCGGGGGCGTCGCCGTGGTGGCGCTGTCCGGCGGGGACGCGGGCGCCCTCGTGGGCTCGCACCTGCTGACCGGGCTCGTCCTGGGGCTGCTGGTGCTCGCGGCGGGCATCGTCGCGACGGTGCGCTTCTCCCGGCTCCAGATGGCGCCGATCGAGCGGCTGAGCGAGGCGGTGGCCGAGGCCGAGGCCGGCCGCTTCAACCCCTTCCGCCTGAACGAAGCGATGGAGCGCAGCGACGAGTTCGGCCGGCTGGCCCGCGTCTTCCGGGGCATGGCCATGGAGGCCGCGGCGCGGGAGGAGACGCTCGACGCGCAGCTCCTCATGCGCACGGTCGAGCTGGAGGGCAAGACCGAGCGTCTGGGCGCCGCCGAGACCCTGATCGAGGAGGAGCAGCGCGCCGCCCGCGCCGTGCAGATGAACCTGCTGCCGCCGATGCCCAGCGGCCGCGATTCCCAGCTCTTCGGCGCCCTGCTGCCGATCCAGGCGGTCAGCGGCGACTTCTACGACATCGTCGAGCTGGACGAGCGGCATCTCGTGCTGGTCATCGCCGGGGTGTCCGGCGGCGGCGTGCCGGCCGCCTTCCTGATGCTGCTGGTGCGCGGCGCCATCCGTGAGATGATCCGTCCGGGGGTGGGGCCAGGTGCCATCCTGTCCGGCGCCAACGACAGCCTGTGCGGCCAGAGCCCCTTCGACGGCTTCGCGACCGCCTTCATCGCCATCTACGACCGCGAGACCGGCCTTGTCCGGCACGCCACGGCCGGGCACCGCCCGCCCTTCCGCGTGGCCGCCGACGGCGCCGTCGAGCGGCTGTCCGACGCCGGCGGCCCGGCGCTGGGTGTGCGCAAGGGTGTCGCCTACGGCGAGGCCTCGCTGGTGCTGCGGCAGGAGGACACGGTCTTCCTGCACACGGAAAGCATCGTGAAGGCCGTGAACGCCAACCGCGAGCCCTTCGGGGAGGAGCGGCTGGCCGCCACCCTCCAGCAGGGGCGGAACTTCGCCGTGCGCGACCGGGCGGAGCTGGTCGTCCGTGCGGTGGAGGCTCATGCGGGGGTCGAGGGCATTCCCGGCGACATCGCCTGCCTCGTGCTGCGCCGGCTGCACCCCTCGGCGGAACTGCCCGCGGCTGACGCCGCGGCGGTGGCCTCTCCGGCGCCGACGGAGGATGCCCCCGCCTGATAGGGCGGTGCCGTCCCTGGCCGCTGTCCCGTTCAGTGGGTGGTGGCGTCGGCCTTTTCCAGCGCGCGCATGATGGTGGCCGGCATGATCGGCTTGCCGACGAAGCCCAGCGGCTCCAGCGGGCGCAACGAGGCGCGGACGCCGTCGTCCAGGCTGGCGCTGACGAAGATGCAGCGGATACCGAATTCCTGGCGCAGACGGTAGGCGGCGTCCACTCCGCTGGACCCGCGGGCCAGCCGGACGTCCATCAGCGCGATGGTCGGACGGCAGCGCGCGGCGGCGGCCAGCGCCTCCTCCGCATCCGTGGCGAGCGCGCAGACCTCGTGCCCCATCTGGGTCACCAGGAGTTCGAGATGCATGGCGATGAGCATCTCATCATCGACGATCAGAACGCGCAAAGCCCGACACTCCGCAAGCGGAATCAAATGGTGTGATTAGATAACCCTCCGGAACGCGATCTGTTTCCGTGCGTCGCAGCAAATTCTGGGTAGAAAGCGCATCGATTCCGACCGATCTCGCTTCACCGGAATGCGAAACCCCCCATCCCGAAGGAAGGGGGGCTTCTCCATACGGTCAGGTTCAAGCTTGGGGCGGGACCCCCGGTCGAGGCCCCTGACGGAGGCCTTCAATGGCGGCTCGCCTTGGAGTCCCCGTGCTCCCGCTTCTCGGCCGTGTCGCGGCCGATGATCTTGTTGAAGTTGCTGCTCTCCTCGTACAGCAGCGCCAGTTCGGAGTCCTCGAACTGCTTGAAGAACTCGTCCCAGCCGATCTCCTCCAGCCCGTCATGCTCGGACTGCTTGGCTTTGGGGAACATCAGCCGCAGCAGCCCGACGCCCGTCTTTCGGCTGTTCTTGCCGTCCGTGTCGTTGTGGGTGTCGCGCACGACCGCCGGCTTGCCGCCGTGGCTTTCGGCCCATTTGCGGATTTCGTCGTGATCGGTGGTGGTCTTCGCCATGATGGTCTCCCTGGGGGGCTGTGCTTGCGAGCGAGAACAGCGGGCTTCAGGCGTTGTTGCGCGCTTCCGCCCCGGCTCCGGCTCCGGTGGCCTTGCGCCGGGCGCCTTCGCGGACGCGGCTCTCGCTCTCGCGCGCCAGCCGCTCCCGCAGGAAGGCCAGCACCGCCGCCTCCTCGCCGTCCAGCCCGTCCAGCTCGTCGCGCAGTTCCGCCTCCACCTCGCGCTTCATGGCCTCGATCAGGCTGCCTTCCAGATAGGCGTCGAGGATTTCCGGGTGGACGTAGCTCTTGCGGCAGACGCTGGCCGTGTTGCCGAGCCGTGCCGCGACCTGCTCGATGGCGCGGGTGACGTTGCGCTTCGCCTTCGTTTTGTTGTCGAAACTCTCGAACTCCTTCAGGGCGAGGGCGGCCATGACGGTGCCGGCCCAGGTGCGGAAGTCCTTCGCCGTGAAGTCCTGTCCGGTGATGCTCCGCAAGTAGTCGTTCACGTCGCCCGAGGTGATGGCGTGGCGCTGCCCGTCGCCGTCCATGTACTGAAACAATTCCGAACCCGGAACGTCCTGGCAGGCGCGCACCACCCGGGCCAGGCGGCGGTCCTTCAGCGACACGTTCCATTCCTTCCCGGACTTGCCCTTGAAGGCGAAGCGGATCTCCGACCCTTCGATGTCGGCGTGGCGGTCGCGCAGCGTGGTCAGCCCGTAGCTCTTGTTCTCGCGCGCGTAGGTTTCGTTGCCGACCCGGATCAAGGTCGTCTCCAGAAGGCGCAGCACCGTCGCCAGCACCTTCTCGCGCGGCAGGCCGCGCCGCGACAGGTCCTCGTCCACGCGGGCGCGGATCTGCGGCAGGGCGCGGCAGAATTCCAGCATGCGGCTGAACTTCGTGCCTTCGCGTATCTCGGTCCAGCGCGGGTGATAGCGGTACTGCTTGCGCCCCTTGGCGTCGCGTCCGGTGGCCTGGATGTGCCCGTCCGGATCCGGGCAGATCCACACATCCCGGTAGGCCGGCGGGATGGCGAGCTTGCGGATGCGTGCCAGCGTCTCCTCTTCGGTGATGGTGACGCCGTCCGGCCATTTGTAGCTGAAGCCCTTCCCGGCGCGCCGGCGGCGGATGCCCGGCTCCTCGTCGGACACATAGGTCAGGCCGGCGCAGGTGGCGGCCTCCTTCAGCTCCGCGTTGTGCTCGGCGGCGGAGCCGTCGGACGCGGTGGCGGCGTCGGTGTGGGCGAGGGCATCCATGGGTGAACCTTCCGGTGTTTGCCCTGGTAAACCATCCGCCGGGGCGGAGGTTTCCGGGAGGCACGCCGCACCTCCTCTCGCTGCCGGTGCCGTCCCTGTTCCGGACACCGGACCAATGCCCCCCTACACCTCCCGGGGAGGTGTCTTTCGCAGGTGCGAAAGGCTATCCTGGCGGACCGAACATCGCGGAGACGGACCATGGAAGAAACCAAGCTGACCGCCGCCCTCCCGAACCTGGACGTGCAGATCCTCCACCGCGACGAGCCGGAGGAGGGGGCGGAGACCGTCACCATCCGCATCCGGGCCACCCCGACCTTCAAGGCCGCCGCCGGCATGCTGGCCCCCACGCTCGCCATGATGCCCTTCGCGATGCTGGGGCAGGGGACGCTGCCGGGCGGACGGCCCGGCCTGCCGCCGATGATGACGCCTGCTGCCATGGCGCCGATGGCGGCACTGTGGGCGGCACCCTTCCAGGCTTCGGTGCAGGCGTCGCAGGCCTGGGCGGGGATCGTCCGGCAGGCCTGGGCGCCCTGGCTGGCGCTGCCGCCCGCGCCGGACGGGGACAAGGGGAAGGACGGCGGGCTGTGATATGCGGGCTGTGATTTCGTTGCGCGCGCTAACCAGTCGTTAGGGGAGGGGGCCGGAACCTGTCCGCCTTGTGGTGCGGAGAGTGTCATGACCCAAGCTTCCTCCGACAACGCGTCCTGGCTGCGCGGCGCGGCCCTGTATCAGATCTACCCGCTGAGCTTCCTCGACCGGGACGGCGACGGCTGGGGCGACCTCCACGGCGTGCTGGAGGGGCTGGACCATGTGGCCTCGCTCGGCGTGGACGCGATCTGGATCAGTCCCTTCTACCCGTCGCCGCTGAAGGATTTCGGCTACGACATCACCGACCACCGCGCGGTCGATCCGCGCATGGGGCAGCTCTCCACCTTCGACCGGATCGTCGAGGGGGCGCACAAGCGCGGGCTGAAGGTGCTGGTGGATCTCGTCTGTGGCCACACCTCGGACGAACACCCCTGGTTCGCGGCGAGCCGCCGCTCGCGCGAGGGTGAATTCGCGAACCGCTACGTCTGGGCCGACCCGCGCCCCGACGGCACGCCGCCCAACAACTGGCTGTCCGTCTTCGGCGGCGGCGCCTGGACGTGGGAGCCGCGCCGGCGCCAGTATTACCTGCACCATTTCCTGTCCAGCCAGCCCGCCCTGAATCTCCAGGACGAGGCGACGCTCCAGGCCATCCTGGACACCGCCGAATTCTGGCTGGAGCGCGGGGTGGACGGCTTCCGCATCGACGCGGTGGACTTCTTCGGGCACGACCCGCAGCTCCGCTCCAACCCCGCCGCCGCCTGGACCCAGCCGGAGCCGCCGGCCAAGCCCTTCGCCCTGCAGCGTCACATCTACGACATGATGCACGTCTCGATCCGGGACGTGCTGGCGCGGCTGCGCGCCGTCGTGGACCGCTACCCCGGACGGGTCCTGCTGGGCGAGCTGTCGAGTCAGCCGGGCGCCGGGCAGCGCATCGCCAACTACTGTTCGCCGGAAGGGCTGCACGCCGCCTACAGCCTTTCGGTCGCCAAGCAGCCGCTGACGGCGGCGGCCTTCGCCCAGGCGCTGACCTCCCTGGCGCGGCCCGAGGTCATCTGCTGGAGCCTGTCCAACCACGACGTGGAACGGGCGGTCACCCGCTGGCTGCCGAAGGGTGCCGACCCGGAGCGTTTCAACGCGCTGCTGGCGGCGCTCTTCTGCACGCTTCCGGGCACCGTTTGCCTGTACCAGGGCGAGGAGTTGGCGCTGCCCAACGTGGTGCTGGAGCGCGAGCAGCTCCGCGACCCCTTCGGCATCACCTACTGGCCGGAGTTCCAGGGGCGCGACGGCAGCCGTACGCCCATGCCCTGGCGCGGCGGCCAGCCGCACGCCGGCTTCACCGCGGCGGGCCAACCCTGGCTGCCGGTCCCGGAGGAACACCATGCGCTCGCGGTGGACCAGCAGGAACGCCGGGCCAACAGCCCGCTGGAACTGTGGCGCCGCATGCTGAAGGTGCGCCGCAACCACGCCGCCCTGACCCTGGGGCTGGTGGAGGCGGTGGAGGACAAGGGCTCCGTCCTCGCCTTCGAGCGGAGGGCGGACGGCGAACGCCTGCTGGCGGTGTTCAATCTCAGCGACGCGCCGGCCGAATATTCGCTGAAGCACAAGCCGAACCTCATGGCCCTGGAGCTGCCGCGCCTGCCCGGCAGCCCGGCGCCGGAGATCACCCCGGATGGGCGCACGCTGGTCCTTCCGCCGCTGGCCGCCTTCCTGGCGCTGCGGCGCTCCTAGCCGGCGCTAGCCCGCCGCGCGCAGCGTCGGCGGCGGGCTGAGCCGTTCCCAGCACAGCCGGCCGGCGGCGATGCCCTCGCGCAGGTCGGGGCGGCCGTCCAGGATGGAGGCCGCGCGCGGGTCGCGGCTCTGGTGCAGGACCAGGGCGGCGGCCTGCTGCTGTTCCGGGTCGCGGCTCGCCAGCATGCGCTCCATCTCCATCAGCACCGGCCCGGCCGCGCAAGAGCCGACGGCCCGCCACAGGCAGGCCCGCACCGGCTCCCCGGCCTCGCGCCGCTGTTGTGCGAAGTCGCGCAGCTCGTGCGCCAGAACGTTGTTGGCACGGCGCTCCAGCCCCTCCACCCGGTCCAGCGGGATGCCGAGAAAGACCGCCTTCATGATCATGCGGTTCCAGCAGGTCTCGTCGAAGCGTTCGGCGGGGTAGGGGTTGCAGATGGCCAGCGCCTCGAAGAGCGGGCGCTGGTCGGAGCGGCTGGCGGCACTCGCCCAGGCGACGTGGCGCTCCGGCCAGGGCAGCAGCGGCAGGCTGCGGTAGAGCGCCACCGACTGGTCGAGCTGGCCGGCCTTCAGCAGGCCGCGCAGCATGGAGGCGTAGGCGTCCGCGTCGCTGTCGTCGTAGCTCAGCAGCAGCATGGCCCGCGCCGCCTCGTCGGCGGTCCAGTGATCGGGGTACCAGCCGGGCCGGACATGGACGGTTTCGGCCCGGTCCTCCGGCCGCAGGGACAGGGGCGTCCGCCCGGTCCTGCTGGGCACGGCGGCGAAGGCGGCGATGAAGAATCCGTCCTCCTGCCCGTCGGCGAGCGCGTCGCGCACCTCGTCGAGCCAGTCCACCGCCTCGGGCGGGGCGGCCCGCTTCAGCCATTGGCGCAGCAGGAACAGGACATGCTGGGTGTCCACCGGATGGTAATGCGGCGGATGGGCCGGAACGACCGGCGGATGGACGGGCGGCGTCATGCTGCGCCTCTTGGTTCTTGGCTCCCGCACGCTTTCGGGTTTCGTGCTCCCGCAGGCTCAACCGGACCCCTTCGGCAAAGGTTCCGTCGATAAAGGATGCGTGAGTCCCGGCGGAAAGGGCGTGCCATCCGGCGGTTGCGCCCTTATCTCTGATGGCGAAAAGGGTCATGAACGGAGAGGGAGCGCGCCAATGGGTCGGCATTTGGGTCGGATCGCGGGAGGCCTCATGCTGGGTCTGGCCGCCGTGGCGGGAGCGGCGCCCGCGCCGGCCGCCGAGCCGGCGCACGGCATCGCGCTGCACGGGGATCCGAAATACGGCCCGGATTTCCGCCATTTCGACCATGTGAACCCGCAGGCGCCCAAGGGCGGGCAGGTCACGCTCCAGGCGATCGGCTCCTTCGACACGCTGAACCCCTTCACCCTGCGCGGCGACCCGGCGGCCGGGGCCACGATGATCTACGACACGCTGATGGCGAACGCGCCGGACGAGCATTTCACCGAATACGGCCTGCTCGCGGAGACCATCGAGCTGGCCGACGACCGCAGCTGGATCGCCTTCAACCTGCGCCCGCAGGCGCGCTGGCACGACGGCAAGCCGGTGACCGCCGAGGACGTGGTCTTCAGCTTCGAGACATTGACGAAGAGCCATCCCTTCTACGCCAGCTATTACGGCGGGGTTGAGAAGGTCACGGCGGAAGGCGAGCGGCGCGTCCGCTTCGCCTTCAAGCCGGGCGACAACCGGGAACTGGCGCTGATCGTCGGGCAGCTTCCCGTCCTGCCCAAGCATTACTGGCAGGACAAGACCTTCGACGCCACGACCCTGACCCCGCCGTTGGGCAGCGGCCCCTACCGGATCGCCTCGCTCGATCCCGGCCGCTCGATCACCTATGAGCGGGTGGAGGATTATTGGGGCAAGGACGTGCCCGTGAATGTCGGCCGGAACAATTTCGGCACGATGCGCTACGAGTATTTCCGCGACACCAGCGTGGCGCTCCAGGCCTTCCATGGCGGCCTGTACGACTTCCGCCTGGAGAACGTCGCCCGGACCTGGGCCACGGGCTACGACGTGGACGCCGTGCGCCAGGGCAGGGTGGTGCGGGAGGAAATCCCGAACCAGGTGCCGTCGGGCATGCAGGGATTCGTCTTCAACACGCGCCGGCCGGTCTTCGCCGACCCGCGCGTGCGCCAGGCGATCGGCTACGCCTTCGACTTCGAATGGACGAACCAGACGCTGTTCTACGGGGCCTACAAGCGCACCGACAGCTATTTCGAGAATTCCGACCTCCAGTCCAAGGGGCTGCCCGGTCCGGCCGAACTGGCACTGCTGGAGTCCCTGCGCGGCAAGATCCCCGAGGAGGTCTTCACCAAGACCTACGTCCCGCCCACGACCGAAGGGCAGAACGGAATCCGCCGCAGCCTGCTGGAAGGGCGGCGCCTGCTGGACGAGACGGGCTGGGAGATCCGCGACGGGGTGCGCGTGAACAAGGCCACCGGGCAGAAGCTCGCCTTCGAGATCCTGCTGGACAGCCCGACCTTCGAGCGCGTCACGCTGCCCTTCGTGGAGAACCTGAAGCGGCTCGGCATCCAGGCCAACGTGCGGACCGTCGACACCAGCCAGTACCAGAACCGCATCCGCGACTTCGACTTCGACATGGTCGTCCATGTCTGGGGCCAGTCGCTGTCGCCCGGCAACGAGCAGATGGGCTATTGGGGCTCCGCCGCCGCCGACCGTCCGGGCAGCCAGAATCTCGCGGGCATCCGCAGCGAGGCGGTGGACGCGCTGATCGAGCGCATCGTCCGCGCCAACACGGAGGAGGATCTGGGCACCGCCGTGGCGGCGCTGGACCGGGTGCTGCTATGGGGCCATTACGTCGTGCCGCATTGGCATTCGGGCACCTACCGGGTGGCCTACTGGAACCGGCTGAAGCGCCCCGACCCGCTGCCGCCTTATTCGCTCGACTTCGACGCCTGGTGGATCGACCAGGCGGCGGCCGGCACCTCGGCATCCGGAGCACCAAAGGCGCCGTGAAGGCCACCCGGTGATATGACCGCCGGCGCCGCGCCTGCCCCCAATGAACCCGGCACCGGCCCGGATGAAGGGTGATCCGGCGGCACGTTGCGCGTGTAAAAGGGCCGAAGTCATTTCCGGCTGGGATCGGAAGAAATCCAGGAGCGGCGAAGCATGGCACGCTATCTCGTAACCGGCGGGTGCGGATTCATCGGCTCCCACCTCGTCGAACGGCTGCTGTCGCAAGGGCACGAGGTCCGGGTGCTCGACGACCTGTCCACCGGCCGCCGGGAGAACCTGCCCGGCGGCGCGGACATCATCATCGGCGACGTGGCCGACGCCCCTGCGGTGGGCCGCGCGATGGAGGGGATGGACGGCTGCTTCCACCTGGCCGCCGTCGCCTCCGTGGACCGCTCGCGCGAGGCCTGGCTGGAGACGCACGCGGCCAACCTCACCGGCACCATCGCGGTCTTCGACGCGGCGCGCCGGGCGCGGGCGGGCGGTCCGGTGCCGGTGGTCTACGCCTCCTCCGCCGCGGTGTACGGCGACAACCCGGCCATGCCGCTGACCGAGGATGCGGCGACCCGACCGCTGTCGGCCTATGGCGCCGACAAGCTGGCCTGCGAGCTGCACGCCCGCGTCGCCGACGGCGTGCACGGCGTTCCCACGGCGGGCTTCCGCTTCTTCAACGTCTATGGCCCGCGCCAGGATCCGAAATCGCCTTATTCCGGCGTGATCTCCATCTTCGCCGGGCGCATCGCGCGCGGGGAGCCGATCACCGTCAACGGCGATGGGGAGCAGGTGCGCGACTTCGTCTATGTGAAGGACCTCGTGCGCTACCTGACCGCCGCCATGGAGGCGCCCCGGCCGGGCGCCCCGGTCTACAATGTCTGCACCGGACGCCCGACCACGGTGAACCAGCTTGCCGAGACCTTGGCGCGGCTCGCCGGCAAGCCGCTCGACCGCAGCCATGGGCCGGCGCGCACGGGCGACATCCGCGTGTCCATCGGTGATCCGGCGCGGCTCGTGGCCGCCTTCGGCATGAGCTGCGACACGACGCTGGAAGACGGGCTGAGGGAGACGCTGGCTTGGCTGGCCTGAGGACCGCCTTGGCTGTCGCATTCCTGGCGCCGTCCATCGCGGCCTCCGGGGTGCCGCCCGCGCTGGCGCAGGGCGACCCGATGCGGGTGGACCGCACCGACCCCGCGCATCTGAAGGCCCCCCTGCGCGGCTACGACCAGCCCGAACACCTCGAGCCGCGCGTCCGCCGCACGGAAAGCCGGGCGGTCTACAGCCTGCCGGACGGGCTGGACGGGCTCGCCAGCTACGACAAGGCCCTGTCGCGCCTGTGCCAGCGCGGCGCCTTCGGCCAGAAGGTGGACGGCTTCTACTGGGCGCGCGCCAAGGACCGGCGCTATGGCGTCGCCTTTTCCGGCGGCGCCAACCTCCTGGACCCCCAGAACCGGCGCCAGCCGGGAAAAGCCTATTTCATCGAGGGGCAGGACAGCCGCTGCAAGGTCTATGTCGGCGACCAGGCCCTGCTGTCAAAGCACTACATCGCCCCCTGAACCGGCCTCAGGCCCACCGGGGCCGGCCAGCGCCTCAACGCTGCATGAGCCGTTTCTCGGCTTCCTGGCGCCCCAGCGCGGCGGCTTCGACCGTCACATGGAAGGCATCGGCGGTCGTCTCGTTGTGAACCCGTTCCCGGCCCTCGTTCTTCAGGTTGCCGATGATGGTGTCGCCGATCGACGGAGACGGGCCGTCCTCGCAGCGGCAGACGCTGCATCCGGCCTCCGTCTCCACGATGAACCGGCTCGCCTGCTTGTCCACCGAAAGGACCAGGGCGTTGATCAGCTTGTCCGCGACATCGCTCATGGGGGGCTCTCCCTGCTTCATGGTCCTGCCCACAACAGGCGCGCCGCCCGGATGATCCCCCGTGTTTTCGGGAAAGCCGGGGGCGGCGCGCGGGAGCCCCGTTTGGCCCGCCGGCGGACGTCAGCCCAGCTTCACGGCGGTTCCGTTGACCGACACCATCAGCATGCCGTTCTCCTTGCCCAGCACCTCATAGTCGATGTCGATGCCGACGATGGCATCGGCGCCGCGGGCACGCGCGGCTTCGGCCAAGTCGGCGAAGGCGGCCTCGCGCGCGTCGCGGAGCGCGCTCTGGTAACCGCCCGCACGGCCGCCGACGATGTCGCGGATGCCGGAGAAGAGGTCGCGGAAGATGTTGACGCCCAGGATCGCCTCCCCGGCCACGACGCCCAGATACTCGACGATGCGGCGGCCTTCGACGGAATCGGTGCTGGTGATGATCATGGCCTGCTTCTCCCGGAGGGTTGGTTGATCCGCCGAGGGTGGGGCCGAGTCGGCCTCAGGCGCAAGGGCACACAGCTGGACCAGCGGCCCTCGCCGAGTCGTGCCTGCGAAATTGCACGATATTCCGGACGAAATCGTGACAGAATCAAAGAAGTCTTGCGCCTTCGCATCGCCTTTGATTCTTATCGGGAGAGGACAGGCGGAAGGGGCAAGGCGATGGACGACACGCGGCGGGCGATCCTGCGCTGGATGACCGGAGTCATGGAGGCGCGGGATTGGAGCGCCGGCACTTGGGCCAGGATGGCCGGGGTGACGCCCACGAACCTCACGCGCTTCCTGCGCGACCCGCAGAACGGCAGCGTGCCCGGAGCCGACACCATCGGGCGGCTTGCCCGGGTCGCCGGGTCGGAGCCGCGCTTCCTGGATGAGGCCGCCTACCCCCCGGTCCACCGCGTGCCCCTGCTGTCCCTGGAGCAGGTCAAGGAGCTGCGCACCCTCGGCCGGCGGGCCGGGGAGAGCTTCGTCGCCACCGCCCTGCGGGACGGTGGCCCCTCGGTCGCCGTGGACGCCCAAGTGTCCCGCCGCGCCTACGCCATGCGCATCGGCTCGCGCAGCCTGAACGCGGCCGGCGTCCTGCCGGACGATTGCGTCGTTCTCGAGCCGGCCGACGAGCTTCCGCCACGCGAGGGCGACGTGGTGATCACGCTGTGCGACGACACAGTCTGCGGCTACCGCTTTTTCCCACCGATGCTGCTGCCCGTTTCCACCGATCCGGACTGCCGGCCCACCCACATCGACCGCGCTCCCGTGGCGGGAGTCGCCGTCCATGTGGCGCGCGCGTTGCGGGTGAAGGAAGCCCTTTCCTGATCCCCCGCCGAGGTCCCGGCAGGCGGGACCTCAACCGGATTCACCACATATAGCGCAGCCTCCGGAACCCTGCCCCAATGGGCGGGGCGACTGCGGATTCGCTCGTTCCAGACGTACCCTCGCCGGGCTGTTCTCCGGCCGTTCCCGCACCCCCCCTGCGGACCCTTTGCCGCGGCCGCTAAAAGCCTGAAAAGAATCATCTTTTTCGCTCATATGGCCAAGCTTGCGGTTCTTCTTTTGTTCTTGAAATGTGCGATTTCGCAGCCCATATTTCGGTTCCGGCCGCAAGATCGCAGCAGCAGCACTGCGAACATGCAGCGAACGCGCAGTGAATGGCGGCCGGAACGAACAGGGGAGCGGATAGGGCGGCATGGCAATCACGGACGCGCAGCGCGCCTTGCGGGCGGGACGGATCGGGTCTTCCGATGCGACCCGGATCATGGCGGGCAACTGGCTGTCTCTGTGGCAGGAGAAGACCGGCCGGGCCGAACCGGCGGATCTCGACCTCGTGGCCGCCGTACAGATCGGCATCGCGACCGAACATTTGCACCCCCGCTTCGTGGAGCACGCGACCGGCGTTCCCTGCATGGCCGCCGACCGGACCTACGTCCATCCCCGGCATGACTGGATCGTCGCGCACCCGGACTTCCTGACCTGGGACGCGCCGCTCTGGGACGGCTCGGCCCATCGCGGGGCGCCCGACACGGTGGTGGAGGCGAAGTTCACCGGGGGCTACCAGTCCGACGCGGAACTGGCGCAGCGCTACTACTGGCAGCTCCAGCATCAGCTCATGGTGATGGGGCTGGAGCGGGGGCTGCTGTCGATCCTGCGCCCGAACGGCCACGCGCTGGTGCGCATCCGCCGCAGCGATGAGGACTGCGAGCGGCTGATGGAGAACCTGGAGGCCTTCTGGTGGCACGTCGTCAACGACGTGGAGCCGTCCGACCCGGTGCCGCAGGAAGCTCCGGTCTATGAATCGCGCCGGGTGATCGACATGGCCCGGCACAACCGTTTCGTCTCTCTCGCCGCGATGCTGGTCGAGCAGCGCTCGACCGCGCTGGCGGTGAAGGAGGCGGAAGGCGCGCTGAAGGCCCTGATGCCGGCCGACGCGCGCGTGGCCTTCGCGGCCGGCCTCTATCTCGCGCGCGACCGCGAGGGACGCCTGTCGCTCCGTTACGGCGCGCCGCCCCGGCGGGCGCTGGATACCGCCGAGCCCTGGGAAGCACCCGGGGCTCCCCTCGAGATGTCCCCTGACCCGAGCCCGCCATTCCAGGAGATGAGCCTGGAGGCCGCCCTGAGCGGCCGCTGGGGTGAGGGGAGAGACGAAACGCTTCTGTAAAAGGACCCGACCATGGGACGCATGAGCAAGACCGACACCGTCGCCGAGACCGAGAAGCCGGAAACCACCACGGCGGCGGCCGCCAAGGCCGCGGCGGAGACGGCGGGGCCGGCTCCCCGCTACGACACGATGCAGCTTTGGAACCGCCTGAAGCGGACCGACCCCAAGGCGACCAAGCCCTTTACCCGCTCCGGCGGCTTCCGCGGCACGCAGATCGACCCGACCTGGCGCTTTCAGATGATGACGGAAGTGTTCGGGCCGATCGGCAAGGGCTGGGGCTACGAGCAGGTGGACTGGACCATCGCCGAGCGCATGGTCTTCATCTGCGCCCGCGTCTGGTACCTCGACCCGCAGAGCGGCGAGAAGTGCTTCACCGGCCCGCAGTGGGGCGGCACGGAGATGGTCCGCCGCCGCAACGGCATCGAGGCGCCCGACGACGAGTGCTTCAAGATGTCGATGACCGACGCCGTGGGTAAGTGCCTGCTGCAGATCGGCCTGGCCGCCGACGTCTACATGGGCCAGTTCGACGACAGCAAGTACCGGGAGGAGTCGGAGGCCTTCTACGCGGCCAAGGCCAACCCGGACCTCCAGCCGGAGGCCGTCGAGGCCTTCGAGGCCGAGGTGAAGAAGCGGCTCGGCGCCTGCGTGGACCTGGACGACCTGGAAGAGGTCTGGCGGGCCGGCGTCGGCACCCGGCTGCGCGAGATCGGGACCATCGACCGCGCGGCGCAGCACCGCATCACCGGGCTCTTCGCCCAGAAGAAGGCGGAGATCCTGAAGCGCGAGGAGGGCGAGGGCCGCGAGGCGGCCTGAGCCCTTTTCGAGAAGATGTTTCCACCAGGGAGGCCGACATGGCGGGCCCACAGCACGGCGAACGCTCCCCCAGCGGGCTCTTCCGCATGAGCAGCTGGGAGGGCGAGATGGAACGGACCCACGCCCAGCTCCCGCGCTGGTACTGGGACGCGGCGGCCCGGCGGCGGCATTACGCCCGCTGGGTCGAGGCGGAGGCGGAAACGCTGGCCATGCGGCTGGCGGGACTGCTGCGCCCGGACACGCCGGCCGAGACGGCCGGCCCCGCCCGCGCCCTGGTGGAGTCGCTGGCGCGCGACGCCGATTGGGCCCGGCATATGGACGAACGGCCGCTGCGCGAAGCGGCGTGATCGAGAAGGATCGGCAGCCATGACGAGAATGGTCATGAAGACCGGCGTGTCGGCGAAGGGCATGACCATCGAGGAGGTCCAGGCCCGCCTGCGCGCCGCGCACGCCCGCATCGGGCGGAACGGGCGATTCGCCCTGACCCTTAGCCTCGACGGGCGGGAGGAGTGCTACATCACGCACTGGTTCCGGCCCGAACCCCACGCCTTCGAGGACTGCAAGGCCGTGGGCTCCGGCACCACGGCGGAATGCCTGGAGGCGCTGGAACGCTACGTCGCCGCCTACCGGCCCGAACCGGTGATGATGGCGGCGGAGTGACCCCGGCCGGCCCGGCAGGGCGGACCACCGGAATGCCTGATGGAAAGCCCCCGATCCCATGCGGACCGGGGGCTTTTTCATGCCCGGACGGAAGGGCCCGGACGGCATACCCCCTCGGCCTGCCAAGCGGGCGGCTTGCCGGATGGCCGGTCCTCGGCTTCAATGTCGGGACGGGAGGAGACCGAAGGTCCCCGAAAGCAAAAAGGGCGGAAAGACCGATGCGATTGACCGAAGAGCAGGTGATGGTGCGCGAGATGGCGCGCCGCTTCGCCGAGGACCGGCTGGCCCCCATGGCCGCCGAGCGCGACCGCAACCACGCCTTTCCCGCCGCGGAAGTGGCGGAAATGGGCGAACTCGGCCTCATGGGCATGATCGTGCCGGAGGATTGGGGCGGCTCGGGAACCGATTTCGTGGCCTACGCCCTGGCCCTGGAAGAAATTGCGGCGGGCGAGGGCGCGACCTCCACCATCATGGCCGTCCACAACTCGCTGGGCTGCGCGTCGGTGCTGAAGTTCGGCACGGACGAGCAGAAGGACCGCTTCCTGCGGCCGATGGCGCGCGGTGACATGCTGGCCTGCTTCTGCCTGACCGAGCCGCAGGCGGGATCCGACGCGGCGGCGATCCAGACGCGCGCGGTGAGGGACGGCGACCATTACGTCCTGAACGGCTCCAAACAGTTCATCAGCACCGGCAGCACCGCGAAGCTGGCGCTGGTCTTCGCCGTGACCGACCCGGTGGCCGGACGCAAGGGCATCTCGGCCTTCCTGGTGCCGACCGACACGCCGGGTTACCGCGTGGCGCGGATCGAGGAAAAGCTGGGCCAGAACGCCTCGGATACCTGCCACATCCAGTTCGAGGATTGCCGGGTCCCGGCCGCCTTCCGGCTCGGCGCGGAGGGCGAGGGATACCGGATCGCGCTCGCCAACCTGGAGGGCGGGCGAATCGGCATCGCCGCCCAGGCCGTGGGCATGGCCCGTTCCGCCTACGAGGCGGCCCTGCGCTACGCCAAGGAACGGCAGAGTTTCGGCACGGCCATCGTGAACCACCAGGCGGTCGCCTTCCGCCTCGCCGACATGGCGACGCGGATCGAGGCGGCGCGCCAGCTCGTGCTGCACGCCGCCGCCCTGCGCGACGCGGAGGTGCCCTGCCTCAAGGAGGCGGCGATGGCGAAGCTCTTCGCGTCGGAGGCGGCGGAGCGGGTGTGCGCCGACGCCATCCAGGTTCATGGCGGCTACGGCTACCTGAAGGACTTCCCGGTCGAGCGGATCTACCGCGACGTCCGGGTCTGCTCGATCTACGAGGGGACGTCCGACATCCAGCGGCTCATCATCTCCCGCCAGATCGTTTCCGGCTGACCGGAGGCCGGCTGGCCCGCCGGGGCGGCGCAGTCCTCCGCCCCGGAGCGGGTCCCGCAATAGCAGACCGGGCGCGCCTGCACCGTGCGGCGCGCCGCGGCGGTGGGGCGTGCCTGCCGCTCGCACCGGCGTTCGCCGTCTCCGATGGTCTTCAGGGCCCTGTTCATTCCGGTCTTCCGAATCGGGAGAGGATCGGGACCGGCCGTCATGCCCGCCCACGCAGCACGGTCATAACACCATCGTTGCGTGACCCGGTGATTTCACCTTGAGGGTATTTTTGTGTCGCGAAAGGGCGCGACTGTTTCAGCATCTTTATGAGATGGCGATTTACAAGGGAGTGCGTTACCGTCTTGTAACCAATTGCGTGCACCCGATTGCTGGGCTATGAAGGGTACCGGGAGGTGGGGTCTCATGCATATTCTCGCGGTCGATGATGACGAACCCGTAAGAGAGCTGCTCGCGTCGTATCTGGCGGCGGAAGGCTACCGTGTGTCCACGGCGCCCGACACGGCCACGGCGAAGCAGTGCCTTGGCGGCGATCCGATCGATCTCGTCGTGTGCGACCTCCGCCTGCCGGACGGCGACGGCCTCGGGCTCGTGCGCCAGATCCGCGCCGAGTCGCATATTCCCGTCATTATCCTGTCCTCGAAGGACCAGGACATCGACCGGATCGTCGGGCTGGAACTCGGTGCCGACGACTACCTGACCAAGCCCTTCAACCCGCGCGAACTGCTGGCCCGGATCAAGGCGGTCCTGCGCCGAGCCTCGGGCGAAGCCCGGCCGGCTCGCAACGCCGAGGATCTGCGCGCGGTCGTCCAGTTCGCGAGCTGGGAGCTGGACCTCACCGCCCAGCGGCTGCGCGGACAGGACGGGCGGGACGTGGAGTTGACCCGCGCCGAGTTCGGCCTGCTGTCCGCCTTCGTGAAGCGGCCGCAGCGCGTGCTGACGCGCGACCAGCTGCTCGACCTCACCCGCGCCGACGGGACGGAGGTGTTCGACCGTTCCATCGACGTGCTGATCCTGCGCCTGCGCCGCAAGATCGAGGCGAACCCGAAGGAACCGCGCATCATCAAGACCGAGCGCGGGGCCGGCTACGTCTTCGACGCCAAGGTCCGCGCCGTCTGAGCCTCGGGACCGTGATCCCCTGGACCGGGGGCCGGGACGCGCGCTAGCCTTTCCCGAAAGAGCAACGGGGAGGGCAGGGTGCATGGGCGGGGCCATCGACTTCTATTTCGACTTCGCATCTCCCTACGGCTATTTCGCCAGCTTGACGGTCGACGCGGTGGCGGCGCGCCACGGACGGGCGGTCCGCTGGCGCCCCATCCTGCTCGGTGCCGTCTTCAAGGTCACCGGCATGAAGCCCGTCCTGTCGCAGCCCTTGCGCGGCGAATACCTGACGCATGACGTCGGCCGGATCGCCCGGTTCACCGGCGCCCCCTTCACTTTCCCCGAATCCATGCCGGTCAACGGGCTGGCGGCCTGCCGCGCCTACTGGTGGCTCGCCGACCGGCATCCGGAAGAGGCGAAGCTACTCGCCCAGTCCCTCCTCTCCGACCATTGGGTGAAGGGGCTGGACATCGGCCCGGCGGAACGGGTCGTGGAGGCCGCAGGGCGGCTTGGCCACGACCCGGCGACCGTATCAGCGGCACTGGGCGACGACCAAGTCAAGGCGCGGCTGCGCGACGAGGTGGACGAGGCCATCGGGCACGGCGTCTTCGGCTCCCCCTTCTTCATCGTGGACGACGAGCCCTTCTGGGGGTGGGACCGTCTGGACATGCTGGACCGCTGGCTCGAAACTGGGGGCTGGTGACCAACCCCAAACGAGAGAGCGCATGACCATCAGTTTCGACGATTTCATGAAGGTGGATATCCGCGTCGGCACCATCGTGGCGGTGGAGGCCTTTCCGGAGGCGCGCAAGCCCGCCTACAAGCTGACCGTCGATTTCGGCGCGGAGATCGGCACGAAGCGCAGTTCGGCGCAGGTGACGAAGCACTACACGGCCGAGGAGCTGGTCGGGCGGCAGATCCTGGCCGTCGTGAACTTCCCGCCCAAGCGGATCGGCCCTTTCATGAGCGAGGTGCTGTGCCTCGGCCTGCCGGACGGCGAGGACGGGGTGGTGCTGATCGGCCCGACGAAGGGCGTTCCCGATGGCGGGCGGCTTTTCTGAGCCGGGTCGCCGCCCGCCGCCGGACGGTTAAACCGGCAGCCGGATCAGCACGCGCAGGCCGCCCATGGGGCTGTCGTCGAGCGTGACGTCGCCGCCATGGCCGCGCATGACGTCGCGCGCGATGGTCATGCCCAGCCCGGCTCCGCCGGTGTCCCGGTTGCGCGACTGGTCCAGCCGGAAGAAGGGACGGAAGACCTCCTCCCGCATCGCGGCCGGGATGCCCGGCCCGTTGTCGTCGAGCGTGATCACGACGGCGTTGCGCCGCCGCTCCGCCGTGACCCGGATCAGGGTGGCGTGGCGGCGAGCGTTGCCCAACAGGTTGGCGAGCCCGCGGCGCATGGCGATGGGGCGCAAGGGGAGCAGCAGATCGGGCGGCACCTCCGCCTCGACGTCGGCCCCTTCGCGCCGGGCGTTGGCGACCGCCTCGTTCAGCAGGCGGGTCAGGTCGGTCGGCTGTGCGGCTTCCGTGCCTTCACCGCGCGCGAAGGACAGGTAACCTTCGATCATGGTTTCCATCTCGGCGACATCGGCGGCCAGCTCCTCGACCTCCGGCCCCTCGCCGATCATGTCCAGGGCGAGCTTCATGCGCGTCAGCGGCGTGCGCAGGTCATGGCTGACGCCGGCCAGCATTTCGGTTCGCTGTGTGATCTGGCGCCGGATGCGTTCGCGCATCAGCAGGAAGGCGGCGGCGGCCTGCCGTACCTCCGTGGCGCCCTCGGGCTTGAAGTCCAGCACGTCGCCGCCCTTGCCCAGCGCCTCGGCGGCGGCGGCCAGCCGCTTTATGGGGCGGATCTGGTTGCGCATGAAGATGATGGCGACGGCGAACAGCACCAGGGCGGAGCCGGTCATCCAGAGGATGAAGATGTAGCTGGTCGGGCTGAACAAGCGGCGTTCCGGAGACAGGACGGAGAGCACGCCGTCGGGCATCTGCAGGCGGATTTCGTACCAGTTGTCCTGCACGCCGCCAGAGATGGTAAAGGGGCGCCGCACGCGCTGGTCGAGGGCGTCGCTGAGAGTGCGCTCCAGAAGCCCGCTCGGGCTAGGATGCGTCTGCGGCAGGGTGCGGCCGGGCTCCAGCGTGACGATCAGGTTCGTGGTGCGCGCCGCCATGACCAGCGTCCAGTTCCGCCCGTCCGGCGTCGGGTCGCGCTCCAGGAACTCGACGATCATGGCGATGTCGCCGGCCACCGAACTGGCCAGCCGGTTGGTCATGGTGTCCCAATGCCGATCATAGAAGATCCAGGTCGCCACGGCCTGCGCCAGGATCACCGGCGTCACGATGATGAGCAGGGACCGCCCGAACAGGGTGCGCGGCAGGAAACGCTTGATCCAGCTTGCCGGGCCGGACCGCGCGCGCCACCGGGACCGCGGCGGCCCCGCGGTTCCGGCGGTCATGTATCGGGCCTCAGCACATAACCCTCGCCGCGCACGGTGTGCAAGTAGCGCGGCTCGCGCGGGTCGGCCTCGATCTTGCGGCGCAGGCGGGTCACCTGCACGTCGATGGCGCGGGCGTTCCCGGCGATCCGGCAGCGCTCGGTCAACTCCTCGCGGCTGAAGGTCACGCCGGGGGAGGCGGCGAGGATGCGCAGCAGCCCCGATTCGGCCGTCGTCAGCCGGACGGTCTCCTCCCCGGCGCGCAGCTCGTCGCGGTCGGGCAGGTAGAGGTAGCGGCCGAGCTTCACCGGCCCCAGCCTCACCGCCGTAGCGGTTCCGGCCGCGGGCTCGGCCGGCCGCACAGCCTGGCGCCGCAGGATCGAGTTGATCCGCAGGAGGAGTTCGCGCGGCTGGAAGGGCTTGGCGAGATAGTCGTCGGCCCCGGCCTCCAGCCCGGCGATCCGGTCGTCGGGCTCGCCCCGCGCGGTCAGCAGCAGGATGGGCACGTCGCTCTCGTGCCGGAGCGACTCGGTCAGCTCCAGCCCGGTCTCGCCGGGCATCATGATGTCGAGCACGAGCAGGTCGAAATCGAGGCTGGCGAGCATGGCGCGCGCGGCGGCCGCATCCCTGGCGCCGCTCACCAGAAAGCCGTTCCCGCTCAGATACTTGCTCAGCAGCTCGCGCAGCCGGGTGTCGTCGTCGACAACCAGGATGTGCGGCTGAAGCTCGGTGTCGTCCTCCGTCATGGGCCGACTATAGCGCGCCCGGCAGCCGGGTACAAAAGGCCCCGTCGCCGAATCCCGGGAGGGGATGTTGGCTACCGCTTCACCGCCGTCAGGCGGGGCGGGGCGAGCGGGGTGAACTTCGCGCGATCGGATTCCTCCAGCATTCCGAGCATGACCTTGCGGAACCCCTCCACCGCCTCGGCCCCGACCATGCGGTAGGCGCGCGCGATGCGCTGGCGCTGGGTTTCCGAAAGCTGGCGTTCCAGCTCGTTGCCCTTCTCGGTCAGTTCCAGCAGGCGCTGGCGGCGGTCGCGCACGCCGGTCTGCTGGAGGATGAAGCCCTGCCGCACCAGCTCGCCCAGGACCCGCGACAGGCTCTGCTTGGTGATCTTCAGGATCGCCAGAAGCTCCGACACGGTGATCTTCGGGTAACGGCCGACGAAGTAGATGACGCGGTGGTGCGCGCGGCCGAATCCGTACTGTTCGAGGATCTCGTCGGGTTCGGCGGTGAACTCACGGTAGGCATAGAACAGCAGCTCCATGCCCGTGCGCAATTCCTCCTCACGCAGGAAAAGCTGATTCACGCCCGCTTTTAAGTCAGCCATATTGGTGTGGTTGCCTGAAGAGGGTTTGTTCAACATTACAAATTAGTCAGCACGGTAGACATAAACGAACAAGCGTCCCGGCACAAGCGCCCCTGTAACGCGCGTGACACACCCCCAACTGGGACGATCCGGCGAAGGATGAGGATGAGCAACGAAGACCGATCCAGGCAGGCCGCCGGCGGGCCGCCGCCGGAATTGATGGGAGGCGAGCCGCCCTCCGGCTACCAGGAGCTTCTCGGCTACCGGGTGGCGCGCTGGGAGGAGGGAAGGGCCGAACTGGAACTGTCCGTCCTTCCCCATCACCTGAACCGGGCCGGCCTGGTCCATGGCGGCGTGCTGATGTCGCTGCTCGACACGGCGATGGGCTTTTCCGCCTGCTGGTGCCCGATGCCGGGCCGCGTCCGCCGGGCAGTCACCCTGTCGCTTTCCAGCAGTTTCCTCGGCAGCGCGCGCTCGGGCAACCTCGTCGCCATCGGTCGGCTGCGCGGCGGCGGGCGGAAGATCGTCAGCGTGTCGGGCGAGGTGATCCAGCGCGACACGGGGCTCGTCCTGGCGGCGGGCGAGGGCATGTTCAAATACATGAAGGGCAGCGAATCGCCGGACGGCGTCGAGCCCTGAGCATTGGAGCCCTGAGCATCGGAGCCCTGAGCATCGGAGCCCTGACCGGTGGAGCCCTGATCCGGAAAGCGGCAACCCGCTGGGGCCGCAACGCTTCGCCCCACCTTCCTGTTGAGGGGATCGAGTCTCAACAAAGGGAGCGCGAACATGGAAGACCGGAACGGGATGAACCCCGAGGGCCAGAAGGACAAGCCGGGCCAGGACCAGGGCGGCGAGAAGACCCTGACGGAAAAGGAAGAGGACGAGGCCGGCGGCCGGAACAAGAACACGCCGGGTCCCGTCTACGACGTGTGAGGCGCCGCCGCGCCGGGCATGACGCCCACCCGATCCGGAAGGCGAGGGAGGGCGAAGCAGGCCGGGGCCGCCCGTGCGGCTCCGCCTCATGTCCCGACTCCGGCCGGTGCCGCCGGAAGGGCATCAGCATGACGGGCGGTATGAATGGCGGACCATGAACAGCTTCCGGCGCGGCAGGCCTCGCAGGGGGAAGTCGATTCCTTCCTGCGGCGGCTGGCGGCCGTTCCCGCACCCGCCGCCGTGTCCGGCGGGCCGCGCGGCCGGCTGATCTTCGCGATGGACGCGACGGCGAGCCGGGAGCCGAGCTGGGACCAGGCCTGCCGGATTCAGGGCGACATGTTCACGGCCACGGCGGGTCTCGGCGGGCTGGACATACAGCTCGCCTATTACCGGGGCTTCGGAGAATGCAAGGCCAGCCCGTGGGTCAGCCGCTCCGACGAACTGCTGCGCCGCATGGCGGCGGTGCGCTGCGCGGCGGGCCGGACCCAGATCGGCCGCCTGTTCTCCCACGCTCTGAAGCAGACGCGGGACAGGAGGGTCAACGCGCTGGTCTTCGTCGGCGACTGCATGGAGGAGGACGTGGACGAGCTGGCCCACAAGGCAGGCCAGCTCGGCCTGTTCGGCGTGCCGCTGTTCGTCTTCCACGAGGGAAGCGAGCCGCGCGCGGCCCGCGCCTTCCGGACTTTCGCCCGGCTGAGCGGTGGCGCCTACTGCCCCTTCGATGCTTCCTCCGCGCGCCAGTTGAGAGACCTGTTGTCGGCGGTCGCGGTCTATGCCGCGGGCGGCCGTGCCGCGCTGGAAGATTACGGCCGGAACGGAGGCGAGGCGGCGCGGCTCCTGACCAGCCAACTCGGCGGCCGGGCTTCTCCATGACCGAGCCAATGATTTTGCCCGTCTTTCAGCCCATGATGCCGCCTGCGGAACGGGCATGATCCTCTACCTCCTCGTCGGCACGCTCATCCTGGGGGCGGCCTTCCTTCTGATGCGGGCTTTCCTTTCGGCATCGCCGGGTACGCTGGTGCGGACATTGCGCTATGGCGGCATCGCGGCGGGGGTGCTGGCGGTCGCCTTCCTGGCGGTGACCGGACGGCTCGGACAAGCGCTCATGCTCGGCAGCCTGGCGGCCCCGCTCCTGATGCGCTGGCGGTCATTGCAACGGGGCGGCCAACGGGGCGGCCCCAGCGGGCAGTCGGCGGGCGGTGCCGGTGCCGGCCAAAGCTCCGAGATCGAGACGCTGTATCTTCGGATGCGGCTGGACCATGACAGCGGCACGCTGGAAGGCGAGGTGCTGCACGGGCCGTTTCGCGGCCGGACGCTTGCCTCGCTGGAGGAGGAGGAGCGGCTATCGCTGCTGGAGGACTGCCGGCGGAATGATCCGCAGTCGCTGAGCCTGCTGGAGGGGTGGCTGGACCGGACCCATCCGGACTGGCGCGCCCGCGCGGATGAAGCAAGGGCTGGCAAGGACCGTTCCGGATCCGGTCCGGATTCCTCGGGGGAAAGCGGGGGAGGTGCGAAACGTCCGGCGGGCGGCAGCATGACGCGCGAAGAGGCTTATGAAATCCTGGGTATATCGCCCGGCGCAACGTCCGAGGAAGTGAAGAGCGCCCACCGACGTCTGATGATGAAAGTTCACCCGGACCACGGCGGTTCCACCTATTTAGCCGCAAAGATAAACCAAGCGAAGGATTTGCTGCTCCGCACCTAGCCTTTTGCTGGGTCTCGGAAGGGCGTGTTGCGCCTGTAGGGGGGCTATGGCAGAACACCGGACGGGCGCTGGCTGTAAAGAGCCTGTACGCCCTGCACAGTCCATCCGATTACAACAAGCAGAGAATCCCAATGCCAAAACCGGTGCGCAAGGTGGTGTTTCCCGTCGCGGGTCTCGGCACGCGCTTCCTGCCCGCCACGAAGGCGATCCCGAAGGAGATGCTGCCGATCGTCGACCGGCCGCTGCTGCAGCACGCGGTCGAGGAGGCACGGGCTGCCGGCATCGAGGATTTCGTTTTCGTCACCGGCCGCAGCAAGCGCGCGATTGAGGACCATTTCGATGCCGACACCGAGCTGAACCGCACCCTTGAGGAGCGCGGCAAGGCGGACGCTCTGGATGTCGTGCGCCACAGCGAGATCGCTCCGGGCCGCTGCTTCTACACCCGCCAGCAGGTTCCGCTCGGCCTCGGCCACGCGGTCTGGTGCGCGCGCGCCGTGATCGGCGACGAACCCTTCGCCATCGTCCTGCCGGATGATTTCGTGCAGGCCGACAAGCCCTGCCTCCAGCAGATGGTGGAAGCCTACGAACAGGTCGGCGGCAACGTCGTCGCCGTCGTGGACGTCCCGCGCGAGCACACCAGCCGCTACGGCATCCTGGACGTGGAGAAGGACGACGGACGGCTTGCCACCGTGCGCGGCCTCGTCGAGAAGCCGAAGCCGGCCGAAGCCCCCTCCACCCTGTCGGTGATCGGCCGCTACATCCTCCAGCCGGAAGTCTTCGACCATCTGGAGAAGCAGCAGCTCGGCGCCGGCAACGAGATCCAGCTGACTGACGCGATGGCCAAGCTCATCGGTACACAGCCCTTCCACGGCCTGCGCTTCGAGGGTAACCGCTATGACTGCGGCGACAAGGTCGGCTTCATCGAGGCGACCATCGCCCACGCGTTGAAGCGGCCGGACATGGCGGATAAAGTGCGCGAGATGCTGCACAAATATTGCTGAACGGCGTTCATGCCGTAAGCACGTCGTGAGTCCGGCGCCCGCCGCAACGCCCGCAAGGGCTGCGGCGGGCGCCGCATGCCGGGAAATGGATGCTTGCAGATCGCCCGGCGTTGTCCATCCATCCCGGCCTAGCCTATTCAGGGGAACCTTGCATGCGCATTGCGATGATCGGTACAGGGTATGTCGGCCTGGTGTCCGGGGCCTGTTTCTCCGAGTTCGGCGTCGATGTCTGCTGTGTCGACAAGGACGCTGGCAAGATCGAGCGGCTGAAGCGTGGCGAGATTCCGATCTACGAGCCCGGCCTGGACGATCTTGTCGCCCGCAACGTGGCGGCCGGCCGCCTGTCCTTCACGCTCGACCTTAGGGAAGCGATGAAGGGTGCCGACGCCGTGTTCATCGCGGTGGGCACGCCGTCGCGCCGCGGTGACGGCCATGCGGACCTCTCCTACGTCTACGCAGCGGCGGAGGAGATCGCGCAGAACCTGGACCGCTACATGGTCGTGGTGACCAAGTCCACGGTGCCGGTCGGCACCGGCCGCGAGGTCGAGGCCATCATCCGCCGGGTCAACCCGGACGCCGAGTTCGACGTCGCCTCCAACCCGGAATTCCTGCGCGAGGGTTCGGCCATCGGCGACTTCATGCGCCCGGACCGGGTGGTCATCGGCACCACCTCGGACCGCGCGTCCGACGTCATGCGCGAGCTGTACCGGCCGCTCTACCTGAACGAGACGCCCATCGTCATCACCTCGCTGGAAACGGCGGAGCTGACGAAATACGCGGCCAACACCTTCCTGGCCGCCAAGATCACCTTCATCAACGAGATCGCCGACCTTTGCGAGAAGGTGGGCGCCAACGTCCATGACGTGGCGCGTGGGATCGGTCTGGACGGGCGCATCGGGAAGAAGTTCCTGCACCCTGGCCCGGGCTATGGCGGCTCCTGCTTCCCGAAGGACACGCTGGCCCTGGTGCGCACGGCACAGCAGTATGGCAGCCCGCTCCGCATCATCGAGACGGTCGTCGACATCAACGACAAGCGCAAGAAGCAGATGGCCGAGCGCATCATCCAGGCCTGCGGCGGCAATATTGACGGCAAGACGGTCGCGGTGCTCGGCGTGACCTTCAAGCCCAACACCGACGACATGCGCGACAGCCCGGCGCTGGACATCATCCCGGCCCTGCAGCGCGCCGGCGCCACGGTGCGCGCGTTCGACCCCGCCGGCATGCACGAGGCCAAGAAGCTGTTGCCGGGCGTGGAATGGACCGAGGACGCCTACGGCACGCTGGCCGGTGCCGATTGCGTGACCATCCTGACGGAATGGAACGAGTTCCGCGCGCTGGATCTCGCCCGCGTGAGGTCGCTGATGAAGCGCCCGGTCATGATCGACCTGCGCAACATCTACAAGCCGGAGGTGATGACGCAGGCGGGCTTCGCCTACAGCTCCATCGGACGCCCGGACCCGGCGGGCCGGACCGCCTGAGGGCATTGACCGTTCGGCCCGCGCGCCGGAATATTGCTGCCGGCCGGGCAGCGGCTCCGGAAAGCCTCGAATGGGACACCGTTCGGGGCTTTTTGAACAACAAGCGAGGAACGATGACCGAGGCACACAACTTCCATCCCACGGTGCTGCGCGAGTACGACATCCGCGGCATCGTCGGCAAGACCCTGAACCCGGCGGATGCCCGCGCGGTTGGCCGCGCCTTCGGCACGGTCGTGGTGCGGGGCGGCGGCAAGACCGTGTGCGTCGGCTATGATGGACGCCTGTCCTCTCCCGATCTGGAGGCGGCGCTGGTCGAGGGGCTGGTCTCCACCGGCCTGCATGTGCTGCGCATCGGCCTCGGCCCCACGCCAATGCTGTATTTCGCAACGCGCGACCGCGAGGCCGACGCCGGGATCATGATCACCGGCTCGCACAACCCGCCGGAATACAACGGCATCAAGATGATGCTGGGCAAAGGACCGGTCTACGGCAAGATGATCTCGGACCTCGGCCCCATGGCCGCGGCGGCCGACTTCGAGTGGGGGGAGGGCAGCGCCGAGCAGATCGACGTGCGCGACGCCTACGTCGCCCGCCTGCTGAAGGACTATAACGGGCCGCGCGACCTCAAGGTCGTCTGGGACAACGGCAACGGCGCCTCGGGCGAGATCCTGCGTCGCCTGACCGCGAAGCTGCCGGGCAAGCACATCCTGCTGTTCGACGAGATCGATGGCCATTTCCCGAATCACCATCCCGATCCGACGATCGAGGCGAATCTCCGCGACCTGAAGAAGGCGGTCGCGGACAACGACTGCGACCTCGGGATCGGGTTCGACGGCGACGGCGACCGCATCGGTGCCATCGACCACAAGGGCCGCGTGGTGTGGGGCGACCAGCTCGTCGCGATCTACGCCGCCGACGTGCTGAAGAGCCATCCCGGGGGCACGATCATCGCCGACGTCAAGGCCAGCCAGGCCCTGTTCGACGAGGTCGCCAAGCACGGCGGCAAGCCGCTGATGTGGAAGACCGGCCACTCCCTGCTGAAGGCCAAGATGGCCGAGACCGGCTCGCCGCTCGCCGGCGAGATGTCGGGTCACATCTTCTTCGCCGACAAATGGTACGGCTTCGACGACGCGCTCTATTGCGGCGTTCGCCTGCTGGACCTCGTCAGCCGCTCCGGCGGTACGCTGGCCGCCCTGCGCGACGAGCTGCCGGACATGGTGAACACGCCGGAGACCCGCTTCCAGGTCAGCGAGGAGCGCAAGTTCGCCGTCGTGGACGAGGTGAAGGGTCGCCTGAAGACGGAAGGTGCCAACGTCAACGACATCGACGGCGTGCGCGTCTCCACCCCGGACGGCTGGTGGCTCATCCGCGCCTCCAACACCCAGGACGTGCTGGTCGCCCGTGCGGAGGCCTTCAGCACGGACGGGCTGGAGCGTCTGAAGGGTATGATCATCGACCAGCTCCGGGCGTCCGGCATCGACGCCCCGGCCTTCGACGGTGGCACCAGCCACTGACGCCTGCGGCTACAGGAAAGGCCCTTCCCCGGCGGGGAAGGGCCTTTTTTCGCAGGGGTGATACCGGGTTCGGAAAATTCCGACCTCCGAACCCGGAATAGGGCCGCGACTGCGGCCCCGCGCCCCGCCCCCCGCGCCACGGAAGTCCTGACCGCAGGTCAGGACTTCATGAAAATCGTATGAGATTTCCGCCGGTCAGGCGCGCGGCGCGCGCGCGGAACGGCGCGAGGCCGTGCGGGAGTCGTCCTCGGCGGCGGACGGGCGGCGGAAGGTGCTGAATTCGGGGACGCGGTTGACCATCAGCCCGTTCAACCGGCAGGGCACCAGCTCCACCAATTCGAAGCCGGACCGCGCGGGGAAGCGCGCGGACAGGCGGGCGCGGGCGTCCTGCTCGGTTTCCGCGAGCAGGATATAGCGCCGGACCCCGATCCAGCCCCGCTCGCCGGGCCGGCCCCAGCCGGACCCACCGGACGGCGGATTGCGGATTGCCGCTTCCCAGAAGCGGCCGGAGCGGTTTTCGAGCCGGTCGAAGATGTAGTAGCGCTCCATCGGCGCCGCTTTCTTCTGCTCCAGCTCCAGCAGGGTCGCCTGGAGCTCCTGTTCGCTCCGCGTGGTCCGCGTTTCCGCCTCGTTGCACTGGCCGTTCAGCTGGGTGTAATGGGCGGCCAGGTCCGACAGGTCCCGGCTGACCTCATCCACCCGGTCCTTCATCTTGACGATCGACTGGCGCGTGGCCGCGAGCTGGCGGCGCCAGTAGCGGTTTGAGATGACCGTGACGACCATCAGCCCGAAGGCGACATACATCATCATGCCGGTCATGCGACGACGGCCTCGCTCACCGGTTCCGGAGCCATGGCGAGGGGGACCATCATGGAAGGCTGGACCCCGTTCCTCACAGCGAAGGCCGAGGCGAGCAGCGCCTGCGCCAGATCGCCCGTGGGCGCCCAGATGTGGGCGACGTTGCGGTATTCCCAGATCTGGCGGGAGAAGATGACGTCGCGCCGTTCGATCTCCTGGAAGTTCGGCAGCACGGCGAGTTGCGCCCAGAAGCCGGCGCCACCCGCCTCCTCGTCGCCGAGTTCATGCACGAGTTCGACCTTGGTGAACTCCAGCGCCTTGATCTCCGTTTGCGCCTTGTGCTTGCGGGCGGCGAATTCGGTCTGGCGGGCCTGGAGCGCCGTCAGATCGGCGCGCTTGCGCTCGGTCTTCTGCCGCCATTCGGCGAGTGCGGCGCGCCGCTTGTCGTGCTGGCGCTGGAGGAGGGATTCGCGGGCTTTTTCGGTGCTGACCTGGCCGACGTCGACGACGATCGACAGGCCGAGCGCGGCAAGGCTGGTGACGAGCAGCAGCATGCCCAGGAACTCGGCCGTGATGACCATCCGCGCACCCTCGGTTGCAATCGGGCTTCGCGGGAATAATGTGAGGGAACAATCCCATGGGCAATTGAAATTTATCCTACCGAAAGGCGTAAGGAAGGAAGCCTTGTGCTGTGATAAGGCTTTCGGTTGCATTCCGGGGTATGATCTAGGCCGTCCGTCATGCGGTCCCGAGGCATGCCGGTGCGTGCGGCGTGGCTTTCAAGGACGGCAGTCCTTTTCCGCGGGGCAGGGGCGTGCAACGCAGGGACGTGAGTGCGGGACCTGAGGCCTTGGTGCTATGCCTTTGCGCCGCGAATATGATTTAGGTTCTATTGCTGGCAATGGGGCGGAAATCCGGTTCCACTTGCGGACGAAAGTAACCACACTGCCGGGACGTAATGGCGCAGACATGGTCCCATGCCTGACGAACGGTATCTCCGGGCGATCCGCAACGCTCTCGTCCAGCACCAGCGCTGGCTGAAACGCGATCCACCCGGGGCCGGGCGGCGCGCCGATCTCAGTTTCCAGAACCTCTCCGACCTCGGCCTCAACCGCATCAACCTGACCAAGGCCAAGCTGGCCGGCGCCAGCCTCACCGGGGCGCGGCTGGCCGAGGCGCAGCTTTCCAACGCCGACCTGTCCTGCGTGGACCTCTCGCGCGCGGACCTGACCGGTGCCAGGATGCAGGGTGCCGACCTGCGCGGCGCCCGGGTCAACGGCGCGAGGCTGATGGGCGCCGACTTGCGCGGCGCCGACCTGCGCAAGGGCCTGATCCTGGAGGCGGGGAACCGGCAGCCAGCCGGCAACGCCGACGGCTGCACGACCTTCGTCGGCTCGCAGATGATGAAGGCCGTCCTGGCCGACTGCCGCATGGCCCAGTGCGACTTCTCCGGCAGCGACCTGACGGGCGCCGACCTCAGCGGGTCGGACCTGTCGGGCGCGATCCTGATCTCCGCCAACCTCGTCAACGCGGTGATGGACCGGACGGTGCTGGACGGGGTGCTGATGTGCGGCGCGCGGGTGGACGAGGAACTGCGCGCCCGGCTGGAGCGGCGGGGGATCGACATCGACGGCACTGGCCTCGTCAGCCTCGCCGAACGGCTGGCCGATGCCATTTCCCAGCACCAGCTCTGGGTCGAGCATTCGGGAGCGGTCGGAACGCGGATTGAGCTGCAGCGCGCCGACCTGCGCGGCTGCAACTTCTCGAACCAGATGCTGCCTGGCTGCGTCATGCGCTTCTGTGGGCTGCGTGGCGCCGACTTCTCCGGCGCCCGGCTCGCCATGGCCGACCTGTCCTACAGCGACCTGCGGGACGCGGACTTCACCAGCGCCGACCTGTCGGGCTGCAATCTGCGCGGCGCCAACCTCGCCGGGGCGAAGCTGTGGCGGGCCCGCTTCAAGCCGGTGGACTTGGCCGGCGACGGAAGCCGGCTGTGGCCGACCAATCTGGAAGGGGCGATGCTGACCGGTGCCGACCTGCGCGACACCAGCCTGTCGCGCGCCCGGCTGAGCCGCGCCGATCTCAGCGGGATCAAGACCAGTGACAACACCCTGCGCGGCGCCGACCTCGCGGGCGTCGTCGGGCTCGCCTGGCGCTGATCCCGTCAGGGATGGCGGGCAGCGCCGAGGCCCTTCAGCAGGGCGTCGAACCGGCCGCGCAGGGGGCCGAGCGCCGCCAGGCCCGAATCGCCGATGGCGGCGGCCTCCGGCCCGTTCGCCCCGACCAGCCGGGCATCGGCGCGGCCCGTCTCGGCGACGGTGACCGGCGCCTCGGCGAAGCGTTCCGCCGCGCGGCTCAGCGCCACGAGAAAGGAGGCATCCTCCAGCCCGCTGTAGGGGGCACCATCCTCCCCCCGGAGGTTCAGGAAGAGCAGCGAGTCGCCCAGGGCGGTGTAGCCGCCGCCCAAGCCCTTGTGCACGGCCGCTGCGGCGCGGAAGAAGCGCTGCGCCAGCTCCGGCGTAAGCCCTCCTTCGGGGAAGCGCACGAGCGCGTAGCCGGTGTTGCCGCCCGCGAAGTCGGCGACCAGCACGCTGTCCTGGTGCAGCGCCAGGGCCAGCGCCGCCCCGAGCCGGTCCGCCGGGGCGTCGGCCAGGGCGGACCGGGTGTGCAGAGACGGGTTCGTGCGCAGGAGATAGCCGCCCATGCGCAGGTCCGTCACCGCGGCTCCGGGAGCGATGCCGGACAGCCGCAGCACCTCCGGCACCAGCGCGTCGCGGACCTGTTCGGTGAGCCGCCGGCGCTCCTCGTAGGGCACATCAGGACCGGCGCCCGGCAACGCCTCGTAGAACAGGTGCTGCTCGGCTTCCGCCGCCCGCGGCTTGGCCGGATGCCCGAACAGGGCGAAGGCAAGGCAGAGTGGGAGCAGCAAGGTCCGAATCGGCATGAAGGTCCTCGTTCCTGTCCGGCTGGCCGGTCGTTAGGCGGTGCATCAGGATATTGAGCTATCGAAGATCCGGACCCAACCGCCTAATGTCGGACGAAAACACATGGCCGATGCGAATGGCCGATCCACAGGAGATGCACCCATGCCAGCCGACCCAAGGAACGAGTCCGGCGACGCGCCGGCCACCCGCGACCAGAGCCGCATCCCCTATCAGCTCCCGCAGCCCACGGCGATGATGCCGGACATCTTCCTGGGGCAGGTGCTCGACCTGGATGCCGACGAACAGAGCTGGGTGCCGCAGGCCGAGGGCGTCTGGTTCAAGCCGCTGATCCTCAGCGTCAGCCAGGGCTATTACGTCAACATCCTGCGCGTCCGCTCCTCCGGCATCCTGTCCCGCCACCGGCACAGCGGCCCGGTCCACGCCTTCACCCTGCGCGGCCGATGGCATTACCTGGAGCATGACTGGGTCGCCACGGCCGGCGACTACGCCTTCGAGCCGCCGGGCGAGACCCACACGCTCGTGGTGCCGGAGGGGGTCGAGGAGATGGCGACGCTGTTCCATGTCACGGGCGGCTACACCTACGTCGATCCGCACGGCAAGGCGCTCGGCTACGAGGACGTGTTCACCAAGCTGGAGAATGTGCGCCGCCATTACGAGCGGATCGGGCTCGGCGCCGGTTACGCCGACCGCTTCATCCGCTGACGCGCGGGGCCGGCCCATCTGGACAGGAAGGCCATCTGGACAGGAGGGCCAAGCCTCCCTTAGCTTGACGCGGGTTATCGGAAGAATGGCCGGGCGGAAGAACGGCCGGGCGCCGCCGGACGGCCGGTCGAAAGCCGCGCGATATGTGGGGGAACAGGACATGGCGTTCCGGGGTCTGCTTGCCGCCATCGGCATCGGTGGCGCATCGGTCGAGACCGTGCTCGACAGGGACAGCGTGGAGGTCGGGCAGGCGCTCGACGGCCGGATCACGATGACCGGCGGCAGCGTCGAGCAGGCGGTGGACGACGTCCGGCTGGAGCTGCTGACGCGCGTCGAGCATGAGGTCAACGACCAGCGCCAGCACCGCACCCACGTCATCGCGAGCTGGTCGCTGGGGCGCAAGCTGATGCTCCAGCCCGGCCAGTCGGTCGGCGAGGCCTTCTCCATCGACGTGCCCTACCACACGCCCTTGCATGTGCCGGGCGCCCCGGTGCATGTCTGGCTGCGCACCAGCCTGTCGATCCCCATGGCGGTGGACGCGACGGACGAGGACGCCGTCCATGTTCATCCCGACCGGGCCATGGCCTCTGTCTTCGACGCGATGGAGATGCTGGGCTTCCGCCTCGCCAAGTCGGACGTCGAGCACCGCCCGCGCTGGCACGGCGGCCACGGCTATGTCCAGGAATTCGAGTTCCGTCCGTCCACCCGCCGCAACCTGCGCTTCGACGAGATCGAGATCGTCTTCGAGCAGCGTGCCCACGGGTTGGACCTGCTGATCCAGGTGGACCGCAGCGCCCGCGGCTTCGGCGGCTTCCTGCTGGAGGCCACGGGCGCCGACGAATCCTGGTACCGCCTGACCGTCCCGCGCGCCGGCGCCCGCGCCGTGGCGGACGCCATCGCGTCGGTGCTGCGGTAGGGCGTCAGGCCGCCTGCCGAGCCAGCGGATATTCCCGCACGAGGATGTCCGTCGGAATGCCGAGGCCTTCGGAAAGGCGACGGATCATGGGCAGCGTCAGGGGGCGTTTGCGGTTGAGGATTTCCGCGACCCGCGCCCGGCTGCCGATCATCGGTTCCAGGTCGCGGCGGGACATGCCGCGCTGCTCCATCATGAACGCGATGGCGCTGACCGGATCGCTCGCCGGAATCGGGTGGTTCGCTTCTTCATAAGCGTCGATCAGCGCCAGAAGAACTTCGAGCCGGGCACCCTCCGAAGATTCCGTAGACGCGCCCCAAAGCTCGTCCACCTCCTTGAGAGCGGCGGCATGGTCCTCATCGGAGCGAATGGGCCGAATCTCCATCGTCAGACCTCCTTCACGTCGATGTCGTCATATTCCCGGTGGGTGCCGACCCATTTCACGTAAACAGTGCGGTATTGGTAATCGACGCCCGCCACAAGGCGGTACTTGTTGCCTGCAATATTGAAGACCACCCGGTCGCCGACGAAGGATGCGGAACGGAACTGATCCTTCAAAGTCGCCGGATTGGACCACTCCGAACGTCGCACGATGTTGTACCAGTCCGAAAGCGGTCCTTCGCTGTCGGAGCGTCCCGGCCTTTCCCAATGCTCACGCAGCGTTCGCCGCGAAATGATCCGCATTTGGCAAGATTAGCTTGCTCCCGATTTGGGAGCAAGCGTCTTTCAATGCGCTTCCTGCCAGTTGTCCGCGATGCCGGCCTCGGCGACCAGCGGAACGCCGAGCGTCGCCGCACCCTCCATCACGCGCTGGACGAGCTTGGCGGTGCTTTCCGCCTCATCCTCCGGCAGTTCGAACAGCAGTTCGTCGTGCACCTGGAGAAGCATGCGGGCCTTGGAACCGGCCTCCGCCAGGGCCGCGGGGATGCGGGCCATGGCGCGCTTCATGATGTCGGCGGCGGTGCCCTGGATGGGCGCGTTGATGGCCTGGCGCTCGGCGAAGGAGCGGCGGGCGGCGTTCTTGTCCTGGATGCCCGGCATGTAGCAGCGCCGGCCGAACAGCGTCTCCACATAGCCGTGCTGGCGGGCGAAGCTCTTGGTCTCCTCCATCCAGTCCTTCAGCTCGTGGAAGCGCTCGAAATAGGCCTTGATGAAGGTGTTGGCCTCGCCGGGCATGATGCCGAGCTGCTTGCCCAGCCCGAAGCCGGAAATGCCGTAGATGATGCCGAAGTTGATGGCCTTGGCCTTGCGGCGGATCTCCGACGTCATCTGGTCGAGCGGCACGCCGAATACCTGGCTGGCTGTCGCCGCGTGAATGTCGATGCCCTCCAGGAAGGCCTGCTTCAGCGCGGCGATGTTCGCCATCTCCGCGACCAGCCGCAGCTCGATCTGCGAATAGTCCACGGACAGCAGCTTGTTGCCCGGCTCCGCCACGAAGGCGCGGCGGATCTTGCGTCCCTCCTCGGTGCGGACGGGGATGTTCTGGAGGTTCGGATCGGTGGAGGAGAGGCGGCCGGTGTTGGTCACCGCCATGGCGAAGGCGGTGTGGACGCGGCCGGTCCGCTCCTGGATCTGGGCCTGGAGCGCGTCGGTGTAGGTGCTCTTCAGCTTGGCGAGCTGGCGCCAGTCCAGCACCTTCTGCGCGATGGTGTGGCCCTTCTCGGCCAGCTCCTCCAGCACGCTGGAATCGGTGGAATAGGCGCCGGTCTTGCCCTTCTTCCCGCCGGGCAGGCTGAGGTCGTCGAACAGGATCTCGCCGAGCTGCTTGGGCGAGCCGAGGTTGAAGGGGCGGGGGGCGAGCGCCACCACCTCCTGCTCGATCTCCTGAAGCCGGACGGACAGGTCCTGCGACAGGCGGGCGAGTGCGGCTCGGTCCACCCGCACCCCGTTCGATTCCATGTCGGCGATGACCGGCACCAGCGGCCGTTCCAGCGTCTCGTAGATGGTGACCATGCGGTTGGTCACGAGCTGCGGCTTCAGGATCTTCCACAGCCGCAGGGTGACATCGGCGTCCTCCGCCGCGTAGGCCAGCGCCTTGTCGAGCGGGACATGGTCGAAGGTGATCTTGTTCTTGCCGGTGCCGCAGACCTCGGAATAGCTGATGGTCTTGTGGCCGAGATGCAGCTCGGCCAGCTCGTCCATGCCGTGCCCGTGGCTGCCGCCCTCCAGCACGTAGGAGATCAGGATGGTGTCGTCCACCGGCGTCACCCGCACGCCGTGGCGGGCGAAGAGCTGGTGGTCGAACTTGAAATTGTGCCCGATCTTCAGGACGGCCGGATCCTCCAGCACCTCCCGGAGCACCGCGATGGCCTCGGCCACGGGAATCTGCGCCGGGGCGGCGGGGGCGTCGAAGGACAGCTCGCCGCTGACCGTGCCCGGCGCCTTGTGCTCCAGCGGGACGTAGCAGGCTAGCCCCGGCTCGGTCGCCAGCGAGATGCCGACCAGCGTGGCGGTGGCCGGGGTCAGCGAATTGGTTTCCGTGTCCACGGCGAGCAGGCCGGTCTCCCGCGCGCGCCGCACCCAGGCGCGCAACGCCTCCACGTCCTGCACCAGCTCGTAACGCGCCTCGACCGCATCCATGGAGCTGTCGCGTGGGCGCGCGGGAGCCTCCGCGGCCGGAGCGGCGGCACCGGCCAGCGCCGCGACCGGCTCGCCGGCCGGGCGTTGGGGGGCCGGGCGCTGGCCGGGCGTGCGGTTGGCGGGCGCGCCGTCGGCGATGGTGCCGTCCTTGCGCATCTCCGCCTCGACGCGGGAGACAATGGTGCGGAAGCCCTGGGCGCGCAGGAAGTCGATCAGCTTCTGGTGGTCGGGCTCGCGGACGCGCAGCTCTTCCAGCGGCTTGGGCACGGGCACCTGGTCGTCCAGCGTGACCAGCCGGCGGGAAACGCGCGCCTGCTCGGCGAAGTCGATCAGCTTCTGCCGGCGGGCCGGCTGCTTGATCTCGCCCGCGCGGGCCAGCAGCGAATCGAGGTCGCCATATTCGGTGATGAGCTGGGCCGCCGTCTTCACGCCGATGCCCGGCACGCCCGGCACGTTGTCCACGCTGTCGCCGGCCAGCGCCTGCACGTCGATGACCTTCTCCGGCGGCACGCCGAACTTCTCGAACACCTCGTCGGGGCCGATCATCTTGTTCTTCAAGGGGTCGAGCATCCGCACGCCCGGCCGCACGAGCTGCATCAGGTCCTTGTCGGAGGAGACGATGGTGACCTCGCGCCCGGCCTCGTTGGCGAGCCGCGCGTAGGTCGCGATCAGGTCGTCGGCCTCGAACCCCTCCAGCTCCATGCTGGGCAGGCAGAAGGCGTCCGTCGCCTCGCGGATCAGCGCGAACTGGGGCTTCAGCTCCTCCGGCGGCTCGGGCCGGTGCGCCTTGTACTCGGGGTAGAAGTCGCTGCGGAAGGTCTTGCGCTTGCTGTCGAACACGACCGCCACGGCCTCCGCCTTAAGGTCGGCGAGCAGGCGCAGCAGCATGTTGGAATAGCCCAGCACCGCGTTCACCGGCGTTCCGTCCGGCCGGGTCAGAACCGGCAGCGCGTGGAAGGCCCGGAAGATGAAGCCCGACCCGTCCACCAGATACAGGCCGCCCCCGTTGGCGGCGGACTCGGGCTTCTCGGCGGCGGCGGTCGTGTCGGTCATGGTCGGTCTCGTCCCTGGGCTTGGGGCCGTAACATGGAGGATGGGCGGGGGAGAGTCGAGGGGGTAGGGGGCGGGTGTGGCGGGGGTGAGTCCATGCGCGATGTGTCGACTTTTCGGATGCGTATGGTCTGGATCGAGAGATGCCGTTGATCCGGCCCGGTTCATGATCCATGATCGAGACGTGTCGAGGTAAGCGCCCATAGGGCCGCGCCCGCTGCCGTCCAGGAGGGGCCGATTGGCACCATCAGTCACTTAGGCGGGGTATAGGCGACGCGCCGACACTCAACAAAGGCCGCCTTTTCAGGCGGCCTTTGTTGTTTAGAGCCCTACAGGAGGAAAGCCGCCCCATCATGGCCGTTAAGAAGTCCTAGGCAATCCAACCAGCCGCCCTTCGGCCTTGACGGTCGCGGCGAGCTTTGCCCGGCTGTCGTCCTGCCCTTCCATGGCAGTCAGCGGCAAGGCCCAGGGCTGAACATAGAGCCCGGCTTCGACTTGCAGATCGTAGGTCAGATCGACCAGTTCCATGTCGGCATAAACCAAGGGCTGCTTCGGATCGCGCAGCGCCACGGCAAGATCGACGTCGCTGTCTTCCCGATGATCGCCGCGAGCGCGGCTGTCGAACAGGTAGACGGCAACCAGCGCGTCGCCATAGTGCGCTCGCAAAGTGGCCATTATGGCTTGAATGAGAGGCAGGGTGCGGGAGTCAATCAAGGCCTACGGCCTGAGGCTGCTCTCCTCCAGACACCGGTTGACTAGCCGCTTCCAGTTCCTGCAATCGCGCGGGGTCGCGGTCCAACAATCGGAGCAAGTTCGCCATTGCCTTGCTGGGGATTTCCCGCCGCTTTTCGTACTTGTTGAACGCGGCAGGTCCTCCGCCGAGTTTTCGCCCAGCCTCCTGCTGGGTCAACTTCAGCTTCTTGCGGATCCGCTTGACCTCAGTGGCAGGAAGAGAGCCGTCCACGGTTGCCTTGAAGTCCATGAAGGCCGGTTCGGTGACAAGGGCATCGGCTACCGACATGACGCTTTCCGCGCATGCGGTGCAGTACCATCCCGGCTGTTCCAGAGTGATGGAATGGCCGCGATACTGAAACTCCATGGGCCGCGTGTCCCGTACCATATCGCTGCCGCATTCACAGCTTGGGGCACTTCGGCGATCCGGTTCGTTGTTGTTCATGCTTCCGATCATGCCGTTCACTCCTCGTCCTTATCTTTGAAGGACAACAAGCGGAATTCACACACCTTGTCTGAGCGGAATTTGATGTAGATGATCAGGCCATCCTCATGGGGAAGGTGGTACACGTCCTGCCATTCCTGGCTGTTGGCGTGGCTGGTCACCGAATGCTTGAAGTGCGTCCGGTCCAACGAGGCAATGGCCTTTCCCATTTTTGCGACGCCGAACCCGATAGAACGAGCACCCTTCAGCGCGCTGCCTGCAATGACGCCGGCGTCATTCGGGTTCTTGATCGCGCGAGCGACCACGGCTTTGAAGCTGTCCAGATCATAGGTTGGCTTCCGCTTCTTCATGAACCTGTCTTGTCATGAAGATGGGGGGCGGGCAACTGAAAACAACCGCATCGGTGGTTTTGGCGGAAAGCGTCAGGGCCTCACCCAAACAAATCCCCCTGCACCTTCCCATCACCCCCCGGCGCCTCCTCCGGGCCCGGCAGCCGGTATTCGCGCCGCAACGTCCGCAGGTCTTCCGCGAACTGGGCGGCCATGCGGGTGGTGTAGATGCGGGTGATGCGGCCGTCGTTCTGGCGTTCGACGAGCTTTTGCAGGTCGGCCATCCGGCGGCGCCAGGTCACGCCGTCGGTGACCAGGAAGAAGCTGGTGTCGTTGCGCTTGGCCTCGATGATGGCGTCCACGTCGCCGATGATGTCGGTCATCTTCGATCCGGTGGCGCCATAGCCCTTGGCCTCGATCACGATGCGGGGGGCCGTGCGGCTGGGGATGGCGAGGTCGCATTTGGCGAACTTGCCGCCAGCGCCGGTGAACTGGCAGCGCACGTCGAAGGCGTCGCCGAAGACCTCGCGCACGATGGTCTCGGCGAAGTTCTCCAGCCCCCGGCCGCGGAGCTGGCCGCGGATGGCCTTGCCGCGCCCGCTGCGCAGCCGCTCGACCAGCAGGTCGCTCCAGGTCACCGGGCGGTTCACGGCGATCGCCATCGCGTCGAGCAGGCCGAGCGTCTCCAAGGCCTTCAGATAGTCGTCGCGGTCGCGCTGGTAGCGCTTCACCCCGATGCCGCCCGGTCCCAGCTCCTCCGCCAGCGCCGTGTCCAGCTCGTCGCGCGACAGCTCCAGGAAGAGCTGGAAGGCGATCAGGGCGGCGTCGAAGTCCCGGGACAGCAGGCGGTTGGCGTCGGTCCAGTCATAGGCGGGTTTGGCGGGCAGCTCGGCCAGCATGGCGATGACGCGGGTCGCCGTCGCGTCCTGCCAGGCGGCCTGGAGGGGGCTCAGGCTCTCGACGAGAGCGTCGATCGTCTGGTTGATGACTTCCATGGGAGAACTGCCCTGGCGTCCGGGGTCAGCGGCCGACGATGAGGTATTCGGTGACCTGGGCGCGGCCGACGCCGCCGTGCGTACCGAAATGGTAGCGGTGTGGCCGCTCGAAGACACGGACGGAGGGTTTGTGCCGGCGCATCAGCTCCTCCAGGCGGTTCAGGTCGGGGAAGCCGTTGGAGCTGTAGGACAGCACGATGGTGCTGCGGGCGAAGCGCGCGAACAGCCGGTCGAAGGCCTCCACCGCGCTGGAGCGGTAGCTGAAGGGCGTGTAGCGCTTGGCGATCTTGCGCACCTTGGTGTTCATGTCGATGGGCAGCCCCTGCCAGTAGCAGGACAGCCCCTCCAGGAAATGGTACCGCTTGATGTAGCAGTTGTCGTCGGAGCGCGGGACGTAGGGCGGGTCGAGATAGACGAGGTCCACCGGCGGGCCGTCGATCTCGAACACGTCCAACCGCATCGCCTTGTTGCGGCGGCCGTTGTCGAAGACGGTCGCGTTGAACACCTCGATCTGCTCGATGAAATGCTCCTCAAGCGACAGGCGCAGGTCGCGTCGCCCGTCGTCGTAGCGGCTGAGGTCGCCCGACACGGTGAAGACGCCGCGCGGCTGCCGCTTCAGGCAGGAGCGGAACAGGGCGGCCATCGCCATGGCCTGCTGGTAGGGGTCGTCGAGCTGCCGGATGTTGCCCGACACGCGGTCGAGGAAGCGCAGGTCGTCCGGCGTGAAGAAGACCCCGGCGAAGGTCCGCTCGATGAAGTCGTGCGGGTCCGGCGAATGGTCGAGCAGCTGGCGCACGGCGCGCCCGTCCAGCCGGCGGCTGTTGTTCTCCACCGTGGCGCGGGCCACGACGCTCGTGAAGTTCAGGAAGTCCGACGCGATGACGCGCCGGCCCATGGCCTTCATCAGGTAGGCGACGCAGCCCGTGCCGCTGAAGGGGTCGCGCGCCGTCTCGAAGTCCAGCGTGGAGAGCACCTGGTGGATCCAGGGAAGCAGCCGCTTCTTGGAGCCCATGTAGCGCAGCTCGGGATAGGCTGCCGCCGCCGCAGGCAAGGTGGGCAGGGCGTCGGCCCCGGCCGCCGGTGCCGACGCCTTGGCCGCGGGCTTGCGCCGCCCGGCGCCGATGAGGGCAATCTTGCCTGCCATGCTTCCTGCCCGTCCTTCACGCCGGCTTGTCGGTCGCCCAACCTACCGCCCCGCTCCGGCTTCCCGCCAGCGGGATTTTCGGGCGCCGCCCTTCGGGCAGGCATGCGCCTTGCCCAGGCACCCCGTCAGGCCGGGACGTTGGCCTCGCGCACGAAGGATTCGAAGGACCGGCCGTCCAGCGGGCGGCTGATGAGGAAGCCCTGGATGCGGCGGCAGCGCTGCTGGAGCAGCACGTCGAGCTGCGCCTCCGTCTCCACCCCCTCGGCGATGGTGTCGAATCCGAGGCTGTTGGCGAGGTTCACGATGGTGCCGACGATGGCGGGGTCGGTCGCGGACTGCACGATGTCGCGCACGAAGCTGCGGTCGATCTTCAACGTGTCGATGGGGAAGCGCTTCAGATAGGCGAGCGAGCTGTAGCCCGTTCCGAAATCGTCGATCGACAGGCGCACGCCGGTGTCCTTCAGCGCGCAGAGCACGCCTACGGCCTTCTCGATGTCGCCGATCATGGCGCTCTCGGTCAGCTCCAGCTCCAGCCGGCTGGGGTCGATTCCCGTTTCCCGCACCACCGTCTGCACCAGCGACACGAGGCGCGGGTCCTGGAACTGGCGCGGCGACAGGTTGACCGAAACCGAGCCGATGGGCAGCTTCCGCTCGTCCCATGCGGCCAAGGTCCGGCAGGCCTCGCGCAGGGTCCAGGCGCCGATGTCCCAGATCAGGCCCGTCTCCTCGGCCAGCGGGATGAACTCGGCCGGGCTGACCAGGCCGCGCGTCGGGTGCACCCAGCGGATCAGCGCCTCGGCCCCGACGATGCGGCGGTCGGTGGCGTCCACCTTGGGCTGGTAGTGCAGCACGAACTCGTCGCTGCCGATAGCGCGGCGCAGGTCGCTTTCCAGCCCCAGCGTGAAGCTGGTGCTTTCCCGCATCGTCGCGTCGTAGAAGACGCAGCGCTGCTCCGGGTTGCGCTTGGCGTGGTACATGGCGAAGTCGGCGTTGCGCAGCAGCTGGTCGGCCGTGTCCCCGTCGTCGGGAAAGAAGGCGAGCCCGATGGAGGCACCGCAGAAAAGCTCCTGGTTGAAGACGCCGAAGGGCTCGCTCATCGAATAGAGCACCTTCTCGGCCAGCCGGGCGCCCGCGTTGCGGTCAGCCGCGTCGGGGGCCACGATCAGGAACTCGTCGCCGCCCAGCCGCCCGACCGTGTCGGTCACGCGGGTGCAGTTGCGCAGGCGCCGGGCCACCAGCTTCAGCAGCTCGTCGCCGGCGTGGTGGCCCATGGTGTCGTTGACTTGCTTGAACCGGTTCAGGTCCAGGAAGGCGACGGCCACCTTCGTGCGCGAGCGCTGCGCGCGGGCGATGGCCTCCTCCAGCCGCTCGCAGACCAGCCAGCGGTTCGGAAGGTCGGTCAGCCGGTCGAAGCTGGCCTGATAGCGGATCTGGTGTTCCTGGTACTTGCGCTGGCTGATGTCGGCCAGCGTCAGCACGTAATGCTCCAGCGCGCCGCCGGGCGCGCGCACGCTGTTCACCGACAGGGCGGCGGCGAAGGGCTCGCCGGAGCGCCGCAGGCTGGTGATTTCGCCCTGCCAGCGCCCGCTGTCGCGCGCGGTGCGCCAGATGTCCTCGATGAAGCCGCGCTCGTGCGAGCCGGGGGCGAAAAGCGTCAGGGGGCGGCCCAGTATGTCCTCGTCACCGAAGCCCGTGATGTTCTCGTAGGCCGGGTTGGCCGCCTGCACGCGCAGGCCCGAGGTGACGATCAGGGTGCCGTCAGCGACGCTGTCGAAGACGGTCGCCAGCAGGCGGATCTTCTCCTCGTTCCGCTTGCGCTCGGTCACGTCCTGGACCGTGCCCTCGTAATAGCGGATGGCGCCGGCCTGGTCGCGCACGCAGCGGGCGTTCTCGACGATCCAGATCACCGAGCCGTCGCGGCGGTAGACGCGCGCCTCGAAATTCTGGACGACGTCCTGGCCGCGCATCAGCGCCGCGAAAGCCTCGCGCTTGCCGGCATCGACGTAGAGCTGCCCCTCGATGTCCGTCAGGTTGGAGATCAGGTCCTCGGGCGAGGCATAGCCGTAGATCCGCGCCAGGGCCGGATTGACGCGCAGGTAGCGCCCATCCACGGTCGTCTGGTAGATGCCCTCGACGGCGTTCTCGAAGATACTGCGGTACTGTTCTTCCGTCTCTTGGCTCATCTTGCCAGATCCTTCCGACGCGACGGCGATGCCTTCAGCCAACAACATGCAAGCACCCGAACACCCAATCACCGAACCGGAAATCACTTCGGCATCAATCCTGAGTAGACGCCACTGCTATCCTTTTGGTCAAGGGAATCTGCATTCGACTTTATGCTGAACGTATTATGAGCATTTGTCCTTTTGGCGGGCATCAAACCGTCATGAACGGCCGCTTCGCCAAGCGCAGGCTTGACAGCTCATCAGTTTGGAATGATCCTGATAATCGTTCGCAGGATCGGGATTGGCGTCAGCGATCCGGCGGACAGCCTGCCGTCGCGGTGCCCCATGCCGTGGCGGCAGGCTTCGGCAAGGAAGGAGGTGTCGAAAGGCTGGGTTTTTATCGCCTCTTCGCCCGGGGCGGGTTCCCCGGGAAGGTGAGGGGGCCGCGGATGTCGGCCCTCATGGGGACCCCGGCAAACCCCTCCACCTCAACCCTCTCCTAAAAGGAGAGGGGGCATAGCAGCCTTCTGAACTGTTTTTTCTTTTAAGCGTCCGCCCAAAAAGCGGGCAGGGTCCTGTCGGTTCCTTGCCTCCCGATCGGGAATTCCCGATCAGTGGCCGTGGCCGTCGAGCCTGACGCCTTCCTTCAGGACGTAGCGGCGCGAGCAGTAGGGGCAGTCGAAGCGTCCTTCCTGGTTCAGCGGCAGATAGACCAGCGGGTGGCCCAGGGCGCCGCCGCCGCCGTCGCATCCGACCGTGGCGGTTTCGACTTCGATCGTCTCGCTTGGGGTATGGTCCGGCTGCATGGCAGAAATCCTTCCTTTTGACACACGATCGTGACACAGCCATCGTCTAGGATTACCAACCGAAGGATAGCCCCCGCTGACGGGTCATGTTCGCGTGCGGGATGATACGCATTGCGTGCCGCCGATCAACGGGATTGCACGTCCTCGCATGAAGGTCACGGTACCGACGCCCATGGTCGACACAGCCTCCCCGATCGCCTCCGTCAACCTGCCGGCCCACGCGGTCGAGGTTCGCGGCCTCACCAAGACCTACGCCGCCGCCGGCAAGTCCGGCGAGAAGCTCGCTCTGAAGGGGATCGACCTCGCGATTCCCCGCGGCTCCCTGTTCGGCCTGCTCGGACCCAACGGGGCCGGCAAGTCCACCCTGATCAACATCATGGCGGGGCTGGTCAACAAGACCTCCGGTTCGGTCGCCATCTGGGGCAACGACACCGACGCGAACCCGCGCCAGGCGCGGTCCAGCATCGGCATCGTGCCGCAGGAGCTGAACATGGACCCCTTCTTCACCCCGCGCGAGATGCTGGAGCTTCAGGCCGGCCTCTACGGCGTGCCCAAGCGCGAGCGGCGGACGGAGGAACTGCTGGCAGCGGTCGGGCTGGCCGACAAGGCGGACGCCTACGCGCGTTCGCTGTCGGGCGGCATGAAGCGGCGCCTGATGGTCGCCAAGGCCATGGTGCACACGCCCCCCGTGCTGGTGCTGGACGAGCCGACGGCCGGCGTGGACATCGAGCTGCGCCGCCTGCTGTGGGACCATGTGCGCAAGCTGAACCGCGAGGGCGTCACCGTCCTGCTCACCACGCACTACCTCCAGGAAGCGGAGGAGCTGTGCGACACCATCGCCATCATCAACCACGGCAGCGTCGTCGCCTGCGAGCCGACGGAAACCCTGCTGCGGCGGGTGGACAACAAGGCGCTGATGGTCCAGACCGACCGCGACCTGACCGCCGTGCCGCCCGAACTGGCGGGCTTCACCGCCGAACTGTCAGGGCCGCGCCGCCTCTGCGTCCGCTACAAGCCGAGCCGGCAGCGCGTGGATGCGATCCTCGCCGCACTCTCCGCCGCCGGGGTCGGCATCGCCGACCTGTCCACCGAGGAGTCGGACCTGGAGGACATCTTCCTCCAGCTGACGGGTGGCGCGCACGCCCAGGCGATATCGCCCCAGGGGAACGCCGGACATGCGGCCTGAGGCGCTCCGGTCCCCGCGTGCCCTGGCCGCCGGGCTGCTGCTCGCGGCCGGCCTGGCGCTCGGGGGCTGCTCCACCGCCTATCAGCCCATGGGTCCCGCCACCACGGCGCCGGTGCTGAACGAGCGGGCGATCATCGCCGCCGACGGCTACGAGCTGCCCCTGCGCCGCTGGCTGCCACCGGCGGTGGAGGCGGGCCGGGAGAAGCCGCGCGCCGTTCTGGTGGCCCTGCACGGCTACAACGATTACTCCAACGCCTTCGACGGGGCTGGCAAGGCCTTCGCCGGGGCCGGCATCGCGACCTATGCCTACGACCAGCGCGGTTTCGGGGAGACGCGCGTGCGCGGCGTCTGGCCGGGCACGCCGACGCTGATTTCCGACCTGAAGACGGCGGTGGCCCAGCTGCGCGAGCGGCATCCGGGCGTCCCCGTCTACCTGATGGGGGAGAGCATGGGCGGCGCCGTCGTGCTGGCCGCCATGACGGGGCCGGACGCGCCGCCGGTGAAGGGAACGATCCTCGTGGCGCCGGCCGTCTGGGGACGGCAGGCCATGGGCTTCGTCCCGCGCGCGGCACTGTGGCTCAGCTACAACCTCGTGCCGGGCTGGGTGATTCACCCGCCCAGGGACCTCGGCATCCGCCCCTCCGACAACATCGAGATGCTGCGCGCGCTGTCCCGCGATCCGCTGGTCATCAAGGGCTCGCGCGTCGACGCGCTGGCCGGGCTGACCGACCTGATGGGCGCGGCGCTCGAGGCCTGCGAGCGGCTGGAGGTGCCGTCGCTGGTGCTCTACGGCGCGCACGAGCAGGTGCTGCCGCCCAAGCCGGTCCGGCGCGCCATGGAAGAGTTCGAGGCGGCCGGGCGGCACGTCGTCGCGGTCTATCCGGACGGCTACCACATGCTGCTGCGCGACCTGAACGGCGGGGTGGTGGTGAAGGACATCGTCTCCTGGATCGAGGACCCGCGGACGCCGCTGGCGAGCGGCGCCGACCGGACCCCGCGCGAGCTGGCCGCCGCGAAGTAGGGCAGGGATCTTAGGACATTTGGGGACACCTGGGGGACGCCTGGCGGACGCTCGGCAGGCTGCCCCGTGGACGCGGGCGGCGGCTCTCCTATGTTTAGGGCTCTCATTCGTGAACAGAGCCCATCGGTACAGGAGATCCCATGCCCAAGATCCTCATCGTCGCCACGTCGCATTCGGAGATGGGCCAGACCGGACACCGCACCGGCGTCTGGCTGGAAGAGCTCGCCGCCCCCTATTACGTCCTGCGCGACGCGGGCGCCGAGATCGTGCTGGCCTCCGTGAAGGGCGGGGAGATCCCATTCGACCCGCGCAGCGTCCAGACCCCCGGCGAGGCGCCGCCCGAAGGGGAGGAGCCGATGCCCGCCGTCTCCCGCCGTTTCCTGGAGGACCCGGAGGCGATGAAGGCGGCGAAGAACAGCCCCTCGGTGGACGGGCTGGACATGGCCGGCTTCGACGCCATCATGCTGCCCGGCGGCCACGGCACCATGTGGGACCTGCCGGAGAGCGCGGCGCTGGCGACGCTCGTCGGCAACGCCTTCGATGCCGGCAAGATCGTCGCCGCCGTCTGCCATGGGCCTGCCGGGCTGGTTTCCGCGAAGCGCAAGGACGGCCGGCCCATCGTCGAGGGCCGCCGCGTGAACGGCTTCACCAACGGCGAGGAGGAGGCCGTCGGACTGACGCAGGTGGTGCCCTTCCTGTTGGAGACGCGTCTGCGCGAGCTTGGCGGCAAATATGAATGCGGGCCGGACTTCCAGCCCTACGCCGTGCAGGACGGCAACCTGATCACCGGGCAGAATCCCATGTCGTCGGAGTTGGTCGCCCACAAGATCCTGGACGCTTTCGCCGGGCGCTGAGGGCGGCGCCCGGCCCGGCCCGTCCGGGAACCGCCGTCACGCGGTGACGGCGGCGCTTTGCTGCGATTCGGGCCGCCGCGCTTCGGGCCGCTGCGGGAGTGCTCCGGAACCGGTGGGCAGCCAGACGCGGGCGACGGTGCCGACGCCCTGTTCGCTTTCGACTGTCAGCCGCCCGCCATGGAGGTCCACCAGCCTTTTGGCAATGGTCAGCCCCAGCCCGGTGCCGCCGAACCGTCGGCTGGCCCGGGAATCGGCCTGGGTGAAGGGCTCGAAGATGTGCTCCATCGCCTCGGGCGCGATGCCGATGCCGGTGTCGGCGATCGTGACGGCGGCGCCCAGCCCCTGGAACCGGACGGTGACGCGGATGGCGCCGCCCCTCACCGTGAATTTGATGGCGTTGGACAGGAGGTTCAGCAGGACCTGCTTCATCGCACGGGGATCGGCGTCGCAGAGGACAGCCTCGTCCGGCGTCTCGACCGTCAGGGAAAGCCCGCTGTCCTGGGCCTTGTGCGCCAGCATGCGGACGACGGTGCGCGTCAGCGGGACGAGGTCCGCCGGTTCGCGCAGCAGTTCGGTCTGCCCGGCCTCCAGCTTCGACAGGTCGAGGATGTTGTTGATCACCTCCAGCAGGTGCTGGCCGCTTTCGTTGATGGAGGCGGCGTAATCGGCCCAGGGCGCGAGATGCCCGGCGGTGGCCTCCTGCCGCATGAGGTCGGAGAAGCCGATCACCGCGTTGAGCGGCGTGCGGAGCTCATGGCTCACCATCGCCAGGAAGGCCGCCCGGCTGCGGGTGGCCGCCTCGGCCCTCTCCTTGCTGATCAGGAGGTCGGCGTTGGTCTGCTCCAGCCGGGAGTGGCGGAGGTCGAGTTCGGCGTTCGCGGAGCGCAGCTTGGCGCGCTCCGCGGCCAGTTCGCGTTCGCGCTGGCCGCGCCGTTCGATCTCCGAGACGAGGAGCAGCAGGACGACCGCCAGGACGAGCGTCACCCCGATGGCGATGGCGATGACGCGGTCGGCGTCCTGCCCCGGGTCGGCCAGCACCTCGTCCAGCCCGTAGCCCACCATGACGAACAGCGGATAACCCGTCACCGCCCGGTAGCCGACGATCCGCTCCACGCCGTCCACCGTGGCGTTGGTGATGAAGCTGCCCGAGGGCTGTTCGGCCAGCCGATGGAACAGGGCGCCGAGGTTGATCAGCTTCCCGAGCCCCTGCAGGCCGGCGGGGTCCTCGCCGGAGCTTCGGGCGCGGATGACCCCGTCGCGCCCGATCAGCGTGACGACCCCCTGCCGGCCGAGATCGACCGTCTTGTAGAAGCGCGCGAAATAGTTGGGGTCGATGGAAAAGACGAGCACGCCGGCGAAGGCGCCGTCCGCCCGCTCCAGCCGCCGGGTGACCTGGATCGACCACTCCCCGGACACCCGGCCGAGAAGGGGACGGCTGATGAAGGTGCCGAATCCGGGCTGCTCGACATGGATCCGGAAATGCTGCCGGTCGGTCAGGTCGACCCGCCCTCCCTCATGCGGCAGGCTCGATCCCTTGAGGTGGCCGTCGGGGCCGATTACCGAGATCCGGAGATGGACGTTGCCCAGGAAATTGAAGCGCTCCGCCCAGCGGCTGAGGTCGCGCGTCTCCGTCTCCTCGCGCAGGGCGAGTTCCATCAGCTTCATCGCCTGTTCGACGGCGGTCAGGGAGACGATGACATGCTGTTCGAAGGCCAGGGCCAGATTGGTGGCGTCGCGGCGCGTCTGGACGACGGCCTGCTCGTGATGCTGGCTGATCAGCGCGGTCACCACCACCCAGACAGCCGCGATCAGCAGCGCCCCCATCACGCCGACGCTCAGGCCGAGCCGCGACACCGGCCGCCATGTCATGGGGAAAAAGCGCATCCGAGCCGTGCTGATGGAACGATTCCCCACGAACTTGCAGGGAATTCGTTAAGGCCAACCTAAGAGCGCGCCGGAACCCGGCCATCCAAAAAAGCGACCGGGAGCTTCACTAAAGGGTTTGCCATCGGCAGGGCTTTGCCCTATGGTGCGCTTCCGCTGTCGCGGGACCCGTAGCTCAGCTGGATAGAGCGCTGCCCTCCGAAGGCAGAGGTCGTGAGTTCGAATCTCGCCGGGTCCGCCAGTTTCCAGAATTCCCAAGGGCTTGGCCGCCGACGCGGCCAGGCCCTTTCTGTTTCCGCGCATTGTCGGCGCGCCGTGGTCTGTCTGCGGACGCATGCAAAAAGCAAAAAAGCCGGCGCGGGGGCGACCCCGCACCGGCTTTCAGGCGTCCCGATCAGCGGATCAGTCGGCGAAGACGCCGGCGGCCTCGATGACGCTCTTCCAGCGGGCGATTTCCGATGCGACATGCTGCTGGTGGGCGGCCGGGGTGGCGCGCTCCTTCGGCTCCGGCAGCGTGCCAAGCTCGGCGAAGCGCTTGATGACGTTCTCGTCCGCCAGCGCCTTCTGCAGGGCCTCCGACAGCTTCTGGATGGCCGCGTCCGGCGTGCCCTTGGGGGCGTAGATGCCGTGCCAGATGCCGACCTGCAGGTTCGGCAGCCCGGCTTCCGCCGTCGTCGGCAGATCCGGCATCGACGGCAGGCGCTTGGGCGTCGTCACCGCGTAGGCCTTGATCGCCCCGCCCTTGATCTGACCCGTCGTGTTGGTGGTCTGGTCGCACATCAGGTCGATCTGCCCGCCGACGAGGTCGTTCATCGCCGGGCCCGTGCCCTTGTACACCGCCGTCACCAGCTGCGTCTGGATCGCCTCCTGGATCAGCATGCCGCACAGATGCGACGCGGAACCGACGCCGGCGTTGCCCAGCGTCACCTTGTCCTTGTTCGCCTTCACGTAGGCGATCAGCTCCTTCAGGTCCTTCGCCGGGAAGTCCTTGCGCGTGACGATCGTCATCGGCACGTCCGTCACCAGACCCACCGCCTTGAAGTCCTCCAGCGTCTTGTAGGGCAGCTTGCGGTACAAGGTCGCCGAGGTCGCCTGGCCGATGTGGTGCAGCAGCAGGGTGTAGCCGTCCGGATCGGCCTTGGCGACGCGGCCCGCACCCAGCGTGCCGCCGGCGCCGCCGACATTCTCGATCACCACCTGCTGGCCCAGCGTCTGGCTCATCGACTGGGCGACCAGGCGCGCCACCGTGTCCGTCGGGCCGCCGGCCGCGAACGGCACGACCATCGTGATCGGGCGGTCGGGGTAGCTCTGCGCCAGCGCCGGGCCGGCAAGCACGGCGAGGCCGGCGGCGAACAGGACGGTCTTCATGCTCATGTGTCCCTCCCTGGGGGATGTCGTTTGGTTCGTGAGATTGGTGGTTGCGGGGT
>NZ_JAFIQV010000110.1 GCF_017356015.1 Azospirillum sp. SYSU D00513
CTACGGCTTGCACACATTTTGCGCCGCAGCAAGCTTGTAGCCTTCGTGAATGGCGGCGAAACGTTCGTATCCCCGCTGCATGGTTAGGGGTCCTGGTGGCCCCTCGCTGTGCCGGTAGCCTTTCCAGCCACCCAGGCGGGCGATGATCCAAGCGCACCAGGCCAACGTCTCGGGCGGGTGCGGGTTCTTCTGCTTTTCGGTCTTGCCCTCATACTGCGGGATCAGGGCTGCCATGGTGGCCAGTTCGGACGGATCGAACAGCTCGCCGGCCGGCACCGGCGTGCCGCCATCGCGGGCCAGCACAAGCTGATGGATGCGGGCGGCCGCGTGCGCGCTCAGGACTGCCAACTTGCACAAACTCCCGGCATGGACGCTCTGGCTGGCCTCAAGGTCCAGCCCTTGTCGTTTAAGAACACGGAACAGCTGCTCGATGTGCCAACGCTGCCGGTACCAATCCACGACCCGCACCGCCATCTCCGGACTGGTCACCGCGTGCGTCGTCAGCAAACGCCAGCACAGCCGCTGGCTGGCCGTGCCCTCCTCGCTCACCGTCACCGCCGACAAGGCCACCTCCCGCACCGCCTCGCGGCTGCGCCGCGGGCGCGGGATCGTGACCTCGCCATAGCGCACCAGGACACGGGCGCTGTGTCCCGGCCTGCCGGCCCGCGGCGGCACCGCCACTTGATAGCCCAGGCAGGCGGGCAGAGCGTCGAGCCGCTCGTACAGGCGCCGGCCGCCGGCCAGCGTGCGATTGCGGCAGGCGCGCACCAGCACATGGCAGCGCTCGTGCGGGCGGCGGGCAAAGATCTCGTACAGGTCGCTCTCGCGGTCGCCGATCACGGTGACCTGCCGGGCCATGCCGGTCAGGGTGGCGGCCATGGCCGCGCCAAGCAGCCAGCGCCGCGACTCCTTGTCCTCCACCGGGAGCGTGCGGTGGTCACCCACCCGGGGCGTGCGCACCCAGGGCATGGCATCGACCAACCCCAGGCAGCCGCCCCCCTCGGCATCGACGGCGAGCAGGCCATGCACGAACAGGCCCTGGTCGCGCCCGTTGCCGACCGGGCCGAGGCCGCGCTTGCTCCGGGCATGGTGCTGATAGTTGATCTCGGTGGTGTCCTGAAGGACCAGAACGTGAGCGCGCCCGAAGCAGCGCCGGGCCGTGCCATCGCGCAGCCGAGTGCGCAGAAGGTCTTGGTCGAGGTGTTCGGACGCAAGAAGGCGTGAGAAGGCGACCTCGTCGGCACGGCTATGCGCGACCCGCCGCAGGCAGGCGCTCTCATGAGCCACCATGCGCTCCAGCAGCAGCGTGCCGCGGGCGTCGCGGCGGGCGTCACCCAAGCCCGTCAGGAGGAGGTCTGCCGTCATTGCTCATGCTCCGTTGCCAGATCAGAGCCTCACAACAGGCAAACCCCTTCCTTTTAACCGACTTTCTATCGAGTTCTGTGCAAGCCGTAG
>NZ_JAFIQV010000111.1 GCF_017356015.1 Azospirillum sp. SYSU D00513
TGTCGCTAACAAGTCAAGTTGGCCGGTTTTCGTAACATGTGAGTTGGCCGCTCTGTTCGCTATTTGGACCGGGGGCATGCCCCCGGTCCAAATAGCGGGCGCGTGGAGCGGGATCACGCAGCCTGCTGAATGGCATCCTCCTGCAAGATGCCGGTCTCGTCGTAGCGCGCGATCCGGCGCGGGCCGTAGAAGATGGCCAGGGTGCCGTCGGGATAGCAGTGCACGCGCACCGTGGCCTTGACGAAGTGAGCACGCCACGAACTCGGCGGGATCTGCAGCACAAGGCCCTCCCAGCGCACCGTGTTATCGCGCCCGACCACGCGCTCGTCCTGCCGGCACAGAATGTCGGCCAGTTCCACACCCCGGAGCGGCACGAACGCGCTGCCCGGCTCGCTCGCCTCCACCATGAAGCGGGCGTTGTGGCGCGGCAGGTAATCCTCGGCCAGGAAGCGGTTGGCCGCCTCCATCGTCGTGATGCCGGCATCGGCCAGCTCATGCACCAGACGCCCCTGCAACGTGCCGAACATCCGCTCACTGCGCCCGCGGGCCTCGGGCGAGTAGGCCGCGATATGCTCCACGCCGAGTTGGGCCAGCGCCCGCCCGACCTGGGTCGGCTGGCTCTTGTCCACCTTGCCGCCAGCCTCGGGCGTGTGGAAGTAGTGGCTGCCCCGGTCGGTGTAGAGCGCGCACGGCAAGCCCTCGGCCCGGAACACCTCCAAAAGTCCCTGGAAGCTGCTGTCGGTGCCCTCCTCCTCGACCAGGAAAGCCGAGTAGATCCGCGAGGTCGCGTCGTCCAGCGTCACGATCAGGTCGACCAGGCGCCCCAGCCCCGGCAGCCAGAGATGCCGCGAGCCGTCTTGATGCAGCATCATTCCCGGCACCGGCCGACGCGGCCGCTTCTTGCGATGCGCCGAGCGCTTCACCGCCGGGCGCACAAGGCCGGAGGCGTGCAGCACGCTCTTGGTCCAGCCGTAGCTGCGCGCGATCCCGTGCGTCGCCTCCAGCCGCTCGTGGAAGTGCTTCACCGTCCAGCCCGTGTAGCGCGTCCGGTAAAGCTCCAGCACCCGTTCCACCTCGTCCGCCGGTACCCGGTGCGGGCTGACCTTGCCCAGGCGCCGGTCCAAAAGACCCTCCAGACCCTCCCCCTCATAGCGCGCCCGCTGGCGCCGGAACGTCCGCTCCGACACCCCGAGCCACTCCGCCGCCTCCGCCAAGCTCAACCGCCCCTGCCGGACACGATCGTGGATCTCCTCGAACCGCTGCATGCGGATCTCCTGTAGCACCCCTGTCCGCCCCATCCCCGCCCCCTTCGTTCGGCAGAGCCTAAGGCCGGACAGATCACTTGCTACAAACTCCGGACACATCACGTGTTAGCGACA
>NZ_JAFIQV010000112.1 GCF_017356015.1 Azospirillum sp. SYSU D00513
GTGTGGGTTGCTGCCCGGTTCGATGAGACAGCTGGCTGCGGTAAAATGAACCGCAACCGGAGGTCTGACGATGAACGAGGAACAGGGGCGTAAGCCCGAGGGGGCGCCGGAGCGCGCCCACACCGCTGGCGCAGGCGCCCCCTCGGGCGCGGAGGCCCGCGCTCCCCAACGGTTCTCCGCCCAGCGCAAGCTGACCGCGGTCACGCGCCTTCTGCGCGGCGAGCCGCTGGAGGTCGTTGCCCGCGAGTTGAACGTCACCGTGGCACGCCTGTCCGAGTGGCGTGATCGTGCCCTGGCCGGGGCCGCCGCAGCGATCAAGGAACGCGAGCGCGACGAGCGTGATGAGGAGATCGCTCGGCTGAAGGCCAAGGTGGGCGAGATCACCATGGACAATGAACTTCTGTATCAGAGGATTGCCGCTCTGGAGGGCAAGCACCCTTTGGCCCGGCGGAGGTCGAGACGATGAGCCAGACCCTCTCGCCCTCCATTCAGCGCCCCTACGGTCTGGCCCGTGTTGCCCGGCTCTGGCAGGTGTCCCGCGCCACGGTTTACCGGCATCGCTTGATCTCGGCAGGGCACCCGACGTCACCGCCCAGGCGTCCTGGGCCGCTTGGTCCCTGTTCAGATGCGGAACTGACAGAGCACATCCGCCAGCAGATCCTGGGGTCGCGCTTCCATGGGGAAGGCTACCGCAAGATCTGGGCACGCCTACGCTTTGCAGGGATCCGCACCTCGGCCCGCCGGGTAAGGCGGTTGATGGGTGAGCATGGGCTGCTGGCCCCGCATCGGGTCGGGCGGCGGCGCACACGGGTGCACGACGGCACCATCGTCACCGAGACGGTGAACACGATGTGGGGCACGGACATGACGGAGACGATCACCGCAGCCGAGGGGGTGGCGCGCGTCTTCATCGCCGTCGATCACGCCAACACCGAGGTGGTGGGCATTCACGCCTCGAAAAGCGGCAACCGCTTTGAGGCTCTGGAACCGGTCCGACAGGGCTTGCTGGGTTACTTCGGCCGCATCGGCCCGGGCGTCGCGGCCGGGCTCAAGCTGCGCCACGACCACGGCTCAAACTACATGTCCGGCGACTTTCAGGACGAGATCCGGTACCTGGGCATCACCAGTTCGCCATCCTTCGTGCGCGAGCCCGAGGGCAACGGCGTGGCCGAGCGCTTCATCCGGACGCTCAAGGAAAACCTCCTGTGGGTCCGCACCTTCGATACCGTCGAGGAACTCCGGCAAGCCCTGCTGGAGTTCGCCCGGCACTACAACAAGACCTGGCTCGTCGCCCGGCATGGCCACCGCTCCCCGGCTCAGGTCCGAGCCGACCAACTCCGGGTTGATCGGCCCTCCGAAGCCGGGCT
>NZ_JAFIQV010000114.1 GCF_017356015.1 Azospirillum sp. SYSU D00513
CTGATGAAGCTGAAAAGCCGATGTTCAATCGGGTTCCATTTCGAGCAGCCGGTCGGATAGTGGCACACCGTGATGGTGAGCCCGCAGGCATCACAGAGTTGCTCTTGCAGTTGTGCCTTCCACACGCGGGACCGGCAGCTGTTCGAGCCGCCGGCGTCGGCCAGGATGAGCAGGCGTTTGGCCTCGGGAAAGCGCTTGCTTCCCTCATCCGCCCACCAATCATAGATCGCTTCCACGGCAAAGCGTGGCGTGTCAAAGCAGTCGCCGATGCACACATAGCCGCGATTGCTCGTCAGATCGTAGACGCCATAGGGAATGGCTTGGCCAAGAGCATCTTGCGGCCAGTCATGCACCAACACGGCTTCGGCCTTTCGACGCCAGGTCCGGCCGGCATTCTTGAAATTACCGACCAGCTCCTTTTTTTTTCGTATCGACGCTGATGATCGGATCACCGGCAGCGGCAAACTGGGCGCGTTGCTCTGCGATGTGCTGGAACTGAGCATCGCGCTCGGCCGGCGAGCTGCGCGCCTCGGCGCGCCGGGCATTGACCTTGGGTGAATAGCCGAGTTGGCGCAGCAGGCGGGCGACGGTCGTGCGGCTGACCGGGTGTCCGGCCGCGCTCAGAGCATCGCTCAGCTGCTGCAAGGAGCTGCGTTTGGCCTTGGCCCGCCGGCCCATGGGATCGCCCGCCGTTTCGGGGGCGAGCAGGGCTTCCAAAGCCGTCAGCAGCTCCGGGTCCTGGGCCTCGCGCGGCGGACGCCCACCGCCAGGCGCACGCACCCGCTCGGTTGAACACTGTGCCAGCCCAGCCGCGAGTTCCCGCTGCCCTCGCTGGATTGTAGGGCGGCTCAGCCCAGTGATCTTCGCCATCAGCGAAGCACCACCCCAACCGAACCGCTGAGCCTCCAGAGCAACGAACCACCGTCGCTGCTGCTCATCCAGTCGGCTGAGCAGCACGTTCATCTGCTGATGGATCTGCCGCTCTGGATGCTCCTCAGCGCTCAGGCAGAGAGAGCACGCACACTGATGGACAGGGCTGGAACGCATGGGGACCCCATCACCGTCGCGAAAACGATGGAACTCCCATAACCAGCACTTTGTAAAATTAGTTCCCTGATGTGCCCT
>NZ_JAFIQV010000115.1 GCF_017356015.1 Azospirillum sp. SYSU D00513
CTCGCCATCGACGCCTTCGGCGAGGGCATGGAGGTCATCGTCAAGCCGCTCGACGGCGTGCTGGAAGGCATGCCGGACTATCTCGGCACGGCACTCCTCGGCGACGGGCGCGTGCTGCTCGTCCTCGACCTCAAAGAAATCGTGCAGTAGCGGCACGAGCCGGGCGGTGCCGCGCCGGCACCGCCGCCCTCCCCGCCCGAAGGGCGGGAGCCTTAAGGGTTCACCCTTATTTACGCGCCTGCACATCGGTGGCAGCGTCCGGACCGGCGTTTGGAGAGCGCGAGCGATGACCGTCCTGACGGACCACGACATGACAGTCCTGGCGGACCATGGGATGACAGTCCGGGCGGACTGTGGGATGACAGTCCTGTCGGACTATGGCGCGACGGCGGAGGCGATTCCGGCGGCCCGCCCCATGCGGCGTGCCCTGACGGCGCGCGCGGGGCGCCTGTGCCTCCTGGCCGGCGCCATGACCGCCGTGCCTCTGCCGTCCGCGGAACAGGGCGTTCTCCTGCCCGGCCTGTTCTTCGCCCTGGCCGCCCTGGTGCTGTCCTCGGCCAAGCCCGCATCCGTGCCTGTGCCGGGAAGCGATGTGCGGACTGCCGCCTCTCCTGAACATGGCGGCATGGATGAGGCAACCGAGTTTCCGGCCAGCTTGGCCGTCGAGAGCGTGGCTGTCGAAGCTCTGGACGTCGAAATGACCGCGGCCGCCGAGCGGGTGGACGAGGTTGCCCCAGTTTCCGTCCCCCCGGAGGTCACTCCGCCGGAGCCCGCCGAACACGGCGCGATGCCGGAGGAGTTGCCCCTGGCCGGCTTGCCCGAGGCGGCCGGCGCGGGCGGGGACGAGGCGCACGGGCGCGCCTCGACGGTGCTGCGTGTGGACCAGTCGCGCATCGACGCGCTGATGAACCTCATCGGCGAGCTGGTGGTCGCCAAGAACGGCCTGCCCTTCCTCGCCCGCCGCGCCGA
>NZ_JAFIQV010000116.1 GCF_017356015.1 Azospirillum sp. SYSU D00513
TTAAAGAAAGCGTAATAGCTCACTGGTCTAGTTAAGCCGGCCTGCGCCGAAAATGTAACGGGGCTCAAGCCACCCACCGAAGCTGCGGACTCAGAGGACAGGTATCAGGGATCAGGCATCAGACAGCATGACGATCAAAACTTTCGAAGAGTTGGAGGTCTTCCGGCGCGCCTACAGGCTGTCGCTGGAGGTGCATCGTCTGAGCCTGACATTCCCGGCGATCGAACAGTACGCCTTGGGTGACCAAGTGCGTCGTGCCAGAAAATCCATCTGTGCCAATCTTGCCGAGGGTTTCGGCAGACAAAGGCAGTCGAAGGCCGACTTCGCGAGGTTCGTGACCATCGCGATGGGAGCCGCCGACGAGATGAGAGTGTGGGCGCGTTACTGCCTTGATCTGGGATACATCGATCAGAAGACATGGGAGCATTGGCGCGATGAGTACCAGGAGATCGCGCGCATGCTCCATGGCTTGGCGGCCAGTCTCGTGGGCAAGAAACGAGACTGATCCCTGATCCCTGTTATCTGTCCTCTGAGTGGTAGCGGAGCGTTCCGTAGGCCTGCGAAGGGCGTCCGTGAGGCCGCCTGGAGGTATCGGAAGTGAGAATGCTGACATGAGTAGCGACAAAGAGTGTGAGAAACACTCTCGCCGAAAGTCCAAGGGTTCCTGCGCACGGTTAATCCGCGCAGGGTGAGCCGGCCCCTAAGGCGAGGCCGAAAGGCGTAGTCGATGGGAATGCGGTTAATATTCCGCAGCCTGGCAGAGGTGACGAATGGGAAAGCGTGTACGTCCTTATCGGATTGGACGTGCTGTGGACCCGTTCCAGGAAATAGCCCTGCCATCACAGACCGTACCCGAAACCGACACAGGTGGACTGGTAGAGCATACCAAGGCGCTTGAGAGAATGGTGTTGAAGGAACTCGGCAA
>NZ_JAFIQV010000117.1 GCF_017356015.1 Azospirillum sp. SYSU D00513
GCTTGTAATCTCGGCCATAGGCGCGGAGTGCTCGATCGAAAGCAGCGATTTCTACGGCATCTTCGGCCGCGCTTTCATCCTGCTCCAGATTTCTGGTCAGGCGGCGGTATCGGTTGGTTTGTGTGCCGAAGGTCGCCTCAATGCGCCAACGGATCGGCACTGGCTTGAAACCTTGCGCCTGCGGGTCTCGGGTTGTGACTTGGACGTCCAGGCCATGGCGCTCGGCAGCGGCGTCCATCCGTGCGCCGACGTAAATGCCATCCACCTTAATGCGGTCGAGGTTCCAGCCCTTCTCGGCGGCGCGATCCAGCAGGATCCCGGCGGCCTTGGTATCGTGGACGTTGGCCGCCGTAACCAGCACCGCGAGCACGAAGCCAAGCGAGCAGCTCAGGGCGTGGCGCTTGATGCCTCTGATCCGCTTGTGGCCGTCCACACCACGCGCGCCCGCTTGCGGGCCGGAGACAACACTCTGGGAGTCCAGGATGCCGGTCGACGGCTCCGGCGCCCGATCCTGCTTCTGCCGCACGGCCCGCGTCAGCAGCGCGCCGGCGTCCGCCCAGATCCCGTCGGCGCGGAAACGGTCGTGCCAGGTACGCACGGTTTGCCACGCTCCGAAGTCCTTCGGCAGATAGCGCCACTGGCAGCCCGTCTTCTGCAAATACAGGCAGGCGTTCACCATCTCACGCAAATCCACCGTCAAAGGATCGTACCCCGCAAACAGCGGGCCAATCAGCTTCCACTCCGTGTCCGTCAGGTCGCTCGGGTAACGACGGTCGTCATCTTTGTACTTTTCCCGCTGCGCGTCTGTCCACATCGTCCACTCCTCCTGCC
>NZ_JAFIQV010000118.1 GCF_017356015.1 Azospirillum sp. SYSU D00513
CCCACGAGGTCTGCCCGGCGTGGAACTATACCCTCTCACCACGCGCCTCTTGTGAAGGCGAATGAGCAGATAGTTCCCTGATGTGCCCTAGCAGGCTGCGGAAAAACCAGCTGATACGTCCCTGGATAGGTCGCTGAAAGTCAAATTTTAGGGTGTGCCAATAGTGTTTCCCCTGGTGTCGGCGGGTATTGCCCCACCCTGACAGCCCGGAATCCGCCATTGAGGCAGATTCTGAGTGTAAATCATGCCGCTGCCAATAGCTTTGGCAAGCGAACGAGGTTGCAAGCGACGGCGTTCAGGGTGAACATCCAGCCAACCCGACCAGTCCCTCTGTGCCTGGTCTTCCGGAAGCCGGCTGTGTGCTTGATCCAGCCGAAGACCTCCTCGATCCGCTTGCGGATGCGCAGGCTGACGGCGTAGCCGGCATGCCGCGTCATCCGGCCGTCGATGGCCGAGCGGCGTCCGTTGGTGTTCTGCGCTACATGGGGCGTCGCGCCCAGCTCACGCATCCCAGCCACGAACGCCTTGCTGTCGTAGGCCTTGTCGGCGCCCATCGTGATCGGATGGCGGCCGGGAACCGCCTCGATCATCGACACCGCCGCCTCCCGTTCCGCCGTACCCGTGGCCGGCGTCAGACGCACGTCAACCGGCGTTGATGGGATGGACGGCCCCCGCTTCCTGGTAAGTGAACTTATCTGAAGGGGATTGGCCCTCTGGAAGCGGAGATCCATCCCATGCAGCC
>NZ_JAFIQV010000119.1 GCF_017356015.1 Azospirillum sp. SYSU D00513
CTGGAACGCATGGGGACCCCATCACCGTCGCGAAAACGATGGAACTCCCATAACCAGCACTTTGTAAAATTAGTTCCCTGATGTGCCCTTAGATCCGGAAAGACTCGATAGCTCAGGCATCGACGCATGCAAAAAGGCCCGCCCTCCACGTGGAGAAGCGGGCCGAGTGAGTACGGGTCGTGAGCCTAAACAACCGTGCGAGCGGCCGGGGGGTTCCAGTCCTGGGTACTCACCTATGCCATCCCGCGCGGAAGTGGTATCTTTAGTTCTCACGCAAATCAGGAGGTCAAGGTGAGTGCTCAGGAACTGCTACGCCTGCTAAAAGACGCTGAAGCTAACCCAATTCTAAAAGCGACCATCACCAAGGAACTCTCCCAGGTGAATGATGCTTCATCTGCGTCAGCAGCCCTGAAAGCGCTTGGCTACGATGTGTCAGCCGATGAGATCCAGGCGGCCAATACTGGCGTGTTTGAGCTGAGAGACGACGCTCTCGACCGCGTCGTCGGGGGCGCTCCCACGGCTCGCTTCAACTCGATTAGCACCTTTGACCCCACCCAGCGCCGCTATACGTGACGCTCGGCAGGCAAAAGGAAACCCGCCACACCGGTGCAGTCGCGAACGGTGCTCTGGTGCATGGAGATAGGAGATCAGAGCGTTGGCTTTGTACTTTGATCGTCAGGCGACGCGGACGGACTCCGGGCGTCCGAGGT
>NZ_JAFIQV010000011.1 GCF_017356015.1 Azospirillum sp. SYSU D00513
CGCCCCATCCCCGCCCCCTTCGTTCGGCAGAGCCTAAGGCCGGACAGATCACTTGCTACAAACTCCGGACACATCACGTGTTAGCGACACCGTTCGGGGCGGTCGTTGACAGCCCCCGGACCGTTGGCTAGGGTTCGCGACCACCGCGACGCGGCAAAGCTGCCGCTTCGCGGCGGTTCGTGTTTTCTCCCTTCCCCCGGACGGTGCAAGGGGGCGGCCATGAGCCGCCGGTGCATGGCGCCGGCTTCCACAGCCCCCCGACGGCCCCGCTCCCTGATGGATTCGCTCACCGTGAACACAGCCGGCCTTCTCGACAGGAACGTTCGCGGCGGAGACCGTTGATGGCCTTCCTCGCCGCCACCGGACGCGCCTTCCTGCTGTTCCTCTCGGCCACGGGCCGGCTGGCGCTCTTCACGGCGTCGGGCCTGTCGCACTGCGTGCGCCCGCCCTTCTACCCGCGCCAGATCCTGCGGCAGATGATCGACATCGGCTACTACTCCCTGCCGGTGGTCGGGCTGACCGCGCTGTTCACCGGCATGGTGCTGGCGCTGCAGAGCTATTCCGGCTTCTCGCGCTTCCAGGCCGAAAGCGCCATCGCGACCGTCGTCGTCCTGTCCGTGACCCGCGAACTGGGCCCCGTGCTCGCCGGGCTGATGGTCGCGGGCCGCATCGGCGCCGCCATGGCCGCCGAGATCGGAACCATGCGCGTGACCGAGCAGGTGGACGCCCTGTCCACCCTGTCCACGAACCCCTTCAAGTACCTCGTGGCACCGCGGCTGCTCGCCGGCATCACCATGCTGCCCCTGCTGGTGCTGGTCGCCGACATCATCGGCGTCTTCGGCGGCTTCCTGGTCTCGGTCTACCGGCTGGGCTTCAGCCCGGCCGCCTACATCGCCAACACCTGGCAGTTCCTCGAACCGGTGGACGTCATCTCCGGCCTCGTGAAGGCGGCGGCCTTCGGCTTCATCATCGCGCTCATGGGCTGCTACCACGGCTATCATTCGCGCGGCGGCGCGCAGGGTGTCGGTGCGGCCACCACCAACGCCGTGGTCTCCGCCTCCATCCTGATCCTGGTGCTGAACTACCTGATCACCGGCATCTTCTTCTCGACGAAGTAAGGGCATGACGATGCAGACCCCGCCCACCGCCCTGCCGAAGATCGCCACCCCGAAGATCGCGTTGAGGGACGTCCGGAAGAGCTTCGGCCCGAAGACCGTGCTGAACGGCGTCGACCTGGAGGTGGGGCGCGGCGAATCGCTGGTCATCATCGGCGGGTCGGGCACCGGCAAGTCGGTGATGCTGAAATGCATTCTCGGCCTCCTGCAGCCGGACTCCGGCTCCATCACCGTGGACGGCCGGGAAACGACGCGGCTGGGCACGCGCGAGCGCGAGCGGACCATGCGCAAGTTCGGCATGCTGTTCCAGGGTGCCGCCCTCTTCGACAGCCTGACCGTCTGGGAGAACGTCGCCTTCGGCCTGATGCAGGGCCAGGGCATGGCGCGCGGCGAGGCCAAGGAGATCGCGCTCGCCAAGCTCGGCGCCGTCGGGCTCGGCCCGGACGTGGCGGAGCTGTCGCCGTCGGAACTGTCCGGCGGAATGCAGAAACGCGTCGGCCTCGCCCGCGCCATCGCCGCCGAGCCCGAGGTCATCTTCTTCGACGAGCCGACCACCGGCCTCGACCCGATCATGGCCGACGTCATCAACGACCTGATCGTGAAATGCGTGAAGGACCTCGGCGCCACCGCCGTGACCATCACCCACGACATGGCGTCCGCCCGCAAGATCGCCGACCACATCGCCATGATCTACCAGGGCCGCATCATCTGGAACGGCCCCGCGACCGAGATTGACCGCTCCGGCAACGCCTATGTGGACCAGTTCGTCCATGGCCGCGCCGAGGGACCGATCCAGATGCAGGTCCGGAATCTCTGAACCCGGACCTCTGCAGGCCGTATCACAAGTCCGTCTGGGCGATCTGCCGGCCGATGGCCTCGACGAAGGCCTCGGTGCCGGGCCAGCTCGTGATGCGGCCAAGCTTGCGCTTTCCCGCGAAGACGAAGAAGGCGGGAATCCCGTGCAGGCCGAAGCGCTCGGCCATGGGGAAATCGTCGTAGACGTTGTCGTGCAGCCAGCGGACCTCCGGCCATCGGAAACGGTCCGCGCCGGCCAGGATGGCGCGCTTGGCGATGTCGCAGTTCGGGCAGTCGCGGCCCCAGAGGAACAGGATGCTCAGCCGCTCGGGCGATTCCTCGGCAAGGACGCCGTCCAGTTCGGCGCTGGCGACCCGGCGCATCGGGAAGCGCTGGAAGAAGTCGGGAACGGCGCTGTCGCCCATGTTGAACCCCCGTTCCGGACGTCAGGACCGCGCGGCCCTGGCCAGGGCCGCCGAAAGCTCCGGGTTGAGCGCGGCGCCCAGCAGGGCGAGCATGGAGGAGATGGCGAACTCGTTCCGGCCCGCCGCCTCGACCAGCTCCGCCCGGCTGAGCAGTTCGATGCGCATCTCCTCCATGTCGCCGGAGTCCGGCTCCGCGACCCGGCGCGCGCCACGGGCCAGGAACATGTGCCCGGCGCAGCCGCGGTGGTTGCCCTGCATGACGTGGCTGCCGAGCGAAGTCCACTCCGCGGCCTCATAGCCGGTCTCCTCCAGCAGCTCGCGCTTCGCGGCCTCCAGCGACGACTCGCCGGGGTCGATCATGCCGGCCGGAAAGGTCAGGCTGACGCGGCGTGGCCCATGCTTGTAGCTGCGCAGCAGCACCACCCGCCCGTCCTCGGTCTCGGCGAAGATCAGGGCGAAGTCCGATTGCTCGACCTGATAGAAGCTCTCCACGCGCCGGCCATCGGGCAGCTCGACCGTCTCGGCCCGCACCTTCAGGTAGGGGCTGGCGTCCAGCAGGTCCCGGCTCGCCAGCACCCGCCACGGCTTCAGCTCGGCGCTCACGACAGCGCTTCGCCCTGCGCCAGGGCCTCCTGCGGGAGCGCGTAGGGCGGCTGCGTCAGGCCGGCCGGCGACAGGGTGAAGATCTCGCAGCCGTCCTCGGTGATGCCGACCTGGTGCTCGAACTGGGCGGAAAGCGACCGGTCGCGCGTCACCGTGGTCCAGCCGTCCGACAGGATCTTCACGTCCGCCTTGCCGGCGTTCACCATCGGCTCGATGGTGAAGACCATGCCGGGGACGAGCTTCAGCCCCTGCCCGCGCTTGCCGAAATGGTCGATGTGTGGCGCGTCGTGGAAGACCCGGCCGATGCCGTGCCCGCCGAAATCGCGCACCACCGAGCAGCGGTTCGCCTCCACGAGGCTCTGAATGGCGAAGCCGATGTCGCCCAGCGTATTGCCGGGCTTCGCCGCGGCGATGCCGGCCATCATCGCCCGGTAGGTCAGGTCCACGAGGTTGCGGGCCTTCACCCCGATCTTCTCGCCGACGAAATACATGCGGCTGGTGTCGCCGTACCAGCCGTCGAGGATCACCGTGACGTCGATGTTCACGATGTCGCCCTCGGCCAGGCGCTTGTCGTCGCTGGGGATGCCGTGGTTGACGACATGGTTGGGGGAAATGCAGCTCGCCGCCGGGTAACCGTTGTAGCCGATCGTCGCCGGGATGGCGCCGTGATCGCGCATGTAGGCCTCGATCAGCTTGTCGAGATGGCCGGTGCTGACGCCGGGACGCACATGGGGAGTGATGTGGTCCAGCGTCGCCGCCGCCAGCCGGCCGGCCTTGTGCAATGCCTCGAACTCCTCCGGCCCGTGCAGCGGCACGCGCCGCCCCGCCCTGTCCACCACGTTCATCGCTCCCAACCGTCGCAAGAATTCCAGATAGGGCCAACCTATGCAGCCCGTCCCGCCTTGAAAAGCCTTTAGCCGCAACCAGGGGAACGGGGCTGCGTTCCGCGCAACGCGCCCATCTCCGCGCGCCCGGCATTTTCCACCCTACGGGCATAGGAATTAAGGAGGGGGCTTGCTATATGACCAGCGTCGAAACCCCCACCCGAAAAGTCCATTGGCAAAACCGACCACGCGCTTTGTCTGCCAGTCGTGCGGCGCGTCCTTTCCCAAATGGGCGGGGCGCTGCGATGCCTGCGGCGAATGGAACACCCTGGTCGAGGAAGCGGCCCCGGAGACGGCACCCAAGGGGCTCGGCGCCACGCGCGGCCGCAGGCTCGACTTCGTCGGGCTGGGCGGCGTCAGCGAGGCGCCCCCGCGCCGCCTGACCCACATCGGCGAGTTCGACCGGGTGTGCGGCGGCGGCCTTGTGCCCGGCTCGGCCATCCTCATCGGCGGCGATCCCGGCATCGGAAAATCGACCCTGCTGCTCCAGGCCACGGCGCGGCTGGCACAGGAGAACCGCGTCGCCTACGTGTCGGGCGAGGAGGCGGTTGACCAGGTGCGGCTGCGCGCCTTGCGGCTCGGCGTCGCGGCGGCTCCGGTGCAGCTCGCCTCGGCCACCAGCGTCCGCGACATCGCGGCCTCGCTCGACGCGGCCGACGCGCCGGACATCATCGTCATCGATTCCATCCAGACCATGTATGTGGACACGCTGGACAGCGCGCCCGGCACGGTCGCCCAGGTCCGCGCCTCGGCGCAGGAGCTGATCCGCGTCGCCAAGCGGCGCGGCGTCGTGCTGCTGATCGTCGGCCACGTGACCAAGGAAGGCACCATCGCCGGCCCGCGCGTGCTGGAGCACATGGTGGACACGGTCCTCTATTTCGAAGGCGAGCGCGGCCACCAGTTCCGCATCCTGCGCGCCGTCAAGAACCGCTTCGGCCCGACCGACGAGATCGGCGTGTTCGAGATGACCGACAGCGGCCTCGGCGAGGTGGTCAACCCCTCGGCCCTGTTCCTGGCGGAACGGCGCGGCGACGTGTCGGGTGCGGCCGTCTTCGCCGGCATGGAAGGCACCCGCCCCGTCCTGGTCGAGGTGCAGGCGCTGGTCGCCCCCTCCCCGCTCGGCACGCCCCGGCGCGCCGTGGTCGGCTGGGACACGGGCCGCCTCGCCATGGTGCTGGCCGTGCTGGAGGCGCGCTGCGGCGTGCAGATCGGCGCCAACGACGTGTACCTGAACGTGGCCGGCGGCCTGCGCATCACCGAGCCGGCGGCCGACCTCGCCGTGGCGGCGGCGCTCGTCTCCTCCCTCACCGGGGAGCCGGTGCCTGCCGACGCCGTGGTGTTCGGCGAGATCGGCCTGTCCGGCGAGGTCCGCGCGGTGGGACAAAGTGGGACCAGGCTCAAGGAAGCCGAAAAGCTGGGGTTCTCAACGGCGATCTTTCCGGCTAGACGAGGCGGCGCGCGCGGTGGCGACGGGCTGCGGACGGTCGAGCTCCAGCATCTGGGCGAACTGCTTCCGCTGTTCCAGGCCGGCGACCGCCCCGCGCGCCCGCGCAAACGTGACCAGGACTAGCCCGATGGACAGCCTACCGATCAACCCGGCGGATCTCGCCGTCATCGTCGTGCTGCTGCTGTCGGCCCTGCTGGCCTTCACGCGCGGCATGGTGGCCGAGGTGCTGTCGGTGGCCGCCTGGATCGGCGCCGCCTTCATCACCCTCCAGGCGCTGCCCTATGCGCTGCCCATCGCGCGCAACTACATCCAGATCGAGATGGCCGCCTACGCGGCCGCGGCGGCGGGCGTCTTCATCGTCAGCCTCGTCGTGCTGACGGTGCTGGGGCGGACCGTCTCGCGCGGCGTGCAGAATTCCGGCCTTTCGGCCTTGGACCGGACGCTCGGCTTCATGTTCGGGCTGGTCAAGGGTGGGATTCTGGTCTCCGTGGCCTATCTCTTCTTCCTTTGGCTGGTTCCCAACCCGGCGGAGCATCCGCAGTGGCTGCAGGCCGCCAAGACACGGCCGATGCTCGGCACTGGCGCGGAGATGGTCCTCGGCATGGTGCCGGAGAGCCTGCGCGCCGAAGGGCTCGGCCCGATCGACATGGCGCGCGAGCGTGCTCGCCAAGCCATTGAAGCGAAAGAGGCGCTCGACCGCCTCTCCACCCCGGTCCCGGGAGCCCCGAAGACCGGTGGTGCGTCGCAACCCGATTCCGGCTATAAGGAACGGGACCGCGACGACCTCGAGCGCCTGATACAGAACGCGCGCTGACCGCGCTGGCCGACGATGTCCGTGGACTATAAGGATACCCCGATGCTGACGACGCATCCGTTCGACGACGACAAGCTGCGCGAGGAGTGCGGCGTGTTCGGGATCCAGAACCATAACCAGGCCGCTGCGATCACGGCGCTTGGGCTGCACGCGCTGCAGCACCGGGGCCAGGAGGCGGCGGGCATCGTCAGCTTCGACGGCGACCGGTTCCACCCCGAGCACACCATGGGCCTCGTTGGCGACCATTTCAGCTCCGAGGCGGTGATCTCGAAGCTGAAGGGCCCGTCGGCCATCGGGCACGTGCGCTATGCCACCACGGGCGACACGACGATCCGCAACGTCCAGCCGCTCTACGCCGACTTCGAGTTCGGCGGCTTCGCGCTGGCCCACAACGGCAACCTGACCAACGCGCAGACCCTGCGCCGCCAGCTGGTCCGCCGGGGCTGCCTGTTCCAGTCCACCACCGACACCGAGGTGATCGTCCACCTCATGGCGATCTCCCGCAACGGCTCCCCCGTGGACCGGCTGGTGGAGGCGGTGCGCCAGGTGGAGGGCGCCTTCTCGCTCGTGGCGCTGACCTCGGACGCCGTCATCGGCGTGCGCGACCCGCTGGGCGTGCGCCCGCTGGTCCTCGGAAAGCTGGGCGATACCCACATCCTCGCCAGCGAGACCTGCGCGCTCGACATCGTCGGCGCCGATTATGTCCGCGACATCGAGCCGGGCGAGATGGTCGTGCTCGACTCCTCGGGCGTGCACAGCCTGCGGCCGTTCCAGCCGCAGGGCCGCCGCTTCTGCATCTTCGAGTACATCTACTTCGCGCGCCCCGACAGCGTGATGGAGGGTGCTTCCGTCTACCAGGCGCGCCAGCGCATCGGCGCGGAGCTGGCCCGCGAGTCCGGTGTGGACGCCGACATCGTCGTGCCGGTGCCCGACAGCGGCGTTCCGGCCGCACTCGGCTACGCGACGCAGAGCGGCATCCCCTTCGACCTGGGCATCATCCGCAACCATTATGTCGGCCGCACCTTCATCGAGCCGACGGACCAGATCCGCCATCTCGGCGTGAAGCTGAAGCACAACGCCAACCGCGCCATGATCGAGGGCAAGCGGGTCATCCTGGTGGACGATTCCATCGTTCGCGGCACGACCTCGAAGAAGATCGTGGAGATGGTGCGGTCCGCCGGCGCCAAGGAGGTGCACATGCGCATCTCCAGCCCGCCGACCTCGCACCCCTGCTTCTACGGCATCGACACGCCGGAACAGGACAAGCTGCTCGCCCACCGGATGACGGTGGAGGAGATGCGCGACTTCATCCAGGCCGACAGCCTCGCCTTCATCTCGCTGGACGGGCTGTACCGCGCCATGGGCGAGGAAAAGCGCGACCCCAACAACATCCGCTTCTGCGACGCCTGCTTCACCGGCGATTACCCGATCGCCCTGACGGACACGCTGGACAATCCGCCGGTGGACGCCAAGGCCCGTATCCGCGCGTGACGGCCGCCCGCTAGCGACCATTCATCGCAGTTCCGGCGTGGCCGGCCGCTTCCCGCGGCCGGCCCGTTCCGTATAATGCCCCCGCTTTCCACCCCCAGAGCCGAGCCTCCGTCCATGTCCCGACTTTCCGGCCGCATCGCCCTCATCACCGGCGCGTCGCGCGGCATCGGCGCCGCCGTCGCCAAGCGTTACGCCGCCGAGGGCGCCCACGTCATCCTGACCGCCCGCACCGTCGGCGGGCTGGAGGAGGTGGACGACGCCATCCACGCCGCGACCGGCCAGCGAGCGACGCTCGTGCCGCTCGACCTCCGGGACTTCGACAAGATCGACCAGGTCGTCTATTCGATCTACGAGCGGTTCAAGCGGCTGGATATCCTCGTCGGCAACGCCGGCGTGCTGGAGGTGCTGGGGCCGATGGGGCAGTTCGACCCGCAGACCTGGCAGCGGATCATGGACGTGAACGTCACGGCCAACTACCGGCTGATCCGCTCCACCGACCGGCTGCTGCGCGCGTCCGACGCCGGCCGGGCCATCTTCGTGACCTCCGGTGCTGCGCGCGGTCCCCGCGCCTACTGGGGTCCCTACGGCGCCAGCAAGGCGGCTCTGGAAATGTTCGTGCAGAGCTACGCGCTGGAGATCGCCAAATCGAACCTGCGCGTCAACCTGCTCGACCCCGGCCGCGTCCGCACCAAGATGCGCACCCAGGCCTATCCCGGCGAGGATCCGGCCACCCTGCCCGCCCCTGACGCCGTCACCGACCGCTTCGTCGAACTGGCCGAGGTTTCCTGCACCCGCCACGGCGAGATCGTGAAGGCCTGATCCGCGTCGGGCGGCATCGCCCCGGCCCTCTCCGCCTCATGAGTGGTGAGCGGGGCGAGGGCCTGCCTGTTGCGGGTTTCCAGCGTGATAAACGAGGTTTCAGGGCAGCGGAAAGAGGTATGGCATCGTGCCTTTTTCCCTTGGCTCCGCCTGGAGCCGAACCCTTCAGCCATACCTCATCGGGCGTGGTGTGACGGTTCGGCCATGCCCAAGCGCTGTTTTACTCGCGAGGATATCCCCAGAGTCTGTGGGTAACTCTGTGGGAGACTCGGAACACATGCCGGGAAGCAGAGAGGCGTGCCAACGGTTGGCCTGCAATTGCCTGTTTTCTAGGCGTGCTTGGAACGCCGAAACCCGCAGAACGCTTGCATCTTTCACCCATCACCCGAACGGGTGAGACGAAACAGCAACAGCTTAGGGTTTCTTGAGCGGCCTCATGTTGCTGTGCACAACTGCCTGAACGGCTTCATTTTGATTGTGAGGGCGCCGCGTCGATGGACTGCCCGCACCCCCCTGCCGTTCTTTCCATCCCTTCCCTGTCCATCCGGATAGGCCGCAAGGGCGCAAAAGCATGGAGACGGCGCGCGGTGCGCTTTAACACAAGTTTGACCCCTGCCAGACTCGGCTGCGACTCGGTTAGGATGCTCCTCGAACAAACAGCAAAGAGGAACGGACCCATGGCGCATTACCTTGTTGCATACGATCTGCTTTCTCATGATTACGATTACCAGTATCTTTTCGATACACTGAACACTGTTGGTGTTCAGGTGTGCGACAGGGCGTGGACTATTGCCGTTACTCAGGGGACCGCTGAAGTGCGCGATACGCTTGAGGCTTTGGCCGCCCCAGGGGATCGCCTGTTCGTCGCAACGTTGGAAGACGGCTCCTGGGCCGCGGCAAACGTGTCCCTTCCCACCCCCGCCGATCTGGAACTCACCGGCTGACGCGCTTGGCGGAAGCAGCCCGCCCCCGCTTGGCCGCCGCATCCCGTTCAGGATCAGGCTTCGGCTGAAGATGACGGTCTCGCGGAGTTCCAGCCGCAGCCGCGGATGGCCTTGCGGACCTCAACGTTCGGACAGTGCCAGCTTGGCGCCGAGGCCGACGAAGGCCGCAGCGAAGGTCCGGCGCATCCATGTCAGCACGCGGGGCCGCGAGACGGTTTGGTGCGTTTGGGCCTCTTTCTCAAAGACGCGGGTTGTGGTGCAATCGGTCATTCCGATGCGTCACGTCGCGAATCCGCGGCAAGGAAACCGTTCTGATGGAGCGGACGGTGGGGAAGGTCCGAATGAAGCCATCGACCGCTTTGGAGCATAAACGCCAAGCCGTGCTCGACGCGGTTGGCCGGTCTCGTGCGGTAAACCCGCGGGTCTTCGGCTCCGTGGCGCATGGCACCGATCACGAGGGCGGCGACCTCGATTTGCTGGTCGATCCGCTGCCCGGAGCGACCCTGTTCGATCTGGGAGAGCTTCAGGTCGAGCTGGAGGAGTTGCTGGGTGTTCCGGTCGATCTCCTGACGCCCGGTGACCTGCCCACGCGGTTCCGTGATCAAGTGTTGGCGGAAGCACGCCCGTTGTGATGGGCACCCGGCTGACCGACTATTTGGATCATCTCCAGCAAGCGGCCGCCGATGCCTGCCGCTACGTCGAGGGCATGAGCCGGGACGACTTTCTTGCCGACAAGCGCACGCAACAGGCGGTCATCTTCAACTTGGTCATCATCGGCGAGGCAGCGACAAAGCTGCTGAAGTTGCATGAGGATTTCTTGAACCGCCATCCTGCGGTTCCATGGCGCGGTATGAAGGGAATGCGCAACCGCATCGCGCACGGCTACTTCGAGATCAACCTCGATGTCGTCTGGGACACCGTGAAGGACGGCTTGCCCGATCTGCTGTCGCGATTGCCGGCCATCAGGGAAGACGCTGAACGCGACGCCGCGGACTGATCAAGACATGCTGGGGAAACCGGCTGTCGAACGGAAAACAGCCGGTTCCCGCCCCCATCAATCGTCGGCGTAGGGGTTCTTGCCCTTGCGGAGCAGCAGCCGCACCGGCACGCCCGGCAGGTCGAAGGCGTCGCGCATGTTGGCGATCAGGTAGCGCTGATAGCTTTCCGGCAGGTCCAGAGGCTTGTTGACGAACAGGGCGAAGGTCGGCGGGCGCGTCTTCACCTGGGTCATGTAGCGGATCTTGACGCGGCGGCCCTCGACCAGGGGCGGCGGATGGTGGTCCAGCACGCCCTCGATCCAGCGGTTGAGCTGGGAGGTCGGGATGCGCCGGTTCCACTGCGCGTAGGTCTTGAGGATGGCGTCGAGCAGCGTGTCGAGCTTCTGCCCCTTGAGGGCGGAGATGGTCACGACGCTGACGCCCTTGACCTGCGCGAGCTGCGACTCGAGCTTGTCCTCGATCTGCTTGAGCGCCATGGCGCGGTCGTCCACCGCGTCCCACTTGTTCACGGCGATCACCAGCGAGCGGCCCTCGTCCACCACCATGCGGGCGATGGTCAGGTCCTGCTTGTCGAGGATCTGCTCGGCATCGACCACCAGCACGACGACGTTCGCCAGGCGGATGACACGCAGGCCGTCGGCGACCGCCAGCTTCTCCACCTTGTCGTCCACGCGGGCGCGGCGGCGCATGCCGGCGGTGTCCACGAGGCGGAACTTGCGGTCGCGCCAGGTCCAGTCCACGGCGATGGCGTCGCGCGTCATGCCGGCCTCCGGGCCGGTCAGCACGCGCTCCTCGCCCACGAGGCTGTTGAGCAGGGTGGACTTGCCGGCGTTCGGACGGCCGACGATCGCGATCTGGATGGGCTTGGCGCGCTCGGATTCCGGTTCCGGCTGGTCGCCGATGGGCAGCGCCGCGATCTCGGGCGGCAGCTCCTCGGCCGCGTCGGCACCGCCGTCGCCTTCCGCGGGAGCATAGGGCATCAGCGCCTGCACGAGGTCGGCCATGCCCTCGCCATGCTCGGCGGACAGGGCGATGGGCTCGCCCAGCCCAAGCTCGAAGGCCTCGTAGAGGCCTGGCATGCCGGCCTTCCCCTCCGCCTTGTTGGCGACGAGGATGACAGGGGTCTTGCCCTTGCGCAGCATCGCCGCGAAATGGCGGTCGAGCGGGGTGATGCCGGCGCGCGCGTCCACGATGAACAGGGCGACGTCGGCGCGCTCCAGCGCGCGCTGAGTCTGGCGGCGCATGCGCGCCTCCAGGCTGTCGTCGGTCACGTCCTCCAGGCCGGCGGTGTCCACCACCGTGAAGGACAGGCCGCCGACATGGCCGGGCGCGCTGCGCCAGTCGCGCGTCACGCCGGGCGTGTCGTCGACGATGGCCAGCTTCTTGCCGGCGAGACGGTTGAACAGGGTCGACTTGCCCACGTTGGGGCGGCCGACGAGAACGACTGTGAAAGTACCGGAATCAGACGACATGGGGCCAGAGGCCTCCCGTGAATCAGCGGAAGGCGACAAGCGTTCCGCTGTCGCTCAATACATATAGGGTGTTGTTCGCGACAATGGGAGGCAAGTAGGTCCCCGACGGAAGCGGATAACGCCCGGCGACCGAGCCGTTGGCCGGCGACAGGGCGAGCATCTGCCCGTGCGACCCCGTCACCCAGAGGCGTCCGCCCGCCAGCACCGGCCCGGACCAGACGATCGGGCCGTCCCGGTCCTCCGGATCCTCGAAGCGGTCGAGCGCCGCGATCCAGCGCACGCGTCCGGCCTCGCGGGTCAGCGCCACCACCTCGGCGTTGTTGGTCAGGACGAACAAGAAATCACCGGCCGACCAGGGAGTCTGCGTGCCGCCGATGTCGGCCTCCCAGATACGGGCGCCGATCCGCTCGTCCACCGCGATCATGCGGTCGCCGTGGCTGATGGCGAAGACGCGGCCCCGGTCGATCACGGGCAGCCCGCGGATGTCCGCGAGGTTGCTGAGGGCACCACCGCGCCGGACCGAGGCGAGGTTTTCCTGCCAGGCGACGCGGCCGTTCTCCGGCCGCAGCCCGTACAGCTCGCCCGAGGAATAGGCGGCCACGACCAGCGTGCCCGTCACGGCCGGGCTGGAGGTGCCGAGGATGCCGGCGGCCTCCAGGATGCCCTGGTGCGTCCAGATCTCGGTGCCGTCATCGACCGACAGGGCGACGAGCTGGTTGTCGAGCGTCACGACATAGACGCGCCCGTCCATCACCGTCGGTGCGCCGCGCACCGGCCCGGCCACGCGCTTGCGCCAGATCACGCGGCCGTCGGCGGGCGACAGGGCCAGCACCTCGCCATAGCCGGTCGAGGCGAAGATCCTGCCGCCGGCGAAGGCGACACCGCCGCCGGTCGCCCGGCCGCGCTCGCCGTCCGGCCGGGTGTCGATGCGCCACAGGGAGCGGCCGCCGGCAGCGTCGAGCGCGGCGACGTGGGACTCCGCGTCCATCGCATAGACGCGCCCCTCCGCCACGACGGGCAGGGAGATCAGCATGCGCGCGCTGCTGGAGCCGGTGCCCACGTCGCTGCGCCATGCCTCACGGGGGCTGGCACCGAGCTGCGGGTGCTGCAGCGAGTGTTCCGGATTCCCGCCGGCCTGCGCCCATTCGGCGTTGGTCTCCGCCGGCGGCACGGTCACCGCGACGTCGGCGATCCGCGGGTCGGCCTGCAGCTCGCCGCGTCCGCTCAGGACGGACACGCGCTGGCCGGGAAGCGGCGGCTCCGGCGCGTTGCCGAACCAGCCATCGACGGTGTCGCACCCGCCGAGCGTCAGGGCAAGCAGGGGGGCGTACAACAGGGCGCTGCGGACGGGGGAAGTGCGGGTCATCAGGTCTTGCCGTAAAGGGCGGCGAGGTCGGCCGCGCGCGAGCGCACGCCGGCCGGGGCCTGCGTGTCGTCCGCCAGTTGCTGGAAGAGAGTGCCGGCGCGCGCCGTGTCCCCGGCCCGCGCGGCGAGCAGGCCGGTCAGCTCCCGCGCCGAGAAGCGCCAAGGGCTGCCCTCCTCCGCCAGCGGCTGGAGGCGCGACTGGAGCTGGGCCGGATCGCCGGTCTCGAGCTGGTGCATCACCGACAGGAGCGTGGCCGCGTTGCGGTAGGCGATGTCCACCGCGGCGTCCCCGGCGATCTGGTCGTAGGCGGCGGCGGCCTCGGCCGCCTTGCCGTCGCGGGCCAGCAGCGCCGCGGCGTTGAACCGGGCGAGAGCCGCCATGTCCGGAGCCGCCGTGCCCGCATAGCCCGTCAGCGCTTCCACGCCCTGGGCCGGCCCCTGCGCCGACTTGGAAATGGCGGAAACGAGGGCGGCAGTCGATTCCTGGCGCTGGGCCAGGTCGCGGCTTTCCCAGACCTTGTAGCCGGCGGTCGCGGCGACGGCCAGGACGAGCACGCCGATCATGACGCCGCCATAGCGCTTGAACAGGCGCTCCATCCGGTCGCGGCGGATATCCTCGTCGACTTCGCGGAAAATGTCGCTCATGGCCTCGATCTGGCATCCGGTTGCGGCAGCCCTTTCCGGTCCCGTTGAGAGGGGCCGTACAGGACGAACCGATGCAGGGCCGCCGGCTCGCCCGGGACCTTGCGGAAGAATCAAAGGGCCGGATAGCAGAGGCTACCGCTCGCGGTCAAGGCGCAACGCTTTCGATCGGCGGCACGAGGCCCGAATGGGCCGGTTCGGCGGGGTGCTGGCGCGCCATTCCATGGAGCGGCCCAGGGCGGGGATGCGGCCGGCGGGTTCCGCCCGACTCCCGCGCCTTGCGGCGTGGCGGGACGAATCGCGTGCCGGAGCTCGCGAGCCGCCTCCCTGCGCGGCTCAAAGAGCAGGACTCGCGCTCGGCGATAATCCGGCCGGGGCCGGAAACGGCCGAGGCCGCGAACGCACCGGGGGATCGGTGCGTTCGCGGCCTCGTCGGTCACCAAGTAAGGTGCGAGCCTGGGGTGGCTCCGTCGCGATCAGGAAGCCATCGCGGCGGCGGCGATGACGGCCTGGGTCCGGTTCTTCACGCCGAGCGACTTGAAGATCGCCGTGACGTGGATCTTCACCGTGCCTTCGGACAGGCCCAGCTCATAAGCGATCTGCTTGTTGGACTTGCCGGCGCGCAGGCACTCCAGCACTTCGCGCTGGCGTTGCGTCAGGCCGTAGCTGCCGCCGTTGCGCTCGGTCAGCTCCATCGCGCGGCGGCGCGGTGCGGCATCGGCGGCGGTGCCGAAGCTGAGGGCGCCGGGCGGAAGATAGATGCCGCCGGAGAAGACGAGGTTCAGCGCCCCCATCATCACCTTGACGCTGCTGGATTTCGGAATGTAGCCGGTGGCGCCGTGGTCCAGGGCGCCGCGGATGTCGCTCAGCGCCTCGGAAGCCGAGATCACCACCACTGGAACGCCGGGCTGCAGGCTCTGGACCTCGCGCAGCCCTTCGAAACCGGGCCAGCCCGGCATGTGGAGGTCCATCAGCACGACGTCAAAGCCGGTGCCGCTGCGGCACTGCTCGACGACCTCGCCGAACGTGCCCGCCTCGACAAAAACCGCGTCGGCGTGCAGCTGCTCGAGCAAACGCCGCAGGCCTTCCCGGAACAGCAGATGGTCGTCACCGATCAGGATCTTCATGTTTCCTGTCCACCTTCGTTATGCCGGCCCTGCCGGACCTTTGCTTCGTCTCTCGGCTTGGCGCCTTCCGCATCCGGGTATTGTTCAGCCCCGAAAACGTATTAGACAGGTACCACATTGGTTATTGATCCCGTATACGGACAAGCGCCATAGGTCCTTTGCCGCCGGAAAACTCCACCTTCGACAAGCGATTTGCGATCGAACGCGAGTCCTTCGGACGAAGGTCATAGGTGCAAAAAGTCATCGGACCAACCGATTCCATCCCGGAAAATCGCGCCTATTTTTATCAAAATACAGGCCATCGCCGAACCCGCCCCCGCGGCGTCATCGAAGCCCCCCATTCCGCCACCACTTCGGTATAGGTCAGCTACCCGGAAGCGGTGGGATGTACTTACCTTCACATAGGCAGCACTGCATAAGTGTTATCGTTCAGAGCTCCCCTGTCTCCGAACAGATGCTCTTGGAGATGTTGAATGATAGTCCATCGTTTGATTTACCTAGGGGCCGGCAAATAATAAGATGATTATCGACCTGTCAAGTTACTTTGCAATTTTGACGAGATGCCGGGGACTTTTGATGAATCGCTCAACCACCACCGCCGGTCAAGGCGCGGACAACCAACGCACGCGGCGACAGCGCCCTCACGGGGCGGGCCAAGATGCCTCCAACAAGAGCTGACCCATGCACATGACCCATGAGTACGCCCATGAGAAAGCATCCCACCCGACCCGCAACGCGGTGACAGCAATGCACGTCTGCCTGATTCTCGACAATAGCGCGCTGACCGACACCGTCGTTCAGCAGCTCGAACGCGCGGGCCGCCACCGCCTGACGGTGCTTCACGACCTGTCCGAGCTGACGCAGAGCACGCTGACCCCCGACGCGATCCTGATCGGGCTTCAGCAGTTCACCGCGCTTCGCGAGAACGAACCGATGGTCTATCTGCGGCTGTCGCGGCGCTCCCGCATCGTCGTCGTCCTGTCGTCGCGCGAACTGCTGGACGCGGCGCATATCCTCGCCTTCGCCGACGCTTGGGTGTTCGAGGATCTGAACGTCGACCGGATCAACGAGCTGCTGGACCTCGGGCTCGAGGGGCACTGCCTCATGCCGAAGCAGTTCCTGTCGCGCCTCGGCGTCGACGAGATCCGTCTGACCTTGTTGCCGAGGCTGTCGGAACCGGAGTTCGAAACCCTGCGCCTGCTGGGCCAGGGGCTGAACAACCGGACGATCGCCAACCAGCTCGACCTGTCCGAGGCGGTGATCAAGTCGATGGTCCGCAGCGTCCTGTCGAAGCTGCACTTCCGCAACCGCACCGAGGCCGGCGTGTTCGCGGCGCGCCAGCAGGGCGCGCTACTCTCCGCCCGCAGCGGCATCACGCCGCCGCAGATGCATGTAGCGGCCGGCCATCGGCCGAACGCCTGACACCGCCAACCGGCCGGACCTTTCCGGCCGGGGCTCCCCATGCGGCCAGGCCCCATACCATCCCGGCATCCCTGACGGTTCGCAACGCCTGGCCCGCAAGGCCCTCAGCCGGTCCGGCCTCAAGGACGCGGCTCCATCCGGCATGGCATAGGCATGACGGTGGCCCCCGCTCGCATCCCGAGCGGGGGCCACCGTTCTTCGCCATAATGCTTGCCAATTGATGTTTGACAGCGTTCGCTTTCAGCCTCCGCCGCAGGACTTGCGGCGGAGCGAGGCCCGCCGGAAGGCTACTGCGCGGCCATGGCCGGCACTCCGGCCATGTCGCCGCCGACCCCGTTGTTCAGAGCCCAGATCGCGGCCTGGGTGCGGTTCGACGCGTTGATCTTGCGCAGCAGGCTCTTGAGGTGGACCTTGACGGTGGCCTCGGTGATGCTGAGATGGTTGGCGATCATTTTGTTCGAATCGCCGTTGAGCAGGCAGCGCAGGATCTGCACCTCGCGCTGCGACAAGCCCTTGCGGGAAATCGGCATCTCCGCGCTGTTGCCGTTCACCCGCCCGCTGATCAGCAGCGCCGCCAGATGGGTCGGGAACACCTTCTCGCCGATCATCACCAGCTTCAGCGACTGCGCCAGGGCGTCCGAGGACAGATCCTTCATGAGATAGCCGTCGGCGCCGGCCTCGAGCGCGTTCGTGAGGCGGCGGGTGCACAACTCGCTCGTCAGCACGACGATGCGCGTGTCGGGAAGCTGCGCGCGCAGACGGCGCATGCCCTCCGCCTCCTCGTCGCCGCCGCTGGACAGGTCAAGCAGAATGAGTTGCGGGCTGAGGCCGTTCTCCACCGCGCCGAGCGCCTCCCGAAGGTTGCCGGCCTCGGCGGAGATGTAAAAGGAGGATTCGCCCAGGAGACGCTTCAAGCCTTCTCTGAAAAGTTTGTTGGAGTCGATCAAAAAGGCGCGCACTGGTTCCATGGTCAGCTCCCGCGGTATTTTGGAAAGGGCTTCAAGACTCGTGGCGAAATCTTTCCGACATTCCGACACCTTCGGCTTCCCAACCCCGCCCTTGCTTGGCCCCGTTGCACCGATATTTTGGGGGATCATACTCACGCGCTGTAATAAATGTCACCTCCTCCGGGAGTTAAAGGGAACATGCATTAGACATATGCGCAAAGGTTCTTTCAATTTTGGGTAATACATAAACACGTAAGCAGCAAAACAACGCCATTTCGTCTTCGATTAGGTGGTACTGTTACAATCATTGGACAAAGGTAACCTTCCTCCGCTTGCGATTAGCGGCATCGTTCAAACCTTTGAAAATGGGTTGTTGCCAACCAACGCGGGGTAGACGAGCACGGACGTGCGAATTCGCCCCTTGCGTTCATCGGCCGGAAGGCTGAGGCTCCCGCCAAAGGCTCCCATGGAAGGCGGCGCTCCGAACCTGTCGCTTTCCACCGGAGCGAAGGGCATGGTGACCGGCATGACGGCGTGGCAGACGATCGGACTGGTGGTGGCGGGCTATCTCGGCCTGCTGGCGCGCAGCGCCTGGAAGCAGGGCGAGATGCGGCAGTTCCTGCGCAGCCTGCTGATCGTCGCCGGCCTTGTCGCCCTGGTGGCCGGTGCCGTGGCGGTCGCCGCCGCGCTGGATTCATGAACGGGCAAAACTGAACGGAAAAGACAGAGCCCTTCCCCGCCGGCCGGTGGGGAAGGGCTCTGTCCTGACGCGGCGCCGATGGTCCGGGCGCCGGCTCCCGCTTGCGCGGCCTCAGATCTGGCCGCGTTCCTGCGCCTGACGCATCAGCACATACTGGCGCATCATCTGGTTGCGGAAGCGGTAGCGGGTCCGTCCCGGCTCGACCACCGCCTCCAGAACGCCGCCGTGATCCTCGCGTGTCAGCCGCTCCAATATCCCGAACACCTCGGAGGAAGGCTCGCCGACGCTGCCCGCGAGGTCCGTCGGGTTGAAGGTGCCGTAGGCGTCCGCCGGGCAGAGCGCCGCCGCCAGCAGCAGGTCCTCCAGCTCGGCGCGCCGCTCGGCCGCCAGGGCGCGGGCGTAAGAGTCGACGATGCCGCGCTCCGCCTCCTGCAGGCAGCGGGCGACCGCGTAGGCGAGATCCTCCCGCTCGACCACCCGCCCGCCGCGGCTGACGGCGCTGCGCGCCGCGTGCAGGCCGAGAAGCTGGGCGTAATAGGGCAGACCGCGCACGAATTCGCAGATCCGCTGCACGACATCCGGCGCGAAGGAAATGCCCGCGTTGTCCGCACCGGCCTGCAGCAGACGCCCGATCTCCTGGTCGGTCATCAGCGGCAGGTGGACGGGTACCAGGGAGCGCTGGATGGACGGGTGCTTGCCCAGCAGCTGGTCCAGGTTCTCGGCCACGCCGACGACGAGCAGGGTCACGGGGATCGAGCTGTCCGTCAGGTTCTTGAACAGCTCGGCCAGCTTGTTGCGGAAATCCTCGTCGGTGACGCGGTCATACTCGTCGAGGATGAGCAGGACATGCGTCGCGTGGATGCCGGACAGCACCTCGTTCAGCTCGGTCACGCTGAAGGTGCCCTCGGGCAGCAGTTCGTTGAAGCTCGTGAAGCTGCGCCGCGAGGCGTAGGGGTTGTCGAGGCCGGACCGGTAGTAGGTCGAGGGGATCTTCTTCAGGAAGTGCCGGAAGATGTCTTCGAAGGTCAGCTCCGCGCTGCAGGTCAGCTTCAGCGACAGGTAGCCCGCCTCGCCGGCGATCTTCTCGATGGCGTTGGCGACGGAGGTCTTGCCGCGGCCGCGGTCGCCGAAGAGGATGACATGCGCCCGCTCCTCCTCGATGGCGGAGATGACGCGTCGGATGGTGTCCGTCCGGCCGATGAACAGCGAGTTCAGCGCCTGCTTGGGGCGTGTCGGCGTGAAGGCCTCGCGCAGCAGGCCGTTCAGCTCGGGCGTCATGCCCTTCAGCATCGCCGGCGCCATGGCGCCGGGGCCGCGCAGGCCGCCGTTCACGGACATGGTGAAGCGCGGCATCTCCATGTCGGTGTCCGCCGAGGCAAGCCGCCCCGCCGCCGGCCCGGCCGACAAGGGCCGTGCCCGGTGGTCGTCGGCCATCCCGCCCCGGCCGGGGTCCGGGCCGCGCATGGCGTCCGCGGGCCCGACGGGGCGCAGATGTGGAGCCTGGGGCGGCTTCATGGGCGGCGCGCCGCCACCCGGGCCGGTGATCCCACCGCCCTCCGCCACAAACCGTTCGTCCGCCACGGCGGTGGCCCGCCTCTTCCGAAAGAAGTTTCGCATCCGTCCCGTGCCTTGAGCAGTCCGCGTTGCCGCACCGGCCGGTCCGGCCGATGCGCTTGATCGAGGGGCGTGTCGCGCATCCGCGCCTTGGCGGATCGCTCCCAACGCACCATCCGGATGTAAGGGCTTCACGCCGCCGGGGCGCTTGGGATTTCGGATATCATCCCCTCGTGGGAGTTCCCGAACGGCGACTCCTTTCGGCGAAGGGTACCGGCAATTCAGTGGACCGGTGCTGCGGCCCGGATTGCCGCCGGATCTGGCGTCAGACGACCAGCAGGTGACCGACCAGGGTCCATCCGTAGATCACGCCGATCAGAACCGACAGGGAGACCACCTCACGCAGGAAAGCCAGCATCGACATGATCGCCTCTCTTCCGAGTGTTGCCCCCGTGACGTGCGGGGAAGGTTTTCGTCCGCCTCCCCGCCCGGCGCCGGCTTCTCGACCGAAGCCGGGTTCCCGTCGAGGACCGTGCCGGAAGAGGTAACAGAACGAAGAGAGAACGGCAACGGCAAAGTTTACGCTCCGTTCCTTTTTGTTCACGGTTTCTACCCGTGCCTGCCGCGCTTTCCTGCTGGTCGCTTTCCCGCCGCACGCTCCCCCTGCCCGGCCCACGCCCGCCCCCTTGGGCGGACCTCCGCCAGCCGTGCAAACGGAGTGGTGCCGCCGCGGCGGAGTGATATAAGTGCGACTTCGCCGTTGATGCTCCGGACCGATCTTCGCCCGGGGCGACCGGGCAAGTGGATGCCTGCGGATTTAGAGGAAGACCGTTCATGGAAGCCGCGAGTCAGCCGGCCGAACATCAGGCCGGCTCCGGTCATCGGCCCGCGCTGATCCTGGGCGCGCTCGGCGTCGTCTATGGCGACATCGGGACCAGCCCGCTCTACACCCTCAGGGAAGCCTTCGCGGAAACCGGCCTTCCACTCGACGAGCCGACGGTGCTGGGCATCCTGTCGCTGGTCTTCTGGGCCCTGATCCTGGTCGTGACGATCAAATACGTCATGCTGATCATGCGCGCGGACAACCGCGGCGAGGGCGGCGTGCTCGCGATGGGCGCGCTCGCCAGCCGCGGCGTGCGGCCGGGCTGGCGGGAACGCTCCATCGTGGCGCTGGCCATCCTGGGCATGGCGCTCTTCTACGGCGACTGCCTCGTCACCCCCGCCATCTCGGTGCTGAGCGCGGTGGAGGGGCTGAAGGTCGTCACACCCGTGTTCGAGCCCTTCGTCATCCCGATCACCATCGTGGTGATCGTCCTTCTCTTCGCGGTCCAGCGCCACGGGACCGGACGGGTCGGCGCCTTCTTCGGTCCGGTCATGCTGCTGTGGTTCAGCACGCTGGGCATTCTCGGCCTCATCCAGGTCTTCCATTGGCCGGACGTGCTGCGCGCGCTCAACCCCTACTACGCGATGCTGCTGTTCGGCTCGCACGGCTTCGTGGCCTTCATGGCGCTCGGCGCCGTCGTGCTGGCTGTCACCGGCGCCGAGGCGCTCTACGCCGACATGGGCCATTTCGGCCGCGGCCCCATCCGCGTCGCCTGGCTCTATCTCGTGCTGCCGGCCCTGCTGCTGAACTATTTCGGCCAGGGCGCCCTGCTGCTGCACGAGCCGGGTGCCCTGGAGAATCCCTTCTACCACCTGGCCCCGAGCTGGGCGCTGCTGCCGCTCGTGGTGCTGGCCACGGCCGCGACGGTGATCGCCAGCCAGGCCGTGATCTCCGGCGCCTTCTCGCTGACCCGCCAGGCGGTGCAGCTCGGCTATCTGCCCCGCCGCGAGATCCGCCACACCTCGGAGCACGAGATCGGCCAGGTCTACATCCCCCGCAACAACTGGCTGCTGCTCGCGGGCGTGCTGATCCTGGTCGTCGGCTTCGGCTCCTCCAGCAACCTCGCCGCCGCCTACGGCGTGTCGGTGACCGGCGCCATGGTGATCGACGCCATCCTGCTCGCCGTGGTCGCCTGGCGGCTGTGGAAATGGAACCCGCTGGTGATCGCCGGCGCCTTCACGGCCTTCCTGATCATCGACCTGGCGCTCTTCTCGGCCACGATGCTGAAGGTGCCGCAGGGCGGCTGGTTCCCGCTGGTCGTGGCTCTGGCCGTGTTCTTCCTGATGAGCACCTGGCGGCAGGGCCGCCGGCTGCTCTCCCGCCGGCTCTACGCCGACGCGCTGCCGCTGGACATGTTCCTGTCGCGCCTGTCGCCGCAGTCGCCGCAGCGCGTCGCCGGCACCGCCGTCTTCATGACCGGCAACCCCAACGTCGTGCCGCATCCGCTGCTGCACAACATCAAGCACAACAAGGTCCTGCACGAGCGGGTGGTCATCCTGAACGTGACCATCGACGACGTGCCGCGGGTCGGCCCCGACCGCGCCATGTCGGTGGAGAAGCTGGGCAAGGGCTTCTTCCAGGTGATCCTGCATTTCGGCTATCTGGAACAGCCGAACATCCCGCGCAGCCTGGAGCAGTGCCGCCGCTACGGCCTGCACATCGATATGATGGAGACCTCCTTCTTCCTGGGCCGCGAGACGCTGATCCCGTCGCGCCGCGACGGCATGCCGCGCTGGCGCGAACCCCTGTTCATCCTGCTGAACAAGACAGCGCTGTCGGCCACGGAATTCTTCTGCATCCCGCCCGGCCGTGTCGTCGAATTGGGTACCCAAGTCGAGATTTAATCGCCTGAACTAAAGGCATGAATCATCCCAATCGAAAGGCCAAGACACCAGTCCTAAGACTTAAGAATCAAAATTAGGAAGACTTTTCAAGGAACTCGGGGATTCCTAAGTACGTTCACGCGACTGACTAAGACGCGGTGGAGGAACCCCTATGACGCGCAGAGTGCTGATCACCGGCGGCGCCGGCTTTATCGGCTCCCATCTAGCTGATGAATTGCTGGCCCTCGGGCACCGCGTTCGGGTGTTGGATTCCCTGGAAGAGCAGGTCCATGGGGAAAAGGGCCGCCGCCCCGACTATCTCGCCCCCGACATCGAGCTTCAGGTCGGCGACGTGCGCGATCCCGATGCCGTCGCGCGCGCGCTGGAAGGCGTGGACGAGGTGGTCCACCTGGCGGCGCGCGTCGGCGTCGGCCAGAGCATGTACCAGGTCGGCGACTACACCGGCGTGAACGACCACGGCACGGCCGTGCTGCTGCAGGCGCTGATCGAGCGCCCGGTCGAGCGCCTGCTCGTCGCCTCCAGCATGAGCATCTACGGCGAGGGCCTGTATCTCGACGAGCAGGGCCGCGCCGTGGACGTGAGCAGCCGCTCCGTCGAGCAGCAGAAGGCCGGCCTGTGGGAGCCGGTGTCGCCGACCGGCGGCCCGCTGACCCCGGTCCCCACGCCCGAGACGCACCGCCCCGGCCTCGCCTCGGTCTACGCCCTGAACAAGTATGTGCAGGAGCGCCTCTGCCTGATCATCGGCGAGGCCTACAACATCCCGACCGTCGCGATGCGCTTCTTCAACTGCTTCGGCACGCGGCAGGCGCTGTCCAACCCCTACACGGGCGTGCTGGCGATTTTCGCGTCGCGCCTGCTCAACGGCAAGGCCCCGATGATCTTCGAGGACGGCATGCAGCGGCGCGACTTCGTCCATGTGGACGATGTGGTGCAGGCCTGCCGCCTCGGCCTCACCCACGCGAACGCGCCGGGCAAGGTCTTCAACGTGTCGAGCGGCGTCAGCCGCACCGTGCGCGACGTGGCGCAGAAGCTCGCCGTCTCCGTCGGCCGCCCCGACATCGAGCCGGAAGTGACCGGCACCTGCCGCATCGGCGACATCCGCCACTGCTTCGCCGACATCACGCTGGCCCGCGAGACGCTGGGCTTCGAGCCCAAGGTCCCGCTGGAGGTCGGCCTCGCCGAACTCGCCGAATGGCTGAGCCGCCAGGTGGCGGTGGACCGCGTCGATCAGATGCGCACCGAACTGGCCCGCCGGGGGCTGTCGGCATGAGCGATCTCGCACGGACCTCCAGCGGCAGGATCACCGCCGACAGCGTTCTGATCACCGGCGGCGCCGGTTTCATCGGTTGCAATCTCGCCCACCGGCTGGCCTCCGAGGGCCGCCGCGTGATCATCCTCGACAACCTGTCGCGCGCCGGGGTCGAGCAGAACCTCGCCTGGCTCCAGGCCACCCATGGTGACCGGATCGAGGCCGTCATCGGCGACATCCGCGACAAGGCGACCGTCGAGGCCGCCGTCTCCCGCGCCCGCGCGGTCTTCCACCTCGCGGCCCAGGTCGCGGTGACGACCAGCCTGGTCGATCCGGTGCACGATTTCACCGTCAACGCCGGCGGCACCCTGACCCTGCTCGAAGCCATCCGGGCGCAGAAGACCCCGCCGGCGTTGGTCTTCACCTCGACCAACAAGGTCTACGGCAAGCTGCCGGGCGTCACCTTCACCCGCGTCGGCGAGCGCTACGCCCCGCGCGACGCGCTGATGGCCGGGCGCGGCGTCGGCGAGAACCAGCCGCTGGACTTCGCCAGCCCCTATGGCTGCTCCAAGGGTGCCGCCGACCAGTATGTGCTGGACTACGCCCGCACCTACGGCATCCCGGCCGCCGTCTTCCGGATGAGCTGCATCTACGGCCCGCACCAGTTCGGGACCGAGGATCAGGGCTGGGTCGCCCATTTCCTGAAGGCCGCCCTGGCGGGCGAGGCGATCACGCTCTACGGCGACGGCCACCAGGTCCGCGACATCCTCTTCGTGGACGATCTGGTCGACGCGCTGCTGCTGGCCGTGGAGCGGATGGGGTCGATCCAGGGAGAGGCCTTCAACATCGGCGGCGGCATCGAGAATTCGGTCAGCCTCGTCGAGCTTCTGGAGCGCTTCCCCAGCCTGATCGGCAGGAAGGCGGACGTCCGCTTCGACGAATGGCGGCCGGGCGACCAGCCCTGGTACGTCTCCAACACCACGGGCTTCTTCGCCCGCACGGGCTGGCGCCCGCAGGTGGGGGTGGAGGAAGGGCTGATGCGGCTCTCCCGCTGGCTGACCGAGGCCCGCGCCGTTCCGGCCGACCGCCAGCGCGTCGCGTGAGGAGGATGGCCGCATGAAAGTCGCGCTCGTCAACCCGCCCTGGAGCTTCGACGGCAGCATCTATTTCGGCTGCCGCGACGCCCACCTGCCGCTGGAATACGGCTGCGCGAAGGCCCTGCTGGAGCGCGCCGGCCATGAGGTCGAGATCATCGACGCCCAGCTCTTCGGGCTGGACATGGACCAGCTCCGCACCCGTGTCGGGGCCTTCGCCCCCGACATGACCGTGGTCACGACGGCGCCCAGCTACCTGTTCTGGCGTTGCGCCCCGCCGGAGCTGCGGGTGCCCATGCAGACCGTTGCCGCCCTCCGCGACGTCGGCGGCCGCATGGTCGGCGTCGGCCCGCACGGCTCCACCACCCCGCGAACCGCGCTGCGCAAGCTCGGCGTCGAGGCGGTGGTGATGGGCGAGTGCGAGGAGGTGCTGGTCCGCCTTGCCGACACGTCCGACTGGCGCGCCGTCCAGCATGTCTGCACCTGGGCGGAGAAGGGTGGGGAGATCATCGTCAACGGTGGCCCGGCGGCCACGGTCTTCACCGACCTGCCGGCGCTGCACTGGCCCGACGAGTGGATCAAGCGCCACGACCACCACCATCACCGCTTCGACGGCGCCCCCACCGGCCCCGGCGCGGAGGTCGAGGCGTCGCGCGGCTGCCCCTATCACTGCACCTTCTGCGCCAAGGAGAATTTCCGCGACGGCTACCGCAAGCGGCCCGTCCCGGTGATCCTGGAGGAGATCGACGGGCTGATCGCCCAGGGTGTCGAGTACATCTACTTCATCGACGAGATCTTCCTGCCCAACCAGCCGCTGCTGGAAGCGCTCGCCGAGCGCCCGATCAAGTTCGGTATCCAGACCCGGCTCGACCTGTGGAAGCCGCCGATGATCGAGCTGCTGGGCAAGGCCGGCTGCGTCTCGATCGAGGCGGGGGTGGAAAGCCTGACGGTCGAGGGCCGCGCCGCACTCGACAAGAAGTGCCGCATGGGCACGGACGAGCTGTCCCAGCGCCTGATCCTCGCCAAGCAGGTCGTGCCCTTCGTCCAGGCCAATCTGATCCTGTCCAAGGAGGACGACCCGGCGGAGATCGCCGCCTGGCGCGACCACATGCGTGCCCACGGTGTCTGGGCCAACGATCCGGTGCCGCTGTTCCCCTATCCCGGCTCGCCGGACTACCGGATGCGCTGGGGCCTGCCCGACGACGACGCGTGGGAACGGGCGGTGGATTTCTACCGGACCAGCTACGGCCGCTTCAGCGACTTCCAGGAGCAGGCGCCCATGCCGCTGAACGAGCTGGAACGGCTGGAGCCCTTGCCCCTGCGGGCGGCGGAGTAGCCCCATGAGCCGAGGCGCGCCGTCCGCCCTGCCGTCCCGTGTGCTGATGACGGTCGATGCGGTCGGCGGCGTCTGGGACTATGCGATGGAACTGGGGCGCGGGCTGTCCCGGCTCGGCGTCTCCACCTCCCTGGCCGTCATGGGGCCGGCGCCGGACGAGGCCCGCCGCGCCGTGGCGGCGCGGATCCCCGGCCTGACGCTGGACGAATCTCCCCTCCGGCTGGAATGGATGGACGGGGCGGAGCAGGACCGTCAGGCGGTCGGCGACTGGCTGCTGGAGCTGGAACGCCGTATCCGCCCGGACGTCGTGCATGTGAACGGATACGCCGACGCGTCCCTGCCGTTCCGCGCGCCGGTGCTGTGCGTCGGCCACTCCTGCGTCCTGTCCTGGTGGCGCGCCGTGCTGGGGGAAGACGCGCCACCCTCCTGGGACGGCTACGCCGCCCGCGTCGCCGACGGGCTGCGCCTCGCCGACATGGTGACCGCACCGACCCAGGCCATGCTGGACGCGCTGGCCCGGCACTACGGCCCCCTGCCCCGCGCGCGCGTCGTCCCCAACGGGCGCGACCCGCAGCTCTACCATCCCCTGATGAAGCGTCCCTTCATCCTGGCCGCCGGCCGGGTCTGGGACAAGGCCAAGAACATCGAAACCCTCGATTCGGTCGCCGGACGGCTCGGCTGGCCGGTCTTCATCGCCGGGGACGACCGTGGGCCGGACGGCCAGCCGAAGCCGCCGGTCCATGCCCGCCATCTCGGCCTGCTGCCGCCGGACCAGATGGCGCGCTGGTTCGGCCGCGCCTCGATCTTCGCCCATCCCGCCCGCTACGAGCCCTTCGGCTTGGCACCACTGGAGGCGGCCCTGTCGGGCTGCGCCCTCGTGCTCGGCGACATCCCGAGCCTGCGGGAGCTGTGGGACGGTGCGGCCCTCTTCGTCCGCCCCGATGACGGCGCCGGGCTCGCCCGCACGCTGGGGACGCTGATCGACCAGCCGGAACGCGTCAGGACGCTGGCCGGACTGGCGCGCCGCCGGGCGCTGGATTACGGCGCGGCGCGGATGGTGCGCGGCACGCTCGACGTCTACGCCGAACTGATCGCCAAGTCCCGCCGGGACCAGACCCTCGCCTAAAGGCGGAGCGGATCTCCTCCTCCTGAACCGCCTATGCCCGGCTAGGCGCGCCAGACTACCGCTTTTCCCAGCCTTCGCAGCCGCACCGCGAGGCAGGAAAGTAGAAGAAGAAGCTCGGGGACCGGCAACCATGCCGCTCCCCGGCGCGTTCCTTCCGACATGCCCCCTTCACAGACCAAGTGGGAGCCGATGCGCTTCGTCATCTTCTGCCATTCCCTGGTCTCCGACTGGAACCACGGCAACGCCCACTTCCTGCGCGGAGTCGTCCGGGAACTTCAGGCCCGCAGCCACGCGGTCCGGGTGTTGGAGCCTGCCGGCGGCTGGAGCCGCGAGAACATGCTGGCCGAGGCCGGCGAGGCGGCGGTGGCCCGGTTCCATGCGGTGTTCCCGAGCCTGAGGTCCGAGACCTACGACTTCGACTCGCTCGACTTGGACGAGGCGCTGGACGGCGCCGACGTCGTCCTGGTGCATGAATGGACCGACCCGGCTCTGGTCGCGGCGATCGGGCGCAAGCGCGCGGCCGGCGGGCGCTTCCGCCTGCTGTTCCATGACACCCACCACCGCATCGTCTCCAAGCCGGAGGAGATGGCGGCGCTGGACCTGTCCGCCTACGACGGCGTGCTGGCCTTCGGCGAGGTGCTGCGCCAGCGCTACCTGGATCTGGGCTGGGCCGGCCGCGCCTGGACCTGGCACGAGGCGGCGGACACCGTGCTGTTCCGCCCCATCCCCGGCGAGCCGCTGGAAGGCCAGCTTGTCTGGGTCGGCAATTGGGGCGACGACGAGCGCACGGCGGAGCTTCACGAGTTCCTGCTGGACCCGGTCAAGAGGCTCGGGCTCAAGGCGCGGGTCCACGGCGTGCGCTACCCGGCGGACGCGCTGGAGGCCCTGCGCGACGCCCGAATCCAGTATGGCGGCTGGCTGCCCAACCACGAGGCGCCGAACCTCTTCGCCCGCCACCGGGTGACGGTGCATGTTCCCCGCCGCCCCTACGTGCAGGCCCTGCCCGGCATCCCGACCATCCGGGTGTTCGAGGCGCTGGCCTGCGGCATACCGCTGGTCTGCGCGCCCTGGGACGACGCGGAGGGGCTGTTCCGCCCCGGCACCGACTATCTCGTCGCCCGCGACGGCAAGGAGATGACGGAGCATCTGCGCGCCGTCCTGTCCGACCGCGACCTCGCCGCCGGCCTCGCCCGCAACGGGCTGGAAACCATCCAGAACCGCCACGGCTGCGCCCACCGGGTGGAGGAACTGCTGGCGATCTGCCGCACGCTGGTCGCGCCCGCTCGCGAATCCGCCATGCCCGCAACCGCATTGAAGGAGGGCATCGTCTGATGGCCGGCCTCGACATCGCCTTTTACGGATCAAGCCTCGTGTCCGCCTACTGGAACGGGGCGGCGACCTATTACCGGGGGATCATCCGCGCGTTGGCCGCGCGCGGCCACCGGGTCACCTTTTACGAGCCGGACGCCTACGAGCGGCAGAAGCACCGCGACATCGCCGATCCGCCCTGGGCCAAGGTCGTCGTCTATCCGGCGACGCAGGAGGGGCTGAACCGCGCGCTGGAGATGGGGCGCGGCTCCGACGTGGTGGTGAAGGCGAGCGGCGTCGGCGTCTTCGACGACGAGCTGGCCGAGGGTGTCCTGTCGATACGGCGGCCCGGCGGGCTCGCCATCTACTGGGACGTGGACGCGCCGGCGACGCTGGCCGAGCTGGACGCCAACCCGTCCGCCGTGCTGCGCCGCGTGATCCCGGACTATGACATGGTGCTGACCTACGGCGGCGGCCCGCCCGTGGTCGACGCCTTCACGGCGCTGGGCGCCCGGATGTGCGTGCCGGTCTACAACGCGCTCGACCCGGACACCCACCATCCCGTGCCCTACGACGAGCGGTTCGACACCGACCTGACCTTCCTCGGCAACCGGCTGCCCGACCGCGAGGAGCGGGTCGAGCAGTTCTTCCTGGACGCCGCATCCCGCCTGCCCGACCGCCGCTTCCTGCTGGCCGGCAACGGCTGGCACGACAAGGCCGGGGTTCCGGCGAACGTCCGAACCATCGGCCACGTCTACACGGCCGACCACAACGCCTTGAACTGCTCCGGCCTTGCCGTGCTGAACATCAGCCGCGAGAGCATGGCGCGGATGGGCTATTCGCCGGCCACCCGCGTCTTCGAGGCGGCCGGGGCCGGCGCCTGCCTCATCACCGACCATTGGGTCGGCATCGAAATGTTCCTGGAGCCCGACGTCGAGGTGCTGGTCGCCCGCGACGGTGCCGAGGTGGCCGAGCATGTCGCCTCCCTGACGAAGGAACGCGCACGGGACATCGGGCAGGCGGCGCTGAAGCGCGTGCTGGCAGACCACACCTACGACAGCCGCGCCGTGCTCGTGGAAAAGCTTCTGACCGGCGCCGACGCGAGCGTGAAGGAGGGCGTGTGAAGATGCGCACGTTGAACGTCGTCGTGCTGGGCCTGTCCATCACCTCCTCCTGGGGGAACGGGCACGCGACCACCTTCCGCTCCCTGCTGAAGGGCATGGCGGCGCGCGGGCACCGCGTGCTGTTCCTGGAACGCGACAAGCCCTGGTACGCCTCGAACCGCGACATGCCCCGGCCGGACTTCTGCCAGGTCGCCCTCTATGACAGCCTGGACGAGCTGGACGGCCGCCACGCCCAGGCGGTGCGCGAGGCCGACCTCGTGATCGTCGGCTCCTACGTGCCGGAAGGGGTGGCGGTGTCCCGCTGGGTCCAGGACACGGCCGAGGGCGTCACCGCCTTCTACGACATCGACACGCCGGTCACCGTCGCCCGGCTGGAGCGCGGCGACACGGAGTACATCTCGACCGAGGTGCTGCCCGGCTTCGACCTCTACCTGTCCTTCACCGGCGGCCCGATGCTCGACCGTCTGGAGCGGGAGTTCGGCGCCCAGCGGGCCCGCGTCCTCTACTGCTCGGTCGATCCCGACGGCTATTACCCGGAGCTGGGACCGGTGCGCTGGGACATGGGCTATCTCGGCACCTACAGCGACGACCGCCAGCCGACGCTCGACCGTCTCCTGACCGAGCCGGCCCGCGCCTGGGAGCGCGGCTCCTTCATCGTCGCCGGGCCACAATACCCGGCCACCATCCAGTGGCCCGGCAACGTTGAGCGGCTGGACCATCTGCCGCCGGCCGAGCACCGGCGCTTCTACAACTCCCAGCGCTTCACCCTGAACGTGACCCGCGCCGACATGGTGGCGGCGGGCTGGTCGCCGTCGGTCCGGCTGTTCGAGGCGGCGGCCTGCGGCACCCCGATCATCAGCGATCCCTGGGACGGGCTGGAGACGCTGTTCAAGCCCGGCGAGGAGATCCTGATCACCAACGACACCGAACAGGTGGTCCGCTGGCTGCGCGACACGCCGGGCGACGAGGCTCGCCGCCTCGGCCGCGCCGCCCGCCGCCGCGTGCTCGCCTCCCACACCGGCCTGCGCCGCGCGGCCGAACTGGAAGGCTACGTCGCCGAGGTCCGCGCCGGCGGGCTGGCCGTGCGGGCGCTGTAGCGGGGGCGGCGCGGGCGCCTGGAAGGGGAAAGCCCGGTCAAAGCGGACGGACCGGCTCGGCGAGGGCCGGCCCGTCCGCCGCCACGCGGTTGCGGCCCCCGTTCTTGGCCCGGTACAGGGCTTGGTCGGCGCGGTGGATCACCCGGTCCAGCGTGTCCTCCGGCCCCTGCATGCAGGCCACGCCGATGCTGGCGGTGAGCTGGAACGGCCCCTCCGGGCCGAGGACCGGCGTGCGTTCCAACTGCTGCCGCACCCGCTCCGCCACCCTCAGCGCCACCTCGGCCGGGGCGCCGGGAAGCAGCACGACGAACTCCTCCCCGCCCATGCGTCCCAGCAGGTCGTAGCCGCGCAGGAGGAGCTGGCAGCAGCCCGCCACCATGCGCAGCGCCTCGTCGCCCGCCACATGGCCGTGGGTGTCGTTGATCGACTTGAAATGGTCGAGATCCAGCACGAAGACCGAGACGGGCTTGTCCAGCCGTTGCGCGCGCAGCACCTGCTGGCGCGCGAGGTCCATGAAGGCGCGGCGGTTGTGGATGCCGGTCAGCGGATCGCGCGAGGCCATGTCGCGCAGCGTCTCCTCCATGGAGCGCCGTTCCGTGTAATCGTAGATCCAGGCGAGATTGACCGGCGTGCCCAGCACCACCGCCTGGTTCACGGTGAACAGGGCCCAGAAGGGCGAGCCGTCGGCGCGCTGGAACTCCACCTCCATGTTCACGACGGAGCCCCCGGCCTTCAGCCGCTCGACCACGCGGCCCCGCTGGTCGGCGTCGCGGTAATAGTCACGCGCCAGGCTGCCGACGATGCGCTCGCGCGGCAGGCCGATCAGTTCCGCGAAGCGGGTGTTGGCGAAAAGGATGCGCCCGTCGCTGCGCCGGGACACCGAGACGCCGATGGGGCTCTGCTCCAGAATGGTCTGCAGCCGCGCCTCGGTCGGTATGCCTTCCGACAGGTCGTTGATGACGCCCACGATCCCGGCGAGCCGCCCCGATTCGTCGGCGAAGGCGGCTTTGGTGATGCTCGTCCGGCGGGTCGAGCCGTCGCCGAAGGGCACCTCCTCCTCATAGCTGTGCAGGTCCCAGTCCGCGGCCAGCGCGCGGTCGCGCTCCACATGCGGGCTGGCGAGGTCCGGTCCCATCACGGCCAGCGACGATTTCCGGACGATGGCGTCGCGCGTCAGGCCCGTGTAGCGCTCGAAGGCGGGGTTGCAGTCGATGAACAGCCCGTCCCCGTTCTTGATGAAAACGGGGACCGGCAGCGTCTCGAACAGGACTTCCTTGATCCGGAACTGGTCGCGCTGCTCGGCCGCCGTGCGCCGGTACCCGCTGACGTCGGTGAGGATCCGCAGCGTGAGGACCTCGCCCCTGGCGGGCAGCGGGCTCACCGCTTCGGACAGCCAGACGACGCCGCCGTCCCGGTGCAGGAGCGGGCGCTCACCAGGACGCCCCACCCCCTCGCCCTGCCCGGCCTCTCCGCCAGTTCCGGGCGCGAGCAGCCCCATCGCCAGCCCGCGCAGGCCCTGCGCGGGATAGCCGAGAAGGTCGTGCAGGGCCGGGTTGGCGTAGAGGATGGTCCCGCCGGGTGCTGCGATGCACACGCCGGCCGGCGACGCGTCGAAGACGCTCCGCCAGGATTCCATCTCCCGCTCCCGGCTTCCCGCCGACTCCACCCTTCCGTCGATGGGATTGAGCATGGTGCCGAAGGCTTGTCCTTTTGCCGCCTCCGGTACGGTTCCGGACGCGCGGCGGTCATGATTGCCAGATTATTGACGCAGCTAACAATTTATTTTCGACTAAGAACCGCTCTTTTCCTCAACCGCCGCTTCCTGCAGGACGGCGCGTAGCCGCGCGGCGGCTGCGGCGTTGGGCGGAAGACCGAAGCGGAGCCAGTCGTTCCGGCGCTCGAACCGGCGGACCAGGATGCCGGCGCGGCCGAGCGCGCCATAGAGATCCGGTGCGCGGGCGCTGGCGGCCAGACAGAAGAGCGGGGTCCCGCCGAGGACGGTCAGGCCCGACTCGGACAGCAGCCGATCGAGCGCGTCCGCCTCGCGGGCCAGCCGCGCGCGGGTCGCCGATATCCACTCCTCATCGGACAGGGCGCCCCTGGCGACCTCCAGGGCCGGGCCGGACACCGCCCAGGGGCCGACCGCCGCGCGCAGTGCCTCCGCCATGCCCGGTGCGGCCAGCGCGACGCCAAGCCGCAGCCCCGCCAGCCCGAAGAACTTCCCGAAGGAGCGCAGCACCAGAAGCCCCTCCATCCCCGGCGCGGTCCCGACGGCGGCGGCGACGCTGGCCTCGGGATCGGGGTCGGCGAAGGCCTCGTCCACCACCAGCCAGCCGCCACGCGCGGACTGGCGCGCGGCCAGCGCCAGCAGGGCGTCCGCCGGCAGGACCCGGCCGTCGGGGTTGTTCGGATTGACGACCACCAGCACGTCGCCCTCCAGCTCGTCCGGCGAGGCGGATTCCATGACCCGGTGCCCGGCGGCGGCCCAGCAGGCGGCGTGCTCGGCGTAGGTCGGGCCCAGCACCGCGACCGTTCCCGGCGCCCGCAGCCGCGGCAGGAGCTGGATCAGCGCCTGCGATCCGGACGCCGCCGCCACATGCCCAGCCGAGGGCGCCCCGTAACGGGCCGCCGCCGCGGCGCGCAACCCTTCCTCCGCGGCGCTCGACGGCAGGCGGGTCCAGGCGTCGGCGGACAAGGTGGGCACCGGATAGGGCCAGGGATTGATCCCGGTGGACAGGTCGATCCAGGGCTCCGGCGCGCCCGCGAAGGCCGCCCGCGCGCCGTCCAGATCGCCGCCATGCAGGATCCCGTGCAGCGGGGTCTTGGTTAGCGGCGCCGATTTCGCCATGATCCCGCCCTTTCCCGTCGTCATCAGGAAGCCGCCCCTTGGAGTTTCACCCGTCCGTCCTGGCCGCCGCCCTCGTGATCGAGGCCCTGGCCGGCTATCCGGACGCTCTCTATGCCCGTATCCGCCACCCGGTGGTGTGGATCGGTGCGCTTATCGCGCAGCTTGACCGCGCGCTCAACCGTGACGGCGATTCCTTCGGAACGCGCAAGGCCGCGGGCGTCTTGGCGCTGCTGGTCCTGCTGCTGGTCACCGGCGGTGCCGCCTCGGCCATCGCGGAGCTGTGCCGCATGCTGCCGCTGGGCGGATTGTGGGAAGCGCTGCTCGCCTCCACCCTGCTCGCCCAGCGCAGCCTGCATGATCATGTGGCCGCCGTGGCCGACGGCTTCCGCCGGGGTGGGCTCGAGGGCGGGCGCGACGCCGTGTCGCGGATCGTCGGCCGCAACCCGGCGACCCTGGACGAGCCGGCGGTCTGCCGCGCCGCCATCGAGAGCCTGGCGGAAAACTTCTCCGACGGCATCGTGGCGCCGGCCTTCTGGCTTCTGGTCGGCGGGCTGCCGGGCATCGCGCTCTACAAGGCCGTCAACACGGCCGACAGCATGATCGGCCACCGCACCCCACGGCACGAGGCCTTCGGCTGGGCGGCGGCGCGGTTCGATGACCTCGTGAACCTGCCGGGCTCCCGTCTCGCGGCGCTGGCCATCGCCGCCGGCGCGCGCTTCACCCCTGGCGCCTCGGCCGGGGAGGCCTGGCGCTCGACGCGCCGCGACGCGCGCCGCCACCGCTCGCCCAACGCCGGCTGGCCGGAAGCGGCGATGGCCGGCGCCCTGAACCTGCGTCTCGGCGGCCCCCGCACCTACGGCGCCACCCGCATCGAGGACGCCTGGCTCGGCCCCGGCCGCACCGCCGCCACGCCCGACGACATCCGCGACGCCCTGTCGGTCTACCGCCGTGCCTGCATGGCCCTGCTCGCCGGGGCCGCGCTGCTGGCCGTGGTTTGGTAGCCGGGCTTTCAGCCCGCCGCCGCCAGCAGCCCGTCCACGTCCAGATGCTCCTCCAGCCGCTCGGCCAGGGCATCGAGCGCGCGTTCGACCGTGGCGGCGTAGGAGCGGCCCGAGGCTTCTCCACCCAGCGCGTGGAGGAAGGCCGCCCGGAAGCCGTCGGCGCCGAACAGGCCGTGCAGGTAGCAACCCAGCACGCGCCCGTCCTCCGACACCGCGCCGTCCCGACGACCATCCTCCAGCGCCAGCATCGGGCGGGCGCGGTCGGGGCCATCCGTGCGGCCCATGTGCATCTCGTAGCCGGCGACGGCGGCACCGGTCGTGCGTTCGCTGCCCGCCGCCTCGGTCAGCACCTTCGGCCCCAGCAGCACCGTCTCCACGTCGAGCAGACCCAGGCCGGCCGCCTCGCCCGGCGGCCCCTCGATGCCCTCGGGGTCGGCGATCCGGCGGCCCAGCATCTGGTAGCCGCCGCAGATGCCCAGCACCCGGCCGCCACGCCGCCAATGGGCCATCAGGTCGATGTCCCAGCCCTGGGCGCGCAGGAAGGCGAGGTCGGCCAACGTCGTTTTGCTACCGGGCAGCACGATCAGATCGGCGTCGCCGGGCAGCGGGCGGCCCGGCGGGACCATGGTCAGGGCCACGTCCGGCTCCTGGGCCAGCGGGTCGAAATCGTCGAAATTGGCGATGCGCGACAGCATCGGCACGGCGATCCGGATCCGGCCGCCCGCCCGCGCCGTCCAGTTATCGAGCGCCACCGCGTCCTCCGCCGGCAGCATGGCCGCCTCGCGCAGCCAGGGCGCCACCCCGAAGCCGCGCCAGCCCGTGCGTTGCTCGATGACGGACAGGCCGCCGTCGAACAGCCGCACGTCGCCCCGGAACTTGTTGATGAGGAACCCCTTCACCAGGGCCCGCTCGTCGGGCGGGAGCAGCGCGTGGGTGCCGACGAGACTGGCGATCACGCCGCCCCGATCGATGTCGCCGACCAGCACCACCGGCACGCCCGCCGCCGTAGCGAAGCCCATGTTGGCGATGTCGCCGGCCCGCAGGTTGACCTCCGCCGGGCTGCCGGCCCCCTCCACCAGGACAAGGTCGGCTTCGGCCTTCAACCGCTCGAAGCTGTCGAGCACGACCCCGAGCAGCCGGCCCTTGCGCGCCTGGAAGTCGGCGGCCTTTAACGTGCCCTCGACCTTCCCCCGCACCACCACCTGGGACCCCAGGTCGGACTGCGGCTTCAGCAGGACCGGGTTCATGTGGACGGTGGGCGCTACGCCGCAGGCCCGCGCCTGGAGCGCCTGGGCGCGGCCGATCTCCCCGCCGTCGGCCGTGACGGCGGCGTTGTTGGACATGTTCTGCGGCTTGAAGGGCCGCACCGCCAGGCCGCGCCGCGCGAAGGCCCGGCACAGCCCGGCGACCAGCAGCGACTTGCCGACGTCGGAGCCGGTGCCCTGGAGCATGAGGGCGCGGGCCACGGTCAGAACTCCACCCCGGCCTGGGCCTTGATGCCGGCCTCGAAGGGGTGCTTGACCAGCGTCATCTCGGTGACGAGGTCGGCGGCGGCGATCAGCTCCGGCTTGGCGTTGCGGCCGGTGACGCAGACATGCAGCTCCGGCCGTCGCCCCGCCAGCGCGGCGACGACCTCCTCCAGCGGCAGGTAGCCCGTGCGCAGCACGATGTTCAGCTCGTCCAGGATGACCATCCCGTAGCGCGGGTCGGCCATCAGCTCCAGCGACTTGGCCCAGGCCGCCTTCGCTGCGGCGATGTCCCGCTCGCGGTCCTGGGTGGTCCAGGTGAAGCCCTCGCCCATCGTGTGCAGGTCCACCAGATCCTCGAACCGCTCCAGGGCGACCTGCTCGCCTGTGGACCAGTTGCCCTTCACGAACTGCACGATGCCCACCCGCATGCCGTGGCCGACGGCGCGCATCGCCAGCCCGAAGGCGGCGGTGGACTTGCCCTTGCCGTTGCCGGTGTGGACCATGAGGAGACCCTTCTCCTCCGTCCGGGAAGCCAGCCGGCGCTCCTGGAGCGCCTGGCGCTTCTTCATCTTCTCCGCGTGGCGGAGGTTGGCTTCCGCCTGGGACTCGGTCGCGTCATCCGGGCTCATGCCGGCTCTCCCTTCATGTACAGCGGCAGTCCGGCCGCGACGAAGACCACCCGGTCCGCCGCCGCCGCCACCGCCTGGTGCAGCCGCCCCGCCTCGTCGCGGAAGCGGCGGGCGAGCGCGTTGTCGGGCACGATGCCGAGCCCGACCTCGTTGGAGACGATCACCACCCGCCCTTCGCCGTCGGCCAGCGCGGCGAGCAGGCCGCGAGCCTCCGCCGCGGCCTCGCGCTCCTCCGACATCAGGTTCGACAGCCACAGCGTCAGGCAATCGACCAGCACGGAGGTTCCCGCGACGGCGTGCCGCCGCAGCGCTCCGGAGAGGTCCAGCGGCTCCTCCACCGTGGTCCAGCCCTGGCCGCGCTCCTCCCGGTGGCGGGCGATGCGCTCGGCCATCTCCGAATCCCAGGCTTGGCCGGTGGCGATGTAGACCCGGCGGTCCGGAGTCGCCGTCACCAGCCCCTCGGCGAAACGGCTCTTGCCCGACCGGGCGCCGCCCAGGACGAATGTGACCTCGGCCGCCATGGCTGCTCCCCCTCGCAAATGCGCTCTCGGATCGGTGGAGCGGGGATGGTTAGCCGAAAAGCGGCCCGCCTGCAAAGCGCCATCGCACCGGAAGAGGCAGAGGCCGGCACCCTTTTGATCCACTCAAGCGGGGTATTCCCAAATGCTTGACCAACAAAGGCTGTGGTTGCGGGTTCAATGTAGAAGCCGGAGGGAATCCGACATAGATCCAACACGGAGCGACCGGATCGTCATGCCTCAGGCAGGACGCATCGAAACGGACGCCGCGACGAACGAGGGAACACCGTGAAGAGTTATGCCTCAAAACGCGTGCTGGTGACTGGCGGCGCCGGCTTTCTGGGATCGCACCTGTGCGAGCGGTTGCTGGCCGAGGGCTGCGACGTCCTGTGCGTGGACAATTACTTCACCGGTTCGCGCGACAACGTCGTCCATCTGCTGAAGCATCCGCGCTTCGAGCTGATGCGCCACGACATCACCATCCCGCTCTATGTGGAGGTGGACCGGATCTTCAACCTGGCCTGCCCGGCCTCGCCGGTGCACTACCAGCACGACCCGGTGCAGACCACTAAGACCAGCGTGCACGGCGCCATCAACATGCTTGGCCTCGCCAAGCGGCTCGGCGCACGCATCTTCCAGGCTTCCACCTCGGAGGTCTACGGCGATCCGGAGGTGCACCCGCAGCCTGAGGAATACCGGGGCAACGTCAACCCGATCGGCCCGCGTGCCTGCTACGACGAGGGCAAGCGCTGCGCCGAGACGCTGTTTTTCGACTATCACCGGCAGCACGGGCTGTCGATCAAGGTCGCGCGCATCTTCAACACCTACGGGCCGCGCATGCACCCCAACGACGGGCGCGTGGTGTCCAACTTCATCGTCCAGGCGCTGAAGGGCGAACCGATCACCATCTACGGCGACGGCAGCCAGACCCGTTCCTTCTGCTACGTGGACGACCTGATCGAAGGGTTCGTCCGGCTGATGGACAGCCCCGACGACATCACCGGCCCGATCAACATCGGCAACCCCGGCGAGTTCACGATCCTTCAGCTCGCCGAGACGGTCATCCGCCTCACCGGCTCCAAGTCGCGGATCGAACGCCGCCCCCTGCCGACCGACGATCCCAAGCAGCGCAAGCCGGACATCACCCGCGCCAAGAGCCTGCTCGGCTGGGAGCCGTCGATCCGGCTGGAGGAGGGGCTCGGCAAGACCATCGCCTACTTCGACGCGCTGCTCGGCCAGGAGGCGCTGCGGCCCGCAGCGGAATGATCCGTCACCGCGGCGGCGCGGCCCTGTCTGCGGCCTTACCAGGGCGTGCCGTCGCGATGGAAGAACTCGTCCTCGTTCCGGCAGACGAGGTCGTCGTCGGGATAGAAGCACTCGTCGCCGGAGGTGCGGTCTCCGATCTCCAGATAGGCGGCGGGCGCGCCGCTCCGGTTGACGAGCTGGTGCCCGTCCGGCCGCCCGGCGAGGAACCCCGCGCACATGCCCGGCGTCAGGACCTGCTCGCCCGCGTCGGTGACCAGCGTCAATTCACCCTCGACGACGTAGACGAACTCGTCCTGGCGCGTGTGCCAGTGGCGCAGTGCCGAGGCCGCGCCGGGATCCAGGCGCGTGATGTTCACCCCGAAATTGGTCAGCCCGAACCGGTCGCCCAGCCGGACCCGCGCCCGCCCGGACACCCGGTGCCGGAAGGGCTCCGGATAGCCGGTGGCGCCCTTCTCCGCTTCCAGGGCATGAGCGTCCAGCGCGACGGGTCCAGCTTCGGCTGGGTTGGACGGAATCTCATCGGACGGCATCGGCTTCTCCCTTGGCGCGGATCGTGCCGCCCGAGTCTGGTCGAGCCGCCGGAACCCGTCAACCGCACCGTCCGCCGCGCGGCGTCCGGCACGGATGCCGCCGCCGGCTGTTGAAGCATTCCGTACGCAAAGCCAGAGGGAACCGGTGCCGATGGAGACAGAGGTCCACATTCCGCCCCTGGGTCTGCCGGGAACGCTGACCCTTCCGGAAGGCTTCCGCGCGGCCGTCCTGTTCGCGCACGGATGCGGCAGCAGCCGCCTCAGCCCGCGCAACCGGCATGTCGCCGCCGGCCTGCGGCGCGCAGGCTTCGCAACACTGCTGATCGACCTCCTGACCGAGGAGGAGATGCAGGACCCCGCCAACGTCTTCGACGTTCACCGCCAGTCCGACCGGCTGCTTCAGGCGATCCGCTACCTGCGCGCGGAGACGCCGGTCGAGCGGATGCCCGTCGGGCTGTACGGCGCCTCTTCCGGCGCCGCGACCGCACTGATGGCGGCGGCGCGCGCGGCCGAGCATGACGGGGTGGAGGCGGTGGTCTGCCGCGGCGGGCGCCCCGACCTCGCCGAGGAATGGCTGGAGGGCGTCGCCGCCCCGACCCTGCTGATCGCCGGCGGGCGCGATGGCCCGGCGATCGCCATCAACACCCGCGCCTTCGAGCAGCTCCACTGCGCCAAGGCGCTGGAGGTGATCCCCGGCGCCGGCCGCCTCTTCGAGGAGCCGGGCAAGCTCGACACCGTCACCGACTCGGCCCGCTCCTGGTTCGCCACCCACCTGTTGAAGGTGGACGCCTGAGGGGAGAGGATCGGTACATCATGATTGGCGGCCTCGCTTGCCTGAACGTGCCACTATCCTTTCGAGCGAAATCAACCTATCCGTCACCCCCGCGCAAGCGGGGGTCCAGCCTTTGCAGTAGATTGCAGTTACGGTCAGTCCTGGATCCCCGCTTTCGCGGGGATGACGGAGAATTGCATGGCCGCCCGTGCGGTCAAGCGTCGGATAATCTCCACGGCCACGTCGTGGCGTCCTTTCATTTCCTAATGATCTCTTGCGAACGGACCGCATGCCCAATCTGGAAATCCTGAGCCGCCACCCGTCCGGCCCGGCGCGGCCGGTGCCGCTGCTGTTCGTTCATGGCGCCTTTTCCGGCGCCTGGATCTGGGAGGAGAAGTTCCTGCCCTGGTTCGCGGAGCGGGGCTGGGAGGCCCATGCCGTCAGCCTGCGCGGCCATGGCGGCAGCGAGGGGCGCGATCGGCTGGACGGTTTCGGCCTTTCGGATTTCGTGGAGGACGTGCTGGAGACGATGGGGCGGCTGCCCGCCCCGCCGGTCCTGATCGGCCATTCCATGGGCGGGATCGTGGTGCAGCGGGCGCTGGCGCGGCGCGCGGGGCCGGCGGGGGTGCTGATGGCCTCGGCCCCACCCTACGGGCTCTGGCAGTCCACGATGGGGCTGGCTTGGCGAGACCCGGCGGTGTTCCAGCAGATGTCGATGCTGATGGCCTTCGGCTCCCGCTGCACGGACCCGCGCACGCTGCGGCGCGCCATGTTCTCCGGCGCCATGCCGGAGGAGGAGGCCGCGCGCTACGACCGTCGCCTGCAGGAGGAATCGCGCCGCATCCTGATGGAGATCGGCGGCTGGATTCCCTTCCCCGTCCTGCCCCCGCGCGGCACCCCGGTCCTGGTGCTGGGCGCGGAGAAGGACCTGCTCTTCCCCGCCGCCGAGGTGGCGGCCACGGCGCGGATGCTCGGGACGGAGCCGGTCTTTTTCCCCGCCTTGGGCCACGCCATGATGCTGGAAACCGGCTGGGAGGAAGTGGCCCGGCACATCGACGGTTGGCTGGCGGCCCGGCTCCTGGCGCAGGCCGCCTGACGGTCACTCCAAACCGGCCAAGAACTCCATCGCGGCATCCCCGGCCCCGTCAGGCCACTGGTGCGGGTAGAAGCGCCCGCGCGCCGTCCGGTCCTGCGCGTGCGGGCACCAGAGCAGCGGATTCTCGGCATCGTCCGGCCCGTAACGGCGGCAGTTGAAGCGGCGGGGCTCGTCCGGCGCGCTGCCCGGCTCGAGCCCGTTTTGGGCCAGCAGCGCGTTGCGGACGCGCAGGGCCTCCCGCATGGCAACCTGCTCGTCGCGGGGGTTGTGCAGCAGCATCGCGGCGACGGGCGCCGCGCAGTCCTTCGGGCGCGTGATCCCGCCTCCGACCGTGAAGACGCCCCGGACCTTGTTCCCACGCAGGCAGGCGAGGGTGTTGGCGAAGGAGGCGCCGAGCGAATGGCCAACCAGGAACACGCGGCCACGGTCGATGCAGAGGCTCCGCTCCACGCTCGCCAGCAGCGCGTCGAACAGCATAGCGTCGCGCGGGGATTCGGCGGGGTCGCCGGGGTCGGACCAGGTGTAGCGGCCCGACGCGTCGCGCAGCCCGGCCGGATAGACGAAGACGGTCGGCTCTTCCGCCCCCTCCTCCAGCCGGAAATAGCGGCGGACCTCCACATTGCCGTTGGTCCGCCCGTGGAAGGCGATGACCAGCGGGTGCGGCCGGCGCGGGTCGTAGCCCTCGGGTAGCGCCACGATCATCTCCCGGACGCGCCCGCCGACAGTGACGGAGGATGGCGGAGCCGGGCCTTCCGGGCCTGCGCAGCCGGCGGAGAGCCGCCCTCCGTCGTTAACGATTCCACTCGCCTTAGCCGCCGCGCTGGGCAAGAATGCGACAAGGCAAAGCAAGAAAACGAACAGTTTTTCCATACTGCGCTATCGTTCCTTCCGATCCTCCTCTGGGAAACAGCAGCCAGAGGCGTGTGTTACACTTCTGGGTAGGCGGCTTGTTAACCTGCGTTAAAGATTTTAGCGCCAACCTTCACGGCGGCTTAGTGGAGGGTGGCATGCTGGTCGGTGCGGCGGCGCGGAAGAATGTTCTGAAGGCGGCGGTCCTCGGCACCCTGTTGGCGGTCGCCGGCGGCGGCGCGGCACAGGCCGATTCGGTCGCCGTCCAGGCCGGCCCGGCCGGACGCGTGGTCGTGGCGCCGGCAGCCTCATTCCCGGACGCCAGCCTGACACTGACGCGCCAGCGCGATGGCGTCACCATGCGGCTCGACGGCATCGTCACGCCCGCCGTGGAGAAACGCTTCATCGACGCGCTGCGCGCCCTCCCGCCGGACCAGCCCATGGTGCTCGAACTCGCAAGCCCCGGCGGCTACACGGCGGCGGGCTACCGGATGATCGACGCGATCCTGGCGGAGCGCCAGGCCGGCCGGCCGGTGGCGACCCGCGTGAAGGCGGGCGAGGCCTGCGAGAGCATGTGCGTGGGCCTCTACCTGTCCGGCTATCCGCGCTACGCCGCCCCCTCGGCCGAGTTCATGGTGCATGCCCCGCGCGGCGCCCAGTCCGGCACCATGACCTTGCGCTCGACCCGCACGATGGTGAAGCGGCTGGTGGATCTCGGCGCCGCGCGCGGCTGGATCGAGAAGGTCAAGGCCGCCGGCGGCTTTTCCGGCAACATCGATTACCGCGAGCGCGCCGACAGCCTCGCCGCGACCCGGGCCAACATCGTCACCGACCTGATCCGCTGAACTCTCCGGCCGGAGCATCGCCGAACCGAGCCTGAACCAAGCAGGCTTGACCCGGCCATCCGGACATGGAATGCCGAAGGACCGCCCGGCGGCCCCGCGACGCGTCCCGCGCCGCAAGCGGGCCGTGAACCACGGGCCTTCCGGAGTGTTTCCGTTCCATGACCGACAAACCCGTCGATGCCGAACAGCGCAAGCCGGAACCACGCGGGGAAGGCCGCGAGGGCGAGAGCCTTCAGGAGGCCCTGCGCCGCCTCTTCAACAACTCCGAACGGTTCCGGCTCGGGCTGCTGATCTTCGACGCGGCGACGGTCTTCATCTTCATGGCGCTGACCTTCTTCCCGACCTCGCCCTGGACCATCACCATCGACGCCATCCTCGGCGTGCTCCTCCTGATGGAGCTGGTGCTGCGCTTCTACATCGCGCGGAGCAAGCGGGCCTATGTGCTGCGGCTCGGCACGGTCATGGACGTCCTGATCGTCGTCACGCTGCTGATCCCGACCCTGACCGGCAATTTCGTCTTCCTGCGGCTGCTGCGCGCGGTGCGCATCGTGCGCGGCCTGCGGGTGCTGAGGGAGATGCGCGCGCGGGGCGGCTTCTTCCTCCGCCATGGGGAGCTGATCGCCAGCGCCTTCAACCTGATCCTGTTCATCTTCGTGACCAGCGCCGTGGTCTACGAACTCCAGGTCGGCCGCAATCCCGACATCACCAACATCGTCGACGCTGTCTACTTCACCGTCACGACCCTGACGACGACCGGCTTCGGCGACATCACGCTGGTCGGCAACAGCGGGCGGCTGCTGTCCGTCGTCATCATGGTGATCGGAATCTCGCTGTTCGTGAAACTCGCCCAGGCCATCTTCCGGCCGAACAAGGTCCATGTGGAATGCCAGGTCTGCGGCCTGTCCCGCCACGACCCCGACGCCGTCCACTGCAAACACTGCGGCACCGTCGTCCACATCAACACGGAAGGGCTCTGAGGCCCTTACCGGCGCCCCTCACCCCCGCTCGCTCTCCACCAGCCGGCGCGCGACCTCCGGCATGACCGACGCGTCGAGGTTGGCGAAGGCGAAGCGCAGGAAGGCGTCCTGCCCTGGTCCGAACATCGGGCCGGGCAGGCAGAGGATGTTATGACGGGTGGCCAATTCCTGCCCCACCTCCATTGCCGGCCGCCCCTCGAAGGGGTGGCGGACATAGGCGAAATAGGCGCCGATGCTGGCGATGCGGTAACGGGTGCCGGACGCCTCCATCGCGTTCCGGAAGGCGGCGACGCGCCCGGCGATGTCCGCCCGCTTCTCCGCCACCCAGCCGTCCAGATTCTCCAGCCCGAACAGGGCCGCCTTCTGGGCGACGTGCGGCGCGCAGATGGACAGGCAATCCATGACCTTGCCGGCCTGCTCCAGCAGGGCCGGATCGCCGACCACGGCGCCGGCCCGGTAGCCGGCGAGGCTGTAGACCTTCGAGAAGCTGTAGAGATGGATCAGTGTCCGGCCCCAGTCCGGCCGGGCGAACAGGCCGTGCGGCGCGGCACCCTGCCAGTCGGGGAAGTCGCGGTAGGTCTCGTCGAGCAGCAGCCGGATGCCGCGCCGCTCGCACAGCTCGTAGAAGCGGTCGATCAGGGCCGGCGGGGCGATGGCCCCGGTCGGGTTGTTGGGGGTGATGAGGACGACCGCCCGCGTGTTCGCGTCGATCAGCGCTTCCGCCGCCGTGGGGTCGGGGAGCATCCCGTCCTCCTCCCGGCAGGGCAGCGGGCGCGCCTCGATCCCCAGCATGTCCAGCGTCATCTTGTGGTTGAAGTACCAGGGTGCCGGCAGGATCACGTTCTCGCCCGCCCGCGCCAAGGTCATGACGGCGACGACGAAGGCCTGGTTGCAGCCCGATGTCACCAGCGTCCGCTCCGCCGGAACGGGCGCGCCGTAAAGCGCGCTCATCTTCGCGGCCAGCGCTTCCCGCAGGGGCGGGATGCCATTGATGCCGGTGTAGCGGGCGGTGTCCGGCCGGTGCACCTGCTCCGCCAGATGGGCCGACAGCTCTTCCGCCGGCGGGTAGCCGGGGACCGCCTGGCACAGGTCGATCAGCGGCTTGTCCGCCGGGAACTCGCGCCCCTGCACCCAGCGCCAAGCCTCGGCGATGGGCGGAGCCTCGACGGAGAGCAGGAGCGGGTTGATACGGTCGGTCATGGCGGCCCCAGCAGGATGCGCGAAGCGAAAGGGAGGCGGTCTGGATACACGCTCGGCCGCCGGATTTCCACTGCCGCTCCCGCCCGCCGGAGGCCGGAACCGATCCGTGCGGTCCTTGTTGGCAAAAAGGATTTGCCTCGAAGGAGAGTGCCGCATGCCCGAAACGCCGCACCGACGCTCCTTATGGATGGGACTGAGCCTCGCCGCCCTGACCGCCATCTCCGCGCCCGCCCTGGCGCAGGAGGATGAACCGGCCTTCGCGGAGGATGGCATCGCCTCTTGGTACGGGCCGGGTTTTCACGGCCGCAAGACGGCGAGCGGCGAGGTCTTCAACCAGAACGCCATGACGGCGGCGCACAAGGAGCTGCCGCTCGGCAGCCGTGTCACGGTGACGGACGTGGAGACCGGAAAGTCGGTCGAGGTGCTGATCAACGACCGGGGACCCTTCATCGACGGCCGGGTCATCGACCTGTCGCGGGGTGCGGCCCGCGAGCTGGGGATCATCGAACAGGGCGTCGCCGAGGTCCGCGTCGAGATGCCGGCCGGGGAACTCGCTTTCGAGGAGGAAGTCGCCGAGACCTCCCATTCCGAGACGGAAAACGCGACGCCCTAGCCGCGGGCGCTCAGCGCCGCCACTCGCGGTTGGACTTCACGAAATCGGTCAGGGTGACGCCGATCTTGTCGTCGATGATGGCGACCTCGCCGCGCGCGACCAGCACGCCCTCGACATAGACGTCGGTCGGGTCCTTCAGGTGCCGGTCCAGTTCCACCACGGCGCCGCGGCCGAGCTTCAGCAGGTCGCGCACGCGCAGCATCGCCGTGCCGATCACCACCTTGATCTCCACCGGCGCGTCACCGATGGCGAAGGCGTCGGTGTCCCCATCCTTGGAGGAGGCGCTGCCGAGCAGATCGTCGATGTTCGTCATGGCGGCTTCCTTCGGACGCGGGCTGGGGCTCGGCGGGCTTCCGCAGAGTTTCCGCCCTTTATACCCCCGCAGGAGTACTCCGGCAAACGGAGCCGCGTGCCGGCCCTGCGACAAGGTTGGGCGGCAGCCCCCTTTGACGGGTGTGACGGCCTTGTCCACTGCTGTTAGTCTGCCCGGCGAACCGACACATGCGACAGGAAATCCGCCATGACCACCCCGCCGCTCGCCCCTCCCCTGGTCGATGCCGCTTGGCTGCGGACGGCGCTCGGCCGGACCGGCCTCGTGGTGCTGGACGTGCGGTCCCCGGCGGACGGTCCGACCATTCCGGAGGCGGTCCACGCCGATTATGCCAAGGCCGGCTGGCGCGCGACGGTCAACGGGATGCCCGGCTTCCTGCCGGAGGTGCCGGTTCTGGAGGCGCTGATCGGCGGGCTCGGCATCGGCAACCCTGACCATGTGGTGGTCGTGTCCTCCGGTGCCAACGCGGCGGACATGGGCAACGCCACACGGGTCTACTGGACCTTCAAGGCACTGGGCCATGACGCCGTGTCGGTGCTGGACGGCGGCATGGCCGCCTGGACGGCCGATCCGTCCAACCCCGTGGGGCTGGAGCCGGCGACCCTCCCGCCCAAGCTCTTCAAGGCTTCACCCCGCCCGGAGCTGCGCGCCACGCTGGCGGAGGTGGAGAAGGCGGTCGCCGCCGGCACGGTGCCGCTCGTCGACTCCCGCTCCGCCGAGCAGTTCGCCGGCAAGGCGAAGAGCCCCACCGCCCGCGCCGCCGGCACCCTGCCCGGCGCCGTCCACATCGACAACGCGAGCTTCTATTCCGCCGCGGACAAGCGCTTCGTCACGCCTGAGACTGTCCGTACCCTGGCCAGCCAGGCGGGCGCGACGCAGGACGCCCCCATCGCCTTCTGCAACACCGGCCACCTCGCCTCCGTCGCCTGGTTCGCCATGAGCGAACTGGCCGGCATCCCCGGCGTGCGGCTCTACGACGGCTCCATGACCGAATGGACCGCCGACCCGTCGCGCCCGCTGAAGAACGGCGAGGGGGCCTAAGAGCGGGTCGGCCGCCGGCGCAGCCGGGCGAGGTCGGCGCGGCGGAGCAGGCCCAGCCCAATGGCGAGGAGGCCGTAGGCGAGGCCCCCGGCCGCGACCAGGAGCGCCAGCGCCACGACGCGCTCGAACAGGCCGTTGGCGGTCAGCCAGGGCGCCAGTTGCGTCTGGGCGAGCCACAGCACCGCCCCCATGCCGGCGGCGGCCACAGCCATGCGCGGCAGGTTGCGGAACAGGCGGGCGTCGGGCGTGAAGAGGCCGCGCCTCGTCAGCAGGAAGGCCAGCAGCCCGGCGTTCACCCAGGCCGAGACCGACGTCGCGACCGCCAGCCCCACCTGGGCCAGCGGCCCCATCAGCGCGAATTTCAGCGCGACGTTCACCGCCACGGCGACGACGGCGATCCGCACCGGCGTGCGGGTGTCGTGCCGGGCGTAGAAGCCGTTCACGAGGCTGCGGATCACCACGAAGGCGGGCAGCCCCAGCGCGTAGGCCTGGAGCGTGGCAGCCGAGGCCAGCGCGTCGCTCCGCCCGAAGGCGCCGTGCTGGAACAGCACCGACAGGATCGGCAGGCCCGACACCAGGAAGGCCACCGCCGCCGGCAGGGTCAGGACCAGCGACAGCTCGACGGCCCGGTTCTGGCTCTCGACCGCCCCGGTCTCGTCGCCGCCCTTGATGCGCCGCGCCATCTCCGGCAGCAGCACCGTCCCCACCGCGATGCCGATCACCCCCAGCGGAAGCTGGTTCAGCCGGTCGGCGTAGTAGAGGTATGAAACCGCCCCGGTCGGCAGGGCCGACGCGATGAGCGTGTCGGCGAACAGGCTGATCTGGGTGAGGCCGGAGCCGAGGATCGCCGGGCCGAGCACCACCAGGAAGCGCTTCATGTCCGCGTCCAGCCGCGGCAGGCGCGGCAGAAGCCCCATGCCGGCGCGTCGCGCGTCGCGGGCGAGATACAGGTACTGCGCGATGCCCGCCGCCAGCACGCCCCAGGACAGGGCGTGGCCCGCCGTGGGCATCAGTGGCGCGGCGACCACCAGCGCCCCGATGAGACAGAGATTCAGCAGGATGGGTGCGGCGGCCGCCGCCGCGAAGCGGTCCATGCTGTTCAGCACCCCGCCCAGCAGCGACACCAGCGAGATGAAGAGCAGGTAGGGAAAGGTGATGCTGGTGAACAGCACGGCCAGCTCGAACTTCGCCGGCTCATCGGCGAAGCCCGGGGCGAACACCGTCATGAAGGCGGGCATGAAGGCCAGCACCGCCACCAGCAGCAGCGTCTGCGTTCCCAGCAGCAGCCCCATGACCCGCTCGGCGAAGCCCTTCGCTGCCTCCTTCCCCTCCTGCACCAGCTTGCCCGAGAAGAGCGGCACGAAGGCGGCGTTGAAGGCCCCCTCGGCGAAGAGCGAGCGGAAGTGGTTCGGCAGCCGGAAGGCGACGAAGAAGGCGTCGGCGACTGGCCCCGCGCCCAGCAGGGCGGCTGTCAGGATGTCGCGCAGGAAGCCGAGAACCCGGCTGACGAGCGTCAGCCCGCCGACCGACAGGATTTTGCGAAGCAAGGGGCGCGTCCGGAAAAAGGGGCCAGAAGGAGCGGAAAGGCGGATGGAAAAGCGGCGCCATCCTAGCGATTTCCGCCCCCGCGTCACGCGCTACACGGAGCCGGGGCTGTTGAAAATTGCTGACACCAATGCCGGAGCGCCGTTTGCCCGGCTCATCCGCCCTTTGCTAGGATCGCGGCCGTCCCTTTCCGCTACCCCCGTACCGCACCTCCCTCACTGCCCCCCTCACCGCAACCATTGGATCAACGTCATGCCCCAGGGCCTTCCCCTCACCTATCTGGAAGCCGGCGAGGCCGTCGGCGGCACGCCGCTCCTGGTGCTGCACGGCCTGTTCGGCTCGGCGCGCAACTGGCAGACGCTCGCCAAGCGCTTCGGCGAGCGGCGCCACGTCTACGCGCTCGACCTGCGCAACCATGGCGGCTCGCCCTGGTCGGACGAGATGGACTACCCGTCCATGGCGGAGGACCTGCTGCGCTTCCTGGACGACCGTGGCTACGCGCGGGCGGCGATCCTCGGCCATTCCATGGGCGGCAAGGCGGCGATGACCTTCGCTCTCAACCATCCGGACCGGGTGGAACGGCTCTTCGTGCTGGACATCGCGCCGGTCCATTACACCCACACCCACGCGCCCTACGTCGCGGCGATGAAGCGCGCCGACCTGGAGGGCCGCACCCGCCGGGCGGAGGTGGAGTCGCAGCTCACCGGGAGCGTGCCCGACGCCGGCCTGCGCGCCTTCCTCCTGCAGAATCTCGTGATGGAGGATGGGCGCTTCCAATGGCGCCTGAACCTCGACGCGCTGGCCGGCAACATGGACTGGCTGATCGGTTTCCCGGAGTTCGGCGAGGCCCGCTACGAGGGGCCGTCGCTCTTCGTCGGCGGCAGCCGGTCCGACTACATCACGCCGGACGCCGAGCCGGCGATCCTGCGCCATTTCCCGAAGGCGGCTGTGCGGATGGTGGAGGGTGCGGGCCACTGGCTGCACGCCGAAAAGCCCGAGGAGTTCGCGCGGCTCGTGGAAGACTTCATCTGATCCAAAAGAAAAACGGGGGCCGAAAGGCCCCCGTTCTCCTGTGCGGGACGGCTCCGGACGGGAGCCGACGCGTCAGATCGCACCCTGGCGGGCACCCGACTTGGCGCCGGACGTACCCGGCGTCTGGCGCAGCGCGTCGTGCAGGTAGGGCGACAGCGACTGGCGCATGCCGCGCAGCCACTCGTGGATGACGATCAGCGAACGCGAGGCGACCGGCGGCGTCATGCCGAGCTTCACCAGATCCTCGCGGGTCATGGCGGCCACCTGGTCCAGCCGGTGGCCGGTCAGGCGCGCCCAGGCCGGGGCCGAGCAGGGCGGCATGGAGATGACCTGAAGGCCTTCCTTCTCCATCATCTCGGCCTTGCGCTTGGCGTACTGGCTGTCCTCGAGCTGGCTGAAGGGGCCGGCGTTGCCGTTCTCGACCAGGACGCGCTTGGCCTTCGGAGCGATGGTCGCGATGCGCTCCAGCGTCGTCATGCCGGTGGAGAGCGAAGCGAGGTCCACGGTGACCGGCACCATGAAGGTCAGCCGCTCGCCTTCGCCGACGTAATAGTCGAAGCCCGACACCTCGGCCCAGTTGAAGAACCACTGGGAGATGTTGCCGCCGAAGTCGAACAGACGGCCGCCGCGCTGAAGTTCCGGGCCGATCATGTCCCAGAACTCGTAGAAGCCGTCGCCCGACCCCATCATGTTCATGAAGTCCTGGGTGATGCGGCGGTGCTCCACCATCTCCGTGCCGAACAGGCGGGCCAGGCGCTCGTTCACCTCATATTCGACGACCTTGAGCTGAAGGCCCTCGATCATGGCGGTCGCCATCAGGTGATGGGACAGCAGCGTCTTGCCGACACCGCCGCGGTCATTGAGGACGAAGATCGTGCCCAGCATGCGATCGCCTTTCAAAGTTCTGTTCGTTGTGTCGTCGCTGATCGACGAGATGGTGGGTGACGGAACGGGTCTTGGTTCGGACGCAATCGTAACGGCCTTCCCCGCGGGCTCCGCCGCGGCCGGTGCCACAGCGGGTTCCGGAGCGGCTTCGGCCATGGGGGACGGCACCGCGACGGCCACGGGTTCGGATGCCGGCTCGCCACCTTCGGAGGCGGCATGCGGAGCCACCTCCGGCAGGGTTCCGGCATCGCTTTCCGTGACGGCCTCGGCCTGGTTCTCGTCAGCTTGAGCCTGACGAGCCTCGATGCCGGTGGCCGGAACCTCCGCGGCAGTCACTTCCGGATCGGAAACGGCTGCTGCCGCGGCATCGGGTGCGGAGGCGGTGCCGGTCTCCGCCACAGGCGCGGCATTGGCCTCCGCCGTCGTCTTCTCGCCCTCGGTCCGGGGAAGCCCGGCCTGGAGTGCCGCGCGGTGGATCGCGTCGAGCGTCTCGTCCGATGCCGTGCCGGTCGTCTCCCCATCGGAGGCGGCGCCCTGCCCGCCATTCCCCTCGGTAGGCCCGCCTTCGTTTCCGACCAGGAAGAAGGCCGAGCGAAGCGTGACCGGGGAGATGGGCTGGTTGTCGCGCGCCGTCACGCCGAGCTTCGCCAGCAGGTCGGAGATCTCGGCCCAGGACAGGCCGCGTTCCCGCATCAGGCTGATGTCGGCGTAGCTGTCGCGCACCGCCTGCATGGCGCTGCGGTTGCCGGCAGGGCGATCGGCTAGGAGACGCTCGAGTTCCACGCGATCAATCGACACCGTGACATTCCGGCAATAAAGGCGTTGAAAAAGGTTAACGGAACCTTCGTAGGCCAAAGGAAACATACCCCTGACCGCCGAAAAATAGTACAAGCAGCCTTGTGGCGCAAACGGTTTCCAACCGTGCTCAACTGCATTAAACATGTGACACGAAACAAACTTGTGACACGCGGCGGCGTGTCCGTGAGCAAGTCGATCAGGTGCCAGTGGTTGTGGCCAGAGGCAAGGCCCGGGGTTTGGGGAAGATGACCCACGATTACCGATCCGCGAACCAGTCCACCGACGCATGGCCGGGCGCTCGGCCCGACGCGGCCCCGCGCTCCATCGGGTTCCACGAGCTGCGGCAGGCCTGCGAGATTTCTGCCCTGCGCGAGGACCTGGAACGCATCGTCCGCGGCACGGAGTCGCTGCGCGACGGGATCGAGGAAGCGGTGGACGAGGTCCGCAACCGCTTTGCCGCGCTCACGGCCGAGGAGCTGGCCGACTCGACAAAGATGGCGCCCCTTCTCGAATTCGCCGTCGCCTCGCTGCTGGAGATCCGGGAACAGGCACGCGCCCTGAACACCAGCAACGGCGCGGTGCCGGACGACGAGCGCCCTTCCTGGAGCGCGCCCGCACGCACGGCGCCCGTCCCGGCGGCACCCTCCTTCCTCAAGCCGCCCGCGCCGAACCCGTCCCTGACGCCGCCTCCGGCGCCCGCCTCCCTCGCGCCGCCGGCGGCCTGGACACCCTCCGCGCCGGCTTCCTTGCCGACCGCCCCCCGGCCGGCAGCACCGCCCGCCGCGGCACCCGCGCCGTCCATGTCCTGGCTGAACTCGGCCAAGGCGCCGCCGGAGCGTGGCCCGGCGCCGCGCGGCGCCTCTCCCTCGGCCCCCGGCAAGGGCGTGGACTGGCTCGGCCCGGCGCGGAGCTGATGCTCCAGGGCACGTGACGGGAATGCCACGGCGCCGCGAATCCGGGTGCCCTCCTGGGCTGCGTTGCGTTTCCGGTTGATCTTTCGCGCGTGCGGCACTACCCCTTTCTGAATTGGTAAATGATTTTTTACCAAAATGACACAGAGGCGCAGGGGTAGCCGTGTTGCAGGACGACGCCGACCTGAAATCCCGCCCGGCGGACAGCCGCAGGCCGACGGCCGCGGGCGTTCCGCCCTCGCTCCGCCTGATGATCGTGGAGGACGAAGCGCTGACCGCGCAGGCGGTCGGGCTCGCCCTGACCGATCTTGGCCATGTCGTCTGCGGCACCGCCCGCACCGAGGCCGAGGCGGTCGAGCTGGCCGGACGCGAGCGCCCCGACGCGGTGCTGATGGATGTCCGGCTCGCCGGCGGCGATGGCATCGAAGCGGCGCGGCGGCTCAACGCGAATTACGGAATCCGGTCGATCTTCCTGTCCGGCTACGCCAACCACGGCGTCATGGCCCGCATTACCGAGACCTACCCGCTGGGCGTGGTCCACAAGCCCTTCTCGACCGCGCAGCTGAAGGTCGCCGTCGAGCTTGCGGCGCGGCGCCTGCGCGCGACGCGCGGCTGAAACTCCGAACGCCTCGGACGAAGCCAAGCCCGAACGGCGAAAGGGCCGCTTCCCCACCGGGAAGCGGCCCTTTTCGTATTCGCGGCGCCAGGATGCCGCAGAGGCATCCACCGGCCCCTTACTCCTGGATGAAGGCCTTCACGTAGGAGGTCTTCAGCGGCTGGACCAGATAGTCGAGCGGGGTGCGCGCCGACAGCAGGATGCGCGCCTCGACCGGCATGCCGGGCTTGATCTTCAGGTTGTGGACCTGGTGCGGATCGGCGCCCTCCAGGCGGATGCGGGCCAGGTAATAGTCCTGGCGGGTGTTCGGGTCCTGGACGCGGTCGGCGGAGACATAGACGACCTTGCCGTCCAGCGAGCCGACGACGCGGGTGTCGTAGGCGGTCAGTTCCACCTTCACCGGCAGGTCGAGCGTCAGCGACTTGATGTCCTTCGGCTGCACGCGGACCTCGGCCAGCAGGGCACGCTCGTCCGGGACGATGTCGAGGACCGGCTCGTTCGGGGTGATGGTGCCGCCGACGGCCGGGTGGCCGTGCATCACGACGGTGCCGTCGTCCGGCGCCTTGATGTCGCGGTTTGCGAGTCGGTTGGCGGCGTCGCGGATCTGCTCGGCCAGCTTCGGCACCTCGCCGCGGGCCTTCTCCAGGTCGATCAGCACCTTCTCGCGGAAATCGGCCTGACGCTGCACCAGCTCGCCCTTGGCATCGACCAGGGCCTGCTTGGTCTGGCCGATCTTGGCCTCCAGCTCGCGGTCGCGGCCCTTCTGGCTGGCCTCTTCCTTCTGCTGCTCGACCAGCTTGGTGCGGGTGGCGTTGCCGCGCTCGAGGAGTTGCTTGGTGATGCGCAGGTCGTCCTCGATCAGCGCGATCTCGCGGGCGAGGAACTCGCGCTGGCCCTGCAGGCTCTTGGTCTGCTCGCCCAGCGTCGCGATGCGCTCCTCGATCAGGGTCGCCTCGGTCTTCAGCTGCGCGCGGCGCACCTGGAAGAGGGTCTCCTGGTTGTCCATCAGCTTGCGCACGGCGAGGCTGGCGCTGCGGCGCTTCACCAGTTCTTCCGGCCATTCGATGGCCGGGCGCTCGAACAGCTCGGCCGACAGGCGGGCCTCAAGGGCCATGGCGTCGAGCCAGGAGGCGGTCAGCACCTCCAGCCGCGTGGCGGCCTCGGTGGCGTCCAGACGCATCAGGATCTGGCCGGCCTTCACCCGGTCGCCCTCGCGGGCCAGGATCTGCTGGATCTGGCCGCCGTCGGAATGCTTGACGATCTTGCGGCCGGTTTCCGGCGCCAGCATGCCCGACGCCGAGACGGCGCTGTGCAGCGGAGCCAGGCCGGCCCAGGCGGTCATCCCGCCGAACCCCACCGCCAGGACCAGGAAGCCCCCCGTCAGCAGGCCGCTCACCCGCGTGTCCGGAGCCAGCGCGCGCAGCGCGGCCAGCGACGTCATGGTCTTGGTCTTGAGAGAAGCGGTGGTCGTCATCATCGGTAAAATCCTTTTTGCCTTATCGCATCCGGTTCGCGGCGCCCCAGCCCTGTGGCCGGGGACCGCGCAGGTCGGTCGGAGCCCCGGGGCTCCGGTCAGCCGGCGGCCGTCTGAGCCGGCGCCGGGCCGATGTTGCGGATGCGGCCCCAGTTCGGAGCCTGCGCCTGCTCCTTGCGCGGCAGCTCCACGGCCATCCCGTTCTTCAGCAGGAAGGTCTTGTCGGACAGATCGACGAAGGCGGGGGAATGGGTCAGCACGACCACGGTGACGTTGCGGCTCTTGGCTTCGCCGATGAAGTCGCGGACCGCCTTGTAGCCCAGCTCGTCCAGTCCGGCGGCCGGCTCGTCCAGGACCATCAGGCGGGGGTTGCCGAAGCCGGCGCGGGCCAGGGCGATCAGGCGGGCCGAGGCGCCGGTGATCGGCATCATCGGGTCGGCGGCCTCGGTCTCATAGCCGTTCGGCAGCGACTCGATCCACTCGTGGATGCCGGCGCGCTTGGCGGCCTCTTCGACCTCGGCGAGGCTGGTCGGGGTGAAGCGGGCGATGTTCTCGGCGATGGTGCCCGGCAGCAGGTCGGGGGTCTGCGGCAGGAAGCCGATGCCGTTCTGCGGCGCGTCCGGGTTCAGCGCGGCGGCGGCGAGACCGCCCAGACGCACCGTGCCGGCCGAGGGATGGGCCACACCGGCCAGCAGGCGGGCCAGGATCGACTTGCCCGACCGGTTGGGACCGGCGATGCAGACCGTCTCGCCCGGCTCGATGGTCAGGGTGACGGCCCGCAGGACCGGCTTCTGGTCACGCGGCGACACGAAGAGAAGGTTCTCGACCGTCAGGCGCTCGGCCTCGACCGGTACGACGGGGCGGGCCGGCTCACGCGACAGGCGCTTCAGCAGCGGCGAGAGGCGGCGCCAGGCCTGCCAGGACTTGACCAGCGGACCCCAGGAGCCGGCGGCCTGGTCGATCGGCGCCATGGCGCGGCCGACCAGCATCGAGGTGGCGATCATGCCGCCGAAGGACAGGTGCTGCTCGATCACCAGCCAGGCGCTGACACCGGTCACGGCCACCTGGAGGAGCATGCGCACCCACTTGGTGAAGGAACCGACGGCTGCCTGGCGCTCGTAGGCGCGGCCCTGCAGGGCGGTCGAGGTCAGGGCGTCCACCGTCACGGTGTCCAGCGCGTTGGAACCCATGCGCAGGCCGCGCACGGTCTCCGACTTGGACATCAGCCCGTCCAGCAGGCGCTGGGCGCGGCCGGCCGGCTGCTTGGCGTCCTCGACGAAATGGTTGACCAGGGCGTGGCCGAGATAGCCGAGCAGGGTGATCAGCAGCATGGAGCCGGCGAGAATGGCGGCCAGCAGCGGGTGGATCAGATAGATGCCGATGACGTAGAGCGGCAGCCAGGGCACGTCCATCAGGGCCGGCATGGTCGGCCGGCTCATCGCCGCCTTGACCTCCATCAGGTCGTTCAGCGGGCCGTGTTCCGGCCGGCCGCGGCCGACGCTGTCCAGCATGTCCGCCGTCAGGCGGCGGCGCCAGGCCACCTCCAGCGCGTTGCCGCCACGCGACAGCAGGCGGGAGCGGACAACCTCGAGAGCCGCGGTCAGCGACAGGGCGATCACGACGACGACCGTCAGCATGATCAACGTGTCATAGTTGCCGGACGGAATGGCGCGGCTGAATACCTGAAGCGAATAGAGTGGCAGGGCCAGCATCAGAAGGTTGATGGCGGCACTGAAGACAAAGGAACCAACAAGTACCCTGGTAAAATATCCAGCCTTGAATTCAACGTCGTTTCCGGCCTGAACCGGCTTCTTCCCGAAAAGGCGAGGCATTTGAAGCCCTCCTATTGTCACCATTCAACGTCAATCCCGCTCAATGCAGGCAGGTGGAAGGTGACGCACCATGGTAAACGGGATCTTAAAATTGAGGAACGTCACAGGAATGCCACCACATTTACCCCTTTCTCGCCCCACCGAAAGAGGGAAGAAGGAGGTGGTCGCAGCCGCCGCGCTGTCCTCCAAGCCATTGCAACTGCTTATCTTTTCTCCGCCGGGAACCAGAAAAAGCGAAAGCCCTCTCCGGATTCCGGAGAGGGCTTTCCTCTTCCCTGTGGCAGGGACGCTTCATTCCCCCCGGCCGGCGAAGCCAGCCGGGAAGACGCGCGATCAGGCCTTCAGGATGCCGCGGCCGGCGAAGCGGGCGGCGGTGCCGAGCTGCTCCTCGATGCGGATCAGCTGGTTGTACTTGGCAAGACGGTCGGAGCGCGACAGCGAGCCGGTCTTGATCTGGCCGCAGTTGGTGGCGACCGCCAGGTCGGCGATGGTCGAATCCTCGGTCTCGCCCGAGCGGTGCGAGAGGACGGCCGTGTAGCCGGCCTTGTGGGCCATGTCCACGGCCTCCAGCGTCTCCGACAGCGTGCCGATCTGGTTGACCTTCACGAGGATCGAGTTGCCCACACCCATCTGGATGCCCTCGGCCAGGCGCTTCGGGTTGGTCACGAACAGGTCGTCGCCGACGAGCTGGACCTTGTCGCCGATGGCCCCGGTCAGGGCCTTCCAGCCTTCCCAGTCGTCCTCGGACATGCCGTCCTCGATGGAGATGATCGGGTAGCGGCCGACCAGGTCCGTCCAGTAGGCCACCATCTCCGCCGGGGTCAACGACTTGCCCTCGCCGGCAAGCTCGTACTTGCCGTTCTTGAAGAACTCGGTGGAGGCGGCGTCCAGCGCCAGCATGACGTCGTCGCCCGGCTTGTAGCCGGCGGCCTCGATGGCCTGCATGACGAAGTTCAGTGCCTCGTCCGTGGAGGCGAGGTTCGGGGCGAAGCCGCCTTCATCGCCGACGTTGGTGTTGTGGCCGGCGTCCTTCAGCTTCTTCTTGAGCTGCTGGAAGATTTCCGAGCCGATGCGCACGGCCTCGGCGCCGGTCGTGGCACCCACCGGCATGATCATGAATTCCTGGATGTCGATCGGGTTGTCCGCGTGCGCGCCGCCGTTGATGATGTTCATCATCGGCACGGGCAGCAGCGTGGCGAAGGCGCCGCCGACATAGCGGTAGAGCGGAAGGCCGGCCTCTTCCGCGCTGGCCTTGGCGACCGCGAGGCTCACGCCGAGGATGGCGTTTGCGCCGAGCCGGCTCTTGTTCGGCGTGCCGTCCAGCTCGATCATCGCCATGTCGATGGCGCGCTGGTTGGCGGCGTCCATGCCAGCGAGCGCGTCGAAGATCTCGCCGTTGACCGATTCGACGGCCTTCAGGACGCCCTTGCCGGCGTAGCGCCCCTTGTCGCCGTCGCGCAGCTCGACCGCTTCATGCGCGCCCGTGGAGGCGCCCGACGGCACCGCGGCGCGGCCGAACGCGCCGGTTTCCAGCGTGACGTCGACCTCGACGGTGGGGTTGCCGCGGCTGTCCAGGATTTCGCGGGCGTGGATGTCGGTGATGGCGCTCATGTTCGGTCTTTCCTCCGCGTGCAGGCAGGCGTGCCCGGCCAAATTGGGGCGCGCAGGCTTGATAGCCCTACGGGAGGGGCGGCGCAAGGCCGCCCGGAGGGAACACCGCAATGAACTTCGTGCTATGCGGGCGGGAAAGGGGTGCCTCAGGCGGCCTTCGCCAGCCGGTCGAAGGCCTGGAGCCGCGCAAGCAGGGCCGGCATCTCCTTCAGCGGGACCATGTTCGGGCCGTCGCTGGGGGCGGTGTCCGGCGCCTCGTGGGTTTCCATGAAGACGGCGGCGACTCCGACCGCGATGGCCGCGCGGGCCAGCACCGGAACGAACTCCCGCTGGCCGCCGGAGGTGGTCCCCTGCCCGCCCGGCTGCTGGACGGAATGGGTGGCGTCGAACACCACGGGATAGCCCGTCTCCGCCATGATCGGCAGCGACCGCATGTCGGAGACCAGCGTGTTGTAGCCGAAGCTGGCGCCGCGCTCGCAGAGCAGGATGTTCTCGTTGCCCGAGGAGGACAGCTTGGCGGCGACGTTCTTCATGTCCCAGGGCGCCAGGAACTGGCCCTTCTTCACGTTCACCGCCCGGCCGGTCTTCGCCGCCGCGATCAGCAGGTCGGTCTGCCGGCACAGGAAGGCGGGTATCTGGAGCACGTCCACCGCCTCGGCGACGGCGGCGCACTGGTCGGCCTCATGCACGTCGGTCAACACCGGGCAGCCGAACCGCTCCCGCACTTCCGCGAAGATCGGCAAGGCCTTGTCGATGCCGAGCCCGCGCGCCGTGCTGATGGAGGTGCGGTTCGCCTTGTCGAAGGAGGACTTGTAGATCAGCCCGATGCCGAGACCCCCGCAGATCTCCGTCAGCGCCGCGGCCATCTCCATGGCGTGCTCGCGGCTTTCCATCTGACAGGGGCCGGCGATCAGCGCGAAGGGCCGGTCGTTGGCGATGGAGATGCTGCCGATCTGGACGGTCTTCGGGCTGGTCATGATGGGTCCTTCCGGAGAGGCGGAAACTTGTGCGTCATTCCCGCATCCGCTTTACGGGGCCTGCATGTTCTTCAGTACGAAATTCTTCTGAAAGACATTCACTGAGCCGTCAACGCGGCGTTGCCTGGAACAACGGCCCCCTCCCCGTGGGGAGGGGACCGCCGATCAGACCAGCCGGCTTTGCTCGAACGCCGCCTTCACGAAGGCGGTGAAGAGCGGGTGCGGTTCGAAGGGCTTCGACTTCAGCTCGGGGTGGAACTGCACGCCGATGAACCAGGGGTGATCCGGGATCTCGACGATCTCCGGCAGTTCGCCGTCGGGCGACAGGCCCGAGAAGAGCAGGCCACACTTCTCCAGCCGCTCGCGGTAATAGACGTTCACCTCATAGCGGTGACGGTGCCGTTCGGAAATGTCGGTCGTGCCGTAGACGTCCGCGACCTTGCTGCCCTCGACGAGCTTGGCCGGATAGGCGCCAACGCGCATCGTGCCGCCGAGATCGGTGCCGTCGCTGCGCTTCTCCAGCGAGTTGCCGCGGATCCACTCGGTCATCAGCCCGACGACCGGATTGCCCGGCTTGCCCAGCTCGGTCGAGCCGGCGTCCACGATGCCCGCGAGGTTCCGGGCCGCCTCGATCACCGCCATCTGCATGCCGAAGCAGATGCCGAAATAGGGCACCTTGCGCTCGCGCGCGAACTGCACGGCGCGGATCTTGCCTTCCGTCCCGCGCGACCCGAAGCCGCCCGGCACCAGGATGCCATGGACGTTCTCCAGCCGCTGCACGGCCTCGTCCGATTCGAAGATCTCCGAATCGATCCAGTCCAGCTTGACCTTCACGTTGTTGGCGATGCCGCCATGGACCAGCGCCTCGGCCAGCGACTTGTAGCTGTCGAGCAGGCTCGTGTACTTGCCGACGACGGCGATGGTCACCTCGCCCTGCGGCTTGCGCACGCGCTCCATGATGCCGGTCCAGCGCGACAGGTCGGGCGGGCCCTTCGGCGTCAGGCCGAAATACTCCAGCACCTGGGTGTCGAAGCCTTCCTCGTGGTAGCTGATCGGCACCTGATAGATCGAATCGACGTCCAGAGCCGCAATGACGCGCTCCGGCCGGATGTTGCAGAACAGCGCGATCTTGCGGCGCTCGTTCTCCGGGATCGGGCGGTCGGCGCGGCAGAGCAGGATGTTCGCCTGGATGCCGACGCCGAGCAGTTCCTTCACCGAATGCTGGGTCGGCTTGGTCTTCAGCTCGCCCGCCGTCGGGATGTAGGGCAGCAGCGTCAGGTGCACGAACAGCACGCGCTCCGGCCCGACCTCGTTGCCGAACTGGCGGATGGCTTCCAGGAAGGGCAGCGACTCGATGTCGCCGACCGTGCCGCCGATCTCGATCAGGACGAAGTCCTCCTCGCCGGCGTCGGCGCGGATGAACTCCTTGATCTCGTCGGTGATGTGCGGAATGACCTGGACGGTGGCGCCCAGATAGTCGCCGCGCCGCTCCTTGGCGATCACGGTCGAGTAGATCCGGCCGGTCGTGATGTTGTCGCCGCGGCGGGCCGGAACGCCGGTGAAGCGCTCGTAATGGCCGAGGTCGAGGTCGGTCTCGGCGCCGTCGTCGGTCACGAAGACCTCGCCGTGCTGATAGGGGCTCATGGTGCCCGGATCGACGTTCAGGTACGGGTCCAGCTTGCGCAGCCGGACCTTGTAGCCGCGCGCCTGCAGGAGAGCGCCCAACGCCGCCGACGCCAGGCCTTTGCCAAGCGAGGAAACGACACCACCGGTGATGAAGATGTAGCGCGTCATGTTCGTCCGAGGACCTTAGAGCCTGTTCCGTTCCCGAAATAGGTAACCGCCACCGCCGGGAAATCTCCCGGCCATGGCACGCTCCCCAAAGGAAAGAGGCGGCTTTCGGGGGTGCCGCCTCTTCGTCAAGCATCCGGCCTTACGGGCCGTGCGGGAGGCGTGTGACCGCCTCCGCGGGACTGTCCGCCGCGGCGCCTTACTGGGCGACCGGCGGGGCGGGCTGCGCGGGCGCCGCCGGCTGGGCCGGCGCGGTCGGCTGCGCCGGCGTGGCGGGCAGCGTGTCGATGATCGAGGCCGGGCGGCTGTGGCTGCCGGACAGGATCGCCAGGACCATGCTGGTGACCATGAAGCAGCCGGCGATGATCGCGGTGGTGCGGGTCAGCAGGTTGGCGGTGCCGCGGGCGCTCATCATGCCGCCCATGTTGCCGCCGCCGATCCCGAGCCCGCCGCCTTCCGACCGCTGGATCAGGATGACGCCGATCAGCGTCACCGCGAGCAGGAGGTGGATGACCAGTATCACCGTTTCCATGAAACCCGTTCCTTGCCCATTCCCTTGAGAGCGCCTTGCCACCCGTCCGCCATCGCGGTGCGGGGGAGCGCCCAAACCGATAACGCGCCACGGATCCCTCGTCGGGACCCGGGCGCGTGCCGGCCATATCTAGCGCGCTCCGGCGGCGGACGCCAGAGCGTATTTCGATCCCCTTCCGGACCGGCCTTCCGGCGCGGCGTTCCGCCGCATCCCACGGTCGGGCGCTGAAGCTGGTCGGTCAGCGGCAGGCGGCGGCGATGGCCCAGAAATCCTCGGCCTTCAGCGACGCGCCGCCGACCAGCGCGCCGTCCACATTCTCCACCGCCATCAGCTCCGCCGCGTTCGACGGCTTCACGGAACCGCCGTAGAGGACGCGCACCGCGCCGGCGTCGGACAGGGCCTTGCCCAGTTCCGCGCGGATGTGCGCGTGCATGGCCCGGACATCGTCCGGCGTCGCCGTCTTGCCGGTGCCGATGGCCCAGACCGGCTCGTAGGCGATGACCGTGTTGGAGGCGTTCGCCCCCTCCGGCAGGGAGCCGGCGAGCTGCCCCGCCACGACCGATTCGGCCTGGCCGGCGTCGCGCTGCGCTTCGGTTTCGCCGACGCAGATGATGGCGACCAGCCCCTCGGCATGGGCCGCCTTCGCCTTCGCGGCGACCAGCGCGTCGCTTTCGCCGTGGTCGGCGCGGCGCTCCGAATGGCCGAGGATGACGAAGGCGCAGCCGGCGTCCTTCAGCATCACCGGGCTGACGTCGCCGGTGTGGGCGCCGGACGTCTTGAAGGAGCAGTCCTGGCCGCCCAGCGCCAACGGGCTTCCCTTGATGGCCTCCCCGACCGGGAACAGCAGCGGAAAGGGCGGGCAGACCAGCATGTCGAACGGCACGGCTCCGGCCCCGTTCAGACGGCCGGCGAGGCTCGACGCCAGATCCAGCCCATCGGCCTTCAGGCCGTTCATCTTCCAGTTCCCGGCGATCAGTTTGCGGCGCTCGGCCATGGCCATGCGGTCCCCCAAGGCAAATGTTTCTTGTAAGCGCACCCTGTCTAGCAAGGCGGGAAGCCCTTTGCCATTCGTCCAAGGGTACCAATCCGGGGGAAAAGGGAGGTTGCCGGGCCAGTCCACCCTATCTATGATGCGCCGCCTTGCGGCCTATGGCCGAGTTCTTGCTAATTTCCGGGTCCCATGCTCCAGCTCATCCGCGGCTTTGCCGGTTCTTGGGTCACCAAGATCCTGTTCGTGCTCCTGATCCTCAGCTTCGGTGCCTGGGGCATCGGCGACATGACGACGGCCGGCACCTCCAGCACGGTGGCCAAGGTCGGCGACAAGCCGGTCGACCGCGCCGAACTCGACCTGGAATTCCGCCGGCAGGTGGAACGGCTGCGCCCGATGGTCGGCGGCAGCCTGACCCTGGAGCAGGCGCGCCAGTTCGGCCTGCTGGACCAGTCCCTGTCGACGCTGGTGCAGCGCGCCCTTTACGACCAGGTGGCGCGTGACCTGGGCATCGTCGTCAGCGACGAGGTGATCCGGCAGCGCATCGCCGACGAGCCGGCCTTCCGGAACCCGCAGGGCCAGTTCGACCCGGAGCAGTTCCGCACCGTCCTGCGCAACAACCAGCTCACCGAGGACGCCTATGTCAGCATCATGCGCCGCGAGATCGCGCGCGAGCTGGCCGTGGCCGGGGTGCTGTCCGGCGTCAGCGCGCCCAAGCCGCTGACCGAGGCTCTCTACCGCCACCGCGCCGAGAAGCGCGTCGCCGAGGTGATCACCCTGCCGAACGCGGTGGTGGGCGACGTCGGCACGCCGGACGACGCGGCGGTCCAGAAATACTACGATGACCATCAGGTCCGCTTCACGGCGCCGGAATACCGCGCCCTGACCGTCGCGCGCCTCTCGCCGGAGGAGGTCGCCAAGGACATCCCGGTGTCCGACGAGGAGCTGCGCGCCGCCTACACCGAGCGCGAGGACGAGTTCGGCACCCCGGAACGCCGCTCCATCCAGATGGTGCTGGCCGACGACGAAGCGCTGGCGAGGCGCATCGCCGAGGCCGCCAAGACCAAGGGCCTCGCAGAGGCCGCGAAGGAGGCCGGCGTCGAACCGATCGCGCTCGACAACGTGGCCCGCAACGAGCTGCCGGAGCTGGGAGACGCCGCCTTCGCGCTGGACAGCGGTGCCGTCAGCGAGCCGATCAAGACCGCGCTGGGCTGGCACGTGCTGGGCGTGACCGAGGTGCAGCCGGGCTCCTCCAAGAGCTTCGAGGAGGTCCGCGATGAGCTTCTCGCCACGCTGAAGCGCGAGAAGGCCGTGGACTCCGTCTATTCCATCGCGAACGGCGCCGACGACCAGCTCGCCAGCGGCGCTCCGTTGGAAGAGGTCGCCCAGTCCAAGGGCCTGACCCTCGTGAAGATCCCGGCTGTGGACAACAGCGGCCAGACCCCCGAGGGCAAGGCCGCCGAGGGCGTGCCCAACCTGGCGGAGATCCTGCCGGCGGCCTTCCAGCAGGCGTCCGGCACCACCTCGAACCTGACCGAGGGTACCGGCAACGCCTTCTACGCGGTGCGCGTCGACGGCATCACCCCGGCGGCGCCGAAGCCGCTGGACCAGGTTCGCGCCGAGGTCGTCGCCGCCTGGCAGGGGGAAGAACGCGCCAAGCGCGCCGCCGCCAAGGCCGAGGAGCTGGCCAACCGCCTGAAGCAGGAGCCGGGTGCCGCCATCGAGACCGTCGCCGCGGAAGCCGGCGGCGTCCTCTCCGTCACGGCGCCCTTCACCCGCGACGCCCGCGCGGTCGAGACCCTGCCCGGCGATCTGGTGCGCCGCCTGTTCGCCGCGAAGCCCGGCGAGGTGGTGACCGGATCCGGTCCGCAGGTCCAGACCGTCGCCCGTCTGAAGGAGGTCATTCCCGCCGACCCGGCCGCGCCCGGCGCCGAGATCGCCCCGGTGGAGGCGACCGTGTCCCAGGGGCTGGAGGGCGACATCGTCGCGCAGCTCGGCGCGGCACTCCAGCAGGACTACCCGGTCGAGGTCTACCGCGACCGCATCGACCAGTTCTTCGCCACCCCCAACTGATCCCGCCCCGAACCGATCACGCATCAAACCGATCACGCCTTTCAAGGGTACCGCCGTGAACGTCCAGCCCGAATTCACCGCCTTCGACCTCGCCTATGCCGCGGGCAAGCCGCAGGTGGTTTGGACCACGCGGGTCAGCGACCTGGAGACGCCCGTCTCCGCCTACATGAAGCTGGCCGACGGGCGCCCCTTCGGCTTCCTTCTGGAATCGGCGGAGCGCGGGGCGGGCTCCCGCCGCGACCGCTATTCGGTGATCGGTTTCAAACCGGACCTTGTGTGGCGCTGCAACCGGACCCAGGCCTCGGTCAACCGCAGGGCGCTGCACGACCGTGACGCCTACGAGCCCTGCCCGCTGCCGCCGCTGGAATCCCTGCGCGCGCTGATCAAGGAAAGCCGGATCGACCTGCCGGCGGAGCTGCCGCCGATGGCCGCCGGCCTGTTCGGCTACCTCACCTACGACATGGTCCGGCTGATGGAAAAGCTGCCGGACAACAACCCGGACGAGCTGAACGTCCCGGACGCCATCCTGACGCGTCCCTCCATCGTCGCCATCTTCGACAGCCATGCCGATCTCGTGACGCTGGTCACGCCGGTCTGGCCGGAGGCGGGCGTTGATTCGCAGGCCGCCTACGCCCGCGCGCGGGAACGGCTGTCCGACGCCGTGGCGGACATCGAGCGCCCCCTGCCCCACCGGCGCGAGCCGCGCAGCGAGGACGGGCTCCCGCTCGCCTGGACCAGCAACACGACGCGCGAGGAGTATCACGCCATCGTGGAGCGGGCGAAGGAGTACATCCGCGCCGGCGACATCTTCCAGTGCGTGCCCTCGCAGCGCATCCGCATCCCCTTCAAGCCGACGCCGCTGGCGCTCTACCGCACGCTGCGCCGCCTGAACCCCTCGCCCTTCCTGTTCCACCTGGATTTCGGCGAGCTGTCCATCGTCGGCTCCAGCCCGGAGATCCTGGTGCGGGTGCGTGACGGCAAGCTGACCATCCGCCCCATCGCCGGCACCCGCAAGCGCGGCGCCACCCAGGCGGAGGACGAGGCGCTGGCGGCCGACCTGCTGAGCGACCCCAAGGAGCTGGCCGAGCATCTGATGCTGCTGGACCTGGGCCGCAACGACGTGGGCCGCGTCGCCAAGACGGGCACCGTCCGCGTCACCCAGAAGATGGTGGTCGAGTATTACAGCCATGTGATGCACATCGTCTCCAACGTGGAGGGCGAACTTGACGAGAGCCACGACATGCTCGACGCGCTCTGCGCTGGCTTCCCGGCCGGCACCGTGTCGGGCGCGCCGAAGGTCCGCGCCATGGAGATCATCGACGAGCTGGAGAAGGCCCGCCGCGGCGTCTATGCGGGCTGCGTCGGCTATTTCGGCGCGTCGGGCGCCATGGACACCGCCATCGCGCTGCGCACCGCCGTGCTGAAGGACGGCACCATGTATGTGCAGGCGGGTGGCGGCGTGGTCGCCGACAGCGATCCGGAGGCCGAGTACCAGGAAACGGTCAACAAGGCCAAGGCCCTGGTCCGCGCCGCCGAGGAAACCGTCCGCGCGACGATGGAACGCTGAACGCGCGTTCCACCCCGCCCTGAAGCAAGAAAGCGGCGCGCCGGCTGGTCCGGCGCGCCGCTTCCCGTTTCGGGGTTCAGCCTGGAGCGGCCCTTCCCTCACCCGCCCGGCGTGCGGGACCGGGCGCGGACGACGGCGCTGACCGGCACCAGGGCGAAGCCGCGCTTGCGAAGCTCGGGCAGCCAGTCGGCCAGCGCCTGGATCGTGGCGTCGTGCGGATGGCCGATGGCGACGGCGTAGCCCTGCTGCCGCGCCACCTGCTCGGTCTTGGCGAGCTGCGCCCGCACGGCCCCGACGGTCATCTCGTTGTCCAGGAAGACGTCGCGCCCGGCGAAGGGCACCTTCATCTCCTGGGCGAGGCCGATCCCGGCGCTCTTCGGCGTCGTGCGGCTGTCGAGCCAGAGCAAGCCGCGCCGCTGGATCTCGGCGATCACCGGCGCCATCGACTCGCGGTCGGCGGTGAAGCGGCTTCCCATGTGGTTGTTGACCCCGACGAAGCCCTCGAAGCTGTCGAGACCCGTGCGGAAGCGCTTCTGGATCTCCTCCCGCCCCAGCCCGACCAGCAGCGCTCCGGGTCCCGGATCCTCGTTCCCCTGCGGCTGCATCGGCATGTGCAGCAGAAGCTCGTGCCCGGCGGCGCGCGCGGCGCGGGTCTGGGCGGCGAGGTCCTGGGCGTAGGGTATCCAGGCCAGCGTCAGCGGGCCGGGAAGCTGCACCGTCCGCTTGGAGCGCTTGCGGTCCAGCCCCATGTCGTCGATGACGATGGCGATGGCCGGATGGTCCGGTGAAACCGCCCCAGCCACCGCGTTCTTCTGCCAGGCCGGCGTGCCCGGCGGCGGCACAGGCAGGGGCTCCGGAACCGGCGCGGGCGATGCCTCCTGCGGCTTGGCGGGCTCGGGCTTCACCGGCTCCGGGCGGTGAGGCTCCGGCTTGTGCGGTTCCGGCACCGCCGGGCCGGCGGGCGCTTCGGCGCGGGGTGATTCGGCTGGCGGAGGCATGGCCGGAGCGGGCGCCGCCGGCACGTCGCGCAAAGCTGGCGGAGGCGGCACAGGAACGGGGGCCGGCGGGGCCGGCACGGTCACCTGCGCGACCTGTCCCGCCGGCTTGCGCGGGGCCTGCGGCCCGCCGGCCAGCATGTCCAGCAGGGCGGAGGCGCCGAAGGCGACGGCGAACACCAGCCCGACCGCGGCAAGCGCCAGAAGGAACGGATTGAACGAGCGCCGCGCGGCGGCCTTCTTCTTGCCCTTGCCGGGCTTCTTCGCGGTCATCGCGGCATGGTCCCCGAGATCGGCCATCACAGTGGCGCGGCCCGCAAGGTGGCACCGCCACCCCGGCACCGCAACAGCGGAACGCCGGCCCCGTGTGGCATCTCTGGGACGGCGGCGCGGCTTGGCAGAAACCTACACTTCCATCATTCCCGCAGACCTGCGTGGACGCGAGTTTCCGTTCAGGCCGCCTTGCCGGCCGTAAGGGCGCGGAGCACGGCGTCGGGCTCCTGCTCGATCACCGTTAGGTAGGCTTTCGTGGCCGCATCCGGAACCCGCCGGCCCTGTTCCCATTCGCGCAGGCTGGCGACCGGAAGCCGGAATTGCTCTGCGAAGGCCTTCTGCGAGAGCGCAAGCCGCTCCCGGACAAGGCGGACCCGGCGGCCGAAGGCTCCACGCGCCAGTTGCTCGTCGGTGAGGAGCGACGCATCGGGATCGGACAGGGCCGCGGCTTCCACCCCTTCGTCGGACATGGCGCGCAGACGGTTCCAATCCGTGCGGTCTTGAGGCTTCGTATCACGCCCTGGCTTATAGCGTGTCGTATTCGCGTCGCTCACGGCGGCTTGCCCTCCTGGCGCTGATGATGCGGCACAGCTCGCCGCGCATGGTGTAGGCAACGGAGAGGACAACGTCGTTCACCAGCCCGATGGCCCGGTAACGGTCCTCGCCATACCGGCGATCGACGATCACCAGCAGGCGCGGATCGGCGAAGACCTCAACGGCAGCGGTGAAATCGACCCCATGCTTCCCTAGGTTCGCGTTCGCCTTGCCGTTGTCCCACTCGTATTCCATAAGAGAACAGTACGGCAATGACGCAGCAGGGGCAAGGCCGGCCATGCATTGATGCCGTGTCCGGCGCAGCAACGGGGACCGCCGGAGAGCGCACTGTTCGCCCCCATGACCAATCAGGGACCCGAGGCGCCGCAAGGCTGGAAATCCGCGGCCCCACCCGCTAGGGTAACCGCCTTTGGAACAAGGCCGGAACTTCGCCGGGGTCCGCTATGCTTCTGCTCATCGATAACTACGACAGCTTCACCTACAACCTCGTCCATTATCTGGGTGAGCTGGGGGCGGACGTGAACGTCCGGCGCAACGACTCCATGACGGTGGAGGAGGCGCTGGCCCTGAACCCGGCCGGCATCGTGCTGTCGCCCGGTCCCTGCGATCCGGATAAGGCCGGCATCTGCCTGCCCCTGATCGCCGCGGCGGCCGAGGCGCGCGTGCCTCTGATGGGCGTGTGCCTGGGGCACCAGGCCATCGGGCAGGCTTTCGGCGGGCGGGTCATCCGCGCGCCGGTGCCGATGCACGGCAAGGTGGACCGCATGCGCCACGCCGACCGCGGCGTGCTGCGCGGGCTGCCGACCCCCTTCCGCGCCACCCGCTACCATTCGCTGATCGTCGAGCGCGACACGCTGCCCGACTGCCTGGAGGTGACGGGCGAGACGGAGGACGGGCTGATCATGGCGCTCTCCCACAAGGAGCTGCCGATCCACGGCGTCCAGTTCCACCCGGAAAGCATCGAGAGCGAGCACGGCCACGAGATCCTCGGCAACTTCCTGACGCTGACCCGCCCGGTGGAGAAGGCCGCATGAACACGCCCTTCCACGGCGATCTCAACGACATGAAGACCATCCTCGCGAAGGTCGCGACGGGTGCGGCGCTGGACGAGGCGGAGGCCAGCACCGCCTTCGACATCATCATGTCGGGCAACGCCACGCCCTCGCAGATGGGCGGCTTCCTGATGGCGCTGCGCGTGCGCGGCGAGACGGTGGACGAGATCACGGGTGCCGCCCGCGTCATGCGCGCCAAGGCCGTGCCGATCGAGGCGCCGCCGGGCACCATCGACACCTGCGGCACGGGCGGCGACGGCGCCGGCACCTACAACATCTCCACGGCGGCCGCACTGGTCGCCGCGGCCTGCGGTGTTCCGGTCGCCAAGCACGGCAACCGCTCCATCTCCTCCAAATCGGGCGCGGCCGACGTGCTGGGCGCGCTCGGCGTCCATCTGGACTGCGACATGGGGCTGGTCCGCAAGGCGCTGTGGGAGGCCGAGATCGGCTTCCTGATGGCGCCCCGCCATCACACGGCCATGCGCAACGTCGGCCCGACCCGCGTGGAGCTGGGCACCCGCACCATCTTCAACGCGCTCGGCCCCCTGTCCAACCCGGCCGGCGCCAAGCGCCAGTTGCTCGGCGTCTATTCGGCCCATCTCGTGGAGCCGCTGGCCCATGTGCTGAAGCGGCTGGGGTCCGAGGCGGCCTGGATCGTCCACGGCTCCGACGGGCTGGACGAGATCACCACCACCGGCCCGACCCGCGTGGCGCAGCTCATGGGCGGCGAGGTCACCGTCTTCGACGTGACCCCGGAAGAGGCCGGCCTGCCCCGCGCCACAATCGACGACCTGAAGGGCGGCGACGCCCAGGTCAACGCCGAGGCGATCCGCGCCCTGCTGGACGGGGCCGAGGGTCCCTACCGCGACATCGTGCTGCTGAACGCCGCCGCCGCCCTGGTCGTGGCCGGCCGGGCGCTGGTCCTGAAGGAGGGGGTCGCCATGGCCCGTGACGCCATCGACAGCGGCAAGGCCCGCTTCGTGCTCGAACGGCTCGTCGCCATCACCAACCAGCCGGTGATGGCATGAGCGACGTCCTGGCGAGGATCTGCGACGACAAGCGCGCCCATGTCGCCGCCTGCAAGGTCAACACTTCCTTCGCGGAGGTGGACGCGGCGGCCCGCGCCAACCCGCCGGCGCGCGGCTTCATCCAGGCGCTGCGCCGGACCGTGGAAGAGGGCCGCTACGGCCTGATCGCGGAGATCAAGAAGGCCAGCCCGTCCAAGGGGCTGATCCGCGCCGACTTCGATCCTCCGGCACTCGCCCGCGCCTACAAGGCCGGCGGCGCCACCTGCCTGTCGGTGCTGACGGACGAGCCCTATTTCCAGGGCCGGGACGAGTATCTGGTCGCCGCCCGCGAGGCGGTGGACCTGCCGGCGTTGCGCAAGGACTTCATGGTCGATCCCTACCAGATCGCCGAGGCCCGCGCTCTGGGCGCCGACTGCATCCTCATCATCATGGCCGCCCTGTCCGACGCCCAGGCCGCGGAGATCGAGGCCGCGGCCATCGAGTACGGGCTGGACGTTCTGGTGGAGGTGCACGACCGCGCCGAGCTGGACCGCGCGCTCGCGCTGAAGACCCCGCTGCTCGGCGTGAACAACCGCAACCTCAAGACGCTCGCCGTGGACATCGCGACCACGGAGGAGCTGGCGCGCAACGTCCCGGCGAACCGCATGCTCGTCGCGGAAAGCGGGCTCTACGGTCCGGCCGATCTCGCCCGCATGGCGGCGGTGGGCGCCCGCTGCTTCCTCGTGGGCGAATCGCTGATGCGGCAGGACGATGTGACCGCCGCCACCCGCGCGCTGCTGGCCTGAGGGAACGAACCATGCCCGACGTGACCATCGCGCCCGAAAGCCCCCGCCAGGACGAGATCGTCCGCCTCATCGGCGAGCTGGACGCCTATCTCGGTGCCCTCTACCCGGCGGAGAGCAACCACCTGCTGGACATCGACAGCCTCGCCGCCCCGGACATCCGCTTTCTGGTGGCACGGCGGGACGGCGTGGCCGTCGGCTGCGTCGCCCTGCGCGTGGACGCCGAGGGGTACGGCGAGATCAAGCGCATGTATGTCGATCCCAAGGCGCGGGGCGGCCGCATCGGTCGCCGCCTGATCGACCGGCTGGAGGAGCAGGCCCGCGCCGACGGGCTGACCCTCCTGCGGCTTGAGGCCGGCATACACCAGCCCGAAGCGCTCGGCCTCTACCGTGCGGTGGGCTTCGCCGACCGTGGCCCCTTCGGCGGTTACGCGCCTGACCCGCTGAGCGTCTTCATGGAAAAGTCCCTTCTCGCGGAGCCCGTGTCATGAGCGGCTTCACCCATTTCGACGCCGAGGGGCGCGCCGTGATGGTGGACGTCTCCGACAAGGCGGAGACGGAGCGGACGGCCACCGCGCGCGGCTCGATTCTGATGCAGCCGGAAACGTTGCGGCTGATCCTGGAGGGCGGCGTCAAGAAGGGCGACGTGCTGTCGGTGGCGCGGCTCGCCGGCATCATGGGCGCCAAGCGCACGCCGGACCTGATCCCGCTCTGCCACCCGCTGGCCCTGACCTCGGTGAAGGTGGAGCTGACCGCCGACCCCGACCACAACGCCGTGGACATCACCGCCACCTGCAAGCTGAAGGGCCGCACCGGGGTTGAGATGGAGGCGCTGACCGCCGTGTCGGTCGCGGCGCTCACCGTCTACGACATGTGCAAGGCGGTGGACCGGGGCATGACCATCACCGGCATCCAGCTGCTCCACAAGGCCGGCGGCAAGAGCGGCGACTGGGGCGCCGCCCCGCAGCCTTGAGCCGGGAGGCCCTGCTTCCAGTGGCTGAGGCGCGGGCTCGCCTGCTCGGCGCGCTGCGGCCCCTGCCCGCCGAGACGGTGACCCTGACCGACGCGCTCGGCCGCGTGCTGGCCGAGCCGCTGACCGCCCGCCTGACGCAGCCACCCTTCGCCGCCTCTTCCATGGACGGCTGGGCCGTGCGCGCCGCCGACGTGGCCGAGGTCCCCGCAGCGCTCCGCCGCATCGGCGAGGCGTCGGCCGGCCACGCCTTCCCCGGCCGGGTCGGCCCTGGCGAGGCCGTACGAATCTTCACCGGCGCCCCCCTGCCCGGCGGCGCCGATTCGGTGGTCATGCAGGAGGATGCGGAGGAGGACGGCGACCGCGTCCTGATCCGCCGGTCCGTCGCCGAAGGCCGGTTCGTGCGGCCCGCCGGCCACGACTTCTCCGCCGGCGACACGCTTCTTCCGGAAGGCCGGCGCCTGACCGCCCGCGACGTGGCGCTCGCCGCTGGCGCCAACTGGCCATGGCTGCGCGTGCGCCGCCGCCCGCGCGTGGCGGTGCTTGCCACCGGCGATGAAATCGCCCTGCCCGGCGAGCCGCTGGGGCCGAATCAGATCGTCAGCTCCAACGCTCTGGGGCTCTGCGCCATGGTGACCGCGCTCGGCGGCACCGCCCTCAACCTCGGGGTCGCCGGGGACCGGGCGGAGAGCGTCGCCGCCCTGGCCTCCGCCGCCGCTGGCTGCGACCTGCTGGTCACGACCGGCGGCGCCTCCAAGGGAGACTACGACTTCGTCGGCGACGTGCTGGGCGGGGGGGGGCTCACCCTGCTCTTCGACGGCGTCGCCATGCGGCCCGGCAAGGCGGTGAAGTTCGGCCATGCCGCGCTGGAAGGAGCCGGAAGGGTCCCTCTTCTGGGCCTGCCCGGCAACCCGGTTTCCACCGGCATCTGCGCGCTGCTTTTCCTGAAACCCGCCCTGCTCGCCCTTCAGGGTCTGACGCCCGGCGAGGACACGGTCACCGCCCGGCTCGGCGCGCCCCTGAGGGCCAACGGTCCCAACCAGGACCATCTGCAGGCGACGCTCGCCCGTGAGGCCGGCGGGGAACTGGTGGCGACGCCCTTCGCGCGCCAGGACACCGCGCTCATGTCGCTGCTGGCGAAGGCCGACTGCCTGATCCTCCGCCCGCCGCACGCCCCCCCCGCCGAGCCCGGTGACCGGGTGGAGATCCTGCCCCTGTCGGGCGGCGCCGTCAGCCTGTGACTTAGCCGTATCCTCCGGGTTAGGGGCTTGACGCCCGCCGGGAACCAAACTAGAACAGAATCAAACGTTTTGCTTTTGTTCCAGATATCGCACGGCCAGCGCCGGGAGGCACGAATGCTCACACGCAAGCAGCACGAGCTGCTGCTCTTCATACACGAGCGACTCGGCCAAGGCGGGGTGTCCCCCTCGTTCGACGAGATGAAGGACGCGCTCGGCCTGAAGTCCAAGTCGGGTATCCACCGGCTGATCACGGGCCTGGAGGAGCGCGGCTTCATCCGCCGCCTGCCCCACCGTGCCCGCGCGCTGGAGGTGCTGCGCCTGCCGGAGGGCGCCGAAAACGCCCGCCCGCCGCGCGCCAAGTTCCAGCCGAACGTCATCAAGGCCGACTTCAGCTTCGCCGGCCGCGAGGTCGCCGCGGCGGCGGAGGCCGCGACCCCGGAAACCATCCAGCTTCCGCTCTACGGACGCATCGCCGCCGGCACGCCGATCGAGGCGCTGCGCGATGGTTCGGGCTTCGTGGACATCCCGGCGACCATGCTGGGCGCGGGCGACCATTACGCCCTGGAGGTCGCCGGCGACTCGATGGTCGAGGCGGGCATCCTCGACCATGACACGGTCATCATCCAGCGCTGCGAGACGGCCGAAAACGGCACCATCGTGGTGGCCCTGGTGGACGAGAACGAGGTGACGCTGAAGCGGCTGCGCCGCAAGGGCAACACCGTCGCGCTGGAGCCCGCCAACGCCTCCTACGAGACCCGCATCTTCGGCGCCGACCGCGTGCGCGTTCAGGGCAAGCTCATCGGTCTCGTTCGCAAGTACTGAGCCGCAGCCGGCAGCCGCACGTCACGGGACCGTCCAGGGCCGATCGCCCCGGCGGTCCCGTACGCTTTCGACCCGCACGCCTTCGGGCGACAGGTACAGCGCATGGGCGCCCTCGCGGCGCAGGCGCCACAGGTCGATGACCACCGGAGCGCCGCAGCGGCGGGCCGGTTCGGCGCTCACCACCACATCGGCGGCGGCGCAGTCCTCCGGCAGGGCGGACGGGTCGCGCAGCAGGGCGACGCTCTGCCCCGCCTCCCGGTAGAGGCAGCCCAGTGCGTCGCAGGCGAGCCGCCCGCCAACGCCGCTCCCCGCCTCCGGCCAGCGTCCCTCCGGTTCGGCCGCCCCGTCGCGCTCCAGCCATGTTTCCGCCGTCCGATTCACCCGCCCCGACAGGGCGAGGCCACCGTCGGCGCCGCGCACGGCCATCAGCGTCCCCTCCCGCGACACCAGCACGTCCGGACGGACGGTCGCCAGCGGCGACAGAAGCCCCGCCAGCACGGCGGCGGCGCCAAGCAGGCGCCAGGGCCGCGTCCAAATCGCCAGCCACACCCCGCCGAGCGTCACCGCGACCAGCCCCGCGAGCGGCATGGCCGGCACCCGCAGGACCGCCCCCGGCAGGGAGGAGGCCAGTTCCGCCGTCCAGATGATAACGGCCACGCCCCAGCCCATGGCGGCCAGAGCCGGCCCCTCCAGCCCCAGCGGCATCAGCAGGTAGGCCAGAAGGCTGCAGGGCATGACCCAGAGGCTGGTCACCGGGACTGCGATCATGTTCGCCAGCAGCCCGTAGAAGGCGATCTGCTGGAAGTGGAACATCGCGAAGGGCGTCGTCGCCAGCGTCGCCACGAGGCTGGTGAAGGCGATTCCGCCGAGATAGAGCACGCTCCGGCCAAGGAACCCGGTTTCCTGCCGCCAGCGCGCCAGGACAGGGCTCGCCAGCTCGTAGGCGGCGATCAGCGCCACGACCGCGCCGAAGGACATCTGAAAGCTCGGACCGAGCAGCCCCTCCGGCAGGATCAGCAGCGTGACCAGCGCTGCGAAGGCGACCAGCCGCATGCTCAGCGGGTCGCGCTCGACCAGGATGGCCGCCATGACCACGCCCGTCATCAGCAGCGCCCGCAGCGTCGGCAGGGGCGCTCCCACCAGCATCGTGTAGGCGGCCGCCGCCAGGATGGCGAAGACCGCCGCGATCTTCTTGATCGGCCAGCGCAACGCCAGCGGCGGAACCAGCGCCAGCAGGGCGCGCACGGTGAAGAACACGATCCCCGCCGCGATCCCGACATGCAGCCCGGAGATCGACAGGAGATGGGCGAGGCCGCTGTCGCGGAAGGCCTCCATCACCGGCTGCGGGATCGCCACCTGCTCCCCGTTCATCAGGGCAGCGGTGACCGCGGCCTCCCCGGGATCGGCGATGGCCGCCCGCACCCGCTCCGCGATGACGCCGCGCGCCCGGTCGAAGCCGTCCGACAGGCTCCGCCAGGGGCCGGGCGGCCGCACTTCCAAGGTCTCATGGGCACGGAGCGCGTAGCCGACCCCGCCCAAGCGGTCGAAAAAGGCGTGGCGCTGGAAATCAAAGGCGCCGGGTTCCGCCGGTCCCTGAAGGGGATGGAGAACCGCGAGCAGGCGGATCCGCTCCCCGCTGCGCGGCGGGGGCGCCTTGCCCGTCAGCCGCAGCCGCACCCGCGCCGGAGTCGCCCCGGCGGCGACCCGCTCGATGGACAGGTCCTCCAGCACGGCGCGGGTTGCGTTGGGAAGCCGCTGCACGCTCACCACGCGCCCGGTCACCGCCACCGGCCCGGCCTGGCGCTCCAGCATCGGCGCGGCGACGCGCTGGGCGCGCCATTGCGCGGCGGCGAAACCGGCGGCGAGCACCAACAGCGCCAGGCAGGCCGCCAGCATGCCAAGACGCCGGCGGACGGGCCAGAGCGGCAGGAGGCACAGAGCGAGAAGCAACGGCCCGGCCCATCCCGGCGGCTCCAGGGGAAGGGCGAAATACAGCCCGATGCCGGTGCCGACTCCGACGGGCACCCACAGCACCCAGCGCTCCCGCTCTGCCCGCAGCAGCTCCAGGAACGCCGACAGGGCGCGCGCCGCCCGGCCGCTGGCGGGCGCCTCCTCCCCGAACTCCGGTGAATCCCCGTCGAAGAGCCCGTCCGCCACGGCGCCCGCCCCTTATCCCGGCCCGGCCATCCACCCCCGCTTCTCCACCCATGTGTGCATGGCAATGCCCCACATGGCAGCGAATGTGATAAACCTCGGACCAACCTTAGCAGCGATCACCCCGGAATTGAGCCCGCGATGACTGTCGTCACCCGTTTCGCCCCCTCGCCCACCGGCTTCCTCCACATCGGCGGCGCCCGCACCGCCCTTTTCAACTGGCTGTATGCGCGCGGCCAGGGCGGCAAGTTCCTGCTGCGGATCGAGGACACGGACCGGCAGCGCTCGACCCAGGAGGCGGTGGACGCCATCCTCGACGGGATGAAGTGGCTCGGGCTGGAGTGGGACGGCGAGGCGATCAGCCAGTTCGAACGCAAGGACCGGCACGCCGAGGTCGCACGGCAGATGATCGCCGCCGGCCGCGCCTACCACTGCTACACCAGCCCGCAGGAGCTGGAGGAGATGCGCGCCGCCCAGAAGGCCGCTGGACAGCCGGTCCGCTACGACGGCCGCTGGCGCGACCGCGACCCGTCCGAGGCGCCGGAGGGCGTCGCCCCGGTGGTCCGGCTGCGCGCCCCGCAGGAGGGCGAGACCGTGCTGAAGGACCGCGTCCAGGGCGAGGTGCGGGTACAGAACGCCCAGCTCGACGACCTGATCCTGCTGCGCGCCGACGGCACGCCGACCTATCTCCTTGCGGTGGTGGTGGACGACCATGACATGGGCGTCACCCATGTCGTGCGCGGCGACGACCACCTCACCAACACCTTCCGCCAGATCCAGATCTACAACGCCATGGGCTGGGACCTGCCGGAGTTCGGCCACATCCCGCTGATCCATGGCCCGGACGGCGCCAAGCTGTCGAAACGCCACGGCGCCCTGGGCGTCGATGCCTACCGCGACATGGGCTACCTGCCGGAGGCCGTGCGCAACTACCTGCTGCGACTCGGCTGGGCGCACGGCGACGATGAGATCATCTCGACCGAGCAGGCGGTGGAATGGTTCAACCTGGAAGGCATCGGCCGCTCGCCGTCCCGCTTCGACTTCGCGAAGCTGGAGAACCTGAACGCCCATTACATGCGCCAAGCGGACGACGCGCGGCTGGTCGGGCTGATCCGCCCGCGGCTGGAGGCCGACCTCGGCCGCGCCCTGAATGACGATGAGACCGCCCTCCTGACGCGGGCCATGAACGGGCTGAAGCAGCGCGCGCGGACGGTCGTCGACCTCGCCCAGAGCGCGCGTTTCTACGTGACGGCGCGTCCCCTGCCGCTCGACGAAAAATCGGCGGCGCTGTTGGACGAAAAGGGCCGCGCCGTGTTGAAGGAACTGGCCGGGCTCTTCCAGGCGGAGGAGTCCTTCACCGCCGCAGCGCTGGAGGCGAAGGTCCGTCAGTTCGCCGAGGAACGCGGGGAGAAGCTGGGCAAGATCGCCCAGCCACTGCGCGCGGCGCTGACCGGTTCGACCGTGTCGCCACCCATCTTCGAGGTGGCCGAGCTGCTGGGACGGGAGGAGACTTTGGGGCGTATGGGGGATGCATCGGGGGACGGTCTGGGCTGATGCGGCCCGCGTTGATATCCTTCGCACATGCAACTATGCTGCGCACATTCCAAAAAGAGCGCAAAGCTCCAACCCTAAGTGACAAGGACGTGCCGATATGACCCAGACCACGGACGGCAAGGCCTCGAACGATAGCTTCACCTTGATCGATAATCGCACGGGCAAACAGGTTACTCTGCCTGTGTTGCCGGGCTCCACGGGTCCGAGCGTTATCGACATCCGGAAACTTTATTCCGAAACCGGACATTTCACCTACGATCCCGGATTCACTTCCACGGGAAGCTGCGAATCCAAGATCACCTACATCGACGGCGACGAAGGTGTCTTGCTGCACCGCGGCTACGCCATCGATGAGCTGGCCGACAACTGCGACTTCCCCGAAGTCTGCCATCTCCTGCTGAACGGCCACTTGCCGAACGCCAAGGAGAAGGCCGAGTTCGAGACCACCATCCGTTACCACACGATGGTGCACGAGCAGCTCAGCCGCTTCTTCAGCGGCTTCCGCCGCGACGCGCACCCGATGGCGGTGCTCTGCGGCGTGACCGGCGCGCTGTCGGCCTTCTACCACGACTCGACGGACATCACCGACCCGCGGCAGCGCCAGATCGCGTCGCACCGCCTGATCGCGAAGATGCCGACCATCGCGGCGATGGCCTACAAGTACAACATGGGCCAGCCGTTCATGTATCCGCGCAACGACCTGTCGTATGCGGAGAACTTCCTCTACATGACCTTCGGCACGCCCTGCGAGCCGTACAAGGTCAACCCGATCCTGTCCAAGGCGATGGACAAGATCTTCATCCTGCACGCCGACCACGAGCAGAACGCCTCGACCTCCACCGTCCGTCTGGCCGGCTCCTCGGGCGCCAACCCGTTCGCCTGCATCGCGGCGGGCATCGCCTCTCTGTGGGGCCCGGCGCACGGCGGCGCCAACGAGGCCGTGCTGAAGATGCTGGAGGAGATCGGCAGCGTCGATCGCATTCCGGAGATCGTGCGCCGCGCCAAGAGCAAGGACGACAGCTTCCGCCTGATGGGCTTCGGCCACCGGGTCTACAAGAACTACGACCCGCGCGCCCAGGTGATGCGCCAGACCTGCCACGAAGTGCTGGCGGAACTGGGCATCAAGGACGAGCCGCTGCTCGACATCGCCATGGAGCTGGAGCGGATCGCCCTGTCGGACGAGTACTTCATCGAGAAGAAGCTCTACCCGAACGTCGATTTCTATTCGGGCATCATCCTGAAGGCCATGGGCTTCCCGACCAGCATGTTCACCGTGCTGTTCGCCGTCGCCCGCACGGTCGGCTGGATTTCGCAGTGGAAGGAAATGATCGAGGACCCGCAGCAGAAGATCGGCCGTCCGCGTCAGCTGTACACGGGCGAAACCAAGCGGCCGTTCGTGCCGCTGGCCGAGCGTGGCTAACCGGCCGACGGCCCATATGGGAACGGGTGGCTCCAACGGAGCCACCCGCAGCCCCACCGCGTGCATCGTTCCGGCACGGCGAATCCGTTTCGCCGCGCCGGCGAACGACAATCGGGCGCCGCTGGGCCGGCGCATTCGCCGCGCCATCTTCTATCTGGTCGTTCTGGCACTGATCGCCGCGGTGGTCCTGCTTTGATCGAACCGGGTCCGATGGACCTGCGCCTGTCCGATGCGGCTCCGAATGGTCCGGGCATGACGCCACGTCCGGTGGCCTGCCCCCGCTGAAGGACGCTCACGTCCCACCACGGACTCCCATGTCCTCCATCCGCATCACGCGACGCGACCTCGAAACGGCCGCCGAAGGCGGACTGCTCCGCGAAGAGGACATCGACCCGCTCTGGCGCCATCTGGCCGAGCGCACCTCCGCCGGCGACGCCCCGGTCTTCAACACGGTCCATCTGCTCTGGTATGTCGGCGCGCTGATCGTCATGGCCGCCATGGGCCTCTTCACGACCATCGGCTTCCTCAGTTTCGGCAACGGCTTCCTGCTCACCGTGGCACTTCTCTATATGGCCGGCTTCGCCCTGGCCGGCCGGCGCGTCATCGGGCAGCCCGGCCTCCGCACCGTGGGCGGTCTGCTGTTCGCCGTCGCCGTCTCCATGGTCCCGCTGGCGACCTTCGCCGTGCAAGATCTCCTGGGCTGGTGGAGCAACGACTGGCCCGGCCCCGAGGCGGGTTTCGTCGAGTACCTCTGCGGCAGTTCGATCCCCATGGGGACCGCCACGGCCTTCATCGGCACCTTGGTCTTCCGCAGCATCCGTTTCCCCTTCCTCCTGATGCCCGTGTCGGTCGCGCTCTGGCTGATGTCGCAGGACCTCGGCAACTGGCTCCTCGGCGACGGGGGCTCCCTGACCTTCCGCTCGGGCATAGCGGCCATCATGGGCAGCGTGATCTGCCTCCTGGCCTGGATCGTGGACCTGCGCGACGAGCGGGGCTCCGCCTTCTGGCTGCACCTCTCCGGCGCGCTCTCCCTGTGGGCCGGCATCACCGCGCTGGACAATGGGGACGAGATCGCCCGCGCCGGCTACGCCCTGTTCAACGTGGCCCTTCTCGCCCTGTCGGTCTTCCTCGGCCGCCGCGTCTACGCGGCGCTCGGGGCCATAGGGGTGGTGCTCTACCTCGGCTACCTGGCGAACGCGGTCTTCGAGGATTCGCTCCTCTTCCCCTTCGCCCTGTCGCTGATCGGCGTGGCCGTGATCATGGCCGGCATCGCCCTCCAGCGCCGGCTCCCCGCCCTTCAGGCCTGGATGGGCCGCCGGCTGCCGCCATCGGCGAAGGCGTTGCGCCCGCCGCACGCGCGCTGAAGGGCTTCGGTCCAGCCCCTGATAAAGAAAAACCGGCGGACCTTGGTCCGCCGGTGTGCCGTCACTTGCGTTCGATCAGCTCGACCTTGTAACCGTCGGGGTCCTCGACAAAGGCGATGACGGTGGTGCCGTGCTTCATGGGGCCGGGCGGGCGCGGGATCTTGACGCCCTCGGCGGCCAGCTTTTCGCAGGTGGCGTAAATGTCCGGCACGCCGATGGCGATGTGCCCATAGCCGGAACCGATGCTGTAGGGCTCCGCCTGGTCCCAGTTGTGGGTCAGTTCCAGCACCGCCGTGTCGGACTCCTCGCCGTAGCCGACGAAGGCCAGCGTGAAGCGCCCGCCCTCGTAGTCGGTCCGCCGCAGCAGCCGCATCCCCATGAGACGCGTGTAGAAGTCCAGGGACTTCTCAAGATCCAGCACGCGCAGCATCGTGTGCAGAAGGCGAAATTCGCTCATGGTCCGTTCCTTATCGTTCTTGAGCCTGAGTCGTTTCAGTCCAGCCAGGGCGGTTTTGCCCCAAGCTGTTTTGCGCGGCGCCCGAGACGATGTCTAGGATCACCCGCGCGGCGCGTTCGCTGGGCGGGAGCCCGCCCTGGCCGAGCCAGCGCGCGACCTCAGCCACCCCGTCCACCTGGCGCGCACGCGCCTGGCGGTCGTCGAGCAGCCGTCCCAGCTCGGCGGCCAGCCGGTCGGGCCGGCAGTCCCGCTGGAGCAGTTCGGGCACCAGCATCCGGTCGAGCATCAGATTGACCAGATTCACATATCTAACCCGGATCAGCCGCCGGTACAGGGCGACCGTCACCGGGTTGAGCCGGTAGGCGATGACCGCGGGAAGCCGGGACAGCGCCAGCTCCAACGCCACCGTGCCCGACGCCGCCAACGCGACCTCCGCCGCCGCGAAGGCGTCGTACTTGGCCTCGTCCCCCTCCACCAGGATGGTGCGCATAGGCCAGCCGGCGATCTCGCCCGCGACGCGGTCCCGGACCGTGGACACGGTGGGCACGGCGGCCACGAGGTCGGGGTGGTCGGGCAGCAGGCGCTCCAGCGTGGCGCGGAAGTCCGGCAGCAGCCGGTTCACCTCCCCGCGCCGGCTGCCGGGCAGCACGGCCACGACCCGCGACGACTCGGACAGGCCGAACCGTGCCCGGAAGCGGGCGCCGTCGCCCTTTCCGGCCCCGCCCTCGACGACCGGGTGGCCTACGAAGCTGCAGGGCAGCCCCACGCGCTCGAAGTAGGGAGGCTCGAAGGGGAGGAGCGCCAGCAGGTGGTCGTAGAGCGCCGCGTACTTGGCCGCGCGCCCGGGCCGCCAGGCCCAGACGGTCGGGGCGACGTAATGCACCAGAGGAATTTCGGGCGCCGCCTTGCGCACGCGCTTGGCCACGCGGACGGTGAAGCCCGGCGAATCGATGCCGATGACGGCGTCCGGACGCGCCGCGACGATGCTCTTCGCCGTCTCGTCGATCCGCCGCAGCAGGTTCGGCAGGTGGGGCAGCAGCTCGACGATGCCGAACAGCGCCAGCTCCGACAGGGGCACGAGGCTGCGCAGCCCCTCGGCGGCCATGCGCTCCCCGCCGATGCCGGCGAAGCGGACGTTGCCGCCGGTCAGCCGCTTCAGCGCCGCCATGAGCCGGGCGCCGAGCGCGTCGCCGGAAGGCTCCCCGGCGATCAGGAACAGCAGGGGCGCGCTCACCGGCCGGCCTCCGGAACCTCGACGCCCACCACGAACAGCCCGAGCCGGTCTGCCAGCTCGGCGACGGCGGCCCTGTCCACGATCAGGCTGCCGCCGGCCTGCACCGCGATCCCGCGCAGGCCCGCCCGCGCCGCCTTTTCCAGCGTGACCGTCCCCATGGTCGGCAGGTCGATGCGGCGGTCCTGCTGCGGCTTGCAGACCTTCACCAGCACCCCGCCCTTTCCGGGCCGGGCGAGCGCCGCGCAACGGTCCAGCATGGCGTCGGTGCCCTCCACGGCTTCCACGGCGAGAACGATGCCCTGCTGCACGACCGCGCCCTGCCCGACGTCGAGCGCCCCCAGCCCGCGCGCAACCTCCAGCCCGCGGGCGATGTCGCGCCCGGCTTCCTCGTCGGGGAGGAGCCGCCCGACCGGTCCTGCGGTGGTGAGAAGCCCGTTCAGCAGGTCATGGAGCCCGACGACCCGGAACCCATCCGATTCGAGTTCGCGCGCGACCGCCCGCAGAAGCCCGTCATCGCCAAGCGCCCGCGTTCCGACGCGGGCCAGGAACTTCGTGGTCCGCCAGTCGGGCAGCAGTTCTCCCAGCGAGGGGCGGCGGACGGGGCCGGCGAAGACCACCTCCCCCACCCCTTCGGCGTGCAGGCGCTCCATGATGCTGCCGGCCGCGCCGAAGCGGCTCCAGACATGAGGGTAGCCGCGCACGGCGGCGGGGTCGGTGTGGCCCTCAAAGGCGACGATGAACAGGTTGCGCCCCTGGCCGCGCACCGCTTCGGCGATCCGCGCCGGAAGGGTGCCGCCGCCGGCCAGGATGCCGAGCTTGGCGCCGGGGATGGAACCGGCGCCGGGGCCAACCACGGCGTTCCCCTGATCCTCGCCGGATGGGTTCGGGGATGCCGGCATGGCGCCCTCCTGGCTGTGGCGGCCGCTCAGCGGTCGCGCGGCTGGCAGATCGAACGCGATGCGTCGGCGCGGATGAATCCCAGCACGTCCTCGACCAGCGGCTGGCCGGCATAGTCGCGGGCCACCTGCTCCACGCGTTCCGCGAAGGTGCCCTCCGGCCCGAACAGGTGGCGGTAGGCGGTGCGCAGCCCGCTGATGTCGTCCTTGGCGAAGCCCCGCCGGCCCAGCCCGACGAGGTTGAGCCCGGCCAGGCGCGCACGGTCGCCCATCACGAGGCCGAAGGGAATGACGTCCTGCTCGACCCCCGACATGCCGCCGATCATCGCATGCGCGCCGATGCGGACGAACTGGTGGACCGCCGAGAGGCCGCCAAGGATGACATGGTCGCCCAAGGTCACATGGCCGCCAAGCGTGGCGTTGTTCGCCAGGATGACGTGGTCGCCGACCACGCAGTCATGGGCCACGTGGGCGCTCATCATGAACAGGCAGTGGCTGCCGACCCTGGTCACCATGCCGCCGCCCTCGGTGCCGGGGTTCATGGTGACATGCTCGCGGATGGTGTTGTCGGTGCCGATGATCAGCTCCGAGGGCTCACCCTTGAACTTCAGGTCCTGCGGTGCGTGGCCGAGCGAGGCGAAGGGATAGACCACCGTCCGAGCGCCGATCCGGGTGCGCCCCTCGACCACGACGTGGGAGGTCAGGCGCACGCCATCGCCGAGTTCGACCGCCGGCCCGACAACGCAGAAGGGACCGATGGACACGCCCTCGCCCAGCTTGGCCGCCGGATCGACGACCGCGGACGGATGGATCGACACGCTCATTTCTCGTCCAGGATCATCGCGGAATAGATGGCCTCGGCAACCAGCACGCCGTTGACCTTCGCCTCGCCCTTGAACTTCCAGACGTTGGCGCGCTGGCGCTGCTTGGTGACGTGGATGTGCAGCACGTCGCCCGGCGTGACCGGCTTGCGGAAGCGGGCCTCGTCCACCGTCATGAAATAGACGAGCTTGCCTTCCGCCTCGGCGCCGAGCGTGCCGACCACCAGGACGGCCGAGGTCTGGGCCATCGCCTCGATGATGAGGACGCCCGGCATCACCGGACGGGACGGGAAGTGCCCCTGGAAGTGCGGCTCGTTGATCGAGACGTTCTTGACGCCGGTCGCGCTTTCCCCGGGGAACACGTCGATCACGCGGTCGATCATGAGAATCGGGTAGCGATGCGGGATCATCTGCATGATCCGCGAAATGTCGATGTCGGCCATCCTGGCCTTTTCCGCCGCCACTTCCATTGTTGGCCGTCCGCCTTTCAACGCCTTGGAATGCAATAGGTCACGTCTCCCGCCAGGCACGCCGGCCGGGCGGGAGACGCGTGTTTCTGCCTCATTTCGCGGCCAGCCGCAATCATGGCGGTCGGCTACCCCATCGGCTATGGCCGATCAGGGCCGTCCGGTCACTTCTTGGCCGCGGCCGGCTTGGCCGGCGGCTCTTCGGCCTTGGGCGTGTTCAGCGCGACCTTCGGCAGCTTCTTGTTGACCCGCTCCATCACCGTGGTGGTGACGTCGAGCGCGGTGTCGACCAGTACGAACTGCTGGCGCGCCAGCACCAGGTTGGCGCCGCGTTCGCGGGCGACCTCGGCGACGACCTCGACCATCGTCTTGTGGACGACGCCCATGGCCTCGTTCAGCGACATCTCCAGCCCGCGCTTGCGGCTCTGGACCGTGCGCTGGACCTCGGCGACCTGCTTCTCGAAATCGCGGCGCTTGGAGGCGAGCGCGTCCGGCGCGAGGACGGTCTGCTGCTTGCGCAGCTCCTCCTCGCCCTTGCGGAGCTTGTCCTCGAGCGAGGAGATTTCCTTCTGGTAGCTCTCGCGCAGCTCGTCGAAGGACTTGCTGACGCCCCTGGCCGCCTCGGATTCCTGCATGACGCGCTGGACGTCGATGACCGCGATGACCGGGGCCTTCAGCTCCGCGCCGCTCTGGGCGGCGGGAGCGGCAGGGGCCGGAGCGGCGGCCTGGGCGTGGGCCTGCTGGGGGGCGAGCGCCACGGCCGCGAGGCCGCCGGTCAGAAGCGCGGTCGCACCGAGCACCGCCCTGATTTTGCTGAACTGCATGATTTAGAACCTGGTTCCGAAGCTGAAGCGGAAAATCTCTTTCTCGTCATAGTCTTCCTTCAACAGAGGGAAGGCCAGATCGAAACGGATCGGCCCGAGCGGCGAACGCCAGGCCACGCCGGCGCCGACCGACATACGGATGGCGCTGCCATCCACGACGTTCGGGTCGTCGACGTCGATGTCGGAGAGCGTTCCCACGTCGGAGAAGGTGTGGCCGCTCAGGCCCAGCTCTTCCGGCAAGCCGAGCGGGAAGGCCAGTTCGACCGAAGCGCGGGCGTAGCGCTGGCCGCCGAGCGCGTCGTCGGTCCGCAGGTCGCGCGGGCCGATGCCCGCCGTGCTGAAGCCGCGCAGCGTGTCGCCGCCGATGAAGAAGCGGTCGTTCAGGCGGACATCCTGGCCGAGGCCGGCGATGTAGCCCACCTCGCCCGTCGTCCCCAGCACCCATCCGTCGCCGAACAGCGGGACGTAGTAGCCGCCGGCCAGCTTGGTGCGCACGAACCGCGCATCGCCGCCAAGGCCGGCAAGGTCCGTCGTCAGCCGCAGGAAATAGCCGTCGGTCGGTGTCAGGCGGCTGTCCCGGCGGTCGTAGGTCAGCTCCTGGCCGACCAGCGAAACGAGGCGGCTGCCGATCTGGTCACGGATGTAGATCGAGGCTGTCGAGGGAACGTCCGAGATCGACGTGTTCTGGAGCTGATAGTAGAGGCGTTGGCGCAGACGCTCCGACCAGGGGAAGCCCAGACGCAGGGCGAAGCCCGTGTTCTTCTCGTCGTAGGAGCTTTCGTCCTGGTAGTCGCGCGTGATGCGGAAAAGGTCGATGCCCGCCGAGACGTCGCGGTCCATGAAGTACGGCTCGGTGAAGGAGATGTCGTACTCCTGCCGGCGGCCCGACAGGGTCGCGCCAAAGCGCAGGTCCTGTCCGCGGCCCAGCAGGTTGCGCTCCCGGATGCCGAAGTCGGCCAGGACGCCGTCCGTGGTCGAGAAGCCGGCGCCCAGAGACACCTCGCCGGTGGACTGTTCGGTCACGTCGACGTTCACGACCGAACGGTCGGGCGTCGTGCCCTCCTGGGTCGTGACGTTGACGCGCTCGAAGAAGCCCAGGTCACGGATGCGCTGTTCGGACCGGCGCAGCTTGGTGTTGCTGAAGGGGTCGCCTTCGGCAAGCTGCATCTCGCGGCGGATGACCTTGTCCAGCGTGCGGACGTTGCCCGTCACGTCGATGCGCTCGACGAAGACGCGCGGCCCCTCGTTGATCTCGTAGATCAGGTCGATGGTGCGGTTCTCGCGGTCGCGGTTGATCCGCGGGCGGACCTCGACAAAGGCGTATTGAAGGTCGCCGACCGCCTGGGTCAGCTTCGTGATGGTGTCCTCGACCCGGACGGCGTTGTACCAGTCACCCTCCCGCGTGGTCATCACGCTTTCGAGTTCCTTGGGGTCGAGCGCCTTCAGCGAGCTTTCGATGCCGACCTTGCCGAACTTGTAGCGCTCCCCTTCCTCCACCGTGAAGGTGATGAAGAAGTCCTCGCGGTCCGGTGTCAGCTCCGCCACGGCGGACACGACGCGGAAGTCGGCGTAGCCTTCCTCGAGGTAGAAGCGGCGCAGCAGGTCGCGGTCGAAGTTCACCCGGTCCGGATCGTAGCTGTCGTCCGAGGAGAGGAACCTCCACCAGGCCGTCTCGCGCGTCTGGATCTCCTCGCGCAGCCGGCCGTCGGAGAAATGCGAGTTGCCGACGAAGTTGATGCCGCGCACGCCGGTGCGGTCACCTTCGTTGATCTCGAAGACGAGGTCGACGCGGTTCTGGTCGAGTTCGATGATCTTCGGCTCGACCGTCGCGGCGTAGCGGCCCTGGCGGCGGTAGATGTCCAGGATGCGCTGCACGTCGTTCTGCACGCGGGTGCGCGTGTACACCGTGCGCGGACGGAGCTGGATCTCCGACTCCAGGTTCTCGCGCTCGATGCGGCGGTTCCCCTCGAAGGCGATCCGATTGATGATCGGATTCTCGACGAGCGCGACCACCAGCGTGTTCCCCTCGCGCCGGAGCACAACGTCGCCGAACAGGCCGGTGGCGAACAGCGCCTTCAGCGATTCGTCGATGCGCTCTGGATCGAAGGGATCGCCCGGCCGGATCGTCATGTAGGAGAGGACCGTGGTCGTCTCGATCCGCTGCGTCCCCTCGACGCGGATGTCGTTCACCGTGCCACCGGTGAAAACCTGCGACACGAGCGAACGGTCGGCCGCCGGCGGCGCGCCGCCGGGCCGTGATCCGCTCGTCTGTGCAAGGGCAAGAGAAACCGTCGTCATGGCGCAACCAGCCATCAGGCTGAGCGCCAGAACCCTGCTCGACACCCGCAAAGCACGCTCCCTGGCTTGGGCGATCCTGTTCAGGAGATCAGGCCCCGGAAGAAATCGACCACGCGAAGTTGAACGAGATCGTTCCACGTGGCGAAAACCATGAGCGTTAATACCAAAGCCAGTCCGATGCGGAAACCGTATTCTTGCGCTCTCGCTCCGAGCGGGCGGCCGCGCAGCCCCTCGATGGCGTAGAACAGCAGGTGGCCGCCGTCGAGCATGGGGACGGGGAACAGGTTGATCATGCCGAGATTGATCGACAGGAAGGTCATGAACCAGACCAGCGGGTACCAGCCGGTCTGGGCAACCTCGCCCGACATCTGGGCGATGCGCAGGGGGCCGCCCAGCTCCTCGGTGCCGCGGGTCCCCTCGATCATCTGGCCGAGTGCCGTGAAGGTGCCGCCGACCATGCCCAGGATCTCGCGGCCCGACTGCCAGACGGCCGTCAGCGGATCGTGGCGGACCATCTCCGCCCCGCTGCGGGTGATGCCGAGCAGCCCGATGCGGTGCGTGTTGCCCATGCGATCCTGGACCTCGGACACGTCCGGGGTGACCTGGAGGGTCCGGCGCTGCCCCTCCCGCTCGACCACCACCTCCAGCGTCTCGCCCGGCCGGATCGAGACGATCTGGCGGATTTCCTCGAAGCGCTGGATGCCCGTGCCGTCGACCGAGACGATCAGGTCGCCCGGCTGGAGGCCGGCGCGCTCGGCCGCGCTGCCCGGCTGCACCCCGCCGACGTCGGCCGGCGTGAAGGACTGACCGACCGTGGCGAACAGGACCGCCAAGACGACGAAGGAGAAGAGGAAGTTCGCGATCGGGCCGGCCGCGACGATGGCGGCGCGCTGGCCGAGCCGCTTGTGGTGGAAGGACACCGCGCGCTCGTCCGCCGTCAGTCCCTGGAGGCCCGACGACGGCGTGCTCGCCGCGTCGGCGTCGCCGAACATCTTCACGTAGCCGCCGAGCGGGATGGCGCTGAACTTCCAGCGCGTGCCCGCGCGGTCGTGGAAGCCGAACAGCTCCGGGCCGAAGCCGATGGAGAAGACCTCGATCCGCACGCCGTTGCGGCGCGCCACGAGATAATGGCCAAGCTCGTGCACGAAGACGAGCACGGTCAGAACCAGAAGGAAGGCGAGGAACGAGGTCCCGAAACCGCCGAACATGTCCATTATGCCCCTTGAAACCCCGTCAGAGCCCGATCGCCGCGACCCGGCCGGCGGCCACCCGGCGCGCCTCGCCGTCCGCCTGCCGCACGTCGGCGAGCGCGCCGAGCGGCCGGTGGGGCAGCGCCGCAAGCGTGTCCTCGACGATCCGCTCGATTCCGAGGAACCCGACTCGGCGGTCGAGGAAGGCCTGCACGGCGACCTCGTTGGCGGCATTGAGAATAGTAGGAGCGGCCCCCCCGCTTTGCAAGGCGGCCCGGGCGAGGCGCAGGGCCGGGAACCGCTCCGGGTCGGGCGCCTCGAAGGTCAGGGAGGCGGAGCGCGCAAGGTCGAGCCGGGCCGCCGGCGTCGCCAGCCGCGCCGGCCATCCCAGGGCGTAGGCGATGGGGGTGCGCATGTCCGGCGTGCCGAGCTGGGCGAGCACCGACCCGTCCACATACTCGACCAGCGAATGCACGACCGACTGGGGATGGACCAGGATGTCGATGCGCCCTTCGGGGATGCCGAAGAGGAAATGCGCCTCGATCAGCTCCAGTCCCTTGTTCATCATCGTGGCGCTGTCGACCGAGATCTTGGCCCCCATGTCCCAGGTCGGGTGGGCCACGGCCTGCTCGGGCGTCGCCGCCGCCATGAAGGCGCGGTCGCGCGTGCGGAACGGGCCGCCGGACGCGGTGAGGATCAGCCGCTCGACGCTCTCGCGGCGCGCGAAGTCGAAGACCTGGTATATGGCCGAATGCTCGCTGTCGACGGGGAGCAGCGTGGCGCCGCGCGCCTTCACCTCCTCCATCATCAGGGCGCCGGCGCAGACCAGGACCTCCTTGTTGGCGAAGGCGACGCAGGCGCCCCGCCGCACGGCGGCGAGCGTCGGCTCCAGCCCGGCCGCCCCGACGATGGCCGCCATCACCCAGTCGGACGGCCGCGCCGCGGCCTCCTCGACGGCCTGCGGGCCGGCGGCGGCCTCCACGCCGGTGCCGGCGAGCGCGTCCTTCAGGGCGCCGTAGGCGGCGGGGTCGGCGACCACGGCGACGCGCGGGCGCAGCATCCTGGCCTGTTCGGCCAGCAGCGCCACGTTGCGGTTCGCGGTGAGCGCCTCGACGGGAAATCGTTCGGGGTCGCGCGCGACGAGATCGACGGTCTGCGTCCCGACGGAACCGGTCGAGCCAAGAATCGTGACCCGGCGGGGGGCGCTATCCGTTTCCGCCATCCCCGCCCCCTGCGTCATACCGCCCATCACCACCATGCCAATGCCGTTCCGACGGTCGCGTGAAAGACTGCCACCACCGGAGCCGCGACCAGGAGCCCGTCGATGCGGTCGAGAATGCCGCCATGGCCGGGAATCAGCCGGCCGCTGTCCTTGGCGTCGAAGCGCCGCTTGACCGCGGATTCAAAAAGATCGCCGACCTGGGAGACGACGGCGACGACGGCCCCGGCCAGCAGCGCCAGCGCCGGCATCTCCGCCCCAAAGGCGAGCGCGACGGCCCAGCCCACCAGGGCCGCGCTGACCATCCCGCCGATCAGGCCGGCCCAGGTCTTCTTCGGGCTGATCCGTGGGGCGAGCTTCGGTCCGCCGATGCTGCGCCCGGCGGCGTAGGCGCCGATGTCCGTCGCCCAGACGGCGAGCATCGCGAAGAGGAGAAGCGCCAGGCCGTCGTCCGGCAGGTCGCGCAGCCAGACCAGCCCGATCCCGCCGAGCGCCACGTATGTGGCGCCGAAGCCGAGGAGGCGCTGCTCGCGGCCGCCGCCGGCGATCGACAGGGCGACGGCGGCGGCGAGCGCCAGCACGACCGCCAGCACCGGCCCCAGCGCGATCTGCGCGACGATCGCGGCGAGCACGCCGGCGGCGGCCACGACCAGGGCCGGCACGCGCCGGTCCTGCGGCACGAGGCCGATCCATTCGGCCACGGCCAGCACGGCGACCAGCGCGATCATGATGTGGAAGGTCCAGCCGCCGATCCAGACGGCGGCCAACACCAGCGGACCCAGGACGACCGCCGACAGGGCGCGCGTCCTGAGGTCCCCCCCCTTGCGGGGCGTCGCGTCAGCGGGACTCGGCGATGGCACCGAAACGGCGCTCCCGTCGGTGGAATTCCTCGATCGCCGCTTCCAGGTCGCGCTTCCCGAAATCGGGCCAGAGCGTGTCGAGGAAGACGAACTCGGAATAGGCCGCCTGCCAGAGCAGGAAATTGCTGATCCGCTTCTCGCCGCTGGTCCGCACGATCAGGTCGGGATCGGGGATGTCCGCCGTGAACAGGCGGGCCTCGAGCGCGTCCTCGTCGATGCTCGCGGGGTCGCGCTGGCCTTTCCAGACCTCCTCGGCGAGGCGGCGGGCGGCCTGGGCGATTTCCTGGCGCGAGCCGTAGCTGAGCGCCACCACGAGCGTCAGCGCGCGGTTGCCGTCGGTCAGGGCCTCCGCCTTTTCGATGAGCTGGACGATGTCCTTGGACAGGCGCGTCCGGTCGCCGATCACGCGCAGGCGCACGCCGCCCCTGTGCAGCTCGGCGATCTCGCTGCGCAGATAGAAGCGCAGGAGCTGCATGAGGTCGGAGACCTCCTCCTCGGGGCGGCGCCAGTTCTCGGACGAAAAGCTGAAGATCGTCAGATAGCCGATGCCCAGCTCTCGCGCCGCTTCCACGGTGCGGCGCACGGCATCGACGCCCTTCTTGTGGCCGGCGGTGCGCGGCAGGCCGCGCGCCTTGGCCCAGCGGCCGTTGCCATCCATGATGACCGCCACGTGCGTGGGCACGTGCGTGGCCGGATGGTGGCTGCTGTCGTTTGAGGCGTCGGGCATTTCGTCGTCAGACCTGCATGATTTCCTTTTCTTTGCCTGACAAGGCGTCGTCGACCTGCTTGATGTACTGGTCGGTCAGGGTCTGGACCTTCTCGGCCTCGGTCTTGTGCTCGTCCTGCGAGATCTCGCTGGCCTTTTCCGCCTTCTTCAGCATGTCCATGCCGTCGCGGCGCACGTTGCGCACGGCGACGCGGGCCTGCTCGGCGTACTTGTTGGCGACCTTCACCAGCTCCTGGCGGCGTTCGTGCGACAGGTCGGGAATGGGAACGCGGATCGTCTGCCCCTCGGCCTGCGGGTTCAGCCCCAGGCCGGAGTCGCGGATCGCCTTCTCCACCGCCTTGGTCATGCCACGGTCCCAGACCTGGACCGAGATCATGCGCGGCTCGGGCACGCTGACGGAGGCGACCTCCTTGAGGTGCATCTTGCTGCCGTAGGCCTCGACCATGACCGGCTCGAGCAGGGCGGCGGAGGCGCGACCGGTGCGAAGACCGCTCAGTTCCTTGCGAAACGCCTCGATCGCGCCTTCCATGCGGCGCTTGAGATCGGAAATTTCGGGCGCGGCCACGACTTACTCCCTCTCTTCTGAAACGATTGTGTAACGGCCCCTGCCCGCCATCACCTCGGCGAAGGCGCCGGGCGTGTGGATGGAGAAGACGAGTATGGGTATGTGGTTCTCGCGCGCCAGGGAAATCGCCGAGGCGTCCATCACCTGAAGGTCCTGCGCGAGCACGTCGAGGTAGGTCAGGTGCTCGTACCGCGTGGCGGTCGGGTCCTTCTTCGGGTCGGCGGTGTAGACGCCGTCCACCTGCGTGCCCTTGAGCAGCGCGTCGCAGCCCATTTCCGAGGCGCGCAACGCCGCGGCGGTGTCGGTGGTGAAGAAGGGGTTGCCGGTGCCGGCGGCGAAGATCACGACGCGGCCCTTTTCCATGTGCCGGATGGCCCGGCGGCGGATGTAGGGCTCGCTGATCGAGGCCATGGGAATGGCGGACTGGACGCGGGTGGTCACGTTCATCCGCTCCAGGGCGCTCTGCATGGAGAGCGCGTTCATCACGGTGGCGAGCATGCCGATGTAATCGGCCGAAGCCCGCTCCATCCCGCTCGCGGCGCCCTTGACGCCCCGGAAGATGTTCCCGCCGCCGATGACGAGGGAGACCTGGACGCCGAGTTCGACGACGGCCTTCACTTCGCTGGCGACGCGGTTGACCACCTCCGGATCGAGGCCGTATTCGCGTTGACCCATCAAGGCTTCGCCGGACACCTTCAGCAGGACCCGCTTGTAGCGGATGCCGTCGGTGGGCGCCGGTGTCCCGGAGGTCTGGGCCATGGAGGAGGTCTCCCGATTGGTTGAGCTTTTCCCTTTTTCAGCCGTTCAGCCCCCGGACCGCAAGGCGGTCCGGGGGTGTACGTCCATTTAGGCGCCCTGCTGGCCGGCCGCGGCGGCGACTTCGGCGGCGAAGTCGGTCTCGGCCTTCTCGATGCCCTCGCCCAGCGCGAAGCGGGCGAAGCCCGTCAGCTTGATCGGGGCGCCGATCTCCTTGGCGACCTTCTCGACCACGGCGCGGACCTTGGTCTCGCCGTCGATCACGTAGGTCTGCTCCAGCAGCACCACTTCCTCGTAGTACTTGCGGATGCGGCCCTCGACCATCTTCTCGATGATGTTCTCCGGCTTGCCCGAGGCGCGGGCCTGGTCGGAGAGCACGTTGCGCTCGCGGTCGAGCGCGGAGGTGTCGACGTCGGCGATGTCCAGCGCCTCCGGGCGGGCGGCGGCGATGTGCATGGCGATCTGCTTGCCCAGCTCGGCCAGCTTGTCGGCGGCGCCCGTCGACTCCAGCGCGACCAGCACGCCGATCTTGCCCAGGCCCGGCGCGATGGCCGAGTGGATGTAGCTCACCACGGCGCCCGAGGCGACCGACAGCTTGACGGCGCGGCGCAGGTTCATGTTCTCGCCGACGGTGGCGATCAGGCTGGTCAGCTCGTCCTGCACGCTGTGCGCGGCGCCCGGATAGCCGGCCTGCTTGATGACCTCGACGTCGCCGTCGGTGCCCAGCGCGATCTCCGCGACCTTGGCGGCGAAGCCCTGGAACTTGTCGTTGCGGGCGACGAAGTCGGTCTCGGCGTTCACTTCGACCAGCGCGCCGGTGGTGCCGGAGGTGGCGGCGGCGACGAGGCCCTCGGCGGCGACGCGGCCGGACTTCTTGGCGGCGGCGGCGAGGCCCTTCTTGCGCAGCCAGTCGACGGCGCCCTCGAGGTCGCCGCCCGTCTCGTTCAGCGCCTTCTTGCAGTCCATCATGCCCGCGCCGGTCTTCTCGCGCAGTTCCTTGACGAGCGCGGCAGTAATCTCGGCCATGTTTCGCCCTCTTCGTTCAGGTCGGATCCAAGCGGATCGAATTCAGCCAATCAACTCATAAAAAAGGCAGCCGGGCCTAAAGTGGTACGGCCCGGCTGCCCTTCAACACAAGAAGCCTCAGGCCTGGGCCGTCTCGGCCTCGGCGTCCTCGCCGTCTTCCGGCAGGGCCTCGGCCGGGGCATCCTCACGGGCGCCCACGTCGATGCCGGCGGCGCTCATCTCGGCCTGCAGCCCGTCCAGGACCGAGCCCTGGACCAGCTCGCAGTACAGGTCGATGGCGCGCAGGGCGTCGTCGTTGCCGGGGATCGGGAAGGCCACGCCCTCCGGATCGGAGTTGCTGTCGAGGACGGCGATGACCGGGATGCCGAGCTTGTTGGCTTCCTTGACGGCCAGCGACTCCTTGTTGGTGTCGATGATGAACAGCACGTCCGGCAGGCCGCCCATTTCCTTGATGCCGCCCAGCGCGCGCTCCAGCTTGTCGCGCTCGCGGGTCAGCTCGAGGATCTCGCGCTTGGTCAGGCCCGAGGTGTCGCCGGCCAGCTGCTCTTCCATCTCGCGCAGGCGCTTGATCGACTGGGAGATGGTCTTCCAGTTGGTCAGCATGCCGCCGAGCCAGCGGTGGTTGACGTAGTACTGGCCGCACTTGGAGGCGGCGTCGGCGACGCGCTCCTGGGCTTGGCGCTTGGTGCCCACGAACAGGACGCGGCCACCGCCGGCGACGACGTCGCGCACGGCCTGCATGGCGCGGTGCAGCATCGGCACGGTCTGCTCGAGGTCGATCACGTGCACGCCGTTGCGCACGCCGAAGATGTACGGGGCCATCTTCGGGTTCCAGCGACGGGTGTGGTGACCGAAGTGAACACCAGCTTCGAGCAGCTGGCGCATGGTGAAGGACGGCATTGCCATTTTGGAAAATCCCTTTTCCGGTTGCTCCGCCGCGGGCACTGTCCTGGCAAGGACACCGGAGCGGGCCTTCGGGTAAAGCCGAGGGTCCGCCAACCCGCGTGAGGTTTTGACGACGGGCGCTTACATAGCCCGGTCGCCCCGCTTTGGCAACAGTGTTGACAAGCGTCCGGCACGCTTTCCGGCGGCGCGGACCCGGCCCGGAAAGGGCGCTCTTTACAGCTCCACGACCTCGACGATTCCCGGCACGGCCTTGAGGGCGGCGCGGCTCTGCGCGGTGATCGCGTAGGCGCCGGGAAGCTGGATGTCGACCTCCTTCAGCGCGTCCAGCTCGACCAGCAGGTGGATCTTTCCCTTGCCCCGCCCGAGCCGGTCCAGCATGCCGCGCAGGCCGTCGAGCGGCTTGTCGTCGCGCACCACGATGCGCAGCCCCTCGCTGACCGAGGCGACCGCCTCCTCCAGCGGGCGGACCTCCTGGCAGGTCAGCCGGACCTCCTCCCCGTTCAGCTGGGCGTCCACCGTCATCAGCACGGGGCGCCCGGCTTCCAGCAGCTCGCGGTTGGCGGACAGGATTTCGGAGAAGCAGGTCACCTCGAAGCCGCCCGTGGCGTCGGACAGCTCGACGAAGGCGAAGCGGTTGCCGGACTTGGCGGTCTTCTCCTTCCGGCTGACGACGATGCCCGCCATCTTGTAGCGGGTCGAGCCGCCCTTGGAGATGGCGGCGGTCAGCTCCGCCGACTTCTTCACCTGCATGCGGCCGAGCGGCCCGGCGAAGGCGTCGAGCGGGTGGGCCGACAGGTAGAAGCCGATCGCCTGGAACTCGTTCTTCAGCTTCTCCAGCGGCTCCCATTCCTTTAGCTTGGGCAGGTCCGGCTCCTTCAGCCCGCCGGCGGCCCCGCCGAACAGGTTGCCGATCCCGCTCTCCCGCTCGGCCGCCTCGGCCTGGGCGTAGCGGATGATCGTCTCCAGCGCCGCGTGCACCTGCGCCCGGTTCGGGTTCAGCCCGTCGAAGGCGCCGGCGCAGGCGAGGTTTTCGAGCTGGCGTTTGTTGATGGTCTTCAGGTCGAGCCGCCGGGCGAAATCGAACAGGCTCCGGTACGGCCCGTTCTTCTCGCGCTCCTCGACCAGCGTCTTCATGGCGGCGAGGCCCACCCCCTTCACGGCGGCCAGCGCGTAGCGGATGGCGAGTTCGCCGTTGCCCATGTCCTCGACGCTGAAGATCGCCTGGGACCTGTTGATGTCGGGCGTGAGCAGCCGGACCTTCAGGCGCGACAGCTCCTGCCGGAAGACGTTCAGCTTGTCGGTGTTGCCGAGGTCGAGCGTCATCGACGCCGCCATGAACTGCACCGGGTAGTTCGCCTTGAGATAGGCCGTGTGGTAGGCGACCAGCGCGTAGGCCGCCGCGTGGCTCTTGTTGAAGCCGTAGCCCGCGAACTTCATGACCTGGTCGAAGATCATGCTGGCCTGCTCGCCGGGCACGCCGCGGCCCTCCGCGCCCTGCACGAACAGGGCGCGCTGCGCGTCCATCTCCTCCTTGATCTTCTTGCCCATGGCGCGGCGCAGAAGGTCGGCGCCGCCCAGCGTGTAGCCGGACAGCACCTGGGCGATCTGCATGACCTGCTCCTGGTAGATCATGATCCCGAAGGTCTCCTTCAGGATCCCCTCCAGGGACGGGTGCATGTAGTCGGCGTCCTCGTCGCCGTTCTTCACCCGGATGTATTTCGGGATGTTGTCCATCGGGCCGGGGCGGTAGAGCGACACCAGCGCGATGATGTCCTCCAGCCGGTTCGGCTTCAGGCGGCGCAGCACGTCGCGCATGCCCGAGCTTTCGAGCTGGAACACGCCGGTCGCCTCCGCCCGGCTGAGGAGCTGGTAGCTCTTCTCGTCGTCGAGCGGCACCTGCGCCAGGTCCGGCTTCTCCGGGATCAGGTTCACCGCCGTCTGGAGCACCGTCAGCGTCTTCAGGCCCAGGAAGTCGAACTTCACCAGCCCGGCCTGCTCGACGAACTTCATGTTGAACTGGGTGACCGGCATGTCGGAGCGCGGATCGCGGTAGAGCGGCACGAGCTGGTCGAGCGGACGGTCGCCGATCACCACGCCGGCGGCGTGGGTGGAGGCGTGGCGGTACAGGCCTTCGAGCTTCAGCGCGATGTTGACCAGGCGCGCCACCGTCTCGTCGCCGTCGCGCGCCTGGCGCAGCATCTCCTCGCTGTCGAGCGCCTGCTGGAGCGTCACCGGGTTGGCCGGGTTGTTCGGCACCATCTTGCAGATCTTGTCGACCTGCCCGTAGGGCATCTGCAGCACGCGCCCGACGTCGCGCAGCACGGCGCGCGCCTGGAGCTTACCGAAGGTGATGATCTGGGCGACGCGGTCGTAGCCGTACTTGTCCTGGACGTAGCGGATCACCTCTTCCCGGCGGTCCTGGCAGAAGTCGATGTCGAAGTCGGGCATCGACACGCGTTCGGGGTTCAGGAAGCGCTCGAACAGCAGGCCGAAGCGCAAGGGGTCGAGGTCGGTGATGGTCAGCGCCCAAGCGACGACCGAGCCGGCACCCGAACCGCGCCCCGGCCCGACGGGAATGTCGTGCGCCTTCGCCCATTTGATGAAGTCGGACACGATCAGGAAGTAGCCGGGGAACTTCATCTTCACGATGACGTCCAACTCGAACTCCAGCCGCTCGAAATAGGTCTTGCGGGTCTCCGCCCGCTGCTCCGGCGTCATGTCCGGGGAGTAGACCGCCTTTTCCAGCCGCATCTCCAGCCCGGCGCGGGACTGGGCGCGCAGCTCGTCGTCCTCGGTCCGGCCCTCCTCCGTCGGGAAGGCGGGCAGGATCGGCTTGATCGGCTTCAGCAGGAAGGAGCAGCGCCGTGCGATCGCGACCGTGTTGTCCACCGCCTCCGGCAGGTCCGCGAAGAGCAGGCGCATCTCCTCCGCCGACTTGAAGCGGTGGTCGGGGGTCAGGCGGCGGCGCTCGGTCTGGCTGATGTAGGCGCCCTCGGCGATGCAGAGCAGCGCGTCGTGCGCCTCGTACATGTCGGCGGTCGCGAAATAGCAGTCGTTGGTGGCGACCAGCGGCAGGTCATGCGCATAGGCGAGGTCGATCAGCGCGGGCTCGACCGCGTCCTCGATCTCCGCGAAATGGCCGCTGTGCCGCTGAAGCTCGATGTAGAGGCGCCCGGGGAACAGGCCCTTCAGGTTTTCCAGAACCTCAAGCGCCAGGTCCTTCTGCCCCTCCCCCAGCAACCGCCCGAGACTGCCGGCCGGCCCGCCGGTCAGCGCGATCAGCCCCTCGCTGTGGCCCTTCAGCGCCTCCAGCGTCACCTGGGGGCCGGCCATGGGGTCCGACTCCAGGAAGGCCTTGGAGACGAGCTTCATCAGGTTCCGGTAACCCTCCTCCGTCTGGCAGAGCAGGACGAGCTGGTCCGGCTGCGAGGCCGCCTTGCCCGGCAGCGGCAGCTTGCCCGCGGGCTTTCCGGCCGAGGGCATGACGCGGGTGATGCCAAGCACCGTGCCGATGATCGGCTGCACCCCGGTGTCCGCCGCGGCCAGCGCGAACTCCAGCGCACCGAACAGGTTGCCGGTGTCGGTGACGGCCACCGCCGGCATCTCCTGCTTGTGGCAGAGCTTCACCAACTCCTTGATTTTTATGGCGCCTTCGGACAGCGAATAGGCGGAATGAACACGGAGATGGACGAAATCGGCATGCGGCATGGAGGGCTTCCGGGTCCGGGCTGCGGAGCGTGGACTCCTAGTGGTCGCCCATCCGGCCCCTCCGATGCAACAGCCAAAACGTTCGGAGTGATTCGCCGTCGGGGACCGTTTCTGCTATCCAAATGGATAGAGCCTTCCACAGGACGCGAGGAGTTCGATGAGCCGACACCCGGCGCCGCGCGCGCTTGCCGCCCTCGCCCTGATGGGCGCGGCGCTCGCCGCCTGCCAGACGACGGGGACCGGGCCGGACGCGGGACCGGGGGCGCCGGTGACAACGCTTGCCGCTGCACCTGTTCTCGCCACCTCCACGCTTCAGCCCGCCCAGGCCGAAGGGACGGGCGAGATCGTCGCGCAGAACAAGGGCTGGGTGGTCCGCGCCCATCCCGCGCTCAACGGGTCCGCCGCCTATTGCCTGGCCACGCCCAAGGGCGAGGCCCTGCCCCGCCTCTCCTTCCGCGCCACGGCGGACGAAGCCGCCATGCTGGTGCGCGGGGCGGCCGGCAGCGACCCGGCCGAGGACAAGGCGAAGCTGACGGCCACCTTCGAGGGCGGCGGGAAGATGGCGCTGGAGGCGCGCCCCCTGCCCGACGGGCGGGTGCTGGTGCCGGTCGAGCTTCCCGCCTATTACGACGTGCTCGACCCCTTCGCCTCCTCCAAGAGCGTGACGCTGGAAAGCGACCTGCTGGACAAGCCGGTGTCCGACCTGAACCTGTCCGGCTCGCTCTGGGCGATCAACGCGCTGGACGAGTGCCGCATCCTCCACACGGAGGAATGAGCGGCATCCGCCCGCTCGCTCAGGCGAGGTTCTTCTTCAGGAACTCCACCGTGCGCGACCAGGCCAGCTCGGCGGCCTCGCGGTTGTAGCGTTCGGCCGAGGTGTCGTTGTGGAAGGCGTGGTTCACGCCCTCGTACATCAGCACCTGGTAATCGACGCCGGCCTTTTTCAGCGCCTCCTCGTAGGCCGGCACCGACTCGTTCACGCGCTGGTCCAGCCCGGCGTAGTGCAGCATCAGCGGCGCGCGGATCGAGCCGACCTCCGCCGGGTCCGGCGTGCGGCCGTAGAAGGCGACCCCGGCCTTCAGGTCGGGCGCCTTGATGGCGAGCTGGTTGACCATGGCGCCGCCCCAGCAGAAGCCCACGGCACCCACCTTGGCGTTGGAATAGCGATAGGCCATGAGGTGACTCATGGCGCCGACGGCGTCGTTCACCGCCTTGTCCATGTCGAGCTTGCCGATCCTGTCGCGGGCCTCGTCCGGATTCTCCGGCGTGCCGCCGAGCGGCGACAGCAGGTCGGGCGCCAGCGCCACGAAGCCCGCCAGCGCCAGCCGGCGCGTCACGTCCTGGATGTAGGGGTTGAGACCGCGGTTCTCGTGGATGACGACGACGGCCGGCGCCTGCTCCGCCATTTTCGGGCGCGCGAGGTAGCCTTGAACGGTGCCGGTGGCGCCCTGGTAATTGACCCTCTCGGCCGTGATGTCGGAATGGTCCGGCGGCACCTGGGCGGCGAAGGCGTAGTTGGGCTCCAGCCCGGCGAGGATCGCGGGCACGGCGGCGACACCGCCCGCCAGCACCGCCAGACGTTCGAGGAACACCCGGCGCGGCAGCGGCTTGTGGGTGTATTCGTCGTAAAGCTCTATGATCCTCTGGTCCATGCGTCCCTCGTCTGCCCGTTTTGCGGGGGAGTGTGCATGAGGGAAAACAGGGCGGCAACGGCGCGGACGGTCAGGCCGAAGCCGCACGAAAGCAGGAGCGGGGAGACGCGATCGTGCTTGCGACCATCGTGACGGCCCGGCTCATCCTGCGCCCGCGCGGGATGCAGGATTTCGACGCCTGCCTCGCCATGAACTCCGACCCGGTGGTGATGGCCTTCGTCGGCGGGATGCCGGATGACCCCGTGGCCTACCGCGAGGAGCTGGCCCGCCGCATGGAGGAGACCCACCCGCCGGGACTCGGCTACTGGTCGGTCTTCGCCAGGGCGGAACCGGACCGCCTCATCGGCTGGGTCTCGCTCGTCCCCTGCGACGACGCTCCCGGGTCCGACATCGAGATCGGCTGGCGCATCGTGCCGTCCGACTGGGGCAAGGGCTACGCCCCGGAAGCGGCCGCGGCCCTGCTGCGCCATGCCTTCGTCACCGTCGGACTGGACAGGGTCATCGCGACCGTCCACCCCGAGAACATCCAGTCCTTCCGCGTCGCCGAAAAGGCCGGCCTGCGGTTTGCGGGCGACGGCGACTATTTGGGCGAGCCGTGCAAGGTGTATGAGGCGATGCGCGAGGGGTTTGAAGGGAAGGAGCCGAGATAGCCGCCGGTTGGCAAAATGCCGGGACCGCTATTCCTGCCAGAAACTACCAACAGTATTTCAGCACTACTCCGTCATCCCCGCGAAATCGGGGGTCCAGAACTTGCCGTCACGTGCTGTTTTGGGAAAGCCTGGATCCCCGCTTTCGCGCATAGGGGCTAACTTAATCCCCTCTCCCCTTGGGGAGAGGGTTAGGGTGAGGGGGTTGCAGGGGAACATTTGCGTTCGGCAATCGCGGTCCCCCTCACCCTCCCAGCCCTGGCGGGCTGGGCCCCGCCCTCTCCCCAGCGGGGAGAGGGAGAAAACGGCCGTCAAAGTTAGCGCCCATGCGCTTTCGCGGGGATGACGTGTAAGTGGTTTTTATAACCAACACAGCCCCAGGGGGAGAAAGCCACTGACTGCCCCCTCAATGCTCCACCAGCAGGCCGTCGCGCATTTCCAGCACGCGGTCCATGCGCCGGGCGAGGTCGAGGTTGTGGGTGGCGACGAGGGCGCCGACGCGGGACTGGCGGACGAGATTGGTCAGCATGGAGAAGACGCCCTCGGCCGTGTTGGGGTCGAGGTTGCCCGTCGGCTCGTCGGCGATCAGCAGGCCCGGCGCGTTGGCGAGCGCGCGGGCGATGGCGACGCGCTGCTGCTCGCCGCCGGACAGGCGGGCCGGGCGGTGGTCGCCGCGCGCCTCCAGCCCGACCATGCGCAGCAGCTCGGCCGCGCGTTTGGCCGCCTCGCGGCGCGCGACGCCGGCGATCATCTGCGGCAGGACGATGTTCTCCAGTGCCGAGAATTCCGGCAGCAGGTGATGGAACTGGTAGACGAAGCCGACGGAGCGGCGGCGCACCTCGGTGCGCTTGGCGTCATCCAGCGTGGACACGTCGGTGCCGCCGATGCGCACGGTGCCGCTGGTTGGCCGCTCCAGCAGGCCGGCGATGTGCAGCAGCGTGGACTTGCCCGCGCCCGACGGGCCGACCAGCGCCACCAGTTCGCCGGCCCGCACGGTCAGGGCGGCACCGCGCAGCACGTCCAGGCGGGTCCCCGCCTGCTCGAAGCTGCGCACGATGTTCGAGAGTTCCAGCATCGTCTCACTCATAGCGCAGCGCCTCCACCGGATCGAGCCGGGCGGCGCGCCAGGACGGGTAGATCGTGGCGGCGAAGGACAGGCCGAGGGCGAGCAGCGCCACATGCAGCACCTCGTCCCACTCGATCTTCGCGGGAAGCTGCGACAGGAAATAGATCTCGGCCGAGAAGAGGTTCGTGCCGGTCAGCGTCTGGATGACCTGGCGGATCGTCTCGATGTTCAGGGCGAAGGAGACGCCGAGGATCAGCCCGAAGACCGTCCCCGTCACCCCGACGCTGGCCCCGGCGAGGAAGAAGATCCGCATGATCATCCCGCGCGAGGCCCCCATGGTGCGCAGGATGGCGATGTCCCGCCCCTTGTCCTTCACTAGCATGATCAGGCTGGAGATGATGTTGAAGGCAGCCACCGTGATGATCAGCGACAGGATCAGGAACATCACGTTGCGCTCGACCTGGAGCGCCGTGAAGAAGCTGGCGTTGGACTGCTGCCAGTCCACCACCCGCCCCTGCCCGGCCACGGCGTTCTGGATCGACGCGCGCGCGCCCTGGATCTGCGTCGGGTCCTGGACGAACACCTCCAGCGAACTGACCGCGTCGGGCAGCCGGAAGAAGGCCTGCGCCTCCGGCAGGGGCATGAAGACGAAGCTGTTGTCGTATTCGAACATGCCCACGTCGAAGATCGCGCCGACGGGATAGCTGCGCATGCGCGGCACGGTGCCGAAGGCGGTCACGTTGCCCTGCGGGGCGATGAGCGTGATCTGGTCGCCGACCGAGAGGCCGAGCCGTTGCGCCATGCGCACGCCGATGGCGACGCGGTCCTCGCCGAAATCCTGCACGGAGCCGCGGACGATGTTCTGCGACAGGGTCGGGCGGACACTGAAATCCTCCGGCCGCACGCCGCGCACCACCGCACCCGAGGCGACACCCCGCACCGAGAGCAGGGCCTGCCCCTCCACCGTGGGGGTGACCGTGATCACCCCCGGCGTGCCGCGCAGCACGTCGGCCAGCGCGTCGAAATCGACCAGCGGCCCGCCGCGCGACGAATAGACGTTCAGATGCCCGTTCAGCCCGAGCACGCGGCCCAGCAGCTCGGCCCGGAAACCGTTCATCACCGCCATGACGATGATCAGCGTCGCCACGCCGAGCCCGATGCCCAGCAGCGAGAAGGCGGCGATGACCGAAATGAACCCTTCCTGCCGGCGCGCCCGGAGATAGCGCATCGCGACCATGCGTTCGAAGGCGGAGAAGATCATGCAAAAGCCTCGGGGAAAACGGCACCTGCGCCGACCGGCGCGCCCGCACCATAGGGCCAAGCTCCGGCCAGGAAAAGGCGGCTTAAAGGCGGAAGCGGGGCGATAAGGCCATACGAAAAACGCGCCGGACCTGCCGGCGCGTTTCCGATGCGGATGGTCCCGGCGGCGCTCAGGCCGTCAGCTTGGCCAGCGCGCTCTCGACCGACAGCTCCTCGCGCTCGCCGGTGGCGCGGCGCTTCAGCTCCACCACACCGTTCTTCAGACCGCGCGGGCCGACGACGAGGTGCCAGGGCAGGCCGATCAGGTCCATGTTGGCGAACTTCACGCCCGGACGCTCGTCGGTGTCGTCGTACAGCACGTCCACGCCCTTCACCTCGAGCGCGTCGTAGATCTCCTGGCAGACGCGGTCGGTCTCGGCGTCGCCGGCCTTCAGGTTGACCAACCCCACGCGGAAGGGCGCCACGGCGTCCGGCCAGATGATGCCGTTCTCGTCATGGCTCGCCTCGATGATGCCGGCCATCAGGCGCGACACGCCGATGCCGTAGGAGCCCATCTCCACCGGAACCTGCTCGCCGTTCGGGCCGGTGACCGTGGCGTTCATGGCCTTGGAGTATTTGGTGCCGAAGTAGAAGATGTGGCCGACCTCGATGCCGCGGGCCGAGACCAGATCGCTCTCCGGAACCGGGCAGTTGGCCGGGTCGTGCTTCTCGTCGGTCGCCGCGTAGATGGAGGTGTACTTGTCGAAGAAGGCCTGGAGGTCGTCGTCCGTGCCCGGCGCGTCCTTCAGCACGTCGAGGTCCAGCCAGTCCTTGTGGCAGAAGACACCGCTTTCGCCCGTCTCGGCCAGGATGATGAACTCGTGGCTGAAGTCACCGCCGATGGGGCCGGTGTCGGCGCGCATCGGGATGGCCTTCAGCCCCATGCGGGCGTAGGTGCGCAGGTAGGCCAGGAACATCTTGTGGTAGGCGCGCTTGGCGCTGTCCGGGTCGATGTCGAAGCTGTAGGCGTCCTTCATCAGGAACTCGCGCCCGCGCATGACGCCGAAGCGCGGCCGGATCTCGTCCCGGAACTTCCACTGGATGTGGTAGAGGTTCAGCGGCAGCTGCTTGTAGCTCTTCACGAAGCTGCGGAAGATGTCGGTGATCATCTCCTCGTTCGTCGGGCCGAACAGCATCTCGCGGTCGTGGCGGTCGGTGATGCGCAGCATCTCCTTGCCGTAATCGTCGTAACGGCCGCTTTCCTTCCACAGCTCCGCCGACTGGATGGTCGGCATCAGCAGCTCCTGCGCGCCCGCGGCGTCCTGCTCCTCGCGGACGAGCTGCTCGATCTTGCGGAGCACGCGGTAGCCGAGCGGCAGCCAGGCGTAGATGCCGGCGCTCGTCTGGCGGATCATGCCGGCGCGCAGCATCAGGCGGTGGGAGACGATCTGCGCCTCGGTCGGCGTTTCCTTGAGGGTCGGCAGGAAGAAGCGGGACAGCCGCATGGCTTTGCTCTCGTTTGCGAGGACAGGTGATCCGGAAATCGGGTGTCGGACTTTAGGAAGGACGCCCGGACTTGTCCATCCTCGCGTCCCCTGCGGCGGCTAGCCGGGCGCCCGGCAGAGCGCGTAGAGCTGCGCCTCGCGCGCGGCACCCAGCGGCTGGCCGTTGAAATACAGCCGGTCGCGGTCGAGCGTCAGCGTGCCGATCTCCGCTCCCGGAGGGAGGCCGCCGGACGGCACCGGATAGCCGAGGCGGCGGGCGATGCCGACGGTCAGGGGAATGTCGAGGCGCTGCACCGGTGCCACGGCGGCCGAGCCCGGCAGGTCCGCCGGGACGACGGCCCGGCCCTGCGCGTCCACGCCGGGCACGTAATCGACGTCCGGGGCCGGGCGGTGATGCGTCAGGTACCGGCAGGCGCCCAGGTCGATCTGCGCCGGCGCGGCGCCGGGAAAGGCCGCCAGCGCGGGCAAGCCCAGCGCGCCAAGCAGGAGTGTCGTCCGGAGCCGCACCGCTTTCCCCTTATGTTGGTCAGGCCGGCACGGTGGCCTGGTTGCGCATGCTTTTCCAGTAGATCGCCAGATAGGGCATGTTCTTCTCCGCCTCCTCCTGCGTACGGGCGGACTGGCGGATGTATTTGCCGATGAAGGCCTTGTTCAAGTGCTCCAGGTCCACCGCGGCCTTCAGCACCAGGAACTCCCCGATGCGGTCGGGCAGGGTGTAGTGCCATTTCTGAAGGCATTCCGACGTCACGCCCGGCTTGGCCTGGTCGAGCCCGGACAGCAGGAATTCCTGGTGGTGGTACTGGTTGATTTCCTTCCAGGCCTGGAAGATCCGGGGCGGCTTCACGCGCACGAGCCCCTTCATCACCTTCAGGTCGTCGGGAAACAGCGGGAGAAAGCCGCGCTTCTCCGCCAGTTCGCCCAGCATCGTGTAGAGGCCGGCGAGCACGCTTTCCCCGGTCTCCTCCGACGGTTTCTCATTCCCCTTGTTCTTGCCCCTGCGGCCGAAAAGGGAGCTGAAGAAGCCCTTCTTCTTGGCGGGCGCGGCGCCGGTGCCGCCCTCGACGGTCACCCGCCGCTCGTCCCACAGGGCGTCCCAGGCATAGTCCCAGGCGGTGAAGATCGGGTTGGAGCGGTCGTCCAGCACGGTGAGCAGGTACTCGCGCCCCTCCTGCGCCCAATCGACGTCGCCGACGATGGCGCGCACCGGGCGGCGGCTCAGCACGACGGGAAAGATGCCGACGCGCACCACTTCGGCGTAGAGATCCTGGAAGGCGGGCGTGAGCGCGAAGGGCAGCAGGGAGGCGGGCTGCTGCTCGGGCGACAGCAGTTCCATGTTCTTGCGGGTGCGGTCCAGCAACTCGGTCAGCAGCACCGCCGCGAATTGATCGAAGCGCTCGTTCTCGTTCGCGGTCATCGTCGCCTCGGTCTCGACTGTTCGCTTCGGGGCCGCGCCACCCGCCGGGCCTCCGCCCGGGCGGCGCATGCTACAGGGCACCGCGAAGCACCGGCTCCGCGCCCGTCCCTGTTTCCATATTAAAAGCAGCAATGCCGAGTAAACCGTTAACTCAGGCGGAAAACCTCTTCGAAATCTTCCATCCGGCGCACAGGCGCATCCTTTCCGGAATTCCGCCAAAAAGAAAGGCCGCGCGAGCATTGCCGCGCGGCCCAAGGCTAGGGAGGAATCGCCACCAGGAGTCGGAGAAGAGGAGCAACGCTCCCCTCATCACTGATTGGAAGTGTGCTCCCGGCCGGCCCGGCGTGGCAACAGTAAATCCGGGTTACCTACGCGGTTTCGTAATATTTTCCGGCTTTTGCCTATTATTCGTGCGTTTGATTACTTGTTTTGCTCTTCTTTGCTACATATTGAGGCATCGTAACCAGTAAATCCCTGCCGCTTTGCTTCGAGCCACGGGGGACTCTGCGCTTCCAGCTTGGTCCAGACCGGGCAGTCGGGCTGGTGGGCTCCCGGCAGGTAGCCGAGGCTCATCAGGAACTCGCCCACGATCTCGCCGCCGGTGAAGCGGAAGGTGCGCTTGAACAGACGGACCCACTCGGCCTTGCTCAGGGGATGGTGCGCGCGCAGCCAGCCGTGAAAGGAGCCGTGCTGCGCGCGCAGCGCGACGATGCGGCGGGCGTTCTCGATCGCGGCCTCGACCTTCAGCCGGTTGCGGATGATGCCGGGGTCGCCGAGCAGGCGCGCCTTCTCCGCCTCGCCGTAGGAGGCGACCCGGTCGATATCGAACCCTTCGAAGGCGGCGCGGAAGGCGTCGCGCTTCTTCAGGATGGTCAGCCAGGACAGGCCGGCCTGGTTGATCTCCAGCACCAGCCGCTCGAACAGGACGCGGTCGTCGCTGCTGGGGAAGCCGTATTCCGTGTCGTGATAAGGGCCGTGGAACGGGTGGCCGGGCGCCGCCGCGCAGTAGGTGAGGCTCACGTCGCCCTCACTTCGCCAGCCCCTTCGCCATCTCCCGGAAGGAGATCAGGTCGGAATTCACCAGCAGATAGATACCGAACCACACGACCAGCGCGACGACGCTGGTCACAGCGAACTTCAGCAGAATCCGCGGCCTCTCCGGCGCGCCGTCGGCCATGCCGGGCTCGGGCGTCTCCGGTGCCTGCGCTCCCCAGGGCAGCACGGCGAACAGAACGATCCACCAAACCACGATGTACGTCGCGATACCGCTTACCCAACCCACCTCGGTCTCTCCTCAAGTCGTTCACAGTGGCCGCCGCCAGCGCGAAACCGCACCGGCGCGGCTCGATCCCCTCTCCCGTCCCGGGAGAGGGTCAGGGTGAGGGTGCAAATTTGGTCAAAGGAGCCTTTGGCTCCTTTGCGGCGTCCTATGGACGCCGGCCCTCACCTTCCCAGCCCGTAAGGGCTGGGCCCCTCCCTCTCCCCGGTGGGGAGAGGGAGGAGAACGGCCATCCAAGTCAGCGCCTTTGCTTTTCCCCGTTCGCCGTCCCCGGAGGCAGATCACACCTGTTCCAGCTCCACCAGAGTCCCGGCGAAGTCCTTCGGGTGCAGGAACAGCACCGGCTTGTCGTGGGCGCCGATCTTCGGCTCGCCGTCGCCGAGCACCCGCGCTCCCCGCGCCTTCAGCCGGTCCCGGGCGGCCAGTATGTCATCGACCTCATAGCAGACATGGTGCATCCCACCCGAGGGGTTCTTCTCCAGGAAGGCGGCGACCGGGGAGGACGGCCCCAGCGGGTGCAGCAGTTCGATCTTCGTGTTCGGCAGTTCCACGAACACCACGGTGACGCCGTGGGCCGGCAGGTCCGCCGGTTCCGACACCCGGGCACCGAGCGTGTCGCGGTAGAGCGCCGTGGCCGCCGGAAGATCCGGCACGACAATGGCAACGTGATTGAGACGGCCGATCATGCTGCACTCCCCTGCTCTTCCGGCGCTTGCACCGCCGGCGTTGCGCTCAGACCCGGACCAGATGGACGTCGGTCACCGGCTTCTTGCCGTGCGACGCGTTCAAGGTTCGGCGGACCGCGATGCGCACGGCCTGCCGCACCTGCTCGTCGTCGAGCCGTGCGGTCTTGGGCAATTCCGCGACCGACTCGCGCACGGCATCGACGACGTCCAGCAGGGCGTCGCGCTCGCTCGCCTCGTCGAGCACGCCCATGACGGCGACCTGGGGTGCGGCCACCAGTTCCCCCTTGCCGTTCAGAACCAGCGTGGCGACGGCGGCGCCGTTGCCGATGATCCGCTGACGGGACCGCACGATGCCGGTGTTCTCGACCGAGATCAGCCGTTTGCCGTCGAGCGCGACGCGGCCCGTGGGGACATGGCCTACCACCTCCGCCGGCCCGGGGGCGAGCCGGACGATCTCGCCGTTGGACGGCACCAGCGTGGCCGGAACCTGGCAGTCGATGGCCAGCTTCGCGTGTTCGAGCTGGTGGCGCTGTTCTCCATGGACCGGCACGGCGAGCGCCGGCCGCACCCACTGGTACATCTGCACCAGCTCGTCCCGCGCGGGGTGGCCGGAAACATGGACCGGCGCATCGTCGGCGGTCACAAGCTCGACACCGCGGGCCACGAGCTGGTTCTGCACGCGGCCGATTGCCCGTTCGTTGCCGGGGATCTCGCGGGAGGAGAAGACCACCACGTCGCCGCGCTGGAGCTCCACCGTCGGGTGGTCCCCTGCGGCGATGCGGGCGAGCGCGCTGCGCGGCTCCCCCTGGCTGCCGGTGCAGATCAGGACGATCTTCTCGCGCGGCAGCATGGCCGCTTCCTGATCGCTCAGGAAGGGCGGCAGGTCGGCGAGATAGCCGGTCTGCCGGGCGGCCATATGGATGCGCCACAGGGAACGCCCGACCAGCGCCACCTGCCGGCCGTGCGCGGCCGCCGCCCTGGCGATGCTCTCCAGCCGCGCGACGTTGGTGGCGAAGCAGCTCACCGCGATGCGGACCTTGGGATGCTGCCCGATCAGCTCGACCAGCGCCTCGCGCACCATCGCCTCCGACCCCGAGGTGCCGGCCTGGAGCGCGTTGGTGCTGTCGCCGACCAGCGCCAGCACGCCCTCGTCGCCGAGCCGCCGGAAACGGTCCTCCTCGAAGTTCGGACCGACCAGCGGCTCCGGATCGATCTTCCAGTCGCCGGTGTGGAGCACGGTGCCGGCGGCGGTGCGGATCACCAGCGAACTCGGCTCCGGAACGGAGTGGGTGACCGACAGGTAATCCACCCGGAAGGGGCCGACCTCGACGGAACCGCCCAGCGGCACCTCGACGATCGGCACGGCCGACGCGAGCCCGCGCTCCTGGAGCTTCGCCCGCAGCACGTTGGCCGTGAAGGGGGTGCAATAAACCGGGCAGCCGAGCTGAGGCCAGAGGTATTGGACCGCGCCCAGATGATCCTCATGCGCGTGGGTGATGATCAGCCCGGCGAGATCGTCCTTCCGCTCCACGATGAAGGCCGGATCGGGCATCAGCACGTCGAGGCCCGGCAGGGTCTCGTCGGCGAAGGAGATGCCGAGATCCACCATCAGCCACTTGCCCCGGTGGCCGTAGAGATTGAGGTTCATCCCGATTTCGCCCGAACCGCCGAGCGGCAGGAAAAAGAGGGCGTCGCCCTCCGGCGCGAAGCCGGCGCTGGGAAGATCCTTTGCGGAGTCGGTCATTGGCCCATGTTGCGTTTGTGGATCTGGAGAAGCCCGCGAAGCGTCAGCTCATTGTCGGTGTGTTCGATCACATGGGTGGCCTTGGCGAAAAAGACAGCCAGACCTCCGGTCGCCAGGACCTTCATCGGGCGGCCGAACTCCGCACGGATGCGCGAGACCAGCCCTTCGATCAGCCCGACATAGCCCCAGAACATGCCAGACTGCATGCATTCGATCGTGTTGGTGCCGATGACGTTGGGCGGCTGCGCGATCTCGATGCGCGGCAGCTTGGAGGCGGCGAGTTGCAGCGCCTCCAGCGACAGGTTCAGGCCCGGCGCGATCACGCCGCCACGGTAGTTGCCGTCCTCGTCCACCACGTCGAAGGTCGTTGCCGTTCCGAAATCAATGACGATCATCGCGCATTTGTGCGCGGCAAAGGCCGCCACCGTGTTGACGAGCCGGTCGGCGCCGACCTCCTCGGGCTTGTCCACCAGGGCGCGGGTGCCGAGTTCGACCTCCGGCTGGCCGACGATGACCGGCTCGCAGCCGAAATGATCCTTGCACAGCCGCTTGAGGTTGAAGGTCGCGCCCGGAACGACGCTGGCGATGACCGCGCCGTGAATGTCCACGGCCTTCAGCCCCTTCAGGCCCATGAGCTGGATCAGCCAGACCATGTACTCGTCGGCGGTGCGGTTGCGGTCGGTGCCGATGCGCCACAGACCGCGCTGGCGGTCGCCGTCGTAGATCGCGAACACCACGTTCGTGTTGCCGGCATCGATTGCGAGCAGCATGTCAGGACTCCGCCGGACCAGGAGAGGACGGGTTCGGGAAGAACACGTCGCCAGCCGCGATGCGCAGGCGGCCAGTTCCGGCCCCTTCCCCCCGTTCCTTCAGGGGATCAAGCAACAGAACGCCGTCGCTGTCCAGATCGGCGAAGACGCCGGTGAGCGTCCGGTCCGACAGACGCACCACCACCGGCGCGCCAAGCCCAGTCGCCCGCTCGATCCAGGCGGCGCGGATGGGCGCGAACCCGCCCTCCAGCCAGCGTCGGTACCAGAGCGCCAGATTGGCGGCGTAGATTTCCAGCAGGGCCGCGGGCTCGATCCGCGGAGCGCCCTCGGCGGCCAGCGAGGTGACGGGGTATTCCGTGCCTTCGGGAAAATGGCGCAGGTTGATGCCGACGCCCAGCACCACCCAGGCGACCCCGCCGTCGGGCGCCGGCTCCGATTCCAGGAGGATGCCGGACAGCTTGCGGCCGTGGATCAGCACGTCGTTCGGCCACTTGCAGCGGACGTCGGCGCCGTCCGGCAGGACGGAGGAGGCGGTCTCCGCGATGGCGAGGGCGGCGACGAAGGAAATCTGCGCGGCCTCAGCCGGCGGGCGGCCGGGGCGCAGAACGATGGAGCTGTAGAGATTGCCCTCGGGCGAACTCCAGGCACGGCCGCGCCGGCCGCGCCCGGTTTCCTGGCGGCGTGCCCAAACGACCGTGCCTTCGGCGGCTCCCAGACGCGCAAAGGCCTTCGCCTCGTCGTTCGTGCTGCCGACGGAGTCGAAGGCCTTGAGCGAGTAGCCCGGGGGAAGGCGCGGAACGCCCTCCCCCGGCGACCGGGACTGGGTCATCCCGCGAACAGCGCGGTCGCGGCGGCGGCGGCACCGTTCAGGATCGGAGCCGGGATGACGAAGAACAGCAGCGTGAACAGGCTGGTGCCGACCAAGATGGCGGTCATGCCGTCATCGTTGACCTTGTCGAAGCTCTCCACCGGCTCGTCGAAATACATGATCTTGACGATGCGCAGGTAGTAGTAGGCGCCGACGACGCTGGTCAGCACGCCGATCACCGCCAGCGTGTAGAGCCCGGCCTCGATGGCGGCGAGGAACACGTAGAGCTTGCTGAAGAAGCCGGCGAGCGGCGGGATGCCCGCCATGGAGAACATGAAGACCGCCATGGCGCCGGCCAGCAGCGGGTTGCTGCGGGACAGGCCGGCGAGGTCCTTGATCTCCTCCAGGTTCCGGCCCTGGTGGCGCATGCACAGGATGACCGCGAAGGTGCCGACGTTCATGACGATGTAGATCGCCATGTAGATCAGCACGCCGCGCACGCCTTCCTCGGTGCCGGCGGCCAGTCCGACCAGCGCGTAACCGACATGGCCGATGGAGCTGTAGGCCATCAGGCGCTTGATGTTGGTCTGGCTGATCGCCGCGAAGGAGCCGAGCGCCATCGACAGGATGGAGCTGACGACGACGACCTGCTGCCACTGCTGGATCAGGTCGCCGAACGGCTCGATCAGCAGGCGGGTGAAGAGCGCCACGGCGGCGACCTTCGGGGCGGCGGCGAAGAAGGCGGTGACCGGGGTCGGGGCGCCCTCGTAGACGTCCGGCGTCCACATGTGGAAGGGAACGGCCGACACCTTGAAGGCCAGGCCGGCGATCACGAACACGAGACCGATGATCACGCCCGTGGACGGGACCTGACCCTGCGCGAACAGGATGGCGATGCGGTCGAAGGCCGTGGTGCCGGCGAAGCCGTACACCATCGACGCGCCGTACAGCATCATGCCGGAGGAAAGCGCGCCGAGGACGAAGTACTTGAGGCCGGCTTCCGACGACTTGGCGTTGTCGCGGCGGAAGGCCGCGATGACGTAGAGCGCAAGACTCTGCGTCTCCAGCCCGACATAGAGAGAGATGAGGTCGTTGGCCGACACCATCATCAGCATGCCGACGGTCGAGAAGAGCATCAGGACCGGGTATTCGAACCGGGCCATCTGCTCACGCTCGTTGAAGGAGAGCGAGAGCATGACGCAGAGCGCGGCCGCGACCAGCACCAGCACCTTCATGAAGACGCCGAAGGCGTCCATCACGAAAAGGCCGTTGAAGGTGACCACGCGGCCGCTGCCGTAGCCCATCGCCAGGACGGCGGCGAGCAGCATGGCCACGACGGTCAGGTAGGAGACGCCGCGCGTGAAGCCGTCGCCGCGGAACACGCCGATCAGCAGCAACGCCATGCCGGACAGCGCCAGGAAGATCTCCGGCAGCGCCGGCCAGATATCGGGGAAGGTTGCGGTCATGTCGGAACCTCAGCGTGCGGCCAGGGACACGTCGCCGGCCGCGGCCAGCTTGGTCTGGTAGGTCTGGATCAACTGCTCGACCGAGGCCGAGGTCATGTCGAGGAAGCTGCTCGGATAGACGCCCATCCACAGGACGACGATGACGAGCGGCACGAAGATCGCGATCTCGCGCGGAGTGAGGTCGACCATCGAGCGGACGTCGGCGCGCGTCAGCTTGCCGTAGACCACGCGGCGGAAGAGCCACAGCGCGTAGGCGGCGCCCAGCACCATGCCGGTGGCGATCAGCATCGCGACCCAGGTGTTGTCGCGGAAGGCGCCGAGCATCACCAGGAACTCGCCGACGAAGCCGGCCGTGCCGGGCAGGCCGACCGAGGCCATGGTCATGAACAGGAAGACGACCGCGTATTTCGGCATGTTCTTCACGAGGCCGCCGTAGCGGGAGATCTCGCGGGTGTGCAGCCGGTCATAGACGACACCGACGCACAGGAAGAGCGCACCCGACACCACGCCGTGCGACAGCATCTGGAAGATGGCGCCCTCGATGCCCTGCTCGTTCAGCGCGAACAGACCGACGGTGACGAAGCCCATGTGAGCGACCGACGAATAGGCGATCAGCTTCTTCATGTCCTCCTGCACCAGCGCCACCAGCGAGGTGTAGATCACGGCCACGACCGACATGGTGTAGACGAGCGGCGTGAAGAACTCCGTCGCCTCCGGCATCATCGGGATGTTGAAGCGCAGCAGCCCGTAGCCGCCCATCTTCAGCAGCACGCCCGCCAGGATCACCGAACCGGCGGTCGGCGCCTCGACGTGGGCGTCCGGCAGCCAGGTGTGGACCGGCCACATCGGCACCTTCACGGCGAAGGAAGCGAAGAAGGCCAGCCACAGCCACATCTGCATGGAGCGCGGGAACTGGGTCGCCGTGATGGTGGGGATGTCGGTGGTGCCGGCCACATAGTACATGGCCAGGATCGCCAGCAGCATCAGCACGGAGCCGAGCAGCGTGTAGAGGAAGAACTTGAACGCCGCGTAGACGCGCCGCGCGCCGCCCCAGACGCCGATGATCAGGAACATCGGGATCAGGACGCCTTCGAAGAACATGTAGAAGAGCACCATGTCCAGCGCGCAGAACATCCCGATCATCAGGGTTTCCAGCGCGAGGAAGGCGATCATGTACTCCTTGACCCGGTGCTGCACGGCCTCCCAGCTCGAGAGGATGCAGAGCGGCATCAGGAAGGTGGAGAGGATGACGAACAGCACGGAAATGCCGTCGACGCCCATGTGGTAGGAGATGCCGAATTCCGGCATCCAGTCCACCCGCTCGACCATCTGGTAACCGGGGTTGGCCGGGTCGAAGTTGGCCCAGATGAAGAGCGACAGCACGAAGGTGACGAGCGTCGTCCAGAGGGCGACGTAACGCGCGTTGCGTGCGGCCTCCGCCTCGCTGGTGCGAAGCGGGAGGATCAGCAGGATGCCGATGAGCGGCAGGAATGTCGTGAACGACAGGAGCGGCCAGCTAGCCATTTTTCTTCTTCCCTCTCAACCGCTCAACCGCGCAGCGACAGCCAGGCGATGAGGGCGACGACCCCGATCACCATGGCGAAGGCGTAGTGATAGACGTAACCGGACTGCAGGAGGCTGGCCCGCGCGGAAATCAGGCGGGTCGCCGCGGCAAGGCCGTTCGGACCCATGCCGTCGATCACCGTGACGTCGCCGGTCTTCCACAGGCCACGGCCGAGCCAGCTCGCCGGGCGGACGAACAACGCGTCGTACAGCTCGTCGAACATCCACTTGCGGTAGACGAAGCGGTAGAGGCCGCCGAGCGTCGCGGTGATCCGCCCCGGCAGGCCCGGATTGGCGATGTAGGCGAGGTAGGCGAGACCGATGCCGATCAACCCGACGACCATCGGGGCCAGCGGCACCCAGAACGGCAGGCCGTGGTGGGCGTGCTCGATGCTGTCGTTCTCTTGCATGACGAAGATCGCCTTGCCCCAGAAGTCCAGCCGGTGATCGCCTACGAACCAGCCCGCGAACAGCATGCCCGAGAAGAGCGCCCCGAGCGTCAGCACGGCCAGCGGCACCAGCATGACCATCGGCGACTCATGAGCGTGCTCATAGGTGTGATGGTCGGCGCGGGTCTGGCCGTGGAAGGTCAGGAACAGCAGGCGCCAGGAGTAGAAGGCCGTCATCAAGGCGGCGGCGATGCCGATCCAGAAGGCCAGCAGGCCGAAGGAGCTGTGCGAGGCGTAGGCCGCCTCCAGGATCATGTCCTTGGAGAAGTAGCCGGCGAAGAACGGGAGGCCGGCGAGCGCCAGGTTGCCGATCCACATCACCGCGTAGGTGAAGGGAACCTTCCGCCAGATGCCGCCCATCTTGCGCATGTCCTGCTCGTGGTGCATCGCGTGGATGACCGAGCCGGCGCCGAGGAACAGCAGCGCCTTGAAGAAGGCGTGCGTGAACAGGTGGAACATCGCGGCACCATAGGCGGAGACGCCGATGGCGAAGAACATGTAGCCGAGCTGGCTCATGGTCGAATAGGCGATGACGCGCTTGATGTCGTACTGGGTCATGCCGATCGTCGCGGCGACGAAGGCGGTCAGCGCGCCGACGACGGTGACGACCGACAGGGCCACGGGGGCGTACTCGAACACCGGCGACAGGCGGCACAGCATGAAGACGCCGGCGGTCACCATCGTGGCCGCGTGGATGAGCGCCGACACCGGGGTCGGGCCTTCCATCGCGTCCGGCAGCCAGGTGTGCAGGCCGAGCTGCGCCGACTTGCCCATGGCGCCCATGAAGAGCAGCAGGCAGGCGACGGTCAGGCCGTGGAACTCCCAGCTCAGGAAGGTCATGCTCTGGCCGGCGATCTCCGGCACGCGGGCGAAGATCTCGTCGAACACCACAGAGCCGGTCAGCACGAAGATCGCGAAGATGCCCAGCGCGAAGCCGAAGTCGCCGACGCGGTTGACGAGGAAGGCCTTCATCGACGCGTTGTTCGCCGAGGGCTTCTCGTACCAGAAGTTGATCAGCAGATAAGACGCGAGACCGACGCCTTCCCAGCCGAAGAAGAGCTGCACGAGGTTGTCGGCCGTCACCAGCATGAGCATGCAGAAGGTGAAGAGCGACAGGTACGCCATGAAGCGCGGCTTCTGCGGGTCCTCGGCCATGTAGCCGATGGAGTAGACATGCACCATCGCCGAGACGGTGTTGATCACGACCAGCATCACGGCGGTGAGCTGGTCGATGCGCAGCGACCAGGCGGTGTCGAGCGTGCCGCTCTGGATCCAGGTCATCAGGTGGATGGTCCGCGGATCGCCGCCGACGGCGACGTCGAAGAACAGAACCCAGGACAGGAGCGCCGAGATCAGCACGGAGCCCGTGGTGACGAGCTGGGCCACGCGGTCGCCGACCGTGGGCGGCCCGGCCACCGGGCCGTGGTCATCATGGTCGTCGCCTTCCTCGGCCGGGTGGACATGGTCGTCCCCGGCATGGTGGGCGTCGTGGTTGTGATGGTTGTGGTGGTCGTGATGACCGTGATCGTGCCCATGCCCGGCCGGCGCCGCCACGGCGGGCGCGCCTCCGAACAGGGCGATGGAACCCGCGATCAGAAAAGCCAGCAGCGGGAGGAATACGACAAGCACTTCCATGACGCTGCCTCAGCCCTTCATCAGGTTGATGTCTTCGACTCGGATCGAGCCGCGGTTGCGGAAGTAGACCACCAGGATGGCCAGGCCGATCGCCGCTTCGGCGGCGGCCACGGTCAGGATGATCATCGCGAAGACCTGGCCGACGAGGTCGTTCAGGAAGACCGAGAAGGAGACCAGATTCAGGTTCACCGCGAGCAGGATCATTTCGATCGACATCAGGATGACGATCACGTTCTTGCGGTTCAGGAAGATCCCCAGCACGCCGAGCGTGAACAGGATCCCCGACACCGTCAGGTAATGGCCGAGACCGATTTCCATATCAGAGCCCTCCCCCGCTCGACACCTTGCGGATCGCGACGACCTCCTCGCGGCGGCGCGCGAGCTGGGTGCCGACGTCCTGACGGCGCACGCCCTCGCGCTGACGCAGGGTCAGGACGATGGCGCCGATCATGGCGATCAGCAGGACCAGGCCGCAGGCTTGGAACAGATAGACGTAGTGGGTGTACATCAGCTGGCCGAGCGCCTCGGTGTTGGTCACCGCGCCATAGTCCGGCGTGGGCGCGCCCGCCACCTGAAGGGCGGCCGGCGAGACGACCCAGCCGCCGAGCACGGCGGCCAGCTCGACCAGCAGGATCAGCCCGACGATGCCGCCGATGGGCAGGTACCGCATGGTGCCCTGCCGGAATTCCTTGAAGTTGATGTCGAGCATCATGACGACGAACAGGAACAGAACGGCGACCGCGCCGACATACACGATGATGAGGATCATCGCGATGAACTCGGCGCCGAGAAGGACGCACAGCCCCGCCGCCTGGAAGAAGGCCAGGATCAGGTAGAGGACCGAATGGACGGGGTTCCGCGCGGAGATGACCATCACACCGGAGGCCAGCAGGATCGCGGAGAACACGTAGAAGGCGATGCCTTGGATCATGTCGTTACTTTCCGCTTCCGCTTACCGGTAAGGGGCCTCGGCCGCCAGGTTCTGGGCGATCTCCGCCTCCCAGCGGTCGCCGTTCGCCAGCAGCTTCTGCTTGTTGTAGAAAAGCTCTTCGCGGTTTTCCGTCGAGAACTCGAAATTCGGACCGAGGACGACGGCGTCCACCGGGCAGGCCTCCTGGCACAGGCCGCAGTAGATGCACTTCGTCATGTCGATGTCGTAGCGCGTGGTGCGGCGGCTGCCGTCGTCACGCGGTTCGGCCTCGATGGTGATGGCGAGCGCCGGGCACACCGCTTCGCAGAGCTTGCAAGCGATGCAGCGCTCCTCGCCGCCGGGGTAGCGGCGCAGCACGTGCTCCCCCCGGAAGCGCGAGCTGATCGGCCCCTTCTCGTACGGGTAGTTCAGCGTGACCTTTGGCTTGAACATGTAGCGCAAGGTCAGGCCCAGGCCGCCCAGCAGCTCGGTCAGGAACAGGCTGCGCGCCGCGCGGTCGAGGAACGCCATGGCCTCTTCGTCTCCTTCCTGGCGGGCGCCGCGCGAGGGCGCGCCCGCAATCACTCAAAATCTCAGGGCGCGGGGCGGCCGTGCCGCCCCGCTCGGTCTCGTCGCTCCGCTTACTGCGGCAGCAAGCCGAACGACACCAGGAAGCCGGCGGTCAGCACGACCCACAGCAGCGAGAAGGGCAGGAAGACCTTCCAGCCCAGCCGCATCAGCTGGTCGTAGCGGTAGCGCGGCATCGTGGCGCGGACCCACACGAACACGAAGAGGCAGAAGGCGATCTTCGCGAAGAGCCAGATCGGGCCCGGGATCCAGTTCAGCGGCGCGATGTCCAGCGGGGGCAGCCAGCCGCCCAGGAACAGGATGCTCGTCAGCGCGCTCATCAGGATCATGTTGGCGTATTCGCCAAGGAAGAAGAGCGCGAAGGGAGCCGAGCTGTATTCCACCATGAAGCCCGCCACCAGCTCCGACTCGCCTTCCGGCAGGTCGAAGGGCGAACGGTTGGTTTCCGCCAGCGCCGAGATGAAGAAGATCACGAACATCGGCAGCAGCGGGATGCAGAACCACACCGTCTCCTGCGCCCGCACGATCTCCTGAAGGTTCAGCGAGCCGACGCAGAGCAGCACCGTGATGATGACGAGGCCGATGGAGACCTCGTAGGACACCATCTGCGCCGCCGAGCGCAAGGCGCCGAGGAAGGCGTAGCGGGAGTTCGACGCCCAGCCCGCCATCACCACGCCGTACACGCCGAGCGAGGAGATCGCGAGCAGGTAGAGGATGCCGACATTGATGTCCGCCAGCGCCATGCCGTAGTCGAACGGGATCACCGCCCAGGCCACGATGGCGAGGAAGAAGGTCAGCATCGGCGCCGCGTAGAACACGATGCGGTTGGCGCCCGCCGGGAGGATCTGCTCCTTCGCGAACAGCTTGAGGCCGTCGGCGAAGGGCTGCAGGAGCCCGAAGGGACCGACCACGTTCGGTCCCTGGCGGAGCTGCATGGCGCCCATGATCTTGCGCTCGGCGTAGGTCATGAAGGCCACCGACACCAGCAGCGGCACCACGATCGCCAGGATCTTGAGGACGATGATGATCAGCGGCAGAAGGAAGCCGCTCCAGAACTCAGCCATGGGTACCGGTCCTCTCCTGGGCGGGTCGCACGAGCGTCTCGGTGCAGCGCGCCATCGTGATGGAGGCGCGGCTGATCGGGTCGGTCATGTAGAAGTTGGCGACCGGCGAGACGAAGGGGGCCGCGTCCAGCGAGCCGGACCGGCCGAAGCCGCCCCAGGCCGCCGGGGTGACCGCGCCGATCTTCGCGAAAATCGGGTTCACGTCGGCCAGGTGCTTGCGCAGCTGGATGACGCTGTCGTAGGGCAGCTTGTGGCCGAGAAGCTCGGACAGCGCGCGCAGGATCTTCCAGTCCTCCCGCGCCTCGCCAGGCGGGAAGGTGGCGAGACGCGCGAGCTGCGGGCGGCCCTCGGTGTTGACGTAGAGGGCGTTCTTCTCGGTGTAGGCCGCGCCCGGCAGGATCACGTCGGCGCGCTGCGCCCCGGCGTCGCCATGATGGCCCTGGTAGATGACGAAGGCCTTGCCGAGGCGGGCCATGTCGATCTCGTCCGCGCCCAGCAGGTAGACCACGTCGATGGCGCCGTTGGACGCACCATCGAGGATGCCCGCGAGGTCGCGGCCGCCCGGACCCGGCAGGAAGCCGACATCCAGCGCGCCGACGCGGCCGGCGGCCGTGTGCAGCACGTTGTATCCGTTCCAGCCCTCGCCGATCATGTTGAAGGTTTCGGCGACCGCGCGGGCCGCCGCCTGGATGGCCAGGGCATCGGCGCGCTGGAAGGCGCCCATGCCCAGGATCAGCATCGGCCGCTTGGCGTTGCGCAGGGTCTCGGCGAAGGCGTGGCTGCCGTCGAGGATGCCCGACAGCAGGTCGGCGCCCGTGCCCAGATGGGCGTAGGGGTAGGTCAGATCACGGCTCTCGCCGATCAGCCCGACCTGGAGACCGCCCTGCAGGTAGCGCTTGCGGATGCGCGCGTTGATCAGGGAGCCTTCCCAGCGCGGGTTGGTCCCGACCAGCAGGATCACGTCCGCCTGCTCGACGCCGGCGATCGTGCTGTTGAACAGGTAGCCGGCGCGCGAGGAGGTGTCGAACAGCGCGCCGTCCTGGCGGCAGTCGATGTTCGCCGAACCCAAAGCCGTCATCAGCTCCTTCAGCGCCAGTGTCGATTCGACGTCGACGAGGTCGCCGGCGATGGCGGCGATGCGGTCGCCCGAGGTGCCCTTCAGCTTCTGTGCGACGGCCTGGAAGGCCTCGACCCAGCTCGCCGGAACCAGCTTGCCGTCCTTGCGGACGTAGGGGCGGTCGAGACGCTGGCGCTTCAGCCCGTCATAGGCGAAACGCGACTTGTCGTTCAGCCACTCCTCGTTCACGTCCTCGTTGACGCGCGGCAGGACGCGCATGACCTCGGACCCGCGCGTGTCCACGCGGATGTTCGAGCCCACCGCGTCCATCACGTCCACCGTCTCCGTCTTGCGGAGTTCCCAGGGGCGCGAGGTGTAGGCGTAGGGCTTGGAGGTCAGGGCGCCGACCGGGCAGACGTCCACGAGGTTGCCGGCCAGCTCTGTCGCCACGGCCTTCTCGACGAAGGTCGTGATCTCCATGTGCTCGCCGCGGTGCACCGCGCCGAGGTCCGGCACGCCGGCGATCTCGTTGGAGAAGCGGATGCAGCGCGTGCAGTGGATGCAGCGGGTCATGATCGTCTTGATCAGCGGACCCATGTACTTGTCCTTGACCGCGCGCTTGTTCTCGCCGTAGCGGCCGCGGTCGAACCCGTAGGCCATGGCCTGGTCCTGGAGATCGCACTCGCCGCCCTGGTCGCAGATCGGGCAGTCCAGCGGGTGATTGATCAGCAGGAACTCCATGACGCCCTTGCGGGCCTTATGGACCAGTTCGCTGTTGGTCTTGATGACCATGTTGTCGGCGCAGGGCATGGCGCAGGCGGCGACGGGCTTGGGCGCCCGCTCCATCTCCACCAGACACATGCGGCAGTTGGCCGGAACGCTCAGGCGCTCGTGGTAGCAGAAGCGCGGGATCTCGATCCCGAGCTGCTCGCAGGCCTGCAGGATCGAGGTGCCCGGCTCGACTTCGATCTCGATCCCGTCGATGGTGAGTTTCGGCATCTGCCGGGCTCCTTACTCGGCCGCCAGCGGGCTGGCGGAATTGCGATAGGCGTGGATGCGGCGCTCCACCTCCGGGCGGAAGTACCGGAACAGCCCCTGGACCGGCCAGGCCGCGGCGTCGCCGAGAGCGCAGATCGTGTGGCCTTCGATCTGCTTGGTGACTTCCAGCAGCATGTCGATTTCCTCGACGCTGGCGTTGCCCTTCACCATGCGCTGCATGATGCGGCTCATCCAGCCGGTGCCCTCGCGGCAGGGCGTGCACTGGCCGCAGGATTCGTGGGCGTAGAACTGCGACAGTCGGGCGATCGCCTTCACGATGTCGGTGGACTTGTCCATCACGATCACGGCGGCGGTGCCCAGGCCCGAACGGACCTCGCGCAGGCTGTCGAAGTCCATCAGGACGGTGTCGCAGATGTCCTTGGGCAGCAGCGGAACCGAGGAGCCGCCGGGGATGATGGCGAGCAGGTTGTCCCAGCCCCCACGCACGCCGCCGGCATGGCGTTCGATCAGCTCCTTCAAGGGGATGCCCATCTCCTCTTCCACGTTGCACGGCTTGTTCACGTGGCCGGAGATGCAGAAGAGCTTGGTGCCGGTGTTCTTCGGGCGGCCGAGCCCGGCGAACCAGGCGGCACCGCGGCGCAGGATGGTGGGAACGACGGCGATGGATTCGACGTTGTTCACCGTGGTCGGGCAGGAATAGAGGCCCGCCTGCGCCGGGAAGGGCGGCTTGTTGCGCGGCTGGCCCTTCTTGCCCTCGATGGACTCGATGAGCGCCGTCTCCTCGCCGCAGATGTAGGCGCCGGCACCGCGGTGGATGTAGATGTCGTAATCGTAGCCGCTGCCGCAGGCGTTCTTGCCGATCAGACCGGCCTCGTAGGCCTCGTCGATGGCGCGCTGAACGTTCGAGCCCTCGTTGTAGAACTCGCCGCGGATGTAGATGTAGCAGGCGGTCGCCCCGATCGCGACACCGGCCAGAAGGCAGCCCTCGATCAGCTTGTGCGGGTCGTGCCGCAGGATGTCGCGGTCCTTGCAGGTGCCGGGCTCGCCCTCGTCGGCGTTCACCACCAGATAGACCGGCTTGTCGGTCACGTTCTTGGGCATGAAGGACCACTTCATGCCGGTGGAGAAGCCGGCGCCGCCGCGGCCGCGCAGACCGGATTCCTTGGTCTCGTTGATGATCCAGTCGCGGCCCTTGGCGATCAGGGCGGCGGTGTTGTCCCAATCACCGCGCTTCTTCGCGGCCTCCAGGCCGAAGTCCTGGTAGCCGTAAAGGTTCGTGAAAATGCGGTCCTCGTCGCGAAGCATCGCATCCCCCTCAGTGATCGGTCTGGCTGTCGGTGGTGAAGGCCTTCAGCGTGGTCGGCCCTCCCTCCGGTTCGGACGAGCGGCGGCCGATCTGCGAACCATGCGGCGGGATCTCGCCCCGCGCCAGCGCGTCGATGATCTTTTCCATCCTCTCGGGGGCGACGTCCTCGTAGTAGTCGTCGCCGATCTGCACCACGGGCGCGTTCACGCAGGCGCCGGAGCACTCGACCTCGCGCAGCGTGAACTGCCCGTCGTCGGTGGTCTCGCCGACATGGATGCCCAGCTTGCGCTCGCAGGCGTGCACCACATCGTCGGAACCGCGCAGCCAGCAGGGCGTGGTCGTGCAGACCTGGATGACGTGCTTACCGACGGGCGCCTTGTTGAACATCGTGTAGAAGGTCGCCACCTCGTACACGCGGATGCGCGGCATCGACAGCATGTCGGCGACCGCGTCCATGCAGGCGCGCGACAGGTAGCCGGCGTTCTGGCGCTGGGCGAGGTCGAGCAGCGGCATGCAGGCGCTGGCTTGGCGGCCGGCCGGGTACTTGGCGATGATCCGCTCGGCGAGCGCCAGGTTGTCCGGCGTGAAGAGGAAGGCCGGCTCGTCGGCGTGGGTGTCGGCCAGGGTGGTGTCCGGCGCGCTCATCGGTCGATTTCTCCGAAGACGATGTCCATGGACGCGATGTTCGCCACCGCGTCGGCGAGCATGTGGCCCTTGGACATGAAGTCGAGGCCCTGCAGGTGGGGGAAGCCGGGCGCGCGGATCTTGCAGCGGTACGGCTTGTTGGTGCCGTCGGCCACGAGATAGACGCCGAACTCGCCCTTGGGCGCCTCGATGGCGGTGTAGGTCTCGCCCGCGGGCACGTGGAAGCCCTCGGTGAAGAGCTTGAAGTGGTGGATGAGCGCCTCCATGGAGCGCTTCATCTCCCCGCGCGGGGGCGGCACGACCTTGCGGTCCTGCACCCGCACCGGACCGTCGGGCAGCTTCTCGATGCACTGGCGGATGATCCGCAGGGACTGGCGCATCTCCTCCATGCGGACGAGGTAGCGCGCCCAGCAGTCGCCGGTGAGGCCGACCGGCACGTCGAAGTCCAGCTCGCCGTACACTTCATAGGGCTGCGACTTGCGCAGGTCCCAGGCGACGTTCGAGCCGCGCAGCATCGGGCCGGTGAAGCCCCAGTCGAACGCCTCTTCCTTCGTCACGATGCCGATGTCGACCGTGCGCTGCTTGAAGATGCGGTTGTCCGTCAGCAGGTTGTCGATGTCGTCGATGAACTTCGGGAAGCTCTCGGTGAAGGCCCAGATGTCGTCGGTCAGGCCGGGCGGCAGGTCCCAGGCGACGCCGCCCGGGCGGAAGTAGTTGGCGTGCAGCCGCGAGCCCGAGACACGCTCGTAGAACTCCATGAGGATCTCGCGCTCCTCGAAGCCCCACAGCGCCGGCGTGATCGCACCGACGTCGAGCGCGCCGGTCGTGATCGACAGGATGTGGTTCAGGATGCGCGTGATCTCGGAGAACATCACGCGGATGTACTGGGCACGGATCGGCGCCTTGATCTTCAGCAGGTTCTCGATGGCGAGCACATAGGCGTGCTCCATGCACATCGGGCTGACATAGTCGAGGCGGTCGAAGTAGGGAACGGCCTGGAGGTAGGTCTTGTACTCGATCAGCTTCTCGGTGCCGCGGTGCAGGAGGCCGATGTGCGGATCGCAGCGCTCCACCACCTCGCCGTTCAGCTCCATCACCAGGCGCAGCACGCCGTGGGCCGCCGGGTGCTGCGGCCCGAAGTTCATGGTGTAGGGCTTGATTTGGGTCTTGCCGCCCGCCTGTCCGGCGGTCGGGCTCGCGGAGGTGGCGATGGTCACGACTTGCTCCCAGTGTCAGGGGCTTGGGCCTTTTCGTCGCCGGGCAGCATGACGTCGGTCATGCCTTCCCAGGGCGACAGGAAGTCGAAGGTGCGGAAGTCCTGGGTCAGGCGCACGGGCTCGTAGACCACGCGCTTCTGGTCCTCGTCGTAGCGCACCTCGACATAGCCGGTCAGGGGGAAATCCTTGCGGAAAGGATGCCCCTCGAAGCCGTAGTCGGTCAGGATGCGGCGCAGGTCCGGATGGTCGGAGAAGAAGACGCCGAACAGGTCCCAGGTCTCGCGCTCGAACCAGTTGGCCGCGCTGTAGACCGGCACGCAGGACGGGACGGGCGTGTCCTCGTCCGTGCCGAGCTTCAGGCGGATGCGCTGGTTGTGCTTGTAGCTGAGGAGGTTGTAGACGACCTCGAAACGCTCTTCGCGCTCCGGCCAGTCCACGGCGGTGATGTCGATCAGCTGCTCGAACGAGCAGCGCGTGTCGTCGCGCAGGAACGTCAGCGCCTTGATGATGGACGGACGGCGCACCGTGATCATCAGTTCGCCGAGCGCCACTTCCACGTTCAGCACGTCGTCGCCGAGCGCTCCGGCGATGTGATCACCGAGTTCCTTCAAAGCCTGTTCGGACATGGGCCAGGGCCTGCCTTCTTCTTCGTGTCTCAGCGGGCGATGCGGTTGCCGCGCCGGATCTTCTTCTGCAGCTGAAGGATGCCGTAGACGAGCGCCTCGGCCGTCGGGGGGCAGCCCGGCACGTAGATGTCGACCGGGACGATCCGGTCGCAGCCGCGCACCACCGCATAGGAATAGTGATAGTAGCCGCCGCCATTGGCGCAGGAGCCCATCGAGATGACCCAGCGGGGCTCGGGCATCTGGTCGTAGACCTTGCGCAGGGCCGGGGCCATCTTGTTGGTCAGCGTGCCGGCGACGATCATGCAGTCGGACTGGCGCGGGCTGGGACGCGGAATGACGCCGAACCGGTCAAGGTCGTAACGGCTCATGTAGGCGTGGATCATTTCCACCGCGCAGCAGGCCAGACCGAAGGTCATGGGCCAGAGCGAGCCGGTGCGCGCCCAGGCCAGCAGATCCTCGTACTTCGCCGTGATGAAACCCTTTTCCTGGATTTCCTCGGAGACGGCACGAAGATACGCGTCCTGTTCCGGTCCGGGCGGAATCGGCGCCAGGGACTTGGCTGCCTCTACTCCCATTCCAGAGCTCCTTTCTTCCACTCGTAAATGAAGCCGATCGTCAGGATGCCCAGGAACAGCATCATGGACCAGAAGCCGAACATCCCGATGTCGCCGAGCGCCACGGCCCAGGGGAACAGGAAGGCGATCTCAAGGTCGAAGATGATGAACAGGATCGAGACGAGGTAGAAGCGCACGTCGAACTTCGTGCGCGCATCCTCGAAGGGCTCGAAGCCGCACTCGTAGGGGGAGACCTTCTCGGCGTCCGGATTCTTGGGGCTGATGACGTAGGACGCGCCGACCATCACGACGGCGAGCGCGATGCCGATCAGCAAAAACACCAGAATCGGAAGGTACTCAACAATCAGCGGGTTGGTCACCGCGGTCCTCCCATAGCTCACGCCACGCGCGTCGCCTGCGGCCGGGTTGGCCGAAGCGCGATGCCGTGGCGGGATTGCCTTGGATTAGCCCATCAGACGGGCGGAATATAGGCCGTGCGGTTGGGGTTTGAAAGCGGTTTCAACGACTTTCGTAGCAGGCGGAAAAACCCGTACTGCGCCGTTAACTGTTTGCTTATCCAGCAATTTCGGGTGGGCATAGGCCCTGGCGGAGAAGGGCATAAACGGGCATGACACCGTCGCCCGCGCCAGCGGTTTCGCCGCTACGAAATGTTTTGAAACGAGAGGAAATGGCGCGAGTGACGGGACTTGAACCCGCGGCCTCCGGCGTGACAGGCCGGCGCTCTAACCAACTGAGCTACACCCGCGCAACAGGCGTTTCCGGTGCGCGGCCCCTTGCCGCTGCCCGGTCCAGAGCGCATTGTGCGCCCCCGCCGTTCGGTGCGGCGTTTCTAGCCGCGGGGCGGCCGGGCTGTCAATGCCGAAGCGGCAACCCGGCTGCGAAAAGCGATCCCGGCGCGGCGGCGCCCCACAATTCAGCCGCGGCGCAGGTCGTCGAGTTGGCGGAAGGCCAGCACCATGGAGTCGGAAAGGTCCCGGTTCTCAACCGCCCCTTCCCCGCCGAAACGGGTCAGCGCCGACTCCAGCGCGCGGGCCAGATGCTCCGCCACATCGAGGTCCTTCTGCTCCAGGGCGAGGTTCAGCGCGTGGAGGATGCGGTCACCCAGCCGGCGTTCTTCGATGCTCACCCTTCCCTCTCCATTCCTTGCATGCGATTTCGAAGGAGGACCATAGCACAGCGGGTCGCCTCCGCTGCGCTATTCCGTGCGAAGGCATGACGGAAAGTGCAACCTGAGGATCGGGCAGGATGCCCCCTTGGTGACCGTTCAAGCGACCACGAACCAGCCGGGCCTCACCGCTTCCGGCGCAAGTCCAAGCAGGGTCAGCTCGTCTCCGGCGGACAGGGTGATGACGGCGTTGCCGTCGAAGTCGGCCGTGACTGCATAGGTGGTCCCGAGGGGAAGGCCGACGGCATCACCCTCCTCCGGGAAGAAATCCTCGATCAGGTCCCGTCCGCCGCCCAGCTCGAACAGGAAGAGGTCCGGGCCGGTGCCTCCGATGAGGAGATCGTCGCCGGCTTGCCCTTCCAGCGTGTCGGCACCCTGCCCGCCATAGAGATCGTCGGGGCCGCGCCCGCCGATGAGATCGTCATCGCCCCGGCCGCCATAGAGCAGGTCCGCACCGCGATAGCCGAGTACCAGGTCATCGCCTGGTCCGCCATGGAGGTCATCGGCGGACGATGTCCCTTCCAGCAGATCGTCCCCGTACGTGCCGTCAAGGATGATCCCGCCGGTGGGAACCGGATCGTAAATGACCGTCGTAACAAGCGGCGGCTCAAGGATCACAAGGCCCGGATCGTAGATTGGCGTGTCGAGGTAAGCATCCGGCACAGGATCGTAGAGGTAGGAGTCGAGGAACGGATCGTAGGACAACCCACCGCCATAGGAGTATGGGTCCAGGCTCCAGTCCCAAGCCGCGTAATCATCCCCGTAGGTCATCGCCCACTCCCCCGCTTGGATCAGTCATGATCTCCATGCAGGGATGAACGCGGGCGATCCCTCATTCATTCCAAGGAAAACCTGTTTTCGCGCGGCGCTTTCACTGCCACCCTCGAGCATTCGCTGCGGCGTGCCGAAAAAACGAAAACGGCCCGCGAAGGGGCCGTTCGTGTCCGTCCTGAAAGCTTTTTGGGTTGGTGGGCGATGAGGGGATCGAACCCCCGACATTCTCGGTGTAAACGAGACGCTCTACCGCTGAGCTAATCGCCCGCCCATGCCGGCCCGGCGCTCCGCCGGGTTGCGGGAACCGGCCGGGTTGTGCCCGGCCGGCGCCTTTATGGCCTGAAACGGCCGGCCCGTAAAGGGCTGATCAGTTCAGCGCGTCCTTGAGGGTTTTGCCGGGCTTGAACTTCGGCTGCTTGGACGCTGGAATGGTGATCTTCTCACCGGTGCGCGGGTTGCGGCCCTCGCTGGCGGCGCGCTCGGCAACGGCGAAGGTGCCGAAACCGACGAGACGCACTTCGTCGCCCTTCTTCAGCGAGTCCGAGATGCCCTCGAACACGGCGTCCACGGCCTTGGTCGCGTCGGTCTTGGACAAACCAGATGTGTCGGCAACATGCGCGACGAGATCATTCTTGTTCACTTAATCCCCCTTCCTAACAGGCAAAATACTTTTTATCAAAGCCGCCCCACGACTTTGCGCGGGCAAAGCTTAAGCCCGCCAAGGCTCTGGCGTCAATTGGCCAGGCGTCCCAAATACCAGCGTTTCTTGAGATTCGAGCACTGCCGAGGGTTGACGGATGCTGTTGACGGCGAAAGGCCGGCGCATGGAACCATGCACCGGCCTTTCCCTTCACACCCTATGCGATCAATGACGCAGGGCGTCCGCGTTCGCCTCGGCCCGCTGCTTGGCCGCGGCGGCGTCGATCTCCGCCGCCTCGCTCCATTCGATGGGCTGGAGCGGAGCGGCCAACGCGTTGCGCAGCACCTCGTCCACCGTGCTGACCGGGATGATCTCCAGGCCGCGCTTCACGTTGTCCGGGATGTCCGCCAGGTCCTTCTCGTTGTCCTTCGGGATCAGCACGAGCTTCAGCCCGCCGCGCAGCGCGGCCAGCAGCTTTTCCTTCAGGCCGCCGATCGGCAGGACCCGTCCGCGCAGCGTGATCTCGCCGGTCATCGCCACGTCCTTGCGGACCGGAATGCCGGTCAGGACGGAGACGATGGAGGTGATCATCGCGACGCCGGCCGAGGGGCCGTCCTTCGGGGTGGCGCCTTCCGGAACGTGGACGTGGATGTCCTTCTTCTCGAAAAGCGTCGGCTTAATGCCGAACTCCGCGGCGCGCGACTTGACGTAGCTCTCGGCCGCCTGGACCGATTCCTTCATCACGTCGCCGAGCTTGCCGGTCGTGGTGACCCGGCCCTTGCCGGGCAGGCTCACCGACTCGATCGAGAGGATCTCGCCGCCGACCTCGGTCCAGGCAAGGCCGGTGGTGACGCCGACCAGGTCCTCCAGTTCCGCCTCGCCGAAGTGGAAGCGGCGGACGCCGGCATATTTGTCGAGGTTGCGGCGGGTGACCGCGACCTTGCCCGAACCCTTGAGCGAGATCTCCTTCACGGCCTTGCGGCAAAGGTTGGCGATCTCGCGCTCCAGGCTGCGGACACCGGCCTCGCGGGTGTAGTAGCGGACGAGGTCGCGCAGCGCGTCGTCGGAAACGCTGAACTCGCCCTTCTTCAGGCCGTTCGCCTCGATCTGCTTGTCCAGCAGGTGGCGCTTGGTGATCTCGACCTTCTCATCCTCGGTGTAGCCGGCGACGCGGATGATCTCCATGCGGTCCAGCAGCGGCTGCGGCATGCGCAGCGTGTTGGCCGTGCAGACGAACATCACGTCCGACAGGTCGTAATCGACCTCCAGGTAATGGTCGCCGAAGGTCCCGTTCTGCTCGGGGTCAAGGACCTCCAGCAGGGCCGAGGAGGGGTCGCCGCGCCAGTCGGAGCCGAGCTTGTCGATCTCGTCCATGAGGAAGAGCGGGTTCGACGACTTGGCCTTGCGCATGCCCTGGATGATCTTTCCGGGCATGGAGCCGATGTAGGTGCGGCGATGGCCACGGATCTCGGCCTCGTCGCGGACGCCGCCCATGGACATGCGGACGAAGTTGCGACCCGTGGACTTGGCGATGGACTTGCCGAGCGAGGTCTTGCCGACGCCGGGCGGGCCGACGAGGCAGAGGATCGGACCCTTGACCTTGTTCATGCGGTTCTGCACGGCAAGGTATTCGAGGATGCGCTCCTTGACCTTCTCCAGCCCGTAATGATCATCGTCGAGAATCTTCTGGGCGAGCTTCAGGTCGCGCTTCACCTTGCTGCGCTTCTTCCAGGGAATGGAAAGCATCCAGTCCAGGTAGTTGCGCACGACCGTCGCCTCGGCCGACATCGGGCTCATCGAGCGGAGCTTCTTCAGCTCGCCGAGAGCCTTCTCGCGGGCTTCCTTCGACAGGCGGGTCTTGTTGATCTTCTCTTCCAGCTCGGCCGACTCGTCGCGGCCATCCTCGGTCTCGCCGAGTTCCTTCTGGATCGCCTTGAGCTGCTCGTTCAGATAGTACTCGCGCTGGGTCTTCTCCATCTGCCGCTTGACGCGGTTGCGGATGCGCTTTTCCACCTGGAGGACGCCGATCTCGCCTTCCATGAAGGCATAGACCCGCTCCAGCCGCTCGGAGACGGTGGAGCATTCCAGGAGCTGCTGCTTCTCTGCGATCTTCAGCGCGAGGTGGGAGGCGACCGTGTCGGCCAGCTTGCCCGGCTCCTCGATCTGGTTGATCGAGACGAGCACCTCCGGGGGGATCTTCTTGTTGAGCTTGATGTACTGCTCGAACTGAGAGACCACGGCGCGGCTCAGCGCTTCCAGTTCCTGATTGTCGCCGATCGACTCCTCGATCAGTTCGGCGTGAGCCTGGAAGAAGTCCTCGTTGTCGGCGAATTTGGTGATCGAGGCCCGTTGTCCGCCCTCGACGAGCACCTTCACGGTGCCGTCCGGCAGCTTCAGAAGCTGGAGCACGGTGCCGACGGTACCGACGCTGAAGATGTCGGCCGGCGTCGGGTCGTCCTGCGCCGCGTTCTTCTGAGTGACGAGGAGGATCTGCTTGTCATCCTTCATCACATCTTCCAGGGCGCGCACGGACTTTTCGCGTCCGACGAACAGCGGCACGATCATGTGGGGGAAAACCACGATATCGCGCAGCGGCAGGACCGGATAGAGGGCACCACTGGGGATTTCAAACATCGGAATTGGGCCTCATGATAGGAACGCCGTCAGCCCGGAAATGGGCCTGAAGGAACACCGCCTCGGGAAAGCGCGGGGATCGCATGGCGGCACCCTGTAAACGTGGCACAGGCCCCCTCCCCCTTCAAGGGGCAGCCGCCGAATCCCGCCCATTTGTCCCGGTTTTGCCGTCCTACGGCAGGCTTGCGGCCAAGTTCGAGCCCCTTTCGCCCCATCTGCGCCCCCGGATCCGGCGTTTCGGGCATGAAAAAGCCGGGAAACCCTGCGGTTTCCCGGCTTTTCTTGGCCTCGAGCAACAGCTTGGCGCCCGGTCAGGCCCCCGGGGCCTGGCTCCGGCTCTCGGCGTGGACGTAGAGCGGCTTGGCACGGCCCTCCGCCACTTCCTTGTTGACCGCGATGCTCTCGATCCCGGACATGCCCGGCAGGTCGAACATCGGGTCGAGCAGGATGGCCTCCATGATCGACCGCAGGCCGCGCGCGCCGGTCTTGCGCTGGATCGCCTTGTTGGCGATCGTGCGCAGCGCGTCGTCCGTGAATTCGAGATGGACGTCCTCCATCTCGAACAGGCGCTGGTACTGCTTCACGAGCGCGTTCTTCGGCTTGGTCAGGATCTCGACCAGGGCTTCCTCGCTGAGGTCGGTCAGCGTGGCCACGACCGGCAGGCGGCCGACGAACTCGGGGATCAGGCCGAACTTCAGCAGATCCTCCGGCTCGACCTCGCGCAGGATGTCGCCCGTGGTCCGCTCCTCGGGGCTGCGCACGTCGGCGCCGAAGCCGATCGACGAACCCTTGCCGCGCTGGGCGATGATCTTGTCCAGCCCGGCGAAGGCGCCGCCGCAGATGAACAGGATGTTCGTGGTGTCGACCTGCAGGAATTCCTGCTGCGGGTGCTTGCGACCGCCCTGCGGGGGCACGGAGGCGACGGTGCCCTCCATGATCTTCAGCAGGGCCTGCTGCACGCCCTCGCCCGACACGTCGCGGGTGATGGACGGGTTGTCCGACTTGCGGGAAATCTTGTCGACCTCGTCGATGTAGACGATGCCGCGCTGCGCCCGCTCGACGTTGTAGTCGGCGGCCTGGAGCAGCTTGAGAATGATGTTCTCGACATCCTCGCCGACATAGCCCGCTTCGGTCAGGGTCGTGGCGTCGGCCATCGTGAAGGGCACGTCGATGATGCGGGCGAGCGTCTGCGCGAGCAGCGTCTTGCCGCAACCGGTCGGGCCGACCAGCAGGATGTTCGACTTCGCCAGTTCGACATCGTTGTGCTTGGTGCCGTGGGACAACCGCTTGTAGTGGTTGTGCACCGCGACCGAGAGGACGCGCTTCGCCTGCTCCTGCCCAATCACGTAGTCATCCAGCACGGTATGGATGTCACGCGGCGTCGGCACGCCGTCCCGCGACTTCACGAGGGTCGTCTTGTTCTCCTCGCGAATGATATCCATGCACAGCTCGACGCATTCGTCGCAGATGAACACCGTCGGACCGGCGATCAGCTTGCGAACCTCGTGCTGGCTCTTGCCGCAGAAGGAGCAGTAGAGCGTATTCTTCGAATCGCCGCTGCTGGACTTGGTCATTGGTACTCCGTCATCTCCCGGGGGACGTTTTGGTAACGGTCACACGAGATTCGGCGTCCCCCGACGCCGGCCCTAGAGGAAAACGAACGTCCGGCCTTCCTCCGCGTCCCGGTGCCCCGTCCCGTGCGGGAGGGGGGCTCCTTCTTCAGAGGTTGTCTCGGGCCAAGCCCTTGACAAGGTCGACCGCTCCCCGAGGGGAGCCTATCGCGCCGGCCGTCTGACATTCAACAACAGCCGTACCGGCGCGATCAATCATTTGTTCGTGCCGGCCACCAGTTCAACCGGGTCCGGCACGACGCCCATCGCGCAAACGAAGGATCAGGAACCCTCGCCGTTCAGCGCGGCCGGGCGGGATTCAACGACTTCGTCGATCAGGCCGAACTCCTTGGCCTCCTGCGGCGACATGAACTTGTCACGCTCCATGGCCTGCTCGATCACGTCGAGCGGCTGGCCGGTGTGGCGCACGTAGATGTCGTTGAGGCGCGAGCGCAGCTTCAGGATCTCCTGGGCCTGGATCTCGATGTCCGAGGCCTGGCCCTGGGCGCCGCCCGAGGGCTGGTGGATCATGATGCGGCTGTTCGGCAGCGAGAAGCGCTTGCCCGGCGCGCCGGCGGCGAGCAGGAGCGAGCCCATCGAGGCGGCCTGGCCCATGCACACGGTCGAGACCTGCGGCCGGATGTACTGCATGGTGTCGTAGATGGCGAGGCCGGCCGAAACGTAGCCGCCCGGCGAATTGATGTAGAGCGCGATGTCCTTGGACGGGTTTTCCGCTTCCAGGAACAGCAGCTGCGAACAGATCAGGCTGGCGACGGCATCATTCACGCCACCGACCAGGAAAATGATCCGCTCCTTCAGCAGGCGCGAATAGATATCGTACGAGCGCTCTCCCCGGTTGGTCTGTTCGATGACCATCGGGACCAGAGTGTTCATCTTCGGTTCGAAATCGAAGTTGTACATTTATTTCTCTTCCCTGCTCCCGCAGCTCAAGTGTCAGAGCGGCTCCACATCCATATAGGTACGGAAAGGGGCGACCGGTAGGCCGCCCCTCTACGCAAAACGGCAGTTATGCCGCCTGAGCCTGGTCCTCGTCCGGGTCGCGGGTCAGCTCCTCGACCGAAACCGTCTTCTCGCTCACCTTCGCCGCCTCGATGATGTGGTCGACGACCTTATCCTCGAAGATGGGGGCGCGCAGGCCTTCCAGCGCCTGCTGGTTCTGCTTGAAGAACTCGAACACCTGGCGCTCCTGGCCGGGGAAGCGGCGCGCCTCGTTGATGAGGGCGCGGTTCACCTCGTCCTGGGTGACCTCGATGTTGTTGCGGCGGCCGATCTCCGACAGCAGCAGGCCCAGGCGCACGCGGCGCTCGGCGATGGCGCGGTACTCGGCCTTCAGCTCGTCCTCGGACTTGCCGGCGTCCTCACCCGCGTTGCCGTTCTTCAGCTCCTGCTGGAGACGCTCCCAGATGCCGTTGAACTCGATGTCGACCATGCCGGCCGGCACCTCGAAGGAGTGGGAGTCGGCGAGCTTGTCGAGCAGCTGGCGCTTCACGCGCAGGCGCGACAGGCTGGCGTATTCCTGTTTCATGCGGTCGCGCAGGGCCTCGCGCAGAGCGTCGAGGTTCTCCATGCCGAAGCTCTTGGCCAGTTCGTCGTCGACCTTGGCCGGGACGGACTTGCGCAGCTCCTTCACGTCCACCTCGAAGACCGTCGCGGCGCCCTTGAGCTGCTCGTGCGGGTAGTCCTCGGGGAAGGTGACGTTGACGGTGCGGTGCTCGCCGGCCTTGGCGCCGACCAGCTGCTCCTCGAATCCCGGCACGAACTGGTTGGCGCCCAGCTCCAGCGGGTAGTCCTTGCCGTCCATGCCCGGCAGGGCCTCGCCGTTCACCGTGCCGGCGAAGTCGATCACGGCGATGTCGCCGTTCTCGGCCGCGCGGTCCTCGGTCACGGTCTCCTGGGTGGTGTTGGTCGCGGCCAGCCGCTCCAGCGCCTCGGTCAGAGCCTTGTCGTCAACCTCGGCGACCGGGCGCTCCAGCTCGATGCCCGAGAAGTCGCCCGGCTCGACGTCCGGCAGCAGCTCGACGGCCATCGTGTATTCGAGGTCGCCGTTCTCCTCGTACTTGCCGACCTCGATCTTCGGCTGCAGGGCCGGGCGCAGGCCGCGCTCGGTCAGCGCCTGGCGCGAGCTGTCGCCGATGGCGTCTTCCAGCACTTCGGAGAGAACGCTGCCGCCATAGCGCTTGCGGATCACCGCGGCCGGCACCTTGCCCGGACGGAAACCGGGGAGCTGCACCGTCTGGCGCAGCTCGTCGAGCCGCCCCTTCACCTTCTCTTCAATGTCCTGGGCGGAAATGACGACCTTGAACTCGCGCTTGAGTCCGTCGGTGCTGGTTTCGGTGATGTTCATCGGAACGAAAGCCTGTCTAGTTTGTCCGGCACGGCGGCACCCGTCCACAGACGGCCCGATACCGGTTCCCCGTTGCGATTCCTTCTGCGTTGCCATGGTGCGGGCGAAGGGACTCGAACCCCCACGACTTTCGTCACCGGAACCTAAATCCGGCGCGTCTACCAATTCCGCCACGCCCGCCCTGGGCAACGGCAAGCCTGCCGGGCGCGACGCACCCGGCAGGCCTGCTTGAAGTCCGGTCTATAGCACAGCGTTGTCCGTGCAAACAGGCAAAATGGTCTAGCCATACGATGGATTTGAGGGGATTCCGCCGCTCAGCCGGCCCCTTTCGCCGCCCCCGCCATGAGCGGACGCACGCCCGCGGATGCGATGGTCCGCCCTTTGCCGCCATAGGCATCCTGCTTGGCGCCGCTGGCGCCCGGCTCATATAGAGTGCTGATCATCCCGCGGCCCCTTTGGCGAGCGGCCCGCCCACCCGCCGGGCTCCGCTCCGACGCCGATTCGAGCAACGCGCTCGCCCGCGGTCTCGGCCCCGCACCGGCCGGCTCCCCCAGGCGCGGCTATTCCGCGCGGGGCGGCACCCCGGCGCCCTTCAGCCGGCGCAGCACGCCCGGCAGGAGGTCCGGCAGATCCTCCGCGATCAGGCCCGGCCCGAAACCAGCCGCGGCCTCGGCATGCAGCCAGACTCCGGCGCAGGCCGCGTCGAAGGCGCTCATGCCCTGCGCCATGAGCCCCAGGACGATTCCCGCGAGCACGTCGCCCGACCCGGCGGTGGCGAGGTCAGGCGGCGCGTTCGTGTTCACGGCGGCCCGCCCGTCGGGCGCCGCGATCACGGTGTCCGCCCCCTTCAGCAGAACGACGGCCCCGCAGCGGGCGGCGGCGGCACGGGCCCGCCCCAGCTTGTCGCCGTCGGCGTCGCGGCCGAAGAGCCGGGCGAACTCCCCTTCATGCGGGGTAAGGACGCAGCGCGCGTTCAGCCCGTCCAGCAGCTGCTCGGGCGATTCGGCGAAGCTGGTCAGCGCGTCGGCATCCAGCACACAGGCCTTTCCGGCCTCCAGCGCCGCCAGGACCCGCGCACGCGTCGTCTCGCCCAGCCCGGCCCCAGGCCCCAGCAGCACCGCGTTGCGGCGCGGATCGGCCAGCAGCTCCAGGAAGTCGGCCCCGTCGGCGACGGGCGCCACGATGGCGGCCGGCGTGGCGGTGGCGTAGATCGGGAAAGTGGCGGGCGAGCAGGCCAGAGTGACCAGCCCGGCCCCGGCCCGCAGCGCCGCCCGTGCCGCCAGCCGGGCGGCCCCGGTCATGCGGTCCCCGCCCGTCAGCAGCGCGTGCCCGCGCGTGTACTTATGAGAGTCCGCCGTCGGCCAGGGGTAGCGGCGGCGCCAGAGGTCCGGCCCGTTCACCGCCAGTTGCGGGTCGATGGCGTCGAGCACGGTTTCCGGAATGCCGATGTCGGCGACCAGCAGCTCGCCGCACAGCCGCCGCCCCGGCAGCAGCACATGGCCGGGCTTGCGCCGGAAGAAGGTAACGGTCAGGGCGGCCCGCGGCGCCGCGCCCATCACTTGACCGCTGTCGCCGTGCAGGCCGCTCGGCACATCCACCGCGACGACGGTCAGCCCTTCCATGGCATCGACCACCCGCCGCGCCATGCCGTCGAGCGGCCGCGACAGACCCGCGCCGAACAGGGCGTCGATGACCAGGGGGTTGCCTTCGAGGATGGCGGGGTCGGCGGCCTCGATCGGACCGCCCCAGCGCGCCGCCGCCAGCGCGGCGTCGCCCCGCAGGTCGGAGCGGGTGCCGAGCAGCGCCAGCCGCACCGGCCAGCCGGCCTCCAGAAGCAGCCGCCCGATGACGAAGCCGTCGCCGCCGTTGTTGCCCGGCCCGCAGAGGACCGCCGTGGGGTGCGGCGCCCAGCGCTCGCAGATGGCGCGCGCCACGGCGGCGCCGGCCTCCTCCATCAGGGCGATGCCCGATGTGCCGCCCGCGATGGCGAGCGCGTCGGCGCGCCGCATCTCGGCGACGGTCAGCAGCTCGTCCATCAGCGCGCCCCGCCGGAACGGGCCGAACGCGAAAAGCCCGAAGCGTCGGATGACGCCGGGCTTGGCTTTGTCTCAATGGTTCTGCTGCGGTTCATCTCCCCTCCCCCTGCGGCCTTCAGCGCCGCAGCATAGTCCCGCGCGGGGCCGGCGAAAAGCCGGCCGGGGGCCGATGCCCTCACGAAGAGGAGAGAATGAGAGGTGAAGAAGAAGATGGGGCGACGGATGGGATTCGAACCCACGACCACTCGGACCACAACCGAGGGCTCTACCAACTGAGCTACCGCCGCCGCTGTGAGCGGGTTGATAGCGCCCCTGTCCCGCCGAGGTCAAGCGGAGTTTTTCACACGCCTGAAATTTTTGCCCTCGCCCGCCGTGGCCGTCCGCGTGCCCGGCGCGGCGGGATATCTTTGCATATTTTTTGTTCACAATGGCGCGGCAACGGGCGATCCTGTGCCCCAACCGGAAGCAAAGCCATCCCGAGGCGTGGAACCGGCACAGGCGGATCTCACTCAGGCGCGCTTGGCACGGTCCATGCTTTAATCGCCCCCGTCGGTAGAGCCGTGAACGGTGCCTGCCGGCGTTGGCACCCTGTACACGAGAGACCCATGAAGAAGATCGAAGCCATCATCAAGCCGTTCAAGCTCGACGAGGTGAAGGAAGCCCTTCACGAAGTCGGCATCAAGGGCATCACCGTGACGGAGGCCAAGGGCTTCGGCCGTCAGAAGGGACACACCGAGCTGTACCGCGGCGCCGAATACGTCGTGGACTTCCTGCCCAAGGTGAAGATCGAGGTGGTGATGGAGGATTCCCTCGTCGAACGCGCGATCGAGGCGATCCAGCAGGCGGCCCACACCGGCCGCATCGGCGATGGCAAGATCTTCGTCACTCCCGTGGAAGGGGTGATCCGCATCCGGACCGGCGAGCGCGGCGCGGACGCCGTCTGACCGCCGGCCCATAACCTCCCTCCCCTCCTCCCGCGAGCCCAGGCCGGCGCATGCCCCCGAAACCGACGGTTCTTTCCGGAAAGACCAGGAAAGCTGCGGCCAAAGGACATTTTGCGTTGCTGCGTTGTGCGGGGCGGAGAGGCATGACATAACGTCCGCCGCGAACGCCGCGAACCGCCTTGCTCAGGGTGGCCGGTTCACTCGCTGCGGGAACCAACCTTCAAGCGTGGAAAACAAGATATGTCCGACATCAGCAAGGTCTTCGACCTGATCAAGGAACACGACGTCAAGTACGTGGACCTGCGCTTCACCGATCCGCGCGGCAAGCTGCACCACACGGCCCAGCACGTCTCGACGATCGATGAGGACGTCTTCGAAGACGGCATCATGTTCGACGGTTCCTCGATTGCCGGCTGGAAGGCCATCAACGAGTCGGACATGGTCCTGCAGCTCGACCCGGCCACCGCGATCATGGACCCGTTCGCCGCCCAGCCGACGCTGAGCATCCTCTGCGACGTGCATGAGCCCTCGACCGGCCAGCCCTACGCCCGCTGCCCGCGCTCCATCGCGAAGGCCGCGGAGAAGTACACCGCCTCGGCCGGCATCGGCGACACCATCTTCTTCGGCCCCGAGGCCGAGTTCTTCGTCTTCGACGACGTCAAGTACTCCGTCGAGATGAACAAGGTGTCCTACCAGATCGACTCCGAGGAAGGTCACTACAACTCCGACCGCGCCTACGAAGACGGCAACATGGGCCACCGCCCGGGCATCAAGGGCGGCTACTTCCCGGTCGCCCCGATCGACAGCGGCAACGACCTGCGCGCCGAGATGCTGAGCGTCCTGGCCGAGATGGGCGTGCCGGTCGAGAAGCACCACCACGAGGTGGCGGCCGCTCAGCACGAGCTGGGCATCAAGTTCGACACGCTGGTCCGCACCGGCGACAACATGCAGTACTACAAGTACGTGGTGCACAACGTCGCCCACGCCTACGGCAAGTCGGCGACCTTCATGCCGAAGCCGGTGTTCGGCGACAACGGCTCGGGCATGCACTGCCACCAGTCGATCTGGAAGGACGGTCAGCCGCTCTTCGCGGGTTCGGGCTACGCCGACCTGTCGGAGCTGGCGCTCTTCTACATCGGCGGCATCATCAAGCACGCCAAGGCCCTGAACGCCTTCACCAACCCCTCGACCAACAGCTACAAGCGCCTGGTCCCGGGCTACGAGGCTCCGGTTCTGCTGGCCTATTCGGCCCGCAACCGCTCGGCCTCCTGCCGCATCCCGCACGTCGCCTCGCCGAAGGGCAAGCGCGTCGAGGTCCGCTTCCCGGATCCGTCGGCCAACCCGTACCTCGCCTTCGCCGCCATGCTGATGGCCGGCCTGGACGGCATCCAGAACAAGATCCATCCGGGCGAGGCGATGGACAAGAACCTGTACGACCTCCCGGCCGAAGAGCTGGCCAAGGTCCCGACCGTCTGCGGCTCGCTGCGTGAAGCCTTGGAAAGCCTGCGCGCCGACAGCGCCTTCCTCCAGAAGGGCGACGTCTTCACGCAGGACATGATCGACTCCTACATCGACCTCCGCACGGAAGAGATGATGGCCTTCGAAACCATGCCGCACCCGATCGAGTACAAGATGTACTATTCGGTCTGATCTAAGACACTGAAACGTCAGGGTTTTTGAGCGCCCCTCGGAACCCACGGCGTAGCAGTCCGGTGTAGCAGGCAAGAGCCTCCCTTGGGGAAACCCGAGGGGGGCTCTCGTGTTTTTGGATCGATGCTCCCGTCCGGTCCTCAGGGACGACCAAGACGAGGCATGACGAAGCATCAGTACGTTTTTGGTCCTCATGACGGAGTGGCGATCGCTCATCCCTACCAGACCAAGCCGAATGCAGTCTTCAAGGTAGCTTTCCTGCCGACCAGGCATGACGCGCGAGGCCTATCAAGAAGGGCTTGCAACGGGTCCAGGGGTTTCCGATGGGTCCGGTACGCCCCTTACCCGAAGTCACTCTGTGGGGATGGGTACACCTCGGGTTCATGCAGTGAGCAGGAACTCGCAGTTACTTCAGGTCCGGGCCATGGCCGGAGACGAGTTCAGGGCGTGACCCCAGCGACACAGAATGACTTAGGCGCTGATCCTCCTCATGCCAGCGGCACTTGGAATAAAAGTTTCTTAATAATTTTTGTAATATCTATTCCCTCACAGATTCGAATGACCACTCCGCCCCTATGATTAACAACCACTAAAAAGGACAAAGTAAATGGCCGTTCTCATGGACTCTTCTGGCGGAAGCAGCTCGATTACGATTACGGAGTTTTACGAAGGCTATTACGGGCTAAATGGTGACGATCTAATCACTCTGGCCTACACTCAACCAAGCGACGCGCCGGCGATAATCCACGGTGGGTCTGGCAATGATACGGTTATCGGTGGGATCGGCGACGATTTCATCCGGGGCGTTACGGGCGACGACTCTATCCTGGGCGGAGATGGTTACGACTTTGTGTCCGCCGGCTCGGGAGACGACACGGTGGACGGCGGAGACCTGGACGACCGCTTATTCTGCGGTGATGGCAATGACTCCCTCGCGGGCGGAGCCGGCGCTGATCTGCTCGATGGCGGCACCGGCAACGATACCTTGTCCGGTGGCGCTGGCATGGATTTGCTTTTCGGCGGAACCGGCGACGATTTCCTCGGTGGCGGGCAAGGAAATGACGTCCAGTGGGGCGGCGACGGCCTTGATGAGCTTCGGGGTGCTCTTGGCAACGACACTCTGGACGGTGGAGCGGGCAATGACCTGTTGTTCGGCGGCGCTGGTAACGATTTCCTGAATGGCGGAGCGGGCGCTGACACTCTGACCGGCGGTATCGGTGCCGACCGCTTCGTCTTTACCGACACGGGCGATGCGGACTTCGTCCTAGGCTTCAACGCCTCCGAAGGTGACCGCATCCTGGTGGGGGCCGGCTTGAATGGATTGGCTCATACCAGCGCTGCAGAACTCTTAGAACGCGTTTCTGCGGTAAACGGAAATGCCGTAATCGACCTTGGCGCAGGCAGCAGCATCACCTTGATTGGAGTGATTGCCTCCACCTTGACGGCAGCCAGCTTCAGCATTCTATGAAAGCCCAGACTCCATTCCGGGATGGTGGCTCTCGGAATGCATCGCAAGCCCATTTGGAATGGAGCCTCCATTTCGCATCATCAACTGGATGAGTCGGTCGTGGTTGCGGGTTCCCTATCCGCATCGCCACGGCCCTCTTGCCGAAAGCCATGGCCCCGCTATGGCGAAGCGCGGAATCGCCTCTCCCATTAACATGGGTTAAGGATGAGCCTGTCCGGTCGGCCCGGGATGGCGCCTTGCGCCCTCCCGCACGTCCGAGCGTTTGAAGGGGAAAAGCCGTGCCGATCCATGTGCTGCTTGCGGAAGACGAGGCGTTGGTCGCGATGGCGGTGGAGGATCTGCTGACCGATGCCGGCTACCGCGTGACCGTGGCCCGCAACGGGCTGGAGGCGCTGGACGCCTTCTCCCGCGACCCGGCGGACCTGCTGGTGACCGACGTCCGCATGCCGGGGCTCGACGGGCTCGGGCTGACGGAGCGGCTGCGCGAGATGCGGCCCTCCCTGCCCGTGGTCGTCATGACCGGCCACATGCTCACCAGCATGGTGGTCGTCACGCCATCGGCGGCCAAGACCACGATCTTCATGAAGCCCGTTCCCTCGGTCCAGCTTCTCGAGGCGGTCGAGGCCTCGCTGCCGCGCGAGGGAGACGGCGCGCTTGCGGCAGTGGAGGAAAGCGCCGGGCACGGCCGGTCCGAAGCGGACACACGCCACTGACGCGCGTGGGCGCCGGCGGCGCCGGAACCGATTGGAGACGGATAAAGTCCTACGAACACCTGCGCTTTCCGAAAGCGGTGCGGGAACAGGCGCTCAAGCGGCAGAGGAAATGTTGCGCCTGCTGCGGCATCCGGGTCACGGATGTCGGCGAGGCCGGCATGGCGAACCACAGGTTCGGGGAGCGGGTCGAGGGACACCACGTCATCCCGCACAAGATGGAGGATTCCATCACTGTGGAGAGTTGCGTGGTGATCCGCCGCTCCTGCCACATCAGCGTCCAACAGGGCGGCGCTTGGCGGGATGTATCGATTTACGAAGACATCGAGACACTGCCGATGCCGACGCGGATCATGCGGATCCCGGCGCTCTACCCCTTTTACCGGGGCTGAACCGCCCCCGCCCGCCGGAGGACGGCCGGGAGTGGACTCTCAACGCCCCAGGCACTGCCGCAGCTTCTTCGAATCGCCGTTGTAGCGCTGGTAGCAGCCCTCGATCAGGGCTTCCTCGCTGTGGCGTTCGCCCTGGATGCAGTCGCGGTAGCGCTTGCGGTCGTTCTCGTATTTCCGGGCGCATCCCTGCTTCAGGGCTTCGCGCTGCCGCTTGCCCAGATTGTGGACGCTCGGCGAGTCATCGTCATCGTAAGAGGAACTGCGCGACCCGTAGCCGGAACCCTGCCCGTAAGGCGAGTTGTAGCCCCCGTCCGAGACACATCCGGCGAGGGACATGACCAGGGCGGACAGCCCGCCGGCGAGCTTGAGTGACGCACGCATGCCCATTTTCTCCTTCCGGGCAGGATCGCCCACCGTCACGAACGCTGCCACCCGCTGGTTCATTCCACACTTGGATCGGCGCGGCAGGACGGGTGCGGCGGCGAGGCATCGTCCCGGCTCCGCTCGCGCGCTGGATGATAGGCATGATAAGAATCGAACGGCAACGCATGGCTGCGGCCCGCGCCGTCCCGCCCGCTCGCGGGAACCGGAGCCCGGCTTTCCGCATTCCGTAGCCCGACGGAAGGCGGCGCGGACCGACTTCCGGACCGTACGTACCGAGCGACGAGCAGGAGCGACCATGACACCAGCGACCGAGACCCGCCGGCAGGCCGGGCTGGAACTCCAGGCCCTCGCGCAGGAATTCGAAGCGAGCGACGAATCCTCCTTCCGGCGCACCCGCATCCTGTGCTGGGTGCTGGTGGTGCTGGTGACGGCCGCCGTCACGGTGCTGCTGGTCGCCGGCGGGGACTGGCGTTATCTGGCCGGCACCTGGGTCGCGCTGGTGGCCTTGACCTGGCTCGGCTACGCGCTGTCCAGCCGCCGACAGCGCCAGCAGACCGCGCGGCTGCGCGACCTCGCCACCCGCTGGCTGAGCGGGGAGCCCCCACCGGTCTGAACGGTTTACCCCCTTCCCGTCGGCGGAATGGGAGGCTGGCCGGTCCCCGGCGGTTGCCAAACCAATCGCGCGGCGCGACGATGGACGGCCCGTTCGGGATTCCGGAACAATAACCTCCTGCCCATGCTGTGCGACGATCCGCTGCCCTCCGATGAACTGGATCTCATCGCGCGCAGTTTCCGCCTGTCCGCGGCCTACGGGCTGTGGAAGGAGAAGCGCGGCGCCCGGCCCATGCCGCCCGCGGCGGATTTCGCCCCCGCCACCCTTCCGGTCGTCCTCGCCCCCTGGGTGACCCTCACGCGGGTCCTGCGCGACGCGGCCGGGAGGGCGGCCGATTTCCGGTACGACTGGATCGGGCCCAGCCTCGTGCGGATGTCGCGGCGGGACTTCACCGGCTTCCACTTCACCGAACTGGAACACACCCGCCCCGACAGCCAGGTCTGGAAGGACCGCACCGCCGTGGTGGAGACGGGCCGTCCGCTCCTCACCGTTCCGCCCTACACCGGCGGCAACCACGCGGTCCGCCGCGCCATGGGCATCCACCTGCCCCTGTCCGAGGACGGGGAGCGTGTGGACGTGATCCTCACCATCGTCACCTACGAGACCTGATCCGCCGGGGGCGATCCGCCTTACGTCCGTTCCAGCTATGAAACGGCGCTGCGGCGGGGCGGCTTCGGCTTGGGAGGCGGCGGCGGCGGGCCGGCCACCTGCCTGGCGGCCGATGCGAAGACCACCCCCTCCGCCTGCCGGACGGCCGCGACGGCGCCGCGCCACAGTTCCGCAGTCGAAACGGAGCGCCAATCGCAGCCGAAGATGCCGGAGATCAGCCAGCCGCAGAGGACCGCGACCAGGAGCTGCTCGGAGAAGCCCCCCGTCTTGATGATCGGCAGCGAGAAGGTGCGCCGCCGCTTCAGCGGGTAGAGCAGCGGCAGCCCACCGGGCGACAGGAGGTCGCCGCCCAGATGAGTCAGGTAGCCGACGACGAAGGGAATGGTCCAGCGCGCGTAGGCCGGGTTCTCCGCCAGCACCCAGACGCAGGCCGCCACCGCCAGCAGCGAATGGGTGATGCCCCTGTGGCCGAACAGCCAGGACACCGGGACCGACACCGGCTTCAGCCGGCTGCCCAGCGTGGATTTCGGGTGATCGATGTCCGGCGCCAGCGCGCCCAGGACCGCCATTCCCATGGCGATCGCGTCGAAGGGCGGCAGGCCCAGGCGGTTCGACAGGTAGCTCCAGGTCGCGGCGCCGACGATGATGTGGGACGACGCCATCATGACGCGCCACCTTGAAACGCCCGCACCACGCATCCCCCAGGCCGACCGCGGCCCGATTGCCCCGGAAAATTGTTTGGAATCATAGCATTGGCCGAGTCGGCGGACAACGGCGCAGGGCCTCCTCCATCAACAAAAAGGGAACGGACGCATAGGCCGGGATTCGACCGAAGTCCGAGTGGACGGGGGGCGCCGCCAGCCCATATTGTTTCGACACACATCCATTCGACGGGCAGGACGGGACATGGACGGGGGGCATGCATGGCAGGACCGCAGCGAAGAGGCTGGCGAGGGGACGACGAACACCCCTAACCTGGGGCTTCGCAGAGGCTTCCCGGGAAGCTTCGGGGATGCCGGCCGGCCCCCCGGCTCCGCGCCCGCCCACTCCCGCCCGCCGAACACCGCGGAGACGTCCGTGCTCACCCTCGCCTACCGCAGCGACGCTGTTCAATTGCTGCCCTTTTCGGAGATCACGGACATCTGCCTGCAGAGCGCCCACCGGAACCAGGAGCGCGGCATCACCGGCTTCCTGGTGGAGTATGAGGGCACCTTCATGCAGATCCTGGAGGGGGCAGCGGGGCCGGTGACGGACCTCTACGCGTCGATCATCCGCGACCGGAGGCATCACGGGATCAAGACCCTGATGATGACCCGCCATGACGGGCCGCCCCGCCACGGCTTCTGGGCGATGAATTACGGACCCCTGAACACCGAGTCCTTCTGGCGCGCGGTGCTGGACGAACCCATGGACCCGGCGCTGTTCCGGGAGCGGTCGCACGAGCCGGACTTCGCCCTGGAGGTGCTCGGCCGCGCGTATGAGCAGGCCTGCAACCGCGCGAAGCTCAGCCCCGCCGTGCGCCATCTCATCCGCGCCGCCATCCCGCAGCCCTGCGATCTGCCCCGCTTGGCCTGACCGGCCTCCGGAGCGCCCTTTGGCGGATCAGGCGAACAGGCCGGTGAAGGGCAGGAAGTCCACCATCTGCCCGGCCCGGATCTCCGTCGCCTCGGCCGGCATGTCCACCAACCCGTCGGCCTCCACCATCGAGGTCAGGACGCCCGAGCTGTCGCTGAGGAACTTGTGCGCCACCGGGCGGCCGTCGGGGCCGGTCTCCAGCCGGGCGCGCAGGAACTCGCGCCGGCCCGCCTTCTTGGTGAAGGTGAAGCCCGACACGACGAGGCTGCGCGGCGTCGCCGCCTCCCCGCCGGACAGGCGCAGCACCAGCGGCCGCCCGACCAGCATGAAGGTGACCATGGCCGACACCGGGTTCCCCGGCAGCCCCAGGAAGGGGGTGCCGCCGACCCGCCCCATGGCGAGCGGCTTGCCCGGCTTCAGCGCAAGACGCCAGTGGGTGATGACGCCGAGTTCGGAAACGGCGGCCTTCACATGGTCCTCCTCCCCCACCGACACGCCGCCCGACGTGACGATCAAGTCGGCCGTGCCGGCGGCGGCGGCCAGCGCCTCGCGCACGGACGCGGCCTTGTCCGGCAGGATGCCGAGGTCGCGCAGTTCCACCCCCAGCGCGTCGAGCTGGGCCGCCAGCGTGTAGCGGTTGGCGTCGTAGATGGCACCGGCCGGCTTTCCCCCGCCCGGTTCGCGCAGCTCGTCGCCGGTGGAAAACAGCACCACCCGCAGCCGCTGGCGCACCCGAAGCCGGTCGCGCCCGACCGCGGCGGCGAGCCCGACCTCCTGCGCGCGCAGCCGCCGCCCGGCCGTCAGGACGGTGGCGCCCGCCTGCATGTCCTCGCCCGCGGCGCGCACGCTGGCGCCGCGCTCCAGCGCCGGAACCAGCACGGCGTCGCCGGCGGCCTCGCACTCCTCCTGCATGGCGACGGCGTCCGCCCCGTCGGGCAGCGGCGCGCCGGTGAAGATGCGCACCGCCTCGCCCGGCCCGACCGTGCCGGGGAAGACCGATCCCGCCGGCACGCGCCCGACCACGGCCAGCCGCCGCATGGCACCACCCAAATCCGGCGCCGCGCGGAAAGCCCAGCCGTCCATCGCCGACACCGCCATCGGTGGCACATTGTCCGGAGCCGTCACGTCCTCGGCCAGGATGCGCCCGAGCGCCTCGCGCAGGGGCACGCTCTCCACCCCCGTCACGGCGTCCACCCCGTCGCGAATCGCGGCCAGCGCATCGTCCAGCGGCAGCAGCCCGGGTCCCGGCGCGGTGTAGCAATCCATGGCGAGTCGTCTCCCGATCAGCGTCTCAACCGATGTGACCCGCCCCGGCCGGAAAACTCAAGCCCGCAATGGGTACCGGCCCCGGCCGCAAGCTCCCGCTGGCGAGCAAGCCCGCCTCAGCCTGCGCCTACGCGCCGCCGCGGTTGTAGAACTGGACGGGCCGGCAAAAGCGGTCGAGCTTCAAGACGACCGACCCCGGCTGGTCCCGCATCTTGAGCCAGGCGTCGTAGGCGGAGATGTTGCCGGTCCGATCATCCCGGTAGAGCCCGTAGGTGAGACCTTCCACCCGCGACACCGGGATGCCCGAGCCCGCCAGCGCGGCGGCGACCTCCTCGTTGCAGTCGCCGGGGCTGAGCCGGTCGAGTGCCGCGACCGCCCCCGGTTCCGGTGCTGCCGTCGCCACTGGCCTCAGGCCGGCACAGGCGCCCAGCAGAAGGACGGGCAGCAGAAAGGCGGCCCGGTAAGCTTTAAAAGCAGGACGGGGGGTTCGCGACGCCGGCATCGGCCGATTCTCCTCGATGCGGGGTGCCATCCACCCCGTCGGCGTCAACAGGATCCGGTCGGCAACATCGCCCGGAACCGGCCCTGACCCGATGGAAGTCCTGGCCCTTTTTTTCGATGCAAGGCGCCAGCCTTACTGAACCGCGGAGGAGACGCAGCCCGAAACCTCGAACGGCTTCGCATCGGGCCGCCTTCCGCGCGCGTCGAAGGGCGAGGTCAGCCGAGCCATTTCGGCGCAGGCATAATGCCAGGGCCGCCCCTGCGGATCTCCGGCCCAGTGCGGCTCGCCCGCGATGATGGGACCACCGCAGCAACAGCAGCGCGGCGTGTTCGAGGCGCAGTGGAGATGCCCGTTCATGGCACTATGCTCTAAGACGTTTGTTCCAACGGACGGCATAAGACCATGGACAGGGCGATGGTGATATTGGGGTCTTCCCTTACCCCTTTCGGCTAGGCCCAGGAATTCTCCTTACGGTCCTAAGCCGCATGGCCCATTGAGCACCCTGCCCCTTCCTTGCATCATGCCCGCTCGTGACAACCGGCTGTGGGGGTCCGGATATGTACGCTTGGCTGACGATGACCGTCATGGCCTTCATGTTCCTTTACGGACTTCTGTTCGAGATGATCTGACGGGGACCGGCGGCGAGGTGTCGCAATTTGCCGCTTCGCTCTTTTCGAATATTGAAAGCGGCTCGGCCCAAGCCGGCTTATCGTGGAAGCTGAACCGCATCGAGTTCCCCGGAGGCTGTTTGGGTTGAGTCACGCCGCCGTGGCGACGTCCTCCGCTTGGGCATAGCAACGTGCTTCGGCCTTGGCGGGAGGAATGTTGCCGATGGGTTGGAGCAAGCGTCGGCTGTAGAACCAGCCCACCCATTCCAAGGTGGCGAAGCCTGGAACTGGCGGTTCACCTGGTCAGCCGGCTCTCACGGTTCCGTAGCGGAACCGCTGCCGCCGCAAAGGGGCACGGCACCGCACGGTCGCCGATCGTGGTCCGAACCGCCTTGCCCCGCATCGTTCCCCTCAGGCCCATCTGGCGCATCAGGCGTGCCACCGTGCGGCGCGCCATCTCCAGGCCCTCCCACCGCACCTGCCGCCAGACCTTCCGCGCCCCATAGACCTGATTCACATCCCAGATCCGCTGGGATGGCCCCGCTCAGCTCCGCGTTGCTTCGCAAGTGGGCCGGCGCCTTGGACGGATCGACTCGACCCGGTGGGCGGCGCGGTGCTCCCCAATCAAATCGGGGACCGATGAAGGCGATCATTTCCTGAACGGGCGGTCGAGCTCCGCCTGGGCGAAATACGCCGAGGCCTTGCTGCGGTGATCTCGTTGGCTTGGCGCAGTTCCCGGACCTCGCGCTCCAGCGCCTTGATCCGCTCCTGCTCATCCGTCGTTGGGCCGGGCCGTTTGCCCTGATCGCGTTCTCAGAAGATGGAGCCTCAGGAAAACCCGGTGTGGTTCACTAAAGCGCCGTTATCGCTTTCCCGTTCCGGTGCCCGGTCTGTTATCTTCGCCGCCGGTTCTAACAGCGGCCAGGGACCCTGCGCAATCGTCCCCCGCCGTCAGCGACAGGTACGGGAGAAGACATGCCCATCGCGATGATCGACACGGGTTATGTCGGCCTGTCGTCCGATGCCTGCTTTTCGGAATTTGGCGTCCACGTCTGCTGCATCGACGCCCGACGCCTAAGACTTGCTGGACGGGGAAGACTGCGTGGCCCTGCTGACGGCGTGGAACGAGTTCCGCGTGCTGAACCTGGAGCGGGTCGAGATATTGCTGAGCGGCTGGTCATGGTCAATTTGCACAAGGTTCACACCCCGGCGATCATGACCAAGGCCGGCTTCGCCTACACCTCCATAGGCCGTCCGTCTTGATCCCGACCCGAACGACGCTTATTCCCATTCCAGGCGCCACACCCCAACCATGACAACGCTCCAGGCTCGCAAGGATCTGTCCGCCGCGCTGCTTGCCCAAGCAGCGGAGCATGCCCGGGCAGGCCGCCTGACCGAGGCCGAGGCGGACCTGTGCCAGCTCCTGACCGTAGACCCGGCTATGGCCCGGGCCCATTACGCGCTCGGCACCCTACGGGCGGAGCGGCAGCGTCCCGGTGACGCCGCGCGCTCCTTCGCCCGCGCGCTACGCCTGCTGACCTTCGCGGTGGAGCCGCTGGGCGGGCTGGGCGCGGCCCGGCTCGCCATTGGCGACCCTGCGGGAGCGGCTGTCTGCTTCGAGCGCATCCTTACAGTCGATCCGGCCGATCCCGCCGCCTGGACCAACTTCGCCGTCGCGCGGGCGCGGGCCGGTATGTTGGACGCCGCCCTCGACGCCTTCCACCATGCCGTTTGGGCGGCCCCCAGCCGACCCGATCCGATCGACAATCTCGCCCGGGCCCTGCGCCTGGCAGGACGGACGAAGGAGGCGCTCGCCCTCTGTCGCGACTGGATGTCCGCCCGGGGCGAGCATCCGGCCATCCTCCAGCAGGAGGCGGAGGCCCTGCTCGCGCTCGACCGTGCGGAGGATGCCCTGCGCGCCGCTGGAAATGCGCTGCGCCTTCAGCCCGACCGGACCGCGGTCCACATGATCGTCGCCATGGCCTTGGCAGAGCGGGGCGACCACCATCAGGCCGGGCTAACCCTGGAATGGCTGATTGCGCGCGCGCCGAACCATGAGGAGGCGTGGCGGGCCTTGGCCCGGCTGCGGGCCGAGCAGGGGCAGCGCGCCGGAGCGCTCGCCGCGCTCCGCGGCCTCGTCGCCCTGAGCCCGGCGGATGAGGAGGCATGGCGGCGCCTTGGCCAGACTCTGCTCCAGGCCGACCGAACAGCCGAGGCGGCCGGAACCGCCCGGCGCGCCGCCCTCGCCGCTCCGGACTCCGCGGCGGCCCACCTGCAGCACGCGCGCTGTCTGTCCGTCGCCCTCTACAAGCGGGCGACCCGCCGCATGGCGTCCCGCCGCCCCGCCGATGCCGAGGTGGAAGCCGATGCCGACGCGGTGCTGGATGAGGCCGGCGCGGCCCTGGAGCGGGAGACCCTGGCCGCCCACCGCCGCGCCCTAGCGCTCGCCCCCTGGGACGGCGGCGCGCTCGCCGACCTCGCGCAGCTCCTGCAACGGCTTTACGACTGGCCGGCGCTCGACGGGTTGCTGGAACGGATGCGGGCGCTCGCCAACCCGTTCGATGGGCTGTCGCCCTTCTTCGTCATGGCGACAGGGGCATCGCCGGAGGCGCAGTTCCGCTGCGCGCGGCGGACCGCAGCGGCCGTCGCCGCCCGCATGGAGAGCCGCCGCAAGTTCCTCAACCTCGGGCACCGGCCGGTCCGGGGGGAGCCGAGGGGGGAACGGCTGCGCGTCGGCTACCTGTCCGCCGACTTCGGTGACCACGCGACCAGCTATCTGATAGCCGAGATGCTGGAGCGGCACGACCGAGCCCGAATTGAGGTGTTCGCCTACTCCATTGGACCGGCCAAGGGCGGCGACTGGCGTCGCAGGATCGAGGCGGCGGTGGACGGCTTCGTCGAGCTGGACGGCCTGTCGCATGAGGACGCTGCCCTGCGCATCCACGCCGACGCCATCGACGTGCTGGTCGATCTGAAAGGCTACACTTACCAGGCCCGGCCGGAGATCCTGGCGCTGCGCCCGGCCCCGGTGCAGATCGCCTATCTCGGATATCCCGGCACGACAGGGGCGCCTTTCATCGACTTCGCCATCCTCGACCGCACCGTCGCTCCGCCCGAGGTCGCGGAATGGTTCTCCGAGGAGCCGCTGTTCCTTCCCGACTGCTACCAAGTGAACGACCGCCGTCGTCCCCGCCCGGCCACGGGACCGAACCGAGCCGCCTGCGGGCTACCCGAGCAGGGCACGGTCTTCTGCGCCTTCCATTCCAGCTACAAGATCACGCCCACGCTATTCGCCGTCTGGATGGAGCTGCTGCGAAACGAACCGGACAGCGTGCTTTGGCTGCTCGATTACGGTGATACGGCAACCGCCAACCTGCGCGCCGCAGCCGTCGCGCAAGGCGTCGCGGCGGAGCGGCTGGTCTTCGCCTCGCTTCTGCCGTTGGAACCTCATCTCGCTCGGCTGCGCCTCGCCGACCTGTTTCTCGACACGCTGCCGGTCGCCGCCCACACTACGGCAAGTGACGCGTTGTGGATGGGTTGCCCCGTGGTGAGCTGTGCCGGAAACAGCATGATCGGGCGGGTATCGGCCAGCCTGCTGCGCGCGGTTGGCTTGCCGGAGCTGGTCGCCCCCGATCTCGCCGGTTACCGCGCCCTGGCCCTCGATCTGGCCCGCCGCCCGAAGGAGCGGGCGCGGCTGCGCCGCCACCTGGACATGGCCCGCGACACGGCCCCGCTGTTCGACAGCGCCAAAACGACGCGGGAGTTGGAGCGCCTTTACGAGGAGGCGTGGAAGCGGGTACACGGCAATCCCCTGCCAACCACCCATCGCGGCAGTTTCCGGCTCGTCCGCATGATGCCGCCCGGTTACCGGCATGCCGCCGCCTTCGACGAGGCGATGGAGGCGGTGGCGAGCGGCCTGCGCGCTCTCGGATTTCCCGTGGAGACGGCGGACAACCAGCTGTCCGGGAACGCCACCAACGTCCTGTTCGGGGCGAACCTCGTGCCTCCGGCAGAGCTGCCGGCCCTGCCCCCGGACACGATTCTCTACAATCTGGAGCCGTTGGCGCTCGAAAGTCCACTGGTGCGGCCAGGGTTCCTCGACCTGCTGCACCGCCACCGGGTTTGGGATTACAGCCGCGCGAACGTCACTCATCTGCGGCGCCTGGGGCTGGGGCGGGACGTGCGCCACATTCCGCTCGGCCACGCGCCGGAGCTGGCCCGCATCGCACCGGCGCCGGTGCAGGATGTGGACGTGCTCTTCTACGGCTCTCCCAACGAGCGGCGGCGGCGCGTGCTGGACGCGCTGCGCGCGCGGGGCTTGCGGGTGGAGGTCCTGTTCGGGGTTTATGGGGCCGAGCGTGACGCCTGGATTGCTCGCACTAAGACTGTTTTGTGCCTGCATTTCTACGAGGGCAATGCGCTTGAGATGGCACGGATTGCCTATCTTCTGAACAACGGCAAGGCCGTGGTGGCGGAGGTGACGGGCGATGATGAAGTGGAGCCCGAACTGGCCGACGCATTGGTCGCCGTTCCGTACGAAGGGCTGGTAGGGGCCTGCGCTGCCCTGGTGGCCGACGACGACCGTCGTCATGCCCTGGAGTGGCGCGCGGCGGAGGCCTTCGCCCGCCGACCCATGGCGGAGATCGTGGGAAAAGCCTTGGCCGCGCCAAGGGCATCTGCCGAAGCGGAACCGGAGTTGGGCGGGCTCGATCCGTCACGACGGCCCACCTTTTCCATCATCGTGCCCGACTATGACGGCAGCGTGCCGCGCCCTCATGTGGAGCGCATGCTCCGCTCACTCGCCGCGCAGAGCTGCCGGGATTTCGAAGTTGTTCTGCTGCACGACGGTCCGCGCGGCACTTCGGCCGCCCCCACGGCGGCGGACGTGCCGAACCTAGCCGTGGCGGAGGACACGTCTTTCCGCTTCGGTGACTGGGGACACAGCCTGCGCGACATCGGCCTGCGCCGCGCACGTGGGCGCTACATACTGCACCTTAACGCCGACAATGTCCTTTATCCGGAGGCCTTGGCGGAGATCCTCGCTGTCTTCCGGCGGCGCCTGGCCATCGGCTCCTATCTGGCCGACGGCTTGATGAGGGACATCAACCGCGACCGCATCGCGATTTTCCCGGTCTACATGGTCGGACTGCAGACCGACGGCACGAACGTTTGGCAGGAGAATCGGGACGATCCCTCCGTCGGCCTCGTCCTGAGCGGCTATCCGCCCGCGCCAAACCACATCGACTGCATGCAACTGGTCATGGAGCGGAGTCTGTGGCTTGGCTACGGCGGCTGGTACGACAAGAGCTATGCGGCAGACGGGACGATGTACGCCCGCTTCGTCGCCGACCATGGAGCCAAATACGCCGGCCGCATTCTCGGCGAGCATTGGTGACCGGAACGCAACATCCGACAATGCGGCATCAGCACAGGGTCAGGACCGGCGCCCTGCCGATCCCAGACAGTTCCTTTTCCATGTGCAACCGCTCAAGCTCGGCCTGAACGAGCTTTTCTATGACGGTATCCATCGTTTGGGAAGCCTTCCAAGCAAGGACGGCATTCGCCTTTTCAGGATTGCCGATGCTGAGAGCGATGTCGGCCGGGCGCATGACGCGTTCGTCGATTTCGACGTGGTTGCGCCAGTCGAGGCCAAAGCAGGCGAAGGCCCGCTGGACGAACTCCTCCAGCGAATGGCTTTTGCCCGTCGCGATGACAAAGTCTTCCGGCTGATGATGGTTGAGCATCCGCCACATGGCGTCGACATATTCCGGCGCCCAGCCCCAATCACGGACGACGTGCAGCGAACCGAGCGTAAGGACGCTCGCCTTTCGCTCGGAGATCATGGCCGCCCCGCGGATGATCTTCTGAGTCACGAAGCGCGCAGGGCGGAGCGGGGACTCGTGATTAAACAGGATGCCTGAGCAGGCGAACAGGTTGTAGGATTCGCGGTAGTTCGCGACTGCCCAATAGGCCGCAGCTTTCCCAACCCCGTAGGGGCTGCGGGGGTGAAAGGCGTGCCGCTCGTCCGCCGGGCCGTTGTCGGTGTTGCCGAAGCATTCACTGGACGAAGCGTTGTAAAAGCGCGTCTCAAGTCCCAGAAAACGGATCGCCTCCATTATGTTGACGGTGCCCAGCAGAATGCTGTTCAGCGTTTCCACCGGCTGGTCAAAGGACAACCCGACGGAGGATTGGGCCGACAGATTGTAGATCTCGTCCGGTTGGATAGTGCCGATGACTTGGGCGACGCTGCGGAAATCCGTCGGCACCGCGGAATGCAGATGGACTTGGTCAAGGACTTGCAGCCGCTTGAGGCTGGCGAAGCTGGACACCTCGGGACTATCCGGAATTTCGTGCTCGGCGGGGGCGATTTCAGTTTCAGGCGCTCATGGCCTTTGTGAACCGCTCACCGAACATGACGGCCATCTGCGCCTTTGCGGCCGTCCATTCACGGGGTGACATCTTCCAG
>NZ_JAFIQV010000120.1 GCF_017356015.1 Azospirillum sp. SYSU D00513
GGCATCGAGGTGTCGGCCGACCTGATCTCGACGGTGACGGATGCGGTGATCGAGGAGGTGGTGGCCTGGCAGAACCGGCCTCTGGAGGCCGTCTACCCGCTGGTGTTCCTGGATGCCATCCGGGTCAAGATCCGGGACGAGGGCCTCGTGCGCAACAAGGCAATCCACGTGGCCATCGGCGTGCGGGCCGACGGCGCCAAGGAGGTGCTGGGCCTGTGGATCGAACAGAACGAAGGCGCCAAGTTCTGGCTGCGCGTCCTGAACGAGCTGAAGAACCGGGGCGTGGAAGACATCCTGCTGGCCGTGGTCGATGGGCTGAAGGGCTTTCCCGAGGCGATAGCGGCCGCCTATCCCGAGACCATCGTGCAGACCTGCATCGTTCACCTGCTGCGCCACAGCATGGAGTTCGCGTCCTGGAAGGACCGCAAGGCCATCGCGGCTGCCCTGAAGACGGTCTACGACGCCGTCGATGATAAGGCGGCCGAGGCCGCTCTGACCGCTTTCGAGAACGGCCCATGGGGCGAGAAATACGCGGCCATCGGCAAGGCTTGGCGCCGGGCTTGGCAGGAGGTCATTCCCTTCTTTGCCTTTCCGCGTGAGGTCCGGCGGATCCTCTACACCACCAATGCCATCGAGGCCTTGAACTCCAAGCTGCGCCGGGCGGTGCGGGCCAGGGGGCATTTCCCCA
>NZ_JAFIQV010000121.1 GCF_017356015.1 Azospirillum sp. SYSU D00513
GCTCACGCCGAGCTCGGCCATGAGGGCCTGCACACCGCCGATCTCCTCCGGTGTGGCAGAAACCTCCCGATGGGCCAGGATCAGCGCGGCGTCGCTGGCGAATGCGCTCAGCACATGCGTGGTGGTGCGGTCGTGCAGATGGTCGAAACTGCCACGCAGCATCTTGCCATCGAGTGCAACGGTGCGCCTGCCGTCCGCTGCATGGGCGCTGTCCAGCTGACGAGCGTGACGGCGAAAGGCCGCCTCCAGGACATCAGGATCAAGGGTTACGAACAGATGCCGCAGCGTGTTCACCGCCGGGGCACGCCGGAGCCGGGCTCCGAAAGTGGCGTTGAGGCGTTCACGATGGACCGCCATGAAGGTGACGATACTCTGGTACGAGGTTGCCCCAGCCAGGACCGCCAGGACTGAGAACAGCAGTAGGTGGCTCATCGAATAGCGCCTCCCTTGCGGGCAACGCGGATCCTCGATCGTTTCAAGCGCGGCGAGCAGGGTTCTGAATGGCACCATCGGCGGCTCCGACCAGGAAATCTCGCTTCACAGCGCTATCCCGCCGCTGTGCCGATCGGATCTTACAGGGCCAAGCTCACGCTCATTTCAGAACTGCATGGCCCTGCCGCCGGC
>NZ_JAFIQV010000122.1 GCF_017356015.1 Azospirillum sp. SYSU D00513
CACCTCCTTTCTAAGGAAAACCAACCCCGCACGGGTTGGACCCGCGGCAGGCCCTGAGCCGCCGCCGGCGCATCCCTTCTCACGGATCTATTCCAGGGATCAGGTATCGGGTATCAGGCATCAGAGGTTTTTCTGATCCCTGATGCCTGATGTCTGATCCCTGGGAGGGGCTAGTAGCTCAGTTGGTTAGAGCGCGCGCTTGATAAGCGTGAGGTCGGAGGTTCAAATCCTCCCTGGCCCACCAGGTTCAAGCGCTGGCGTCATGGGACGCAGCGCTCTAGGCCGACCGAGATCCGTATGAGGGGACTCACAACACGGCAACGTGGCTCAAGCCTTCGGGTTTGAGTTGCCCGACTTCAGTTGGGCGGGATCATGGACAAGTGAAGACAAGTGCAAGTGACCGAGGACGCGCCTCGGCCGGTGCCCGAAAGGGAACTGGCGAGGCGTAGCATCTGAACGGCGGAGAGGCTGCGGGCGGGTTTGTTCCTGCGCGTGGCGCTGAACGCTTCAAGGATCAAGCGTAAGAAGGGCATCTGGTGGATGCCTTGGCACTGAGAGGCGATGAAGGACGTAGCACGTTGCGATAAGCT
>NZ_JAFIQV010000123.1 GCF_017356015.1 Azospirillum sp. SYSU D00513
TAATAGCTCACTGGTCTAGTTAAGCCGGCCTGCGCCGAAAATGTAACGGGGCTCAAGCCACCCACCGAAGCTGCGGACTCAGAGGACAGAGTACAGATGACAGACGACAGAAAGCGGACGGGATCGTTCGAGGACCTGGAGGTCTTCAAGCGGGCATACCGGCTTTCGCTGTTGCTGCATCAAACAAGCCTGACTTTTCCAGCCATCGAACAGCACGCCCTGGCGGACCAAATCCGCCGGTCGTCGAAGTCGGTGTGTGCCAACATCGCCGAGGGCTACGCCAGGCAGGCGTGGTCAAGGCCGGAGTTCAAGAGGTTCGTGCGCCTGGCCCTATCGTCCGCGGACGAGACACGGGTGTGGCTGCGCTACTGTCTTGACCTCGGCTACATCGGCGAGGCGGACTGGAAGACATGGCGCGACGAGTGTCAGGAGATCGCCCGCATGCTGTTCGCTCTGGCGTGCAGCCCGCAGTAATCTTCTGTTCTCTGTCGTCTGTACTCTGTCCTCTGAGTGGTAGCGGAGCGTTCCGTAGGCCTGCGAAGGGCGTCCGTGAGGCCGCCTGGAGGTATCGGAAGTGAGAATGCTGA
>NZ_JAFIQV010000124.1 GCF_017356015.1 Azospirillum sp. SYSU D00513
GGCTCCGACTGCTTGTAGGCATCCGGTTTCAGGAACTGTTTCACTCCCCTCATCGGGGTGCTTTTCACCTTTCCCTCACGGTACTGGTTCACTATCGGTCACTGAGGAGTACTTAGGCTTGGAGGGTGGTCCCCCCATGTTCGGACAGGGTTTCACGTGCCCCGCCCTACTCGAGGACTGCTTCCGGTTTACCCGTACGGGGCTATCACCCGCTCTGGCCCGCCTTTCCAGACGGTTCCGGTTGTGTAGAAGCAGCCACTGGCCTGGTCCGCGTTCGCTCGCCACTACTAGCGGAGTCTCGGTTGATGTCCTTTCCTCCGGCTACTTAGATGTTTCAGTTCGCCGGGTTCGCTTCCCATGCCTATGGATTCAGCATGGGATACCGCCGAAGCGGTGGGTTTCCCCATTCGGAAATCTCCGGATCAAAGCCTGCTCGCGGCTCCCCGAAGCTTATCGCAACGTGCTACGTCCTTCATCGCCTCTCAGTGCCAAGGCATCCACCAGATGCCCTTCTTACGCTTGATCCTTGAAGCGTT
>NZ_JAFIQV010000125.1 GCF_017356015.1 Azospirillum sp. SYSU D00513
CCAGCAGTCTCCGCCTGTATAAGAGGTTCACGCCAGATGGATGTTCAGCAGTCGCGCCGCGATCAGGCGGCGATCAAAGTGCGCCCTTTGCCGGAGGAGCGGGCAGTGTTGGAGGAGCGCGCCAAGCGCGCGGGCATGTCGTTGGCAGCCTACCTGCTGTCGGCCGGATTGGGAGCAACGGTGCACACGGGCGCCCGGGACCGCGATCAGAGCAATACCCCGCGAGCCTCGGCGCCTCGGCAGGACGACGGCCAAAAGATGGTGGCGGTGAATGTACGCGCGCTTCCAGAGGATTGGGCCGAAATTAAAAACTACGCGAACACCGCGGGTATGCCGTTGTCGACCTTCATGCGGGCGGCCGCTCTTGGCGTAACCATCAAGAGCGTGGTTGACCTCGACCAAGTGCAGCAGCTGTTGAAAATCAACGCTGACCAGGGGCGGCTGGGGGGCTTGCTGAAGCTTTGGCTGTCCAAGGAGGAGCGCTTTGCACCCGGCTATCCCGACCGGGAGCAGATCACGCAGTTG
>NZ_JAFIQV010000126.1 GCF_017356015.1 Azospirillum sp. SYSU D00513
TGAGTTGCATGCTGTAGACCCGAAACCTGATGATCTAGCCATGGGCAGGTTGAAGGTGCGGTAACACGCACTGGAGGACCGAACTCACGCCTGTTGAAAAAGTCGGAGATGACCTGTGGCTAGGGGTGAAAGGCCAATCAAATCAGGAAATAGCTGGTTCTCCGCGAAAGCTATTTAGGTAGCGCGTCGGATATTGCTCCGGGGGGTAGAGCACTGGATGGGCTAGGGGGGCGCGAGCCTTACCAAACCTAACCAAACTCCGAATACCCGGAAGCACAGTCCGGCAGACAGACGGTGGGTGCTAAGGTCCATCGTCGAGAGGGAAACAGCCCAGACCGCCAGCTAAGGTCCCCAAGTGGTGGCTAAGTGGGAAAGGATGTGGGAAGGCCATGACAACCAGGAGGTTGGCTTAGAAGCAGCCATCCTTTAAAGAAAGCGTAATAGCTCACTGGTCTAGTTAAGCCGGCCTGCGCCGAAAATGTAACGGGGCTCAAGCCACCCACCGAAGCTGCGGA
>NZ_JAFIQV010000127.1 GCF_017356015.1 Azospirillum sp. SYSU D00513
GTGGCGCTGAACTTCTCCTCCTTCGAGTATTTCTGGCTCGTGGTGCTGGGGCTCTCGGGTGCCGTGTTCATCGGCAACGCCCATGTGCTCAAGGCCTGCATCATGCTGCTGCTGGGGCTGCTGATCGCCTGCGTCGGGCTGGAGAACCCGGCCGGCCACCCGCGCTTCACCTTCGGCAGCTACGAGCTGATGGGCGGCATCAGCCTGATCCCGATCATGGTCGGCATGTTCGCGGTGTCGGAGGTGCTACGCTACATGGCCGACACCAACCCGCCGCCTCTGGTCGCCGCGACGCGCATGGGCAACCCGTTCGAGGGCATGTGGGGCTACGCCCGGCGCTACAAGACGGGCATCCTGCGCGGCAGCCTGTTCGGCACGGTGATCGGCATCCAGCCGGGCGCGGGTGCGGACATGGCGTCGTGGCTGTCCTACGCGATGAGCAAGAAGTTCTCCAAGGAGCCGCAGAAGTTCGGCACGGGCCATGTGGAGGGCATCATCGAGAGCGGGGCCGCGAA
>NZ_JAFIQV010000128.1 GCF_017356015.1 Azospirillum sp. SYSU D00513
AAGTCGCAGTGCTGTTCCACGAAGCGGGCCAGCCCGAGCGTGTGCTCGCGCACCAGCCGCTCCGCGAGATCGGCGTTCCGGCTGGCAAGAGCCTGGATGATCTCGTGGTGCTCATGGATCGAGGTGTCGGCCCGGCGCCCGCTGCCGATGGTGGCGCGGCGGATGGCCTGCATGTGGACGAAGAAGCGTTCGATCAGGTCGCCGATGAGCTGACAGCCCGACGCCTGGACGATGCTCTGGTGAAAGGCGATGTTGGCGTCGGAATACTCCGAGATGTGGCCGTCCACGCCCTCCTGCTCGAAGCGCTCGAAGACCTCCCGCAGTTCCTCGATGCACTGGTCGCTGGCATGCTCGACGAAAAGCCGGGCGGCCATGCCTTCCAGGGCGGCGCAGACGGTGATCATCTCGATGATCTCCGCCTTCGTCTTGCGCACGACGAAGATGCCGCGGCGCGGCTGGGAGCGGATGAAGCCCTCCTGCTCGAGCAGGGCCATGGCCTCGCGCACCGGGGT
>NZ_JAFIQV010000129.1 GCF_017356015.1 Azospirillum sp. SYSU D00513
GTCATGAGCACCAGCGTGCCGATGAGGCCGCCGACGGCGGAGAAGACCAGCCCGGCGCCGAGTGCGGTGTGTGCCTTGCCCTTCATCGTCATGGCGTAGGCCTCGTCCGTGTAGGCGGCGGACGCGGGCGTTCCGGGCATGCGCAGCAGCGCGCCGGGAATGTCGCCGGAGAAGATGGCCATGGCGGTGGCGGTGACGATGGCGGCGACGGCCGGGACGGGGGGCATGAAGAAGGTGATGGGGACGAGGAGTGCCGTCGCCATGGTGGCGCTGAGGCCGGGGATGGCGCCGACGACCATGCCGAACATGGCCGAGCCGAGGATGACGGCCAGCACGTAGGGGTCGGCGACGAGCTGGAAGGCGAGCGCGTAGCTGTTGAGGAGATCGGCCATGGGGATCAAAGTCCTTACCAGGCGAAGGGCTGCAGCACGCCCCAGGGCAGCGGCACGCGCAGGACGTTGTAGAAGACGGTGTGGACGAAGAGCGTGACGGCGAGCGCCACCGTGAC
>NZ_JAFIQV010000012.1 GCF_017356015.1 Azospirillum sp. SYSU D00513
ACCTCAACTCCTCGAACCGCCCGGTGCGGACCCGCATGCCGGGTGGTGTGGGAGGGGTGCGGTCCACTAGGATCGCCCCCTATCCCGATTACCGAGCGGCCAGCGGCCTTCAGTCGGCCGCGCCCTCCGCCGCCGCGATGGTCTGCGGCGGGCGCTTGCGGAAGGTGAGGTTCGGGAAGACGTTGATCAGCGAGGTGACGAAGGCCGACAGGTAGGGCAGGGACTGCACCACCAGCAGACCGGACCACATGAAGGCGTCGCGGTTCTCGTGGCCGAACACCAGCACGATGGCGAGCGCGGCGAGCCAGAGGGAGCCGAGGAGCGCGATCTCCTCCCGCGCCATCAGGAAGGCCTGCATCAGGGCGGGCTGGTTCTCGCACTTGGGCGTGCGGACGAAGGGCCGGCCGGAGGTGAAGATGCCGAGCCACATGGCGCGCCCGACCGTGTGGGTCAGCGCCATGCCGGCGATGGCGGCGCCGACCTTGTCCCAGAAGCCGCACTTCACCCGCGCCTTGTAGAGCCACAGGCTGGCCGCGACCTTGAAGGCGAAGACGCTGAGCGTCGGGATCATGAAGGCGTTGGGCGGGAACTCGAAGTATTTCGGGAACAGCAGAAGCCCCAGCGACCAGACGATGCCCGCGATGCCGAACACCATGTGTGCGGCATCGGCGAACCAGGGGATCCAGCCGGTGATGAAATGGTATTTCTGGCCGGAGGTCAGGCGCTTGGCGCCGGGCGCCAGCTCCCGCCAATGGTGCTTCAGGATCTGCACGGCGCCGTAGGCCCAGCGGAAACGCTGCGTCTTGTAGGCGCTGAAGCTGTCGGGGACGAGGCCCTTGCCGTAGCTCTCCGGCATGTAGACGGCCTCAAAGCCGTGCTCGAACAGCCGCAGCCCGAGGTCGGCGTCCTCGGTGATGCACCACTCGCCCCAGCGGCCGACGCCCTCCAGCGCGCTGCGCCGGATGATGGTCATGGTGCCGTGCTGAATGATGGCGTTGCGCTCGTTGCGCTGGACCATGCCGATGTGGAAGAAGCCGGCATATTCCCAGTTGGTCATGCGCTGGAATAGGTCGCCTTCCCAGTCCCGGTAGTCCTGCGGCGACTGCACAAGCCCGACCTGCGGGCGGGCGAAATGCGGGATGGTCGCCTTCAGCCAGTCGGGATGGACCTGATAGTCGCTGTCGATGACGGCGATGTGCTCGGCGCGCGGGTCGGTCTGGTCCAGGCCGAAGTTCAGGGCACCCGCCTTGAAGCCCGGCCAGTTGTCGAGATGGAAGAAGCGGAAGCGCGGCCCGAGCTGGGCGCAATAGGCCTCCACCGGCTTCCAGACCGCCGGGTCCTTGGTGTTGTTGTCGATCAGCAGCACCTCGAAATTCGGGTAATCGAGGCGGGCGAGCGCGTCCAGCGTCTGGATGACCATGTGCGGCGGCTCGTTGTAGCAGGGCACATGGATCGACACCATCGGGGCGTCCTCCGGCGGCGTGGCGGACGCCGGTTCGAAGCGGCGCTGGAACCGCGCCTGCCAGACGACCTCCGTCAGCTCCAGCCCGTCGATCAGCATCACCGCGAGCAGGACGAGCTGGCAGAAGATCAGGATGCCCCAAGCGATCTCGGTCGTCGTGGCGAGCCCGGCATCGGCCGCGGCGGTGAAGGTGAAGACCAGCACCGAGGCGACCGCCTGGATCATCGCGCCGTAGAAGATCTGCCCGCCGATCCGCAGATCGCCGCGGCGGCGCAGGAAGAAGACCAGCGGCAGCAGGGCCAGCGCGCCGGAGACGGCGCAGAGCATCGGCCAGTTGCGCATCTCCTGCACCGTTCCCATCATCGGGAACTTCGGGTTGCGCCAGGCGTCCCACAGGCCCCAGCTCGTGCCGGCCGAACCTTCGATCTCGCGCTTCCAGGGCTGGTCGAAGGCCTCCATGATGAAGTAGTCGAGCTTGCGCTGGGCCGCGATGTTCAGGAAGGTGCGAATGAATTTCGCCTGGTTCACCTGGCTCGCCTCGGCACCCCGGCGCCAGGGGCCGTCGGCCGGCCAGCCGACCTCGGCGATCAGGATGTGCTTGTTGGGGTATTTGGCCTTCAGCTCGTCGTAGCGCATCATCGCGTAATCGACGGCCTGGTCCACGGGCAGCCCCTCCCAGTAGGGCAAGAGGTGCACGGCCAGGAAGTCCACCGATTCGGCCAGCTCCGGGTGCGACAGCCAGACGTGCCAGGGCTCGGCGGTGGAAACCGGCACGTTGACCGCCTTCTTCACCCGCCGGATGTAGTCCACGATCTGCGGGACGGTGACGTCCGCGCGCAGCACGGCCTCATTGCCGACCATCACGCGGCGGACGTTCGGGTTGGCGTGGACCAGCTTCACCAGCCCGGCGATCTCCGGCTCGTCGATCTCGGGCTTGCCCTGGATCCAGGCTCCGGCGGTCACCGGCAGGTTGTAGCGGCGCGCGATGGCCGCGGTCTGCTCCGACCCGTCGGTCGTCGAATAGATCCGCACGCCGCGCACGTTGCCGTTCAGCGTGGCCATGTCCTTCTGGATGTCCTGGGCCGACGCCTTGTCGCCCCGGCTCGGGCTCTTGTCCGGGTGGAAGGGCGTGTAGCCGACGCCGCTGATCATGCCGTCCCAGGACCGTTCCGCCACCGGCCGGTTCCAGAGGGCCCAAACGAGCGCGTTGCCGAGAAGCACGAGCAGCAGAACCGCAATTGCCGACTTGCGCATGTGAGTTCGTCCGTCCCCGCACGTGAAAAGGCCGGAGCAGCCCCCCGCCACTCCGGCCAATTGTCCGACATCCCCGAAAGGACCTTTTGGGGATGTCGGACACCCCCAGGGTCATGGTCGGAGAAAACCCTTAAAAATCCCTGATTTCCCGTCCCTGTTCAGCCGGCGCGGCACCGAACCCGCTCCTTCGCGACCGGCCGCTTGCGGCGGCGCGAAACGGCTTCTACGGTGCTGCCCGCGCGACATGGACATGGGCGTGCATTTTAGCTGAATTTCAGTTCGCCGGAAAGGCGGTAATCCAGACGGGAGGGGTAGGGATGTTCCATTTGCACGAAAGGCTTGCGGCGGACACCGTGCCGGTCGCCTCGCTCGGGCTCTGCCGCCTGCTGCTGATGGACAACCGGATCTGGCCCTGGCTGATCCTGGTGCCGGAACGGCCGGGCCTGACGGAGATGCACCAGCTCCCCCAGCCCGACCAGCACCGCCTGATGGACGAGATCGCGCGGGCCTCCCGCCTCGTGGAGGAGCTGTTCTCGCCCGACAAGATCAATGTCGGCGCGCTCGGCAACGTCGTTTCCCAGCTGCACGTCCATGTGATCGGCCGCACGCGCGCCGATCCGGCCTGGCCAGGCCCGGTCTGGGGTTCCGGCTTCGCCGAGAGCTACGGGGCGGAGGAGCGCGAGGCGGTGCTGTCCCGCCTGCGCGGCGCGATCGGGGCCTGACGCGGCGACATTCGGCGGCGCCGACTGTTGATGGGAACAGGAGAAATTTTCTGCAACCCACAGCGGAGGACACCGCCATGAACGAGGATCGTTTCACAGGCGCCGCCAAGGAAGTGAAGGGCGAGATCAAGAAGCAGGCCGGCGACCTGACCGGCGACCGCGACCTGGAAGCCTCGGGCCGCGCCGACAAGGCCGAGGGCAAGATCGACAAGTTCGCCGGCAAGGTGAAGGACTTCCTGCGTGGGGGCCGCTCATGACCGGCCAGGGCAAGGACGCGCCCTCGGACATGGCGCAGCGCATCGAGGACAAGCTGGTCGAGGAAACCGGCAAGGCCTCCGGCGACCCGGACAAGCCCGTGCAGGAGAAGTTCAACGAACTGGGCGAGAAGCCCGAGGTCAAGCACCCGAGCGGGCGCGACTGACCCGGAACGTAGCCGGCCGGCGCCGCAACGAAAAAGGCCTCCTTCCCTTGCGGGAAGGAGGCCTTTTCTCTCATGCCGTCACGGCTTCACCCATGGGGGGCCGTGGATCAGCTCGCCTCGGCGGCGCGCTGGTGGCGCTTGCGCTCGTTGGGGTCGAGGTAGCGCTTGCGCAGGCGGATCGACTTGGGCGTCACCTCCACCAGTTCGTCGTCGGCGATGTAGGACAGCGCCTTCTCCAGCGACATCTGGATCGGCGGGGTGAGGCGCACGGCCTCGTCCTTGCTGGTGGTGCGGATGTTGGTGAGCTGCTTGCCCTTGATGACGTTGACCTCGAGGTCGTTGCCGCGGGTGTGCTCACCGATGATCATGCCCTGGTACACCGGAACGCCGGGATCGATCATCATCGGGCCGCGGTCTTCCAGGTTCCACAGCGCGTAGGCCACGGAGACGCCGTCGCTGTTCGCGATCAGGGCGCCGGTGTGGCGGGCGGCGATGGGGCCCTTGTAGGGGGCATAGCCGTGGAAGAGGCGGTTCATGACGCCGGTGCCGCGCGTGTCCGTCAGGAACTCGCTCTGGTAACCGATCAGGCCGCGCGACGGGGCGTGGAAGACCAGGCGGGTCTTGCCGCCGCCGGACGGGCGCATCTCGATCAGGTCGGCCTTGCGCTCCGACATCTTGTTGACGACGGTGCCCGAGAACTCCTCGTCCACATCGACCACGACCTCCTCGATCGGCTCCATGCGCTGGCCGGTCGTCTCGTCGGTCTTGAACAGCACGCGCGGACGGCTGATCGACAGCTCGAAGCCCTCGCGGCGCATCGTCTCGATCAGGATGCCCAGCTGCAGCTCGCCGCGGCCCGCCACCTCGAAGGCGTCGGCGCCCTCGGTGTCGCGGATCTGCAGGGCGACGTTGCCCTCCGCCTCGCGGTAGAGGCGGTCACGGATCATGCGGCTGGTGACCTTGTCGCCCTCGCGCCCGGCCAGCGGGCTGTCGTTGACCGAGAAGGTCATCGCCAGGGTCGGCGGGTCGATCGGCTGCGAGGCCAGCGGCCCGGCGACCTGCGGGTCGACGATGCTGTCGGCCACGGTGGTCTTGGTCAGGCCGGCCAGTGCCACGATGTCGCCCGCCTTGGCCTCCTCGACCGGAACGCGCTCCAGCCCGCGGAAGGCCAGCACCTTGGTGACGCGGCCGTTCTCGATCAGGTCGCCGTTACGGCTGAGCGCCTTGACGGCCATGTTCTGCTTCACGACGCCGGTCTGGATGCGGCCCGTCAGGATGCGGCCCAGATAGGGGTTCGCCTCCAGGGTGGTGACCAGCATGCTGAAGGGGGCGTCCGTCTCGACCTTCGGGGCCGGGACATGGTCGCGGATCAGCTCGAACAGCGGGGTCAGCGACTCGCGGGCGCCGTTCTCCAGGTCCGTCGTCGCCCAGCCGTTGCGGCCCGAGGCGAAGAGCGTCGGGAAGTCGAGCTGCTCCTCGGCGGCGTCGAGCGAGGCGAAGAGGTCGAACACCTCGTCATGCACTTCGTTCGCGCGGGCGTCGGGACGGTCCACCTTGTTGATGACGACCATCGGACGCAGGCCGAGCTTCAGCGCCTTGCCGAGCACGAATTTCGTCTGCGGCAGCGGGCCTTCCGCGGCGTCGACCAGCAGCACCACGCCGTCCACCATGGAGAGGATGCGCTCCACCTCGCCGCCGAAGTCGGCGTGGCCCGGCGTGTCGACGATGTTGATGCGCAGGTCGTTCCAGAGCACCGAGGTGCACTTGGCGAGAATGGTGATGCCGCGCTCGCGCTCCAGGTCGTTGGAGTCCATGGCGCGCTCGGCGACCTGCTGGTTCTCGCGGAAGGAACCGGACTGTTTGAGGAGCTGGTCGACCAGGGTGGTTTTGCCATGGTCGACGTGCGCGATGATGGCGACGTTACGGAGGGTCATGCTGTGCCTGGAGCCTTGTCTTGCAATGGCGCCCCGACGCGCAGCATCACGCCACGAACAACAAAAAGGCCCGCCAAATCCAGTTTGGAGGGCTTTCGTCGGGGAATCAGTTGCGCCGCAATATAATCATCCGGCGGAGATACGCAAGCCGCGCGACGATCGTTCTATGTCTATTTTCGGGAGACGTGCGCCGGGTGCGCCGGTAGCTTTTTGCCGAATTCGCCCCAAATGATCGGACGATGAACCGTCAAGCCTCCGCCTTCCCGTTCCGTTCCCTGCTCCTCGCCACGGCGCTGCTGGCTGTCCCCGCAGCCGGCGCGGCGGCCCAGGGCATGGCGCCCGAAGCCTTCCCGCCCGCCGCGGTGCCGCCCCCGGAGGCGTCGAATGAGCCGCCGCTGGAGCCGCTCGCGGCGCCCGGCGACGCTCCGCAGGCGGCAAACGCCACGGTCCCCTATGAGGTCACGCTGACCGGCGTCGAGGACGACGGGCTGAGCGACACGCTGGAGGCGGCGTCCAGCCTGTTCGGGCTGCGGGAGGATCCGCCGCCCTCGATCCTGGGGCTGGAACGGCGGGCGGCCGCGGACCGCGACCGGCTCCAGGCCGCCCTGCGCTCCGCCGGCTACTACGACGCGCGGCTCGACATCGCGGTGGACGCCGAATCGCAGCCCGCGCGGGTCACGGTCGCCGTCGAACCCGGCCCGGCCTACCGCTTCAAGACCATCACGCTGCGCAACGCCGAGGGGACCGGTCTCCCCGGCGAGCCGATCGACCCCGCGGCGCTCGGCCTGCGCGCGGGTGAGCAGGCGCGCGCCCCCCAGGTGATCAGCGCCCAGAGCGACCTGCTGGCCCGGCTGACCGGCCAGGGGTTCGGATTCGCGGAGGTCACCGACCGCGAGGTGGTGGTGGACCATTCCGACCGGACGATGGACGTCGCCTACACGGTCAAGGTCGGCCCGCGCGTGCGTTATGGTGCTGTGCGCGTCGAGGGGGCGACCGATGTGGACGAGGATCTGATCCGCGGGCGCCTGCCCTGGCGGACGGGCGACATCCACGACCCCAAGCAGCTCGACACCGCGCGGCAGCGGATCGCCCAGCTCGAGGTGTTCGATACCGTGCGGGTGGCGCTCGCCCCCGAGCCCGGCCCGGACGGCGTCACGCCGGTGATCGTCACGGTCGCGGAGCGCAAGCGGCGTTTCCTTGGCCTCGCCGCCACCTATTCGACGGCCGACGGCATCGGCGGGCAGGCCTATTGGGGGCACCGCAACCTGTTCGGCGGGGCGGAGCAGTTCCGGGTCTCGGTCGAGGTCGGCCGGCTGGCGGGGGAAAGCGGCAGCGGCAACAGCGACGGGGAGCGCAGCTCGCTCGACCTGCCCGACCTGCGGTTCGGCGTCAGCTTCCGCAAGCCCGACTTCCTGGCGAACCGCCAGTCGCTGCTGCTGAACTTCCAGGTCGCGTCGGAGCAGCCGCCGGCCTACGACCTGGTGGGCACGACGCTGTCGGCCGGGCTGGAGCGGGTGGTGACCGAGCAGCTGACCCTCAGCTACGGCGTCACCTCGGAGGCGTCGCGCATCCTCACCACCGACCGCACCTATCGGACGGCGCTGATCGGAGCGCCGGTGGGGCTGACCTGGCAGGGCACGGACGACCTGCTGAACCCGACCCGGGGTGAGCGCGCCTCGATCGAGCTGGCGCCCTGGTTCCCGGCCGGCGGCGACTCGGTGTCCTCCTTCGTCTCGGCGCGGCTGAACGGATCGGTTTATCACGACATATCCGGCGACGGCCGCTACGTGGCGGCGGCGCGCGTCGGATTCGGCAGCATCATCGGCGCCTCGCTCGACGAGATTCCGCCCAACCACCGCTTCTACGCCGGCGGGGGCGGGTCGGTGCGCGGCTACGCCTTCCAGAAGGCGGGTCCCCGCGACCGCGCCGACAACCCGACCGGCGGCCGCTCCCTGTTCGAGGCGGGGCTGGAATTGCGGATCAAGGTGACCGAGAGCATCGGGATCGTTCCCTTCCTCGACGCCGGCACGGTCTATGACAGCACGCTGCCGAATCTCGGCCAGCCCTTGCGCTTCGGCGCGGGTCTCGGGCTGCGCTACTACACGGCCTTCGGCCCGCTGCGCGTCGATGTGGGCGTCCCGCTGAACCCGGACGAGGACGACGACCGCTGGCAGCTCTATCTCAGCCTCGGCCAGGCCTTTTGAGGCAGGCTCCGCTCATCGGGGCGGAGGCGGGGCGGCGGGCGTCAGCGCGGCGGCCAGCGCCGGTCGCCCGCGTCCGGCACGCTGCCCCGGCGCCGGACCGGCATGGCGGGGGGCGGCATGACGGCGAAGGGCTTGCTGTGCGCCGGCTCCATCAGCCGCACCTCCCGGCGCTTGAAGAAGGGGATCAGCACGGCCCCGGCGATGAAACCGCCTGCATGAGCCCAGAAGGCGACACCGCCGTCCTCGTCGCTCAGGGGGGTGGAGACGCCGCTGATGATCTGCCCGGCGAACCAGACGCCCAGCACGATCAGCGCCGGCACGTTGATCAGCCGGACCAGGACGATGAAGAAAAAGAAGACCCGGACGTTCGCCTTGGGATGCAGCACCAGATAGGCGCCGAGCACCCCGCCGATGGCGCCGCTCGCCCCGATCATCGGGATCTCGGATGCCGGGTTGGCGTAGGCCTGGGCCAGGGCGGCCGCGACGCCGCACAGCAGGTAGAAGACCAGGAAACGGCCCCGGCCCATGCTGTCCTCGACGTTGTTCCCGAAGATCCAGAGATACAGCATGTTCCCGGCCAGATGCAGGACGCCGCCGTGCAGGAACATCGAAGTGACGGTCGTTCCCCAGGAGGGCACGGCCCGAAGCTCCGGCGGCAGCTCCGCATGGCCGAACAGCACCGCGGGAACCAGCCCGTACGCGTAGACGGCCAGGGTCCCGGCGTCCGATTCGAGCGACGCCTGCCACAGATAGACCAGAACGCACATCGCGATGAGCGCCATCGTGACGATGGGCGTCCGCAGGGTCGGGTTGTCATCGTACAGGGGAAGGAAGAACATCGGCCGCGCTCCGGCTTCGGCGTTACGGCGGGTCAACGGCCCGCCGGCGCCCCCGTTCCGGAGCAGTGCATCATCCCTGGGGTGAAGGGGCAAGGACTTCCACACGCGTTTTTCTCGTTCCGTCCAGGAACGGCCCCCGCCTGCCGGGGTTGGTGTTCCGGTGGCATTCGGACGGAACCGGGCGGTGGTCCGGCGGCGAAGGAGTAGGCGAGGACATGGGTTCCCTGCGGAATTTGGCGTTCGGACTGGTGGGCGCGGTCGCGATTTCCCATGGCGCGCTGGCGGCGGAGGGCGGCGGCTGGGGACCGGCCAACGCGGTGCGCGATTGGATCGCCCGGACCATTGAGGGCGCCGTGTCCGGCCCGGACATGCAGGTGAGCATCGGGACGATCAGCGGCGCCGTGCCCCTGAACTTCACCATCGCCGACGTCAGCGTCGCGGACACGCAGGGCGTCTGGCTGCGGATGGAGGAGGTGCACGTCAACCTCGCACCCACGGCGCTGTTCCGCGCGCGGGCGAAGGCCGACGTGGTGGAGGCCGCCAGGGTGACGGTCGAACGCGCGCCCGTCTCCACCGCGCCGGAGCCCGAACCGGCCGACCCGAACGAACCCTTCGACCCGCTGTCCCTGCTGCCGGACCTCCCGGTCGGCCTCGCCGTGGACCGGCTTGCCGTGCAGGAGCTGCGCCTCGGCGCGCCTCTGCTGGGCGAGCCGGCGACCCTGCGCCTGACGGGATCCCTCGACCTCGCGCGCGGCGGCAACCGGCTTTCGGTCGATCTCGACGTCGCGCGCATTGACGACAAGCCTGGCCAGGCGAAGCTCAACGTCGCCTTCGACCCGGGGGAGGAGCGGCTTCAGCTCGCCCTTGACGCGTCGGAGCCGGCCGGCGGTGTGATGGCGCGCGCGCTGTCGATTCCCGGACTTCCGCCGGTGACCGTCAATCTCCAGGGAGCCGGCCCGCTCGGCGACTGGAAGGGCCGGCTGGAGGCCTCGGCGGAGAACACGGCCCGGCTCACGGCGGATGCCGCGGTCCAGGCGATGGAGGAGGGGCACGCCGTGACGCTGATGGCGGGCGGCGACGTGGCGGCCCTGCTGAGCGGCCCGGCGGTCGAGCTCGTCGGGGAGCAGCCGGCGCTGAACGCGACCGTCGTGGTCCGGCCGGACCGTTCCCTTCTCCTGCGTCCGGTCACCGTGCGCGCGGCGGCGGGCGACGCCTCGCTGGAGGGAAGCGTCGGGGCCGATTACCGGAGCTTCGACCTTCGCTACGAGGTGACGGCGGGTGCGGAATCCGCGCTTCGGCAGCTCATGCCGGGAATCGGCTGGAACCAGACACGGCTCGCCGGAACGGTGGCGGGCAACCTGTCCGACCTGTCGGTCGCGCTGAACGGCATCGTGCGCGACCTCTCCACCGAGACGCCGGGCCTGGCGGAGCTGGCCGGGCCGGAGGTGCGGCTGGACGGCCGGGCGCAGGTCAATGTGGACCGGGGCGACGTCCGGCTCGAGGGGCTGACCCTGTCCACGGCCGCGGCCAACGCCTCGCTGGAGGGCACGGCCGGTGGCTGGGGGCAGAGTCTCGACATGCGCGCGCGGGTCCAGGCGGATGACCTGTCCCGCCTGTCGGCGCTGGCCGGGCAGCCGCTCGCCGGTGCCGCGGTGCTGGAAGGGCCGGTGACGCGCGCGCCGGACGGCGCCATGGCCGCGGCCCTGACCGGCTCCCTGCGGGGTCTCAACACCGGGACGCCGGCTGACGCCGTGCTGGGCGAGACCGCGACGCTTGCCGCCAGGCTGGCCATGGAAGCGGACGGAACGGTGCGCGTCAGCGATCTCACCGTGGACGGCCGCAACGGCGGGCTGACCGGACGCGCGACGCTGGCCGGCGGCACGCTCGACGCCGCCACGCGGCTGTCGGTCAACCGGCTGGAGCCGGTCGGCGATTCCCTCGCCGTGCCCATGGAGGGCACCGTAACGCTGGATGCGACGGCGCGTGGGCCAATGGACGCGCTGCGCGCCGAGGCACGGCTGGACGCCAGGGATCTCGTCGTGCAGGGGCGGCGATTCGGAGAGACCAGCGTGACCGCCACCGCCACCGGCCTGCCCGCCAGCCCGAACGGAACCGTGCGGGCGCGCACCGCGCTGGCCGGCGCCAGCCTGTCCGTGGACGGCGCCTACGCGCTGGAGGGGCAGGTCCTGCGTCTGTCGGATCTCGCCGTGGCGAACGGACCGAATCGGGTGACCGGCGCGCTTCAGGTGGCGCTCGACAGCATGACCGCCACGGGCCGGCTGAACGGCAGCCTGCCCCAGTTGAACGCGCTGTCCGAGTTGGCCGGCGTGCCGCTGGCGGGTGCCGCCGGCTTCACCGCCGACCTCGACGGGAACGGCGGCCGGCAGTCGGCGACCCTGACCGCGAACGCCGACGGCCTGCGCGTCGAAGGGGAGGCTGGGCCGCTGCTGGCCGCCCGCCGCCTGACCGCGCGGGCCGAGGTGAAGGATGCCCTGGGGCAAGCCTCCGGCAACGCCCGCGTCGAACTGCGGGACGGGGCCGTGAGCGGCCAGGATCTCGCCAGCGTTACGGCGAGCGTGGACGGCAGCCTCGCCAAGGCGGCCTTCCGGGCCGACGTGGCGGGGGCGGGCGAGGCCCCGCTGGCGCTGAACCTCGCCGGTGACTTCGCAAGCGAGGGCGCGCTCAGCCGCGTCCGGCTGGAGCGGCTCCAGGGCCGCTACCAGGGTGAAAGCTTCCGCATGACCGCCCCGGCGACGGTGCGGGTGGGCGAGCGCCATTACGAGGTGTCGGACCTCCGGATCGCCAGCGGCAACGCCCGGCTGGCCGCCGACCTGGGGCTCACCGACGGGAAGCTGCGCGGGGAGTTCCGGCTCGACCAGGTGCCGCTGGCCCTGGCGCGGCTCGCGGACCCGACCCTGCGGCTGGACGGCATGCTGAACGCCCGCGCGACGCTGGGCGGGACGGTCCAGGCGCCCCGCGCCGACGCGACGCTGCGCGTCGCCAACCTGCGTGCGGAGCAGACGGCCCGGGGCGGGGTGCCGGGCGTGGACGCGACGCTGGAGGCGCAGTGGCGCGACCGCCGCGTCTCGCTGAATGGCGACATCGCCACGCGCGGTGGTGCGGCACGGATGACGCTCGCCGCCGCCGCCCCGCTGGTCCTCGACCCAAACACGCTTGTGCCCTCGGTGCCGCCGAACGGCGCCTTGAGCGCCAGCGCCAACGGCAGCGTGGACATCTCGCTTGCCAACGACCTGCTCGCGGCCTCGGGCGACCGGGCGCGGGGCATCGTGCGGCTCGACGTCCGGGCCAGCGGAACGGTCGGCTCGCCGGTACTCGGCGGGACGGTGCTGCTGGAGAACGGGCGGTACGAGAACCGCGCGTCCGGCGCCGTGGTCCGCGACATCAACGCCCGGCTGGTCGGCGACGGGGAGGTCTTCACCATCCAGTCCTTCAGCGGGCGCACGGCGAACGGCGGCAGGCTCGCCGCCAGCGGCGTCATCCGTCCGGCCGCCGAGCCGGAGCGGCAGATCGACATCCGCCTGACCGCCGAGAACGCCCGGCTGGTCAACATTGACCTCGCCCAGGCGGATATCGGCGCGGATCTGACGGTGACGGGCAGCTTCATCAACCCGCGCCTGGCGGGCCCGGTGCGGATCCTGCGCGCCGAGATCCAGATCCCCGGCAGCCTGCCGCCCAACGTGGTGACGCTCGACGTCCGCGAGATCGGGCGCGGCGGTTCGCGGACCGAGACGGCACAAGCGCCGGAGGACGCAGCACGGCAGCCCTTCGCCATGATCCTCGACCTGACGGTGCAGGCCCCCAACCAGATCTACATCCGCGGCCGCGGGCTCGACGCCGAGTTCCGCGCCGACCTCGCGGTGGGCGGCACTTCGGCGCAGCCGGTCGTGACGGGGCAGGTCGCGATCCTGCAGGGCGCGTTGAACCTGCTCGGCGAAACCTTCAACTTCGAGCGCGGCCTCATCGAGTTCGACGGGGGGACCGACATCAACCCGCGCCTCGACTTCCTGGCCGAGGCCACGGCGAACGGCGTCACGGCCCAGGTCCTGGTCACCGGGACGACGCAGCAGCCCAAGCTGGAGCTGACCTCGCCTCAGGGCCTGCCCCAGGACGAGGTGCTGGCGCAGGTCCTGTTCGGGAAATCGGTCGGCGACCTCACCGCGCTGGAGGCGGTGCAACTCGCCCAGTCGGCGGCGTCGCTGGCCGGATTCGGCGGCGGGGGGGGCGGCATCCTGGAGAATGTCCGGCGCGGGCTGGGCGTGGACCGGCTGGACTTCTCGGGTGCGAACGGCGGCTCGGTCCAGGCCGGGCGCTACGTCAGCGACCGGGTCTATGTCGGGGTGGAGCAGGGGCTCGCGGGCGAGAGCCGGGCCACCGTCGAGGTGGACATCACCGACAACATCAAGGCGGAAGCCGACGTGGGCGCCAACTCCGACACAAGCTTCGGCCTGCGGTTCGAGTGGGACTACTGACCCCCGGTGAAGCAGGGCAGGCATGAAAAAGCCCCCGCGCCGGTGTCGGCGCGGGGGCTCATGACGCTTGTTCGGAAGCCTTGACCGTTCAGACCTTGGCCTGTCAGGCGACGGCGCCGTCCACCGTGCGGTCCTTGGCGCGCATGTCCTTCAGGTGGTCGCCGAAGGCGCGCAGGACGGGCATGATCCGCTGCGCCTGATCCGACGTCACATGCGCGTCCGTCTTCAGGACGATGGTCGGGGCCTCGGACATCAGCCGCTTGGCGCGCATCGGGCCGACCTTCTCGTCGAGGAACATGGACAGGCCCATGAGGATGCCCAGCGTCACGTCGTCGGGAGCCTTGGGCAGGGCCAACACGTCGTGCAGCTCCTGGAGCAGCGTGTAGGCGACGATGGAGGTGCGTTCGATCGTATCGACGTCGGCGGCCATGGGCATCTGCAAGTTCCTCGGGAACTGAGGGGAAGCACGGTATGTCCCGAGGTTAGCGCCCGTTTCGTAACCAAACGATTAACCATCCAGCGGCCCGGCCGGGCCGAGTCGCATTTTCTTCATGAAGCCACTTTTTCGCGCAGAGGCTAATACTTTCGCGCGGGCGTCAGGCGCCAAGCCGGGCGTGGGAGTCTTCCCTGGTTCCCGAGACCGTCGCTCCGGCGGCTTCCCAGGCATCGGCCACCCGGACGATGCCGGCGATGGCGTCCAACACGGCGTCCGGCCGGGCGTGGTGGATCATATGGCCGGCCCCGGCGAGCAGATGGAGGCTCGATCCCTGAATGTCCCGGTGGAGCCGGGCCGCATGGTCCAGGGGATCGACGATCCGGTCCTCCTCGCCCGCCAGTATCGCGGTCGGGCAGCGGATCGCGCCGTAGCGCGGGGCAAGCGCCGCGGCACCGGGGATAAGGGCCGCGGTGTGGGCCGCCGCGGCCTCCAACTGCGTCGGCCGCAGCAGGAGATCGGGCGGGATGCGGCGGTAGCTGGCCGGCACCGGATTCGGTTCGAAGACGCGGCGCAGCAGGGCGGGCAGGATCAGCCGGTCGATCGGCTGGGCCAGCGTGCGGCTCAAGATCTGGCCGGCGATGGGGATCGCCGGGGCCATGAGGGGGACGAAGTCGGGGCGGACCGTCGGGTAGCTGTAGCCCGACATGAGGACGAGGCCACCGACCTCCCGGGGATAGTCGAGCGCCCAGGCCGCCGCGACCGTGGAGCCCAGCGAGTGGCCGATCAGGATCGGCCGGTCCAGCCCGAGGGCGCGTGCGCCCGCCCGCAGGATCGCCGCTTGGCCGGAGGGGCTGTGCCCGCCACGGGGCTTCTCGCTGTAGCCGTGCCCCGGCCGGTCGAAAGCCACGCAGTGCCACCGCTCCGCCGCGCGGTCGAGGACGCCGCAGAGTTCCCAATCCTCCGCGATGATGCCGTTGCCGTGCAGGAACACCAGGGGCCGTCCCCGGGCAGTGCCGCCGGTTGGGCCGCGCTCCAGGTAATGCAGCGTGGTGCCGCCGGCCTCGAGACCGGTCTTCACGAAGGAGCCGGCGGGGGGATGCTCGCGCTCGGCCCTGCGGCTGCGGCGCGCCGTGTCGAGCCAGAGGCCGGCCAGCAGGCCGGCGGCGAAGGACAGTCCCCGGCGCATCAGCGTGCCTGCGTCATCGGGACGGATCGGGCGTGCATGGTCATGGGGGCCTCCACTGGCGCGCCGTTCCGCGCCGTGCCGTCCCGTGCGACGGCTTCGCCGTCTGCAACGGGACTGGACAAGGAAGGGTTCCCCCGCCGGCCGGCGGTCAGTCCGCCGAGGCGACCGTCTCCGATCCCCCCGTCAGTTCCGCGACGGTTTCGATCCGCGCCGCCTTCAGCCCGGCCGAGGCGACGACCTTCGGATCGTAGGGGTGCCGCTGGCGGCTGTAGACGCTGTGCACCTTCACAACATAGTCCTGCGTCTCACGGTAGGGCGGGATGCCCTTGTAGCGGAGAACCGCGCCTTCGCCGGCGTTGTATCCGGCCAGGGCCAGGGTGACGTTGCCGTCGAAATAGGCGAGCAGCCAGCGGAGGTATTTCATCCCGCCGCGCAGGTTCTGTTCCGGGTCGAAGGGCTTGGTGATGCCGAAACGCTCCGCGGTTTCCGGGATGAGCTGCATCAGCCCCATGGCGTTCTTCTCGGACACCACGTCCACACGGTAGCCCGATTCGACCGCGATCACCGCCAGGACGAGTTCGGGATCGAGCCCATAGGTCGGCGCCATCTTGCGGACCATGGCCTTGATCTGGGCCGGGGGCTGGCGGACGACGCCCCAGCGCGCACTCGGCGGCTCGCAGCGGTCGGGCGCCTTGGGCTCCTTGCCCGGCGCCTTCACGAGCTTGACGGCCTCCTCATGGCCGAGGAAGGCCGCTCTGCGCAGCCAGGCGCGCCCAAGCTCCTCGTCCTTGGCGACCCCGCCCTTGCCGCTCAGATGCATGCGCCCGGCCCGGTAGGCGGCGCCGGCGTAGTCCTGGCGGGCGGCACGGCAATAAAGGGCCAGCGCGCGGCGCGGATCGAGCGTGACGCCCTGGGCCGCCTCGTAGCGCAGGCCCAGCTCGTACTGGGCGCGGGGGCTTCCCTTCCCGGCGAGCGCCTCCAGGGCGCGGAGCGTGCTGTCGGACATGGCCGCCTGGGCGGAAAGGGGCGCCACAAGGACGGCCCCGGCGAAGAGGACGGTCAGAACATGCCGCATGCGGATCTCCGGTCTTTGGGTGGCCGGCGAAGCCGGTTCGGCGAACTGTCCGTTGGTTGCGCGCGGGTTGTGCACCGCGTTACCCCCTTTTGCTGTTGCGACGCCGGGCTGACGTTCGAGGCGAATCATTCCTCGTTTTCCACGAGGATCGAGAGAGCGAAAGCCGGCGAAAGGCAAGCACCCGGACGGGTTCACCCGAAAAGACAGGGTGCCACCCAATCCCCTCGGCGATCGAAAGGAGTGGGGTGCACTTCCTTCGTCTAGCGGACCGTAAAATAATACTCATCAGAAAAGACACCTAATGGATGAAGCGGCAATGCTATTCGCGTCATCGTCCAAAGAATGTCTTTTTCTTATTTCAAACTCCACAACGCTTACGCAAGATCGGCGGTGAAGTTCCAATTCTCAAATGGAAGGATCTTTGGGATCTTAGAGGTAATCTCGCCAAATTGTATGAGAACCTAGCCTTTTTCCCAACTGGCGCAGCGTTAACGGGCTCATTAGGTACAGAGGACCGGCGGTTGTCTTCCAGACACCGGGGGTTCGCCCCACGCGTTCGGCGTTCGGATAGGAATAGGTTTGGACTTCAGTCGCGTCGGCTCTCCCTGGGGCCGACGGCATGAGGAGGCAGCGTCTCACCGATGGCGAACCACGTCGCAAGTTCCCTGCGCCACCAGGCGCATGACCACGCGGACTTCGATCCCGTTGCGCTCGGGCGGCCGTTCGACGTGGGAGAGGAGGAAGGCGGACGCGACCATGACGGCGAAGGTGAGGCCGGTGCGGAGGTCATCACGCTTCCGACGGCGCCTCCCGATCCGGCCGTGATCGCGCAGATCGAGGCGGAGATCCCACGGCTGCGCCGCTTCGCCCGCGCCATGGTGCGCGACGCGACCCTGGCCGACGATCTGGTCCAGGAGTGCCTGGAGCGCGCCCTGTCGCGTCTTCACCTGTGGCGCCCGGGAAGCAACCTGCGTGCCTGGCTCTTCACGATCCTGCGCAACCTGCACATCAACGGCATCCGCCGCCGCCAGACCGTCGTGGACATCGACGGCGAGGCGCAGGCGAGCATCGGCGCCGCTCACGGCTCCCAGTTCGTGCGGCTGGAACTGCGCGATCTGCGCCGCGCCCTGGGCCTGCTGCCGACCGAACAGCGGGAGGTCGTGCTGCTGATCGGCCTGGAGGGCATCTCCTACGGCGAAGCCGCGGACATTCTGGGCATCTCCATCGGCACGGTGAAGTCCCGCCTCTCGCGCGGGCGGCGCGCCCTGCGCGCGCTGATGGAAGGCGGCAACGCCGGCGACGGCGACGACGATTGATGGCACGCGGCTGACGACTGCGGGCAGACGAAACGGGATCGAGGCCGGCCGCGGAAACGCGGCCGGCCTTTTTCTTGGCTCCAGTTTTCGGTTCAGCGGCGGCGGAAGAGACCGGCGACGATGCTCGCCGCGAACAGCGCGACGAACAGGAAGAACAGGATCTGCGCGATGCCCGACGAGGCCGACGCGATTCCGCTGAAGCCGAGCGCCCCGGACGCCAGGGCGATCACGAAGAACAGCAGAGCCCAATAGAGCATCATCCCTCCTCCGCGTCGCCTGTCCTGCGGCATGCTCGGGGGCACGGCCTGCTCGAAGGCGTTGCGCGTTCTTGAACGGCAGGAGCCGCAAGGCGCGGCTTGCAAACAGCGCAACGATGCACGCCGAGGAAGGTTCCTGAGTGAGCTTCCACAACGCATCATTTTACTGCCGGCGATCGGGGAATGCGCGAGCCGCCCATTCTCCTCGCCGATATCCCCTTCACCGCCCGGCTTTTCGCCGCCCGGCTTTTCGCCGACGGGTCGCAACGGAAACGCCCGGACGCTGTTGGAAAGGCGAACCCGCGCCCGCCGCTTCTGTCCGTTCCGCCGCTCTCTCCGGCGCCGGGAACAGGACGCGGGCCGGAGGCCGTTCGCTGGAGGTCCCTGCCGGACCAGTCCGCGCGTGGCTTTTTCAAAAAGAGAGGAACATCCATGAACGCGAAGCTGACCCTTGCGATTTCGGCCGCGCTGCTGACCGCGGCACCCGCCGCCATGGCCCAGGTCAATTCACGGACCATGTCCGAGACCCGCTACGAGTACGACAGCCCGTCGGGCATGCCGTCCGTGAGCCCGCAGGTCCAGAGCCTGCCCGGCCAGCACAACAACAGCTGGAGCCAGCCCCAGCACGGCTCCACCATGAGCGGCGCCCATTCGGGCATGGCCGGCTCCACCTATGGCAACTCCGCCACCTATGGCGGGTCGTCCGGCTATAGCGGTTCTTCCGGCCACGGCGGCTCGACGAATCATGGCGGCACGGCTGGCATGAGCGGTGGAATGGACGGTGGCGGCGCTCCGGCCTACAGCGGCAGCACGGGGACGGCTCCAGGCATGACGTCGGGCATGGGCCAAGGCGGCACCACGAGCAACAGCGGCGCCATGGGCATGACTGGCGGCGCCTTCTCGGGCATGGTCGAGGACCGTCCGGAAATCCGGCGCGGGCCGGGCCAGAATCCCACCGAACTGATGCAGACGACGCTGCTGAACCAGTTCAGCGCCGCTGGCTTCGTTCAGGTTCGGGACTTCCGCAAGCAGGGGCAGAGCTACATCGCCCAGGCGATGACCCCCGCCGGTGACTGGTCCACGGTCCAACTCGACCCGACGACCGGCCGGATCGAGGTGATGCGCTAATCGAGCAGGCGATTCCACCCGCCGGCGAGGCTCCCGAAGCCCGCCGGCGCCATGGTTTCGTACAGAGGGAACGGCCGCCGCAGGCGCTGGCCGGCATCCCGCCCCAGCGTGCGGATGGCCGTTTCCACGCTTCCACCCATGGGCAGGACGCCCGACGCCCCCAGCGGAATGCTCAGCACGACGCCCTGTTCGAGCCGTCCGCCGATCCGGCTTTGCCCGTCGCGCGGCCCTTCGGTCCAGGTCACATGGGCCGACAGGCGCAGCCCGCCCTCGAACCGGCGGGCCAATTCCAGCGTTCCGCCCCAGTCCCCGCCCAGATAGCGGCCGAGCCGCAAGCTTCCCGTTGCCGTGCCTCCCGGCGCTTCCAAATGCAGATTTGCATGGCCGGTCATCCGGCCGCTGCCCTGGAGGAGGTGCAAGGGATCGCCCGGTGGTCTCTTCCAGACATGGTTGATGTCCAGCCCGGCGGCCCAGCGCGCCTGGACGGGCCGGTGGAGCAGTTCCACCCCGGCACCGCCGAACATCTCCTCGAAATGGCCGGCCGTGACGCCCGCGTGCCAGTCCCGCGTGGGTGAAAGCCGCCACGCACCGTAGAGATGGTCCAGGTTCGCGCGTGGCAGGGCATAAAGGGGCAGGTCGCTGCGCACCGGCGCCTCGGCGGGCAGGGCGTTGGTGTCGAGCCAGGGGAGATTGTCGCCGAGGTTGAGGCGGATTCCGGTGCCGAGCAGGACACCGCGCCAGGGCTCCACCGACAGGTCGAGGTCGGTGTAGCTGCGCTGCACGAGCGGCGCGCTCAACTCGAACAGGCTGCTCTCCAGGGTCGGGCGCAGCGCCAGATCCCAACGCATGATCCAGTCCGGCGGGTTTACCGGGACTGGTTCGATCCGCGCCGTCCGCCAGACCTCCTCAGCGCTGCCCCGCCCATTGGCGGCGCGGGCAACCTCGCCGCGCTGGAGCGTGACGGTGGTGGCTTCCAACCCCCCGGCACCCGTCACGACGACCAGACGCTCGGCCTCCGGCGGGGCGGAGTCGGCCAGCAGCCGGACCGCGCGTCCGGCTTCGCGGGCGAGCGGCGCCGTGCCCGAACCGGCCGGGTCCAGCCAGATGACGGCCCGGTCGCCGTCCAAGGCCGCCGCCCGTGCCGGAAGCCCCGTGGCCCGCGCCACCATCGCCAGTTCCTGGGCGGACAGTGCTGCTTCCCGTGATGGCCTCGGCCCGACGGGAGAAGGCGGGGAGGGGGCCTCCTCCCCCAGGTCTGCCGGGCCGAGCCGGACGGCGAGCCGCGCCATCAGGCGGTGCCCCTGTTCCAGGCCGGCGCCCAGCTCGACCCAGGGCAGGGGGCGCCACGCGACCCCGGCGTTGACCGGCAGGCCGGGCCGGAAGAGCGGATCGTCCTGCTGCTCGGACCGGAAGCTGTCGCCGCTGTACTCGATCTTGGTGGAAAGGCCGGGAAGGGGCGTGTGCCATTCCACCCCGCCGAACAGCGCCACCCGGTCGCCGGTGAACCAGGAGCGTGGCCCGCGCGAAGCGGGCAGGGCGGGATCGCGGTCACGGCGGAAGCGGGCGCCGAGAAAACGCAAGGGGTTGCGCAGATGGCCGTAGCCGCCGAGCCGGCCCCAGCCCATCCCCAGGCTGGTGTCCAGATTCCACCAGCGGCGGGACAGGATCAGATACTCGCCGGCGAAGCGGCCGCGGCCGGGCGCCTGAAAGCCGGCTCCGGCGAGGTCGCGCCCGCCCAGGGCGATCTCCGGTGTCCGGGGACCCTCCTTCACCAGACGGAGCTTGGCGTCCAGGCCGGGTTCGGTGACGCCGTAGAGACTCGGGAACAGAGATTCGCGCACGCCCACTTCAAGCCAGGGCAAAAGCTGCGCGCCGGTGAACAGGTGGCGGTGGGCCGTTCCCAGGGCGGTGTAGCCGGCGGTCACGGTCCCGTCCGGCAGGAAGCGGGCGGTCGGGGTCTGGAGCAGCCCGGCCCCGCCCCAGTCGGACAGGCTCGGAGTCAGCCCTTCCGCCCCGGCAGGGGCGGCGGTCACCAGAATGAACAGTGCCGCGGCGGTGGTCTTCACGCGATGGTCGCAGGATCCGGGAAAGCCTCCGATTCATCGCGCGAAATGCACACTTATGCAACCATGATGACCTGTATTCCCTCCGGGCAGGAGCCGTGGCTCAGACCATCTGGGCCGAGCAGCCCAGCCCTAGCGCCTCGGCGGTGTTCGCCACGGCCGACAGGCAGGTCTGCGACCGTTCCGGCGGGATCGAGACGGAGAAGCGGACGCTGTAACGCCCACCGTCGCGCTCGGGCAGGGTCTGCGCGTCGAGGCGGACGATGTTCGCGTCGAACTGCGTGAAGATCTCCGACAGGCGGGCGATCAGGCCAGGCTGGTCGCCGCCGCTGACATGGACCGTATGGGTGATCCGCGCGGTGGGACCGGGGACGGGGTCCAGGGCGAAGGGCGTGACCTTGATCTGCGCCCCTTCCAGTTCCGGCACGGCGTCGAGCCCGGCCTGGACCTCCTCGACCGAGAGGCCGGCCGGCAGCTCGCACACGGCGGAAAACTCGGCGCCCGATCCCATGACGGCGAAGGTGGCGTCCCGCAGGTTGATGCCCAGCTCGAACAGGTGCCCGGTGATCCCCGAGACCAGCCCGACCCGGTCGGCGCAGAAGGTCGATACAAGCGCGAGTGACGTCACCTTATCCTCCCATTTCCTTTGTCGTGCGGAGCCTGCCGCTGCCCATGGATGGCAAAAAGGCCCCTCCTCCGCAAGGGAGGAGGGGCCTTCGGAGGCTCGGGCCCTCAGGCGGCTGTGCCGCCGACCGTCAGCCCGTCGAGGCGCAGGGTCGGCTGGCCGACGCCGACCGGCACACCCTGGCCGTCCTTGCCGCAGGTGCCGATGCCGGGATCGAGCTGGCTGTCGTTGCCGATCATCGACACGCGGGTCAGCGCATCGGCGCCGCTGCCGATCAGGGTGGCGCCCTTCACCGCCGGCCCGATCTTGCCGTCCTCGATCAGGTAGGCTTCCGAGGCGGAGAAGACGAACTTGCCGTTGGTGATGTCCACCTGGCCGCCACCGAAGTTCTTGGCGTAGATGCCCTTCTTCACCGAGGAGATGATTTCGTCCGGCGTGTGGTTGCCGTTGCGCATGACGGTGTTGGTCATGCGCGGCATCGGGTGGTAGGCGAAGCTCTGGCGCCGGCCGTTCCCGGTCGGGCGCGCGCCCATCAGCCGGGCGTTCATGCGGTCCTGCATGAAGCCGACGAGGATGCCGTCCTCGATCAGCGTCGTGCTCTGGCCGGGCGTGCCCTCGTCGTCCACGCTGATCGAGCCGCGGGCGTTCTCGATGGTGCCGTCGTCAACGATGGTGACGCCGGGGGCGGCGATGCGCTGGCCCATCAGCCCGGCGAAGGCCGAGGTCTTCTTCCGGTTGAAGTCGCCCTCCAGCCCGTGGCCGATGGCCTCGTGCAGCAGGATGCCGGGCCAGCCGTTGCCGAGCACGACCGTCATCTCGCCGGCCGGCGCCGGGACGGAGGAGAGGTTGACCAGGGCCTGGCGCATCGCCTCGTCCACGAAGCCGCGCCAGGTGTCCGGGCGGACGTAATGCTCATAGCTGACGCGGCCACCGCCGCCGCAGCTTCCCGTCTCCATGCGCTCGCCCTCGGCCATCACCACGGACACGTTCAACCGCACCAGCGGGCGCAGGTCGGCGACGCGCACGCCGTCGGCGCGCAGGATCTGCACCGCCTGCCATTCGCCGCTGATCGAGCAGCTCACCTGACGGACGCGCGAATCCTTGCCGCGCGCGTAGGCGTCGATGTCGGCCAGCAGCTTCACCTTCGTCTCGAAGGGGATGATGTGCAGCGGGTTGTCGGGGATGTAGAGCGCGCGGTTGGTGCCGGGCGGGGGCTCGGCGATGGTGCCGTTGTGCCCGGCCTGGACCGCCTGCACGGTGGAGGCCGCGCGGCGGATCGCCTCCTCGGACAGGGTCGAGGCGTGGGCGTAGCCCGTCGCCTCGCCGGCGATGGAGCGCAGCCCGAAGCCCTGGGTCGTGTCGAAGCTGGCCGACTTCAGCTTGCCGTCGTCCCAGCCCAGCGATTCGCTCTGGGCATATTCGAGGAACAGTTCGCCGTCGTCGGCCCCGCGCAGGGCATCGGCTACGACGCTTTCCACGCGGGACCGGTCCAGGCCGGCGCGGTTGAAGAACAGGTCGTCTGTGATGGCAAGCGCGCTCATGGGGACTCCGGGCTCTTGTGCTTTGGTGCGAGGTGTGCGGAAGTCGGCTCAGGACCGGCCGTCGAACCGCCACCGTCAGCCGCGCGACCGCGGGCGTGACATCAATAGTGTGGCGACGGCGCGGCCTTCCGGCAAGGCTTGCGCGCCCCGTGCGCGCCGATCGGCCGGCTGGACGATAAAGATCGGACCATAAAGATAAGACGGCAATGGGAGGAGCAACCGTGACCGAGGAGACCGCCGCGCGGCCCGGCGGCGCCGGAGGGACGGCGCCGGGAGCGCGGCTCCTGAAGGACCACCCGCTGCGGGTGACGCTGACCAACGAGGTGCATGCCCGCCCGCCGGAACTGCTGCGCCCGCCCACCCGCGGGACGCTGCTGGCGATGTTCTCGGGCGAGGGAACGACCGGCGACGACCTGAGCCACCTGGCCCGGCTGTGCGCCTGGGCCGGCGTTCCGCCGCCGGCGCCCGACGCCACCCATTACAGCGGCAGTTTCGGCAGCTTCCGCCTGAAGTGGGAGCGCCACACCGAGTTTTCGACATGGTCGGTCTTCCGTCCGACCGCCCCGGCCGCGGCACTCGACCCCTTCCTGGAACCGGCGCTGGACGCGGTTCCCCGCGACTGGCTGGCGGCGCTGCCCGGCGAATTGATGGCCGGCATCCACATCGTCGTGCTCGACAACGGCGCACCCGTCCCGACGCCCGAGACGCTGGAGGCGATCTTCGGTTCGGACCGCTATGTCGGCTCCCGCGTCGCGGGCGGCACGGCGACGGCCTGGACCGATTTCCGCATCCATGGCGACAATTTCTCGCGGATCCTGGTGGTCGATCATTCGATGACCGGAAACCAGACCGGACGGACCGTGCAGCGGCTGTTCGAGATCGAGACCTACCGCATCATGGCGCTGATGGCGCTGCCCGAGGCGCGCCGCGCCCTGCCGGACATCGGGCGGATCGAGGCGGAGCTGGCCGAGCTGACCAGCCGCATGGCGGCCATCGAGGGGCTGGAGGACGAGCGCGACCTGCTCGGGCGCCTGACACGCCTCGCCGCCCGCACCGAGCAGATCTCCGCCGAGACCGCCTACCGCTTCGGGGCCGCGCGCGCCTACTACCTGCTGGTGCGCAAGCGCATCGAGGAGCTTCGCGAGGTGCGCATCGAAGGCGTGCCGATGATCGCCGAGTTCATGGAGCGCCGCCTCGCCCCGGCGCTTCGCACCTGCGAGGCGGCCCAGACGCGTCTGGAGATGCTGTCGCAGCGCGTCGCGCGCGCCAGCAACCTGCTGCGCACGCGGGTCGAGATCGCGGTGGAAGGCCAGAACGCGGAGCTGCTGCGCTCCATGGACAGCCGCGCCCACGCGCAGCTCCGCCTTCAGGAGACGGTGGAGGGGCTTTCCGTCGTCGCCATCAGCTACTATGGCGTGGGCATCCTGGGCTACGCGGCCAAGGCGCTGAAGGGCATGGGCGTGCCGCTGAACCCGGACCTGGTCACCGGCATCGGCATTCCGGTCGTGCTCTTCGCGGTCTGGACCGGGGTCCGCCGCATCCGCAGGGTGCTGGTCGAGCCGTCGGACGCGCCGCACGGTTGAGCCTGCGGCCGGCCGGAGGGAGTGCCGGAGTCGCGCCCTTCCGGCTTGGGCTCGGCCGTTTCGTTGGGCATGCGAACTTCTGCGACACGCCGTCGCAGCCGCCCGCCGCCGATGGTATCCAGCCGATATCGTCCTATAATTCCAACCGGATGAGAGGCGCGCGGCACCCTCCCGGGCAAGAGAGGAATCCCTTGTATCCACGATGGCCGGAAGGCTAAGTTGCCGCGCGGAAACGGGTCGCCCCCTTGTGGAGGCGATCTTTGCATATTCCGGCGCCAGCCACGACGCCCACCCGATGAACAGGACCGACGGAGGTTGGTTCCGGCCATCCGGGCGGCGGCGGTGCCGGCGAGAACGATGACGACCGCGGACCGGAACCGACGCCGCGGCAATGAGAGGGTTGGGGATGAAGAGGCAGACCCTGTTCGCCGCCGCGCTGGCGGCGGTGGTTTCGTTGATTGGATTTTCGGGAATCGCGTCCGCGGACCAGCCCCATCCCTGGCAGTTGGGGCTTCAGGATGCGGTGACCCCGGTCAAGCACCTGATGGACTCCTTCCATAACCTGCTGACGGTGATCATCGTCGCCATCACGCTGTTCGTGCTGGCGCTTCTGGTTTACATCGGCGTCCGGTTCAACCGGAACGCCAACCCGAACCCGTCGAAGACGACCCACCACACGCTGCTGGAAGTTGCCTGGACGGTCGTCCCGGTGATCATCCTGATCGTGATCGCCGTGCCGTCCTTCAAGCTGCTCTACGTGGCCGAGCAGGTGCCGGAGTCCGAGATGACCGTGAAGGTCACCGGCCGCCAGTGGTACTGGGACTACGAGTATCCGGATCACGGCGACATCGCCTTCTCCAGCTACATGGTGCAGGACGATGCGCTGAAGCCGGGCCAGCCGCGCCTGCTCGAGGTCGACAACCGCGTCGTGGTTCCCGTCGACACGACCGTGCGCCTGATCGTCACCGGCGGCGACGTGATCCATGCCTGGACCATTCCCGCCTTCGGCGTGAAGAAGGACGCCATTCCGGGCCGCATCAACGAGACCTGGTTCAAGGCCGAGAAGGAAGGCGTCTATTACGGCCAGTGCTCGGAGATCTGCGGCGTCAACCACGGCTTCATGCCCATCGCCGTCGAGGTCGTCTCCAAGGACGCCTTCGCCGCCTGGGTGGAGAAGGCCAAGGTCGCCTTCGGCCCGAACCGGGGCAACAAGGACGTGGCGCAGGTCGCCCAGTGATCCACGGGCCCGCACACCGTAAAGAAGAATTTCGCCGACGCGAGGGTATGTGAGATGGGTAACGCTTCTCCGGGTGATGCGCACGCGCATGACCACCATGTGCCGGGCTTTGTGGATCGTTGGTTGTTCTCGACCAACCACAAGGACATCGGTTCGCTCTATCTGTTCTATTCGGTCATCACCGGCGTGATCGGCGCTCTGGCGTCGGTCATCATGCGCCTGGAGCTGCAGTCCCCGGGCATGCAGTTCCTGGCCGACGGCCACGTCTGGAACGTCATCATCACGGCCCACGGCCTGATCATGGTGTTCTTCGTGGTCATGCCGGCGCTGATCGGCGGCTTCGGCAACTGGTTCGTGCCGCTCATGATCGGCGCGCCGGACATGGCCTTCCCGCGCCTGAACAACATCAGCTTCTGGCTGATGGTCCCGGCCTTCCTGCTGCTGATGGCTTCGCCCTTCGTGGGCGCGGGCGCCGGCACCGGCTGGACCATCTACCCGCCGCTGTCGGCGGCGCTGGGCCATCCGGACGCCTCGGTCGATCTCGGCATCTTCGCCCTTCACCTGGCGGGTGCGTCGTCGATCCTGGGTGCCGTGAACTTCATCACGACCATCTTCAACATGCGCGCGCCCGGCATGACGCTGCACAAGATGCCGCTGTTCGTCTGGGCGATGCTGGTCACGGCCTTCCTGCTGCTGCTCGCCGTTCCGGTGCTCGGCGGCGCCATCACCATGCTGCTGACCGACCGCAACTTCGGCACGACCTTCTTCAATCCGGAAGGCGGCGGCGACCCGGTCCTGTTCCAGCATCTGTTCTGGTTCTTCGGTCACCCCGAAGTCTACATCATGATCCTGCCGGCCTTCGGCATCATCAGCCACATCGTGTCGACCTTCTCCCGCAAGCCGGTCTTCGGCTATCTGGGCATGGCCTACGCGATGGTCGCCATCGGCGTCGTCGGCTTCGTCGTGTGGGCGCACCACATGTACACGGTCGGCCTGGACGTCGACACCAAGGCCTACTTCACCGCCGCGACGATGATCATCGCCGTGCCGACGGGCGTGAAGATCTTCTCCTGGATCGCCACCATGTGGGGCGGCTCGGTGGAGTTCCGCGTGCCCATGCTCTGGGCCTTCGGCTTCATCTTCCTGTTCACCGTCGGCGGCGTCACGGGCGTGGTCCTGTCCAACGGTGGCATGGACATCGTCCTGCACGATACCTATTACGTTGTGGCGCACTTCCACTACGTGCTGTCGCTAGGTGCCGTGTTCTCCATCTTCGCCGGCTGGTACTACTGGATCGGCAAGATGTCCGGCCGTCAGTATCCGGAGTTCTGGGGCAAGGTTCACTTCTACACGACCTTCGTCGGCGTGAACCTGATCTTCTTCCCGCAGCACTTCCTGGGTCTGGCCGGCATGCCGCGCCGCATTCCGGACTATCCGGATGCCTACGCGGGCTGGAACATGGTCTCGTCGATCGGTGCGTACATCTCCTTCGCGTCCACGCTCCTGTTCGTGTGGATCGCGATCAAGACGCTGACCAGCGGTGAGAAGGTCGGCGGCGCCTACTGGGGTCCGGAAGCCGGCACCCTGGAATGGACCGTCAGCTCGCCTCCGCCGTTCCATGCGTTCGAGACGCTTCCGCAGGTGAAGTGAGCGGAACGGGCCGGGGGTGACCCCGGCCCACGGTATGGCAAGGATGAACGACCATGACTGACATGACACTCGAACGGATCTCGGACCCGCAGCTCACGGGTGCCTCGCCCGGTGACTACCTCGAGCTTCTGAAGCCGCGTGTCATGTCGCTGGTGGTGTTCTCGGGCCTGGCCGGCATGGTCGTGGCTCCCGGGCACATCCACCCGATCCTCGCGGCGGTCGCGGTGCTCTGCATCGCGGTCGGCGCCGGCGCCTCGGGCGCCATCAACATGTGGTATGACCGCGACATCGACGCGGTGATGAGCCGCACCGCCCGGCGCCCGATCCCGTCGGGCCGGGTCCAGCCGGACGAGGCGCTCGCCTTCGGCGTGATCCTCGCCGCGGCCTCGGTCCTGGTCATGGGGCTGGCGGTGAACTGGGCGGCGGCGGCGATCCTGGCGCTGTCCATCGGCTTCTACGTCTTCGTCTACACCATGTGGCTGAAGCGCAGCACGCCGCAGAACATCGTGATCGGCGGCGCCGCCGGCGCCTTCCCGCCGATGATCGGCTGGGCGGCTGTGACGGGCGGCGTTGAACTTCCGTCGGTCCTGCTCTTCCTGCTGATCTTCCTGTGGACGCCGCCGCACTTCTGGGCGCTGGCGCTTTACCGGAGCGGCGATTACGAGCGGGCGGGCGTGCCGATGATGCCGGTCGTGGCGGGCGCCGCCTCGACCAAGCGGCAGATGTTCTTCTACACGGTCCTTCTGCTGCCGGTCGCGGTCTCGCCCTACCTCGTGGGGATCGCCGGCCCGGTCTATCTCGCCGGATCTTTGGTGCTGAACGCGCTGTTCCTGCTGTGCGCGGCGCGCGTGCTGCGCGCGGGCGACGACAAGCCGGCCAAGCAGATGTTCGGCTTCTCGATCCTTTATCTCTTCGCGCTGTTCGGCCTGATGATGGGCGAGCACGTCGTTTCCGGACTGGTGGGGTGATCGCCATGGACGAATCCGAAATCCAACGCCGCAAGCGGCTGCGCGGGCGGAATCTCGCCGTGCTCTTCGCGCTTTTGGCCCTGGTCGCCCTGTTCTACGTGATCACCATCGTCCGCATGGGCGGACACTGACGGGGGTCTCGCGATGAACGACAAGCTGAAGCGGCGCAACCGCATGGTGATGGTCTCGCTGTTCGGCATCGTGGCCGGCATGGTGGGTCTCGCCTACGCGTCCGTGCCGCTCTACAACCTGTTCTGCCAGGTGACGGGCTTCGGCGGGACGACCCAGCGGGCCGAGGCCGGCGCCGAACGCGTGGTGGACCGCAAGGTCACGGTCCGCTTCAACGCGGACGTGAACAACAAGCTGCCCTGGGCCTTCCGGCCGGAGCAGAAGGAAGTCGCCCTCAAGCTGGGCGAGACCGGGCTCGCCGCCTACCGCGCGGAGAACCGGTCCGACAAGCCCACGGTCGGCACGGCCACCTACAACGTCACGCCGGACAAGGCGGGCAAGTATTTCAACAAGATCGAATGCTTCTGCTTCACCGAGCAGGTGTTGCAGCCGGGACAGTCGGTGGACATGCCGGTCGCCTTCTTCGTCGATCCGGCCATGGCCGAGGATCCGGCGATGGAGGACGTCACCACCATCACCCTGTCCTACACCTTCTTCCGCGCCCTGGACGCCGACGCGGTCCTGGCGCAGCAGGCGAATCAACAAGGCTCTAGCGATAAGGCGGCGCCCAGCGCCACCGCGACGAACTAACATATCGGGTTGGAGAAGATGGCCGACATCACGCACGGGCACGCGCCAAACACCCCCTCCGCCGGCCACTCGGCGGGCGAGGGCATTCCGCATCCCTATCACCTTGTGAAGCCGAGCCCCTGGCCGCTCCTCAGCGCCTTCGCGGGCGGTCTGCTGGCCGTCGGCCTCGTCACCTACATGCACGACGGCGGCTGGTGGCTGCTGGCGCTCGGCGTCCTGTCGATCCTCTTCGTGATGTACGGCTGGTGGCGCGACATCCTGAAGGAGTCGATTCAGGAGAAGGCGCACACCCCGGTCGTCAAGATCGGCCTGCGTTACGGCATGGCGCTGTTCATCGCGTCCGAGGTGATGTTCTTCGCGGCCTTCTTCTGGGCCTTCTTCGACGCCGCCCTGTTCCCGAAGGTGTTCGAGGCGAACCCGAACGGCGCCTGGCCCCCCGCCAACATCACGACGGTGGACGCCTTCCACCTGCCGCTGATGATGACGCTGATCCTGCTGCTGTCCGGCACCACGGTGACCTGGGCGCACCACGCCATCATCGAGGGCAACCGGAAGGACGCCACCAAGGCGCTCGGCCTGACCGTGCTGCTCGGCATCCTCTTCACGGCCGTGCAGGTCTACGAGTACGCGCACGCCCCGTTCGGCTTCACCGACGGCATCTATCCGTCGGCCTTCTACATGGCCACCGGCTTCCACGGCTTCCACGTGCTGGTCGGCACGGTCTTCCTCCTCGTCTGCTGGTTCCGCAGCATGAAGGGCCACTTCACCCCGCAGAGCCACTTCGGCTTCGAGGCGGCGGCCTGGTACTGGCACTTCGTCGACGTGGTCTGGCTGTTCCTGTTCGTGTCGGTCTACTGGTGGGGTTCCGCCGGCGGGGCGACCGGTCATTGACCGGCCCTGGGGCCACGGTCTCTCCCATCGCCGCGGGCATGCGTTGCGCATGCCCGCGCTGCGGCCGGGGCAAGCTGTTCAGCGGCTTCCTCACCGTGGCCGAGCGGTGCGGGGTCTGTGGCCTCGACCTCGCGAAGCAGGACAGCGGGGACGGCCCGGCCGTCTTCCTGATCTTCATTCTCGGCTTCATCGCCGTTCCGCCGATCCTTCTGTTCTCGATGAACGTCGATTGGCCGCTGTGGCTCCACGCGATCGTGTGGAGCGTTCTGATTCTGGGGCTGGCGCTCGGCATGCTGCGCCCGGCCAAGGCGGCCGTCATCGCCATTCAATACCATCACCGCCGCGACCTCGAGGGATAGCCCATGCCATCCGGAGGTGAAGCCAGGCTCGCCACGCAGGGCGGTCGCCGGTTCCGTCCGTCCCTTTGGGCGACGCTCATCACCGTTCCCGCCGTCGCCGCCATGCTGGCGCTTGGCACCTGGCAGTTGAACCGTCTGCAATGGAAGACCGCGCTTCAGGAGCGCGTCGCCCAAAGCCTGACCGCCCCCGCCGTGCCTCTGCCGGCAAGCCTTGACGATCCCGCCGCCTGGGAGTTCCGCCCCGTCACGTTGACCGGCCGCTTCCTGCACGACAAGGAACTGCGCGTCGTCGCCCGCCCGCGCCAGGGCCAGGTCGGCTACGAGATCGTCACGCCCTTCGAGCGCGCGGGCGGCCCGCCGATCCTCGTGAACCGCGGCTTTGTCCCGATGGACCGGGCCGACCCCACGGCGCGCGCGGGCGGGCAGGTCGCCGGCGCGGTCACGGTGGCCGGCACCGTCCGGCTGCCGCAGGAGGCCGGTCTCTTCCAACCCGGCAACAGCCCTGGCGCCAGCAGCTGGATGCGCGTCGATCCGCCGGCGATGGCCGCCGCGGTGGGGCTGGCCGAGGTGGCGCCGGTCATCGTGGAACTGTCGCCCGGCCAGTCGCCGGGCGGGCTCCCGGCCGGCGTCGAGCAGCATGTCGAGCTGCCGAACAACCACCTGCAATACGCCTTCACCTGGTACAGCTTCGGGGCCACACTCGCGGTCATCTACGTCCTGTCGCAACGCCGCCGGAAGGAGTCCACGCCATGACCACCACGACCCTGGCGAAGCCGGACGCCTACCGCGAACTCGAGCGCCGCTTCCACCGCATCGCGGCGATCAGCGATGCGCTGGGCATCCTCGGCTGGGACAGCCAGACCATGATGCCGGACGGCGCCAATGACGGGCGGGGCGAGCAGACGGCCACGCTGTCGGTCCTCGCGCACGAGCTGGCGACCGATCCGCGCGTCGGCGACTGGCTGGAAGAGGCCGAGGGCTCCGCCGGGCTGGGCGGCTGGCAGCGCGCGAACCTGCGCGAGATGCGCCGCTCCTACCTCCACGCGACCGCCATCCCGGCGGAGCTGGTGGAGCGGACGAGCAAGGCCATCAGCAATTGCGAGATGATCTGGCGCTCCGCGCGCGCCGACAACGATTACGCTGCACTGCTTCCCTCGCTGAAGGAGGTGCTGGCCTGCGTGCGCGAGGGCGCCGAGGCCAAGGGGGCGGCGATGGGCGTCACGCCCTACGACGCGCTGCTCGACGAGCATGACCCCGGTGCCCGCGCCGAGCGCATCGACGCCGTCTTCGACGACCTCGCCGGCTTCCTGCCCGGCCTGATCGAACAGGTTCTGGAGCGGCAGGCGCGTGAACCCGCGCCGATGGTGCCGGAGGGCAGTTTCCCGGAGGCCGTTCAGAAGGCGCTCGGCGAGCGGCTGATGCGCCAAGCCGGTTTCGACTTCGAGCGCGGCCGGCTGGACGTGTCGCTGCACCCGTTCTGCGGCGGCGCCACCGATGATGTGCGGATCACCACCCGCTACGACCTGGCCGACTTCACGAAAGCCCTGATGGGCGTCATGCACGAGACCGGCCACGCCCTGTACGAGCAGGGCCGCCCGCGCGCCTGGCTGCGCCAGCCGGTGGGGCAGGCGCGGGGCATGGCGGTGCATGAGTCCCAGTCGCTGATCGTGGAGATGCAGGCCTGCCGGTCGCCGGAGTTTCTGTCCTATCTCGCCCCGCTGGCGCGGGAGGCCTTCGGCGGCACCGGCCCGGCCTGGGAGCCGGACAACCTCCGCCGTCTTTACAGCCGTGTGGAGCGCGGCTTCATCCGCGTCGATGCCGACGAGGTCACCTATCCGGCCCACGTCATCCTGCGCTACCGGTTGGAGAAGGCCATGGTGGCGGGCGACCTCGCGCTGGAGGATCTGCCCGGCGCCTGGAACGACGGCATGCGCGCGCTGCTCGGCGTGGTGCCGCCCGACGACCGGCGCGGCTGCCTTCAGGACATCCACTGGCCGAGCGGTGGCTGGGGCTATTTCCCGAGCTACACGCTCGGCGCCATGACGGCGGCCCAGCTTTTCGAGGCGGCCCATGCGGCCGAGCCGGGCCTGCGCGAGTCCCTCGCCCGGGGCGAATTCGCCCCGCTGGTCTCCTGGCTGAGGGAGAATGTGCATGCCACGGGATGCCTGCACGCCTCGGGCGACGAGCTGCTGACGGCGGCGACCGGCCGTCCGCTCGACGCCGGCGTTTTCCGGCGTCATCTGGAACGCCGCTACCTCGCCGCCTGACGGTAAGGCCGGCGTCCTGGCATAACCGGCGGAGCGGGGCTGCGGCGCACAGCCATCGCTTGCGCCGGATGCGGGGTATCGCTAACTATGCCCTCTTGCATCGGCCCGGCGTCATGGCCGGTCCAGTCAAGGCGGAGAGTGAGTGGTGCGGTATGTCAGCACGCGGGGCACGGCCCCGGTTCTGGGCTTCGAGGATGTGCTCCTGGCGGGGCTCGCCCGCGACGGCGGCCTTTATGTGCCCCAGGAGTGGCCGCGCTTCTCCGCCGACGAGATCCGCGCCATGCGCGGGCTGCCCTACAGCGAGATCGCCGTCCGCGTGATGCTGCCCTTCCTCGGCGGCGCCATCGCCGAGGACGAGTTCCGCGCCATCGTTCGGGACGCCTACGCCAGCTTCGACCACAACGCCGTCACGCCGCTGGTCCAGCTCGACCAGAAGACCTTCGTGCTGGAGCTGTTTCACGGCCCGACCCTGGCCTTCAAGGACGTGGCGCTCCAGCTCCTCGGGCGCCTTTTCGACCATGTGCTGGCAAAGCGCGGCGAGCGCGTCACCATCGTCGGCGCGACCTCCGGCGACACCGGCTCGGCCGCCATCGAGGCCTGCCGCGACCGTGAGAACGTGGACATCTTCATCCTGCATCCGAAGGGCCGCACGTCGGAGGTGCAGCGCCGCCAGATGACGAGCGTCCTGTCCGGCAACGTGCACAACATCGCGCTGGACGGCACCTTCGACGACTGTCAGGACATCGTGAAGGCGATGTTCAACGATGGGCCTTTCCGGGACCGGATCGGGCTCTCGGCGGTGAACTCCATCAACTGGGCCCGCATCATGGCCCAGATCGTCTATTACTTCACGGCCGCGGTGGCGCTCGGCGCGCCGGACCGCAAGGTCGCCTTCACGGTCCCGACCGGCAACTTCGGCAACGTCTACGCCGCCTACGGCGCGCGGGCGATGGGGCTGCCGGTCGAGAAGCTGGTGGTCGGCTCCAACGCCAACGACATTCTGGCCCGCTTCTTCCAGAGCGGCACGATGTCGATGGTGCCGGTCATGCCCACCTCCAGCCCGAGCATGGACATCCAGATCTCCTCCAACTTCGAGCGTCTCCTGTTCGACCTGCTGGGCCGCGACGGCGCCAAGGTGGTGGAGGCGATGAACCGCTTCCGGGCGGAAGGGCGCTTCACCGTGTCCGACGGCCAGCTCGCCGAGGCCCTGACCGTCTTCGCCGGCCACCGGGTCGATGAGGCCGGCACCATGGCCACCATCGAGCAGACCTGGCGCGAGTGCGTCTATCTGGTCGATCCGCACACCGCGGTGGGCGTCGCCTCGGCCGCCGCGGCGCTGCCGTCGCTCAGCCCGGACGTCGCGATGGTGGTTCTCGCCACCGCCCATCCCGCCAAGTTCCCCGACGCGGTCGAGAAGGCCACCGGCCACCGGCCGGAGCTGCCGCCGCGCCTGTCCGATCTGTATGTGCGCGAGGAGCGGCTGACGGACCTGCCGAACGATCTCGCTGTTGTTCAGGACTACGTCACGTCGCGCGCCCGCGCCGCCGCCAGCGCCGCACAGGAGACCGCATGAGCCCCGTCCAGGTTGCCCCGAACCGCACCACCCTCCGCCAGGGCTCCGTCCAGGTCACCACCCTGTCCAACGGCCTCCGCGTGGCCACCGACAGCATGCCCGACGTGCAGTCGGTGTCGCTGGGCTGCTGGGTCGGCGTGGGCACGCGCAACGAGGCGGCCAGCGTCAACGGCGTCGCCCACCTTGTCGAGCACATGCTCTTCAAGGGCACGGAGCGGCGCAGCGCCTTCCGCATCTCCGAGGAGATCGAGAATGTCGGCGGGCAGCTGAACGCCTACACCACGCGCGAGCACACGGCCTATTACGCCAAGGTCCTGCACGAGGACACCGGCCTGGCGCTGGACCTCATCGCCGACATGCTCCAGAACTCGCTGATCGACGCCGAGGAGTTGACGCGCGAGCGGGCCGTGGTGTTGCAGGAGATCGGGCAGGCCGCCGACACGCCCGACGACATCATCTTCGACCATTTCCAGGCCACCGCCTTCCCGGACCAGGCGCTCGGCCGCGCCGTCCTCGGCTCCGCCGAGATCGTCGGCGCGCTCCCGCGCGAGGCGCTGGTGGACTATGTCGGCCGCAACTACGGCGCCTCCAGCATCGTGCTGTCGGCGGCGGGCCGCATCGAGCATGACCGCTTCGTGGCCCTTGCCGAGAAGGCCTTCGCACGGCTTCCGAAGGGTGACGTCCGGGATCCGGAGCCGGCCCGCTACATGGGCGGCGACTTCCGCGAGGCGCGCGACCTGGAGCAGATGCACCTGGTCCTTGGTTTCGACGGCGTCGGGGTGCATGACCCGGACTTCTACGCCCATTCCGTCTTCTCGACCTTGCTCGGCGGCGGCATGTCGTCGCGCCTGTTCCAGGAGGTGCGCGAGAAGCGCGGCCTCGTCTACTCGATCTACAGCTTCGCCAGCGCCTACCGCGACGGCGGCCTGTTCGGCGTCTATGCCGGCACCGGTGAGGAGGAGGTGGCGGAGCTGGTCCCCGTCGTCTGCGACGAGATCGCCAAGGTCGCCCACGAGGTGACGGAGGACGAGGTCGCCCGCGCCCGCGCGCAGCTCCGTGCCGGCACGCTGATGGGGCTGGAGGGCACCATGTCCCGCTGCGAGACGCTCGGGCAGCAGCTGCTGGTCTACGACCGCCCGATCCCCGTGGAAGAGGTGGTGGAGAAGATCGGCGCCGTCGACCGCGCGGCGGTGATCCGGGTCGCCGAGCGGCTGCGTCGCAGCCGTCCGACCGTGGCGGCGCTCGGTCCGCTGGACCGTCTGGAGGATTATGACCGGATCGCGGCCCGCTTGGCGTAAGGGAGTGGCGGCGCCATGATCCGCCTGCTCGGCAGCGGCCTCATCAGCCCACCGGCCGTCCGCCTGGACGGCCCCCATTGCTACATCCGCCCGCCGCTGCCGCGCGACTGGCGGGATTGGGCTGACCTCCGCGCGGCCTCGCGGGATTTCCTGACGCCGTGGGAGCCCACTTGGCCGGCGGACGCGCTGACCCGCACCGCCTTTGGCCGCCGCCTGCGGCGGCAGGCGCAGGAATGGCGCGACGACGAGGGCTACAGCTTCCTGACCTTCGACCTTTCCACCGACCGGGTGGTCGGAGGGCTCGGGCTGTCGAACGTTCGGCGGGGCGTCGCCCAGACCGCCACGCTCGGCTACTGGGTCGGGGAGCCCTTTGCCCGCAATGGCTACATCTCCGCCTCGACGCGGCTGATCCTCGATTTCGCCTTCGGACAGCTCGGCCTGCACCGGGTGGAGGCGGCCTGCCTCCCGACCAACGCCGCCAGCCGGGGGCTGCTGGAGAAAGTCGGCTTCACGCACGAGGGTTATGCACGAGGATACCTGCGCATCGACGGGTCCTGGCGCGACCACGTGCTCTACGCCGTGCTGCGCGAGGAGTGGCGCGGCTGAGAGGGCCTTAACCCCATTTCGTTGGCGTGGGGGCCTGCACGTTTAACCACGCCTTAACCACTTCATGCGAATAATCTGCAAGATTGCATGCGTGAAGTGGATCGAACATGTCTGAACACCCGATCTTCAAGCAACAAAGTTCCTATCACTGGACCGTCGAGCATCAGGGCCGTTCGGCGGAGCTGCATTACGAGCAGGCCGGTTTCCAGAGCGGCTGGGCCGTCTACAGCGGGAACCACCTCGTCGAGCGTTGTGCCGAGCTGATGCAGGCGCGCCGCGTCGCCGCAGCGCTGGTCACCCGCCAGGCGGAACTCCAGGCCGCCTGACGGCACGGAACGTCTCCGACCAACGGAAAAGGGCCGCGCCTGTCGAAGGCGCGGCCCTTTTCGTACCAGGTGCCAGTCCGGCCCCCGACGGGATCAGGCGTGCCCGGCCTCGCCCGACAGCATGGAGAGGCTGACGCCGAGCTTGGCGATGGAGCGTTCCCACTTGCTTTCCAGGTTGGTGTCGAACAGAAGCTCCTCGTCGCAGGGCACGTTGAGCCAGCCGTTGGCCTGGATCTCCTGGTCGAGCTGTCCCGGCCCCCAGCCGGCATAGCCCAGCAGCATCAGGGTGCGGCGCGGTCCGCGGTCCTCGGAAATCGCCCGCAGGATGTCGATGGTCGCGGTCAGCGCCACTTCGTCGTTCACGACCAGCGTCCCGTCGCGGACATAGTCCGTCGAATGCAGGACGAAGCCGCGCCCCGACTCCACCGGCCCGCCGTAGTGGACGGGCATGCTAGGAACCGGCTCCTTGGCCTCGATGTCGAGCTGTTCCAGCAGGTCCTCGAAGGTGACCGACCCGAACAGCCGGTTCACGACGAGGCCCATGGCACCCTCTTCGTTGTGAGCGCACAGATAGATCACGCTTCGCTGGAAACGGGGATCGTTCATCGCGGGCATCGCGATGAGAAGCTGGCCGGTGAGATACGCCGAGGATTCGGTCTTTGTCGGCATATGGGTCTATCCTCGTCTTCCGCGTCTTGATTCAGGGGTGAAGGCCCGGCTGGGTCTTCCGTTCCGCCCGTTTTCGTCCCACATGTGGCGAGCATGACAGGACGGGCAAAGCTTTGTCATCCGGTAATCGGTCGGTTTATCCTGTCAACTTTCACATATGAGAAACAGTCCAAGCGATGAAAAGGTTTGCCGCGCCGGCTCTGGCACTCCTCCTTCTGGCCCTTCCGGAAAGCGGGCAGGCCGCCTCCGGCCCCTGGACCAAGGCAGGCCCCCTGGAGGCGCGCCTGATCTCGGCGGTCGAGGGCGTCGGCGACCTGGACACCGTCCCGCTCGGGCTTGAGGTGCGGCTGGAGCCGGGCTGGAAGACCTATTGGCGTTCACCCGGCGATGCCGGATTCGCGCCGCGCCTGGACTGGGGCGGATCGGGCAACCTGAAGGAGGCCGCGCTCTCCTACCCGGCACCGCACCGCTTCTCCGTGCTGGGCTTCGAGACGGCGGGCTACGACGTCGCCGTCACATTCCCGGTCAGGGCCGTGCCGGCGGAGCCCGGCAAGCCGCTGGACCTGAAACTGAACGCCGAGCTTCTCGTCTGCACCGACATCTGCGTGCCCCAGATGGTCTCGCTCGGCCTGTCGGTGCCCGCCGGTCCGGCCATGCCGGGGCCGGAGGCCAACGAGGTCGCGCGCGCCGAGGCGCAGGTGCCCGGCGACGGGCAGGCGTCCGGCCTCGCCGTCGAATCCGTCCGCGCGTCGGGAACGACCGTCGAGATCGAGGCGACCGCGCGGGAGACCTTCGTCCAGCCGGACGTCTTCATCGAAGCCGACCCGCCGCTCGCCTTCTCCGCTCCGGCCGCGACCTTCTCCGCCGACGACCGACGCGTGACCCTGCGGCTGGAAGCCAAGGAGGCGCCGGCCGGAACGGATCTCGCCGGGCGCTCCCTGGTCCTGACCTTGGTGGACGGCAACCGCTCCCTGGAGACTAAGGTGACGGCCGAGGCCGGCCTGGCCGGAAGCGCCCCCGCCGCGGGCCTGCTCGCGATGCTCGGCGTCGCGGTGCTGGGCGGCCTGATCCTCAACCTGATGCCCTGCGTCCTTCCGGTCCTGTCACTGAAGCTCCTGTCGGTCGTCCGCCATGGCGGGAGCGCGCCGGGGGCGGTGCGCGCCGGCTTCCTGGCCTCGGCGGCGGGCATCCTGACGTCGTTCCTGCTGCTCGCGGCGGTGCTGGTCGGGGTCAAGGCGGCGGGCGGGGCGGTCGGCTGGGGCATCCAGTTCCAGCAGCCGCTGTTCCTCGTCTTCATGGTCGTGCTGGTGACGCTCTTCGCCGCCAACCTCTGGGGCTTCTTCGAGGTCCCGCTGCCGCGCGTCCTGGCCGACCGTATGGGCGGCGGGAGCGGCGAGGGCGGCGGAATCGCCGGCCAGTTCGCAACCGGCGCGTTTGCCACGCTGCTGGCAACCCCCTGCTCGGCGCCCTTCCTGGGCACGGCGGTCGGCTTCGCGCTCGCGCAGGGGCCGGCGGAGGTCTTCGCGATCTTCGCCGCCCTCGGCGTGGGGCTGGCGCTGCCCTACCTCACCGTGGCCGCCTTCCCCCGGCTCGCCCGCCTGCTGCCCCGGCCGGGCCGCTGGATGGCCGTGCTGCGCCGGGTGATGGGCGCGGCGCTGGCACTGACCGCCCTGTGGCTGCTGTCCGTGCTCGCGGTGCAGACCGGCGAGGCGGTTGCGGCGGCGGTGGCGGCCCTAATGCTGTCCGTGCTGGCCGCGCTGTGGCTCGGGGGCAGAAACTTCCGCCCGGCGGGCGCCCTCGCCGGGCTTCTGGCGCTCGCCGCCTTCGCCGCTCCGGCGGTCGTCGGGCCGCCAGCCGGTGCCGCGACCGGCGTGGCGGAGGACGCCTCGCGCTGGGTGCCCTTCGCCGAGCCCGACATTCGCCGGATGGTGGCGGAGGGCCGCACGGTGTTCGTGGACGTCACGGCCGAATGGTGCATCACCTGCCAAGCCAACAAGAAGCTGGTGCTGAACCGGGGCGAGGTCGCCGAGCGCTTCGAGGAGGGGCGCGGCCTCGTCGCCATGCGCGCGGACTGGACGCGGCCCGACGAGGCGATCTCCCGCTACCTCGCCCGGCACGGGCGCTACGGCATCCCCTTCAACATGGTCTACGGCCCCGGCGCGCCGGAGGGCATAGCACTGCCCGAACTGCTGACGGAGTCGGCGGTGATCGAGGCGCTGGACCGCGCGGCGGGGGCATCCCGGCCCTCCTCGTAAGGCCGGGGTGGGGCGCCGGATTGCCGATTGCGGCCCCTGCCGCCCTCCGCTAGAAGGCTGGACGTGCGGAAAACGCATTCACCTCAGCGAGGACGACAACCATGGCCATCCAAGTCGGCGACAGCATTCCGTCGGTGACCTTGAAGCACCTGACCGACAACGGCATGCAGGACATCACCACGGACGAGATCTTCAAGGGCAAGAAGGTCGTCCTGTTCTCGGTGCCGGGTGCCTTCACCCCGACCTGCTCGGCCAAGCACCTGCCGGGCTTCGTCCAGCAGGCGGAGGCGCTGAAGGGCAAGGGGGTGGATGCCGTCGTCTGCACCGCCGTCAACGACCCCTTCGTGATGCGCGCCTGGGCCGAGAAGAACGACGCGGACGGCAAGGTCACCATGCTGCCGGACGGTAACGCCGCGCTCGCCACCGCGCTCGGCCTGACGCTGGACCTGTCCAAGAACGGCCTGGGCATGCGCGGCCAGCGCTTCGCCCTGATCGCCGAGGACGGCAAGGTCACGCATCTGGCCGTCGAGCAGGCCGGCCAGTTCGAGGTGTCCTCGGCCGAGGCGGTGCTCGCGGCGCTGTAAGGGTCGCGGGAAGGGGGCGGTGGCCCCGAGCCCACGGTTGAATGGTGATGGCTCTGCAACTTTTCTGCAGAGCCATTCTTTTTCTCCATGGGGAAGACGGAGCGTATGGTGCGGGTGGATGGTACCCGCCCAATTACGTAAAAAAGTTGCCGTGGCACTCTGGAGCGGCCATCTTAAAGCAACCGATAGGAGCGAGATGATGACCAGTTCCCTCCGGAAAGACCGCAAGCCGCACCTCGAATCGGAGGTGCCTGCGGATCTGCTGCGTTCTCTCGACTCCAGCGCCGACGACATCAAGAATGATCGCGTCGAGGACACGAATAGGTTTCTCGACGGTATGCAGCGGCGGATCGATGAGTATTTCGCACGCCGACGGACTCCCGGCTCGCGCTAGGTCGGAAATAGGCTGTGATCCGGCAGACCCGTACCGCAAGTCGGCAGGTCGACGACCTGTTGGCCGAATACATGCGGAGAAATTGGGACGAAGCGATCATGAACCTTGATCGCGCATTCCGTGATGCCATCGAGCGCATTGAAGCGGATCCGACTGTCGGAGCAAAATATCCGCGTCCCTATCCTGAGTTGGAAGGGTATGGCTTTCTGTGGATCGAGAGCCACATCTACTGGATAGGGTATTCGATGGCCAAGGGTTACCCGGTCATCACGAACTTCTTCAACAAGAAGCACGACATCATCAATCGAATCGCCATAGAGGACGAAGAGATCGGTCTTTGAAGCCCTTTCCCGATTGTCTGATAGAAGAAAACCAACCCGTCAGCAGGCGCTGACGGCTTTCCCTTCAAAGCGAGAGGAAGAGGGTCAGGACTCGGACTTCGGCGCCCGCGCCTCGGCCAGGCCCTTGCGGGCAAGCTCGTCGGCACGCTCGTTTTCCGGGTGGCCGGCGTGGCCGCGCACCCAGTGGAACTCGATCTCGTGCTGCTGCTTGGCGGCATCGAGCCGCTGCCAGAGATCCACGTTCTTCACCGGCTTGCGGTCGGCGGTCTGCCAGCCTTTGGCCTTCCAGCCATGGATCCACTTGGTGATGCCGTTCTTCACATATTCGCTGTCGGTGTAGAGCCGCACCTTCACCGGCCGTTTCAGTGCTTCCAGGGCCTGGATCGCGGCCATCAGCTCCATGCGGTTGTTGGTGGTCGGCGACTCGCCGCCGCACAATTCCTTTTCCACCTCGCCGAAGCGCAGGATGACGCCCCAGCCGCCCGGGCCGGGATTTCCGCTGCAAGCGCCGTCAGTGAAGATGTCCACGACCTTGCGCGCGGGGGCTTCCGGCTCAGACATGCGGAGACCCGGAGGCGGAACCGTCGATGAGATAGTCGCCCAGCCCCTTGACGCTCTGGTGGAAGCGCAGCTTGCGCAGATACTCCAGCGGGTCCTTCGGCTTCACGAAGGCGCCCGGCGGATGGTTGAGCCAGTCGTAGAGCCGCGTCAGCAGGAAGCGGATCGAACCGCCCCGGCACAGCCAGGGCAGGGCGTCCAGCTCCTCGCGCGACAGGGGGCGGACCTTCTGGTAGCTGGTCAGCAGCAGCTTCGCCTTGGTGGCGTTGAAGGACCCGTCCGGCTCGAAGCACCAGGCGTTCAGGCAGATCACCACGTCATAGACGAGGAAATCGTTGCAGGCGAAGTAAAAGTCGATCAGGCCCGACAGGCCGTCGTCCTTGAAGAACACGTTGTCGGGGAAGAGGTCGGCGTGGATGACGCCGGACGGCAGGTTCTTCGGCCAGTTGGCTTCCAGCGCCGCCAGTTCCGTCTCCAGCGCGGCGCGCAGGCCGGGGCTGACCTCGTCCGCGCGCGGGGCGCACTTCTCGAACAGCTCCTTCCAGCCGCCCAGCGACAGGGCGTTCGGCCGCTCCATCCGGAAATCGGCCACCGCCAGATGCAGGCGTGCCAGCGCCTCGCCGAGTTGGGCGCAGTGCTGCGGCGTGATGCGCCGCGGCCACATGCCCGCCAGGAAGGTGACGATTACGGCGGGGCGCCCGCACAGCTCGCGCAGCGCCTGCCCGTCCCGCGCCTGCACCGGCAGCGGGCAGGCGATGCCCTTGTCCGCCAGATGCTGCATCAGGCCCAGGAAGAAAGGCAGGTCCTCGCGCCGGGTGCGCTTTTCGTAGAGGGTGAGGATGTAGGGCCCGCTGTCCGTGACCAGGAGGAAGTTGGAATTCTCAACCCCCTCCGCGATGCCCTTGCAGGACAGCACGTCGCCCAGATCGTACTGGGCAACGAACGCGCGCAGATCCTCGTCGGTGACTTCTGTATAGACGGCCATGGACCCAGCGGTTACCGGGTTTCGCGCCGCCGGTCAATGAGCGAGGTGGGGGTCAGAGCGCGATGCCCTCGTAGAGGCAGGAAAGCGGCAACTCGAACCCGAGCGCGGCCAGCGGCAGAAGCGCCCCGGCGGTGAAATCCTCGACGATCCAGCGCTGCACGTCGCGCCGCCAGAGCTGAGCCCTGGGAGTGCGGCTGTCGACCAGCAGGATGAGCTGGACCGATGGAATCTGCATGTAGTCGGGCACCTTCGTGCCGCGGTCGTGGGCGGCGGTGCTCTCCGACAGGATTTCCACAACCAGAACAGGGTTCGGCGTCGAGCGCTGACCCGCCTGGAACGGCGTGCAGGTGACCACGGCGTCTGCTTCATAGAAGCGGTCGTTGCGATCCTCACGTTCGATGGCGGCCTCGATCATCACGCGGCAGGGTGACCGGAGGCGGTGCCGGAATTCATAGGCGATGTTCGCTGCGATCTGGCTGTGCGCCTGCGAGCAGGCGTTCATGGCGCGGGGCTGGCCTTCCACGAGTTCGTAGCGAACGTCGGGGTCTTGGTCCGACCATGAGAGGAACTCCTCGATGGTCATCGTCTGGATGGCCGGCGCGCCCATGAAGCCCTCCGTTGAACGGATCTTTCCAGATTATGCGTTCGCCAAATCGGCCTGTGAAGAATTATGGCGCCAAGGCCGGAACGGCCCCGCCCTCCGTCACGCCTCCGCCGGCACCGGGCGGGAGGACGCGTCGCCGTCCAGCAGGGCCTTCGGCAGCTTGAAGGTGATGTCCTCGAAGGCCGTGCGGATCTCCCGGACCGTCACGTCGAAGCGGGCGCGGGCGGCTTCGATGACTTCCTCCACCAGGATCTCCGGGGCGGAGGCGCCGGCGGTGATGCCGAGCGTGCCCACACCCTCCAGCATGCTCCAGTCGATCTCGGCGGCGCGCTGGACGAGCTGGGCGCGGGCGCAGCCGTGGGTCTTCGCCACCTCCACCAGCCGCTTGGAGTTGGAGGAGTTGGGGGCGCCCAGCACCAGCAGCGCGTCGGCCTCCGGCGCGATGGCCTTCACGGCCTGCTGGCGATTGGTCGTGGCGTAGCAGATGTCTTCCTTCTTCGGCCCGGTCATGGCGGGGAAGCGGGCCTGGAGGGCGGCGACGATGTCGGCCGTCTCCTCCACCGACAGGGTGGTCTGGGTCGCGAAGGCGATGTTCAGCGGATCCCGGACCTCCAGGGTCGCGACATCCTCCACCGTTTCCACCAGCACCACGGAGCCTTCGGGGAGCTGGCCCATGGTGCCGATGACCTCCGGATGGCCGGCATGGCCGATGAGGATGACCTGCTTGCCCTCCTCATGGTGGCGCTCGGCCTCTCGGTGGACCTTGCTGACCAGCGGGCAGGTGGCGTCGAGATAGAACAGGCCGCGCGATTCGGCGTCCTTGGGAACCGACTTCGGCACGCCGTGGGCGGAGAAGACGACCGGCACGCCGTCGGGCACCTGGTCCAGCTCGTCCACGAAGACGGCACCCTTGGCTTCCAGGCTCTCCACGACGAAGCGGTTGTGGACGATCTCGTGCCGGACATAGACCGGCGCGCCGTAGCGCTCCAGCGCCACTTCGACGATCTGGATCGCCCGGTCCACGCCGGCGCAGAAGCCGCGGGGGGCGGCGAGCAGGATGGTGAGGGGCGTCTTGGTCATGTCGTCGCTCGGTGTCCGTGGCAAAGGGGTCCGGCGGGGACCCGTCGGATTGGGCGGGGTCTGCCGCGCGGCCTTGTGCCCGCCCGGCGGCTTCTCTACAGTCGCGACCCGATACACCGATCCAACCTGTTAGGCCAGACCGATGGACCGCCGCGCCCGTAATATAGGATCCCTTGGCTGGAAATGCCTGCCCGCCGTTGCGGTGCTCGCACTGGCCGGCTGCTCCAGCCCGACGCCGACGCAGTTGGCGCTCTCCTGCCCGAAGGTGAACATCATCCGCGACCTGGCGGAGGTGACGCAGTTCCGGCCGGGCGGCAACGGCCCGTCCGATGTCGTGACGCGCGGCCTGCTGGCGGATTTCTTCGGCAATTGCGATTACACCAGCGACGGCGTGACCGTGAACGTGAACCTGCAGCTGATGGCCGAGCGTGGGCCGGCCATGCAGAACGACCAGGCGAACTTCCGCTACTTCGTCGCCATCGTCCGCCCGGGCGAGGAGATGCCCGCCGTCAAGCGCGAGTTCGACACGACCGTCCGCTTCAAGCCGCTGGAGGGCCGCGTCACCGCGACGGAGGAGCTGTCGCCCAAGATCCCGCTTCCGGTGGACCAGAACGCCGGGGACTGGAACATCCTCGTCGGCTTCCAGCTCACGCCCGAGCAGCTGGAATTCAACCGCGTCCTGGCGGCGCGCGCCAGCCCCCAGAGCCCGCCGGTGCTGACGCCGCGGAAGTGACGATCGCTCGAACCGCTCGAGCTTCCGGCGCCTCAAGCGCCTGATTGACAAAGCCGTTCGGTCCTATAGGCTGGACGCACATGCCGATGACCCCATGCGGGAGAGACCGCGGCCCGCGAGGGCCGTGGCGCCGAAGGAGCAACCGCCCCCGGAAACTCTCAGGCAAAAGGACCGCAAGGGGTTGGCAGCTCTGGAAAGCAGCCTCGGCCGCATAGGCCGGGTCTCACCGAAGGAGTAAACCGGTCCGCAGGCTTGTGCCCGGACGGTGAATCTCTCAGGTCCAAGACAGAGGGGGCCTCCTCCCGAGCCAATCCTGGCACGGGACCTGGCCCCCTGTCGGAGGACCCGCGTGACCGAGGCGCCCGATACCATCAAGACCACGCCGCTGCATGGCCTTCACCTCGAGCTGAAGGCCCGCATGGTGCCCTTCGCCGGCTACGACATGCCGGTGCAGTACCCGCTGGGCATCCTGAAGGAACACCAGCACACCCGCGAGAAGGCCGGCCTGTTCGACGTGTCCCACATGGGGCAGGTGCGGCTGACCGGCGACGATCCGGCCGCCGCACTTGAGACCCTCATCCCCGGTGACATCAAGGGGCTCGCCCCAGGGCGCATGCGCTATTCCCTGTTCCTGAACGAACAGGGCGGCATCCTCGACGACCTGATGGTCACCAACGCCGACGACCACCTGTTCCTGGTGGTCAACGCCGCCCGCAAGGAGCATGACGTCGCCCTGCTGCGTGACCAGCTGAAGGGCAGGGCGGAGGTCGAATATCTCGCCGACCTGGCCCTGCTCGCCCTGCAGGGGCCGAAGGCGGCCGAGGTGATGGCGCGCTTCGTGCCGGAAGCCGCGACCATGAAGTTCATGAGTTACCTGCCGGCGGTCTTCAACGGCATCCCGGTGGTGCTCACCCGCTCCGGCTACACGGGCGAGGACGGCTACGAGATCTCCTGCGACAAGGCCGACGCGGAGCCGGTCGCCCGCGCCCTGCTCGCCGATCCGGACGTCGAGCCGATCGGGCTCGGTGCCCGCGATTCGCTGCGGCTCGAGGCCGGACTCTGCCTCTACGGCCACGACATCGACGAGACCACCACCCCGGTCGAGGCGGCTCTGGAGTGGGCAATCTCGAAGCGCCGGCGGCAGGAGGGCGGTTTCCCCGGCGCCGACATCATCCTCGGCCAGCTGAGCGACGGCGCCCCGCGCCGCCGCGTCGGCATCCAGCCGGAAGGGCGCCAGCCGGCGCGCGAGCTCACGGAGATCTTCGATGCCGACGGCGCGAGGATCGGCGAGGTGACCAGCGGCGGCTTCGGCCCCACCGCCAACGCGCCGGTCGCCATGGGCTATGTGGACCGTGCCCACGCCGCACCCGGCACGCCGCTCCAGCTCATGGTGCGGGGCAAGCCGGTCACGGCCCGCGTCGCCGCCATGCCCTTCGTCCCGCAGCGCTATTACCGCGGGTGATGGCCCGGCCGCCGTGCCGGCCTATCCTTTTCATCGAACGCCTGATTCCATCGAACAACCGAACGAACTCCCACACCGAAGGGGAAGAGAATGACCGTGAAGTTCACCAAGGACCATGAGTGGATCCGCGTCGAGGGCGACGAGGCGACCGTGGGCGTGTCCGATTACGCCCAGCAGCAGCTCGGCGACGTCGTCTTCGTGGAGCTGCCGGACGTCGGCCGCACGCTGGAGAAGGGCAAGGAAGCCGCCGTCGTCGAGTCGGTGAAGGCGGCGAGCGAGGTCTTCGCCCCGGTATCCGGCGAGGTGATCGCGGTGAACCCGGAGCTGGAGGCCGACCCCTCCCTGGTCAACGGCGGTGCCGAGAGCGCCGGCTGGTTCTTCAAGCTGCGCCTCACCAACCCGTCGGAGCTGGACGGGCTGATGGACGAAGCCGCCTACAAGGAATTCGTCGAGGGCCAGCACTGACATGCGCTACCTGCCCCTGACCGAGGCCGACCGGCGTTCCATGCTGTCGGCCATCCAGGCGTCGCCGATCAAGGCCGCCACCGTGGACGACCTGTTCCGCGACGTGCCGAAGGCCGCCCGGCGGCCCGGCCCGATCGAGGGGCTGACGAACCACATGGGCGAGCTGGAGGTCGAGCGCGCGCTGGGCTCCATGGCCGCCCGCAACCTGCCGGCGGGCTCCTGCCCGAGCTTTCTCGGCGCGGGCGCCTACCGCCATCACGTGCCGGCCACGGTGGACCATCTGGTCCAGCGCGGCGAGTTCCTGACCGCCTACACCCCCTACCAGCCGGAGGTGAGCCAGGGCACGCTGCAGGTGCTGTTCGAGTTCCAGACCCAGGTGGCGCTGCTGACCGGGATGGATGTCGCCAACGCCTCCATGTATGACGGCGCCACCTCCTGCGCGGAGGCCGTCATGATGGCCAACCGCGTGACGCGCCGGAAGAAGGCGGTCCTGTCCGGCGGCCTGCACCCGCATTACCGGGACGTGACGACGACCGACGCCCGCTTCATCGGGTTCGAGGCCGACGCACGGCCGACCGATCCAATGGGCAGCGAGGATCTCGCCGCGCTGGTGGACGAGCAGACCTCCTGCGTCGTGGTGCAGAACCCCAGCGTCTTCGGCCATGTGCGCGACTACACGGCACTCGCCCAGGCCTGCCAGGCGAGGGGAGCCCTGCTGATCGTCGTCGTGACGGAGGCCATGTCGCTCGGCCTGCTCACCCCGCCCGGCGCGATGGGGGCCGACATCGTCGCGGCCGAGGGCCAGTCGCTCGGCAACACCCTGAACTTCGGCGGCCCCTATGTCGGGCTGTTCGCGGTGAAGGAGAAGTATGTCCGCCAGATGCCCGGCCGCCTCTGCGGCCAGACGGTGGACGCGGACGGCCGGCGCGGCTTCGTGCTGACGCTCTCCACGCGTGAGCAGCACATCCGGCGCGAGAAGGCGACGTCCAACATCTGCACCAATTCGGGCCTCTGCGCGCTCGCCTTCTCCATACACCTCAGCCTGCTGGGCGAGGAGGGCTTCACCGGGCTGGCCCGGCTGAACCATGCCAAGGCGGGCCAACTCGCCGACCGGCTGGCCGGGGTGAAGGGCGTCGAGATCGTCAACGACAGCTTCTTCAACGAGTTCACGGTCCGGCTTCCCAAACCCGCCGCTGGCGTGGTGGAGGAGCTGGCGCAGCGCCGCATCCTCGGCGGCGTCCCCGTCTCCCGCCTCTATCCGGGAGAGATGGAGGACCTGCTGCTGGTGGCCGCGACCGAAACCAACACCGACTCCGACATGGACGCCTTCGCCAAGGCGCTCTCCGAGGTTCTGTCATGAGCATGAACAACCAGGGCCGCCCGACCGGGATCGGCAGCGCCGACAGCGCTGTCCCGGACACCATCACCGGCAACCGGGGCCTCCAGATCGAGGAGCCCCTGATCTTCGAACAGGACAGCGCCGGCCGCTGCGGCGTTGATCTGCCGGAGGTGCCGGCCATGCGCATGCGGCTCGGCACCGTGAAGCCGCGCGCGGCGGTCGGCCTGCCAGGCCTGGCCGAGCCGCAGGTGGTCCGCCACTACACGCGCCTGTCGCAGAAGAACTACGCCATCGACAGCGGGCTCTATCCGCTGGGCTCCTGCACGATGAAGCACAACCCGCGCCTGAACGAGAAGATGGCGCGGCTGCCCGGATTCTCCGACGTGCACCCGCTCCAGCCGGAGAGCACGGTGCAGGGCGCCTTGGAGCTGATGGACACGCTGGCCCATTGGCTGAAGACGCTGACGGGCATGGCCGCCGTGACGCTGGCGCCCGCGGCGGGTGCCCATGGCGAGATGTGCGGCATCATGGCGATCCGCTCCGCCCATGAGGCGCGCGGCGACACCGGCCGCACGAAGATCCTCGTGCCGGAAAGCGCCCACGGCACCAACCCGGCGACCGCCGCCGCCTGCGGCTACACGGTCGAGTCGATTCCGGCGACGCCGGACGGCCGTGTCGACCTGGAGGCTCTGAAGGCGAAGCTCGGCCCCGACGTCGCCGGGCTGATGCTGACCAACCCCAACACCTGCGGCCTGTTCGAGCGCGAGATCCTGGAGATCGCCGAGGCCGTGCATGGGGCCGGCGGCTATTTCTACTGCGATGGCGCCAACTTCAACGCCATCGTCGGGCGCGTGCGGCCGGCCGACCTCGGCATCGACGTGATGCACATCAACCTGCACAAAACCTTCTCCACCCCGCATGGCGGTGGCGGCCCGGGTTCCGGTCCTGTGGTCTTCGCGGAGTCGCTGGCACCCTACCTGCCCGTGCCCTTCGTCGTGAAGGAGAAGGGCGATTTCCGGCTCGTGGAGGAAGCGGGCGAGGGTCCGGCCTTCGGCCGCATGAAGGCCTTCCACGGCCAGATGGGCATGTTCGTCCGGGCGCTCGCCTACATGATGAGCCACGGGGCGGACGGGCTGTGGCAGGTGGCGAGCGACGCCGTGCTGAACGCCAACTACGTGATGGCACGTCTCCAGGACGTCATGACTCCGTCCTTTGACGGCCCCTGCATGCACGAGTGCCTGTTCGACGACCGCTTCCTGAAGGGGACGGGGGTGACCACGCTCGACATCGCCAAGGCGCTGATCGACGAAGGCTTCCACCCGATGACCATGTATTTCCCGCTGGTCGTCCATGGCGCCCTGCTGATCGAACCGACGGAAACCGAGTCCAAGGCAAGCCTCGACCAGTTCGTCACGGCGCTCCGCGCCCTGGCGGAACGGGCCAAGTCGGGCGACGTGGAGTATTTCCAGGGCGCCCCGCGCCTGACCCCGCGCCGCCGCCTGGACGAGACCGGCGCCGCCCGCAAGCCGATCCTGCGCTGGACCCCGCCGGCCGAGCAGGCCCAGGCCGCGGAGTGACGGAAGCGAGGGCCGTCCGGAGAGAACCGCCGGACGGCCCGCGGCCCAATGCATCCACATGGATGTATTGGGCCGCGCTCTATTGCGGGTGCTGAAAGCACCGGCTTTTTAAGTCTTTGTTATAAGCAGCCCTTCTAAACATCAGCGCATCAGCGTGATGGAAGGCGACCGTGGGAACTCTTCTGGACATTGCGATCGGGTTGATCCTGATCTATCTCGCCATCAGCCTGGTGGTGACCGCCGCGCAGGAAGCGCTGTCGAGCCTCATCGGAATGCGGGCCAATCTGCTTCGGCGCGGCATCGCCAACCTTTTCGGCGCACCGGAGGAGGCGGACAAGGCGCCCAGCCCGAATCCGGGCACCGCCCCGTCATCCAACCCGGCGGCTGATCTGCTGAAACAGTTCAGCGACAGCCCGCTGATCGCGTCGCTCACCCGCACCAACCGGCAGCCCTCCTACATTCCGGCGGAGAATTTCGCCCGCGCGGTGATCGGGATCGCGTCCCAGGCCGCCGCTGCGGGCGCCACGGCGCAGGTGGTCTACTCGCAGGTGGAGGGCTGGGCCGAAACCAACCAGAACACGCGGATCGGCGCCGGCGTCAAGCTGCTGCTGACCGACGCGCAGGGCGACCTGGACAAGCTGCAGGCCAATCTCGAGGCCTGGTACAACAGCGTGATGGACCGTGTCTCCGGGGCCTACAAGCGCTGGTCGCAGTGGATCGGGATCATGATCGGCTTTGCCGTGGCGGTCCTGCTGGACGCGGACAGCATCTCGATCGTTTCGACCCTTGGTGACCAAGCGACCATCCGCACGGCGTTGGCCGCGCTCGGCGATCAGGTGGGCCAGGGCACTCTGCCGACCGACGGCGCCACGACCGCAGGCCTCGTGAACCAGTTGCTGGAAACCGGCGCCATCGGCTGGAAGACGGGGGAGTTCAGCGCGCTCTTCACGGCGGCGGGCGCCACGCTCATCCTGCCGAAGATTCTCGGCTGCGGCATCACGGGCTTCGCGACCTCGCTCGGTGCCGCCTTCTGGTTCGACACGCTTCAGCGGTTCGTCCGCATCCGAGCGGCTGGCAAGCACCCGGACACCGGGAAATAAGGGAAAGGAAAGAGCAAGGGGCCGGCGAGCCGGCCCCCTTGCCGTCCGATGGGGTCAGCTCGCCAGCTTCTGCTCCACCGCGGCGTTCTTGATCGCCTTCTGAAGCTTCTCGAAGGCGCGCACCTCGATCTGGCGGACGCGCTCGCGGCTGACGCCATATTTCTGCGACAGGTCCTCGAGCGTGGTCGGGTTCTCGCGCAGGCGGCGTTCCATCAGAATGTCGCGCTCGCGGTCGTTCAGGTTCTCCATGGCCTGGGTCAGCAGCTTGCGGCGCTTGCCCAACTCCTCCCGCTCGCCGAGCGTGATCTCCTGGCTGGCCGTCTCGTCCACCAGCCAGTCCTGCCACTCGCCCTCGCTGTCCGCGCGGAGCGGCGCGTTCAGCGAATGGTCGGGGCTCGCCAGGCGGCGGTTCATGTTGACGACGTCCTGCTCCGGCACGTCGAGCTTGGTGGCGATGGCGTTCACCTGTTCGGGCGAGAGGTCGCCTTCCTCGATGGCCTGCATCTGGCCTTTCAACCGGCGCAGGTTGAAGAACAGCTTCTTCTGTGCGGCGGTGGTGCCCATCTTCACCAGCGACCAGCTGTGCAGGATGTATTCCTGGATGGCGGCACGGATCCACCACATCGCGTAGGTGGCGAGCCGGAAGCCCTTGTCCGGGTCGAACTTCTTCACAGCCTGCATCATGCCGACATTGCCCTCGGAGATCAGCTCCGACACCGGCAGGCCGTAGCCGCGGTACCCCATGGCGATCTTCGCGACGAGGCGGAGATGGCTCGTCACCAGCTTGTGCGCGGCGTCGGCGTCCTCATGCTCCTGCCAGCGCTTGGCGAGCATGAACTCCTCCTGCGGCTCCAGCATCGGAAACTTGCGGATTTCCTGCAGGTAGCGCGAGAGGTTGGATTCGGACGTGATGACCGGAACGCTGGAACGTGACGCCATGTTTTACCCTCTCCGGCGGTTGAGCCGGGGATGGAACCCCGTACTTTCCCGCTCTTCATGGGTGTCCGTGAACACCCTTCGTGGCAAAGATTAACCGACATTGGCAGTCGGGTATAGAACTTTAAACCGATTCTAAACTGCGCAGCAGACCCTGCAAATCCGCGGGCAGATCCACCGTGAAGCGCATGGTTTCTCCGCGCGTCGGGTGGATGAAGGAAAGGCCTGTCGCGTGCAGCGCCTGACGTGGAAAACCAACAAGTTCGCCGCGCTGCGGTTCCGGGAGCGCCGAGGCGAAGGACCCGCCCGAACGCGAGGAACGGCCACGCCCGTAGAGAGGGTCCCCGACCAGCGGATGGCCGGCATGCGTCATGTGCACGCGGATCTGGTGGGTCCGCCCCGTCTCCAGCTTGCATTCGATCAGCGCCGCCGAGCGGCCGAAGGATTTCAGCACGCGGTAGCGTGTCGCGGCGTGCTTCCCGCCGCCGGTGACCACGGCCATCTTTTTCCGGTCGGCGCTGCTGCGCCCGATGTTCGCCTCGATCCGTCCCTCGCGGGGGGAGGGCACGCCCCAGACCAGCGCCTGGTAGGTGCGGCTGAGGCTGCGGTCGGCGAACTGCTCGGTCAGGCCGGCGTGGGCGCGGTCGTTCTTGGCGACCACCATCAGGCCGCTCGTGTCCTTGTCCAGCCGGTGGACGATGCCGGGCCGCCGCACGCCGCCGATGCCCGACAGGCTGTCGCCGCAATGGGCCAGCAGCGCGTTCACCAGCGTGTTGTCCGGGTTTCCGGCGGCCGGATGGACCACCAGTCCGGCGGGCTTGTCGATGACCAGCACGTCCTCGTCCTCGTAGACGACCGCCAGAGGAATATCTTGCGCCTCCGGCTCAGCATCCTCAGCTTCGGGGATGAAAACGTCGAAAGTTTGTCCGAATCTGATCCTCATGGAGGGGTCGGTCACCGTCCGGCCGCCCTCGCGGACGCAGCCCTGTTCCAGCAGCGCCTGCACGCGGGAGCGCGACAATCCTTCCAGGCCGGCGGCGAGCGCCTTGTCCAGCCGCTCGCCCGCGGCCTCCTCGGGCACCGCATAAGTGAGATGTCCGCTGTTGTCGGTGTGCTCGGGCATCGCTAAACCGTTCGTCATTCCTAATCCGCGAGAATGGACCCTAATCCGTGCAGCTCCTAAAGGCACTCGTCGTCATCATGGGCGTGCTGATCGTCGCCGGCTTCTGGATCGTCGGAGCCGAGCTGTACCGCCGCATGAACGATCCCGAACGGCGCGCCGCCACGGCCGTTCCCGCGGTCGAAGCGCCCGCCCCCGGCAACGCACCGGTCGAGGTGCCGCTGGACGTGCCGCCCGGCTCCCGAATCGAGGAGATGCTGGCGGTCGGCAGCCGGGTCCTCCTCCGCGTCACGGTGCCGAACGGCGCCGACCGGATCTACGTCATGGACCCGCGCAACGGCGCCGTCACCGTCACCGTCACCGCCGGCCGCAAGGAAACCGTCCAATGAATCATGACTTCCGCAGCGACAACGTCGCGGGTGCCGCGCCCCAGGTCATCGATGCGCTGGCCGCCGCCTCCACTGGTTCCGCCAGCCCCTACGGCGAGGATGCGCTGACCAAGCGGGTCACCGCGCGTCTGGCGGAGATCTTCGAGACGCAGGTCACCGTCTTCCCGGTCGCCACGGGCACGGCGGCCAATTCCCTGGCGCTGTCGGCCTTGGTGCCGCCCTGGGGTGCCGTGTACTGCCATGAGGAAAGCCACATCCACATGGACGAATGCGGCGCGCCGGAGCAGTTCACCGGCGGCGCGAAGCTCGTCCCGATCGCCGGGCCGGGCGGCAAGCTGGAGCCGGCGGCGCTGTCGGCGGCGGTGGCCAGGGCCGGGATTGGCGTCGTGCACCGGGTGCAGCCCTCGGCCCTCAGCCTGACCCAGGCGACCGAGGCGGGAACGGTCTACCGGCCCGACGAGGTCGCGGCGCTGGTCGAGGCCGCCCATGCCGGCGGCATGGCCGTGCACATGGACGGCGCGCGCTTCGCCAACGCCGTGGCCCGGCTCGGCTGCGCGCCGGCCGACATCACTTGGCGGGCCGGACTGGATGTGCTGGCGCTGGGGGCCACCAAGGGCGGCTGCCTGGCCGCCGAGGCGGTGGTCTTCTTCAACCCGGCGCTGGCCGAGGATTTCGCCTTCCGCCGCAAGCGCGGCGCGCACCTCTTCTCCAAGATGCGCTTCCTGTCGGCGCAGCTCGACGCCTGGCTGAACGACGATCTCTGGCTGCGGCTCGCCCGCCACGCCAACGCGATGGCCGACCGGCTGTCGCAGGGGCTGGCCGCCCTGCCGGGCGCCGAGCTGGCCCATCCCGTCCAAGCCAACGAGATCTTCGTACGCCTGCCGGAGCCCACCATCGCGGCGCTGGAGGCGGCGGGCTGCGGCGTCTACCGGTGGGACGGAAACCTGCTGCGTCTGGTGACCGCGTTCGACACGCCGCAGTCGGCGGTGGACGGCCTTCTCGAAATTGCGGGCAAAGCCGGAAAAAGTGCTTGATCCCCTTCGGCCGGTCCATTACATATCGCGCCACGCCGACGACGTCCCCTTCGTCTAGAGGCCTAGGACACCGCCCTCTCACGGCGGTAACAGGGGTTCGAATCCCCTAGGGGACGCCAACCGGCTCACCGACAAAAGCCCCGCCCAAACGGCGGGGCTTTGTTGTTTTCCGGCACGGTTCGGACCTCGGACGGTTGTATTCACCGTACTGATCCGGCGCCCTGCTTGTTAGGTTGGTCGCCTCGTTGCCTTCAACATCCGGAAGATGGTTGGCCGATCCCTTGCCCATCCTTGAAGACATCGAACAGGACGCCCTGACCGAGCTGGTCAACATCGGGGTCAGCCGCGCCGCCACGCATCTGAGCCGGATCGTCTCGGACCAGGTGGTGCTGTCGGTGCCGGCCCTGACGGTGATCCAGCGCGAGCAGGCCGTCGCCCAGCTCCCCGAGGGCGGGGCCGAGCCGATGGTCGCCATCTGCGAGCGGTTCAAGGGACGCATCTCCGGCCATGCGCTGCTGATCTTCCCGGAGACGAACAGCCTGGAGCTGGTGCGCGCCTCCGTCGGCGACCGCACGCCGCTCCACGAAATCTCCGTGCTGGAGGAGGACGCGATCACCGAGATCGGCAACGTCCTGCTGAACGGCTGCCTGTCGGTCCTGGCGAACTCGCTGCACGAGAGCCTGTCGATCTCCCTGCCGGAGTTCGTGCGCGGCGACGGGAGGAGCATCCTGTTCTCGGGCCGCGTGGGCGCGCCCGACGAACTGGTCCTGTTCGTCCAGGTGGATTTCTCGGTGCGCAGCCGGCAGATCCAGGGCTTCCTGATCCTGACCCTGGACCTGCCCGCGCTTAGCGAATTGAAGATTCTGCTTCAGGAACTGGTGGCCGGCCTGTCCGCCTCCAAGACACCCGCCGGCCACTGAGGACCGCCGGCCGCGGCGGTCAGCGCGTGTTGTGGCCGCTGATCTCCGCGTGCATGGGCTTGGTGTCCTCGAAGCGCTGCTTCTGCTCCGCGCTGGCGTCCTTCTGGTACTGCGCCTTCCAGTCCGCGAAGGGCATCCCGTAGATCGCCAGCCGCGCCTCGTCGTCGGACATCGGGATGCCGCGTTCCTTCGCGGCGGCGAGGTACCATTTGGACAGGCAGTTGCGGCAGAAGCCCGCGAGATTCATCAGGTCGATGTTCTGCACGTCCGTGCGCTTGCGCAGATGCGCGACAAGCCCGCGGAAGGCCGCGGCCTCCAGCTCGATCCGGGTCCGTTCGTCCAGGTTCTGGTCAGACATGCTGTGCTCCGGTTTCTTCGCGTGTGTGTCGGTCACCGATCGGATCGGCGCAGTGTGACGAAGCGGCCGTGCCGGTGGAAGTCCCGCGACGAGCCGCCCTCGAGAATGACGCGCGCCACGGCGTTGCGGTCTTCCACCACGAAGCCCGACAGCGCCTCGATCCCATAGCTGAACAGGCGCGGGGTGAGCGGCGTGCCCGGCCCCACCAGCGCCACCCGCGTCCCGGCCGCGGCGGCCAGAAGGCGGGGCAGGGTGCGGTTGGCCAGCGTGGAGGAGGTCACGGCGGCGGCCTCGGCCCCCGGCAGCAGCCATTCGCCCGCCACCTCCGGATATTCGCCCGGGCCGGGCCTGATCTCCACCACCTGCGCCCTGGGCAGGCGCCGCGCGATGTCCGGGAAGGCGCCGACCACGACGAGCCGCCCCTCCACCCCGGCGAAGTGATCGAGGCCGTTGCCGCCACCCCCGGACAGGCCGTCGTGGTTGTAATGGGCGTTCAGCGCGGCGATGCCGGCCGCGGCCGAGACCGGGTTCCAGGCGCGGGCGGCCTGCCGGGCGAGCGCCGACAGGCTCGTGCCGGCCCAGCTTTCCGGGGCCTGCCGTTCCAGATCCGGCCCTTCCGGATCAGGCGCGGAGGAGGGGCGGGCGGCGAGCCCGACCGCCCCGTCCACCGTTTCCACCATGATCCACTTGCCGCCGAGGACGACGCGGCGCACCTCCGCCTCGCGCACGCCGAGCACGAGATCCTCGTAGAGGCGGTGCGGCCCCCACCAGCGCCACAGCGCCTCCTCGTCGGGCGCCAGAAGGGCCGCGTAGCCGCCGGTGAAGCTCTGCCATTCGTTGAGATAGCGGCTGCCCACGCTGGTCAGGACCGGGATTCCCTCGGCGATGCCCTCCAGCATCTCGCGGGCGAGCCCCTCGCCATGGGCTTCCAGCCCCGCGAACTTGTTGATCACCAGCAGGTCGGGACGCTCCTCCAGGGCGCGGCGCACCACCTGGCTGGCGTCGGCGACGCCTGCCGGATCGACGCGGCAGGCCCGCGATTCGCGCCCGAGATTCTGCGAGATGCCGAAGGAGCGGCCGGTCGCCACGTCCACCAGCTCCATCCGGTCGGCGCAATCGTCGCCGGCCCCGTAATTGCGCTGCACCAGCCCGGCGGTGCGGAAGCCGCGCCGGCGCAGCTCCGACACGAAGCGGTCGAGCAGCCGGTCCACGTCGGATCCGGGGCCATGGACCACGGCGCCGGGACGCAGCGGCGGCGCGAGCACGGGGCGCAGGGTCGCCATGGGAAGGGGGCCTCCTAGCTGTGAAGCGGTGCGGGTGCCGGGGTCGGCCGTCAGCCGCCGCGCCGGATCCGGTAGACGAACAGCTCGCCCCGCGTCTCGTGCCCGAGCAGGGCATTGTCGGTGGTGTTGCAGAAATGCTTGAAGTCGATCACCGAGGCGGGGTCGGTGGCGTAGACGATCACCTCCTCCCCCGGCGCCATGCGGTCGAGCAGGGCGCGGGTTCGCAGGATGGGCAGGGGGCAGTGCAGCCCCTTCACGTCCAGCTCCCTGGCAGCCCTCCTGCCGGTCTCCGTTTCGTCGCCTGGAATCTCGGTTGCCACCGGCGCCGCTCCCTCGCTGCGGGTCTGAACACACGGAATGTCGGGGAACCTTAGCGGGTTCGCGCGGCCTTCTCCAGACGCTTGGCGCGCCGTTTCCGGATCACGCCTGTTGTAGGAGCAACAGCTTTGACCGAACGATCAGGAAGGATCCCATGGCCACAGGGCAACTCGACAAGGTGGTGGTGATCACCGGCGCCTCCAGCGGAATCGGGCGGGCGACCGCCCTGGAGTTCGCGCGCCGGGGTGCCGCCGTGATCCTCGCCGCGCGCAGCCACGCCGCTCTGCACGAAGTCGCGGAGGAATGCATCGATGCCGGCGGGCGGGCGATGGTGGTGCCGACCGACGTCACCGACGCCGCGCAGGTGAAGGCGCTGGCGCAGCGTGCCTTCGATGCCTTCGGCGGCATCGACGTGTGGGTGAACAACGCGGGCGTCATCGCCTTCGGCCGGTTCGAGGAGATCCCCGAGGACGTGTTCGAGCGCGTCATGCGCACCAATTTCCTCGGCGTCGTGCATGGCTGCCGGGCGGTGCTGCCGCATTTCCTCGACCATGGCGAGGGGATCATCATCAACACCGCGTCCATGGTGTCGAACGTCGGGCAGCGCTACGCGACGCCCTATGTGGCGAGCAAGTTCGCCGTGCGCGGCTTCAGCGAATCGCTCCGCCAGGAGCTGGTGGACGAGCCGGACATCCATGTCTGCGTCGTCATGCCGGCGGCCATCGACACGCCCCTGTGGCAGCACGCCGCGAACTACACGGGCCGCGCCATCAAGCCGCTGAACCCGCTCTACGCGCCGGAGGACGTGGCCGCCACGATCGTGTCGCTGGCCGAACGCCCGCAGCGCGAGGTGTTCGTCGGCAACATGGGCCGCATGACCGCGCTGCAGAACGCCGTCGCTCCCGGCATGACCGAGAAGATGATGGCGCACATGATCGAACACGACATGTTCCAGAACCGTCCGGCCCGCGACACCTCCGGCGCGGTGTTGGCCCCCATGCCCGAATATCACGGGGCGAGCGGCGGCTGGCGCGAGCGCAACGGGTTCGGCGACCTCCAGGGATCGGGGCAGGGCCAGGCCTATGCGGGCGGGACCGGCGGCCGGCGGGAACGGCGATTCTCCTGGACCAACCTCGCCCTGTTCCTGATCCCCATCGGGGTCATGAGCGGCATGCCGCGCAATGTCGGCCGGCGGGGATCCTACCGGGGCCAATCCGCGCACTGACGCGAGCTGTCTTCCTCGGTCGAGAATCCCACGAAAAGCCCGGCGAGTGGGCCTCGCCGGGCTTTTCCCGCATATCCGGAGCCTGAGCAGTCAGGCGCCGCCGATGCCCTCGATGAATTTCTCGCCGGTCTTGGGATCGATGTTCTCGGCCGTGCCCGGCGTGCCCGGGGCCGCCTCGTCGCGGTCCGACATCTGGCCGGCGGGTGCGTCGCCCTGCGGGCGTTCGTCGTTGGCCTTGTCCTTCGGAGTATCGGTCATGGCGTCTTCTCCTGTCCGTTCGGGCGCGTGCTGCGGCCTCCAGGGGAGAACAGGCGTGGGGATGCAAGCTCACGGACCGTACCGCGACGGCAGCGCTCCCGCCCACTGGCGGTAAGCCCTTTTCGCGAAGGCCTTCCACTCGCCATTGCCTTGTTTCTCCCTTTGCCTGCGCACGATAAGGAGGGAGCATGACCCAGCACAATGTGACGGACCGCGCCAAGCTGCTGCACGCGCGCGCGCTGATCCAGCATCACGAGCGCAACAACCCGGCGGGGTCGGAACGCATGCGCGGGGCCCGTTACGAATTGGCGGTGAACGCCTCGGACGTGAACGGCGACCGGTGCATGTTCCCGGCCTGCGGCTGCCCGCAGGCGGACTGCGCGCGCCAGCCGTTGTGCCAGCCGCAAGTGACCTGGGACGAGACGAACGCCTCCTGGAAGCTGCTTTAGCCGCTGTTCTCCCGCGCTTGCCCGTTTATTCCCTCCGGGTCCTATCCCGGGCCGCCGAGCCCCCTTCCGACAAGGTTATGCCCGTTTCGCTTCCGGTGTAAGAGGCTGGCGGGACATGGGTAAGGCGCTTTCACGGAGAGACGGGCGGTGCCGGCCGGGTTACGATGCAACTTCACGGTGACGGGAGGGATGCATGAACCCCGGCAAGGACAAGGATGAGCGTCGCGCGGCGTTGATCCGGGTGCGTGACGTCGTCGAGCATTACGAGCAGCACAGCGCCAGCGGCGCGGATCTGATGCGGGGCGTGCGCTACGACCTCGCCGTCCGGGCCGTCGACGTGAACGGCGAGAGCTGCCTCTTTCCTGCCTGCGGCTGTGCCAAGGCGGAATGCGAGAACCAGCCTCCGCGCCTACCCACCGTCGAATGGCGCGGCCCCGTCGCGGGCTGGAAGCTCTCCTGAACCGACACCAAAGTGCTGGGATGGGCTCTAAAGGCTGATTCCCTACTCTGAAAGTGTCGATTTTTGAGGAAAGTTCCAGATCGATCACGTAGGCTGAAGGCACATGCCCCATTGTGTGCCGGTGCCGCCGTGATGATCTCCAATTCGCTCGATGCCATCTCTTCCGGGGACATGTCTCTTGAGGACATGTCTCTGGCGGACATCCTGAACGAGTTGGCGGAGCGGTACCATGTCAGCCCCTACCAGCTCTGCGAGGCGGCGGCGGAGCGCAAGCAGATTCCGCAGGACCGGCTCGGTCTGCTGATGCGCGAAGCGGCGCAACGTCTGCGCCCGCTCGGCCGCGCGGCCTGATTCCCATCCTCTCCTCGCCTCTTTCCGGTTAGCCCCTTCCGACCGGGATTAAGTCACCGCCCAGGCTTGTTCATCTTTATGGAAGCGCGACAGCGAAGCTTCCGAAGACAAGATGGACGCAGGCGGGGACATCATGACCATCCGAAACATCGCCCTGGCGGCTCTGGCGGGGCTCACCTTGTCCGGCTGCGTGGTCTCGGGCCACACCGGCTATTACGGCTATGTGCCGCAGCCGCGGGCCTATGTGGTGCAGCCCGATTACTACTATGCCGAGCCGCGCTATTACGGCGGCGGTTGGCATGATGGCGGCCATGGGCATGGCCGGGGGCCATTGGAAGGGACGCGGCCGCGGCCATCACAAGCACGGGCATTGACGGGGCTGCAAGCGGGCGCGCGGCAGGAACGCCCGCGCGCCCTTACCGGCCGATGAAGCGGCCGAACCCCCGGCTTCCGTCGCCCGTTTCGATGGTGCCGGTCACCGTCAGGCTGTCCACGTCGATGACGCTGACCTCGTTGCTGAACCAGTTCGCGACGAAGACGCGGCGCCCGTCGGGGTGCGCCTGGGCTCCTTCCGGATATTCGCCGACCTCGATGGTCTTGATGACGGCGAGGCTTTCCGTGTCGATCACGGAGACGGTATTGTCCTGCTGGTTGGTCACGAAGGCGCGGCGCCCGTCCGGCGTGACCGCCGGCATGTAGGGCCAGGAACCGACCGGCACGTCGGCGACCCTGGTCAGGGTCGAAAGGTCGATGACGCTGACCGTGCCGCTGACGACGTTGGCGACATAGGCGCGGCTTTCCCGCGCATCGACGTCGATGCCGAAGGGATGGGTTCCGACGGGAATGGTGGCCCTGACCGCCAGCGTCCGCGCGTCGATGACCGAGACGCTGTCGGAGTCGCGGTTCGCCACGAGGACGATGCCCCGGCCGTCCACCACCCGCACCCCCGCCGGCACCTCGCCGACCGCGACCTCCGCGACCGTGTCCAGCGTCGCGCCGTCGAGCACGAGGACGCGCTTGCGGTACCAGTCCGCGACATAGACGCGGCGCCCTTCGCGGTCGGCGTCGATGCCCAGCGGGACCTCCCCGACGGGGCGGCGCAGGTCCACCGAGGCGGTGGCCGCGTCGATGCGGTAGACGTCCTTGCTGTCCGGGTTGGTCACGAAGACCTTGCGGCCGTCGCCAACGGCGACGCCCGCCGGCTTCTGCCCCACCTTGACCGTCGCCACCACCGTCTCGGTGGCCGTGTCGATCACCGACACGGTGCCCTCCGTCTGGTTGGTGACCCAGGCGCGCTGCGCCTGGGCGATGCCGGTCAGGGAGAACAGCAGCAAACCGGCCCCGGCGGCGCAGCGCAGCGTGGCAGAGGGCAGGGCGGGGCGAAGCCGTCGGCCGGCCACCTTACTTCTTCTCGGCGAGCGTCTTCAGGTTGGCGAGGCCGGCCTCGTAGACGCCGCTCACCGCCTTCACGGCGGACTCGTCGTTGTACTTTTCGGGCGGATCGTTGTTCATGTAGCCGCGGTAGAAGGCACCCTGCCATTCCACCACCGAACCGCCATCCTTGCCCGGCTCGACGTCGATGGTCGAGCTGTAGTTGGCGACCGGCAGCACGTCGATGTTCACGTCCGTGATCTTGTACGAATAGCTCATCTTTTCGGCTTCGTACTTGCGCAGCTCCTCGTGGAGCTGGCCGCCGCCCTTGAGAGTCAGCGTGCGCGTGGCCTTGGCGTCGTTGCCGCCCTTGGCCTCGGTCTTCTCGACCGCCGGATGCCAGCTCATGTCATCGAAGTTCTTGATCAGCGCCCAGACGGCTTCCGGCGGAGCCGCGATCTCGACGGATTTCGTCAGCTTCTGGCGGGTCGGGCCATGGGCCTCCGCCGCGAGCGGCGACAGGGCGACGAGCATGGACAGGGCAAGACCGAAGGCTTTCAAAACATCCTCCCTTGATGAGCCGATTGGATTCGGCTTTTCCGCTCCGGCCGGATGGGCCGGGCGAACGGCTTTGGAGGGCGGATGATACAGACGGCCAACCATAGCGTCATTAGGACTTTTTGGCGTTGCGGCAAAAAATGATCATTGCATGCGCAATCATCTTGCCCAGCTCAACGCCCTTATGTCCTCCAGCGTGACGGAACTCAGGTCGGGATGGACGGCCAGCGCGCCGGTGAAATCATCGCCCTGCGTGTAGATGCTTTCCGTGACGATCACGGGGATGCCGGCGGCGCGGGCGGCGCGGACGCCGTTGGTCGAATCCTCCAGCGCGACGCAGCTTTCCGCCGGCATCCCCAGCCGCTCCAGCACCAGGTCGTAGACCTGCGGGTCGGGTTTCTTGCGCGGCGCCTGCTCGGCGCAGGCGATGCAGGCGAACCAGCCCGGCCCCTCGCCGCCGGTGACGGCGTTGAACAGGGCGATCACGTTGGCCTCGGAGGTGGTGGTGGCGACGGCCAACGTCAGGCCGGCGGCGCGGGCCTGCTCGATCAGCCGGGCGACGCCCGGCCGGAAGGGCACTCCCCCGCTTTCCACCGCCGCCGTGTAGAGGGCGGTCTTGCGCCTGTGCATGGCCGCGGCCATCGCGTCGAAGCCGTCCCCGATGCGGTCCGGGTCAGCCTGCTCGGCGTAGGCGCGCATCCGCTCCTTGCCCCCGGAGACCTTCAGGAGTCGGCGGTAGAGCGCGCGGTCCCAGTTCCAGGACAGGCCGAACTCCGCGAAGGTCCGGTTGAAGGCCTCGCGGTGGGTTTCCTCCGTCTCGGCCAGCGTGCCGTCGACGTCGAAGATGATCGCGCGCAACGGCGGGCGCGAGCGGTCCTGTGCGGCCTGCATGATGCCGATCCTCCCGGACTTTGTTTGTTGGAGGCCAGTCTAGCAGCGGAAGGAAGCGCGCGCGATGCTACGAACGGCCGCAGCGGGACAAGTAAGTTTCAGGAAATACTTGCCGGTATGGTGAGCAATTCCTGACAACAGCCTTCGGCGTTCACGGTTTTTGGGGCGCCGTCGCGATCGAGGACAGATCCGTAGCCGGGTCCACGCGGCGGCCTTCCTCCTTCCGCTCGGAATAGCGGTCGGTCAGGGCCGCCGTGTGCGGGCGCAGCAGCACGGTGAAGCGCACCAACTCCTCCATCACGTCCACGATCCGGTCGTAATAGGCGGACGGCTTCATGCGGCCGGCCTCGTCGAACTCCTGGAAGGCCTTGGCGACGCTCGACTGGTTGGGGATGGTGACCATGCGCATCCAGCGGCCGAGCAGCCGCATCGTGTTCACCGCGTTGAAGGATTGCGACCCGCCGGACACCTGCATGACGGCGAGCGTGCGTCCCTGGGTCGGCCGGATGCCGCCCATGCTGAGCGGCAGATGGTCGATCTGCGCCTTCATCAGGCCGGTGATCTGACCGTGACGCTCCGGGCTGCACCAGACCTGGCCTTCCGACCAGGTCGACAGATCCCGGAGTTCCTTCACGGCGGGGTGGTCGTCGCCGGGCACCTGATCGGGGAAGGGCAGGTCGGACGGGTCGAAGATTCGCGTCTCCGCCCCGAAGAAGCGCAGCAGCCGCGCCGCTTCCTCCACCGCCAGCCGCGAGTAGGAGCGCGGCCGCAGGGACCCGTAGAGCAGGAGGATCCGCGGCGGGCCGTCCTCCGCTCCCGTCCCCGTCCCCAGCCCCGCCGCCGGCCGTTCCCGAGCGTAGAGCGGATCGAGCGCCGGCAGGTGATCGGGGTCGGGCAGGTCGCGCAGTCTTGCGGAAGTGGGGCTCATGGAAGAATTCTCCGGCGGTGTGTCGGGCGCGGATGATAGCCCAACATCCCGCCGGAGCCTTCCCGGACTTTACACCCCGGCGGGCCGCGGCGGGACCGCACGGCTGGGCCGGGGGACGAGGCGGAGCAGGACCCAGCCGGCGATGCCCGAGACGATGGACCCGCACAGCACCCCGACCTTCACCGCGTCGGAGAGTTCAGGCTGCTGCGGGAAGGCCAGCCCGCCGATGAAGAGGCTCATGGTGAAGCCGATGCCGCAGAGCAGCGCCGTTCCATAGAGCTGCATCATGGAGGCGCCGGCCGGCGTGTCGGCCCAGCCCATCCTGATGGTCACCCAGGCCGTGCCGAAGACACCGATTTGCTTGCCGATGAACAGGCCGAGCGCGATGCCCAGCGGCACCGGGCCGGTGACGGCGGCGGCGTCCATCCCGGCGAAGGACACGCCGGCGTTGGCGAAGCCGAAGATCGGCACGATCAGGAAGGCCACCCAGCCGTGGATCGCGTGTTCCAGCCGGTGCAGGGGCGATTCGAGATCGTCGGGTGCCGCCGGGGCTGGGCGCAGCGGGATGGTGAGCGCAAGCGCGACGCCGGCCAGCGTGGCGTGGACGCCCGACAGCAGCACCGCCGCCCAGAGCCCCAGCCCGATGATCAGATAGGGCCAGAGCTTCTCCACCCCGGCGCGGTTCAGGCCGATGAGTCCGGCCAGCAGCACCGCCGCCAGCCCGAGCGCCGGCAGCGACAGGTTGCTGGTGTAGAAGATCGCGATGATGATGACGGCGCCGAGATCGTCGATGATGGCCAGCGCCGTGAGGAAGACCTTCAGCGAGACGGGCACCCGCGGCCCCAGCAGCGACAGGACGCCAAGCGCGAAGGCGATGTCCGTCGCCGCCGGGATGGCCCAGCCGGCCAGGGTTTCCGGCGTCCCGGCGTTGAAAAAGACATAGACCAGCGCCGGGGCGGCCATGCCGCCCGCCGCCGCCACGCCCGGCAGGATCCGGCGCGACCAGGTGGAGAGCTGGCCGTCCAGCATCTCCCGCTTGATCTCCAGCCCGACCAGCAGGAAGAAGACCGCCATCAGGCCATCGTTAATCCAATGCCCGATGCTGAGCCCAAGCACGTAGCTGTGCAGCGTGTGGAAATACGCGTCCGACAGGGGAGAGTTCGCGACAACCAAGGCAAGCGCCGCCGCCGCCATGAGGACCAGCCCGCCGGACGCCTCGTTGTCCATGAAGTTGCGGAGCAGGGAGAGGGGACGCCGGGGCGTTTTTGTCTGATGCGCTGTCATCGGTACCTTTCGTTCTTTTCAGGACATCGTCGGCGTTCGGTTGGCACCCCTTCCCCCAGGACGTGCTGAGACGGCTTCGGGTTCCGCGCGTGTGCGGCCCCCGGCGGCTGGTCAGGCCGTGCCAAGCTCAAGCCGAAGCTTGGCGGATTTTACATAGGAATGCCGCGCGCGCTTGTGAAATCGGGCGCGGGTGCGACGGCAAGGCATTCCGGAGGAGATTAGGGGCGGATCAGACGCCCAGAAACCCGCCCGACTGGCGTTCCCACAGCCGGGCGTAGAGGCCGCCCCGGGCGATGAGGTCGTGGTGGCCGCCGTCCTCCACCACCTTGCCCTGCTCCATCACGATCAGCCGGTCGAGGGACGCGATGGTGGAGAGGCGGTGGGCGATGGCGATGACGGTCTTGCCCCGCATCAGGGCGGCGAGCTGGCCCTGAATGGCCGCCTCGACCTCCGAATCGAGTGCCGATGTCGCTTCGTCCAGGATCAGGATGGGGGCGTCCTTCAGGATGACGCGGGCGATGGCGACGCGCTGGCGCTGGCCGCCGGACAGCTTCACGCCGCGCTCGCCCACATGCACCTCGTAGCCGCTGCGGCCATTCGGGTCCTTCAGGCCGCGGATGAAGCCGTCGGCCTCCGCGAGCCTTGCCGCGCGGACCATCTCCTCCTCGCTCGCGTCGGGGCGTCCATAGCGGATGTTGTCGGCGATGGAGCGGTGCAGCAGGCTGGTGTCCTGGGTGACCACCCCGATGGCGGCGCGCAGGCTCGCCTGGGTCACCGACGCCACGTCCTGCCCGTCGATCAGGATGCGGCCGCCCTCCAGGTCGTGAAAGCGCAGCAGCAGGTTGACCAGCGTCGATTTGCCCGCACCCGACCGCCCGACCAGCCCGACCTTCTCCCCCGGCCGGATGTCGAGGTTCAGCCGCTCGATCACGCCGCTGCCCTTGCCGTAATGGAAGCGGACGTCCTCGAACCGGATGGCGCCACGTTCAACCCGCAGCTCCGGCGCGCCCGGCCGGTCCTGCACGGCGTGAGGGCGGGCGATGGTTTCCATGCCGTTCTGCACGGTCCCGACATTCTCGAACAGCGAGGTGATGGTGCGCAGGATCCAGCCGGACATCTGGGTCAGCCGGATGATCAGGCTGGTCGCCATGGCGATGGTGCCGGCGCTGGCCGTGCCGGACAGCCAGAGATGCAGCGCCAGCCCGACCGTGGCGCAGATCAGCAGGCCGTTCAGCACCGTCAGCGCCACGGTCATGTCGAAGATCGCTCGCATCAGGACGCGGTACGCCTGGAGCTGCCGGTCCATCCCGGCGCGGGTGAAGGCGTCCTCCCGCTCCGCATGGGCGAAGAGCTTCACCGACAGGATGTTGGTATAGCTGTCCACCACCCGGCCGGAGAGGGAGGAGGTGGTCTCCGACAGGGCCGCCGACTTGTGCCGGACCGGCGGCACCATCCGGGCGATCACCAGCCCGTAGGCGACGACCCAAACCAGCACCGGCAGCATCAGCCGCCAGTCGAGCGTCGCGAACAGCGCCACGGTCCCGACCAGGAAGGTGAGCAGGAACCAGACCCCGTCGATCACGTTCACGACCGATTCGCGGACCGCCGCCCCGGTCTGCATCACCTTCTGCCCGATGCGGCCGGCGAAGTCGTTCTGGAAGAAGGACAGGCTCTGCCGCAGCACCCAACGGTAATTCTGCCAGCGCACGCGGGTGGTCAGCCCCGGGACCAGGGTGAGGTTGATCAGCCCGCGCGAGCCCAGCACCAGCAGCGGCCGCAGCACGACCGCCAGGAAGGCCATGCCAGCGAGCGCCGCGCCATGCTCCGCCAGGAAGCGCTCGCGCGGCGTGGACTGCACCCAGTCCACCAGCAGCCCGAGGAACCAGAACAGCGCCAGCTCCGTCACCGAGGCGAGCCCGGCGACGATGAGCGTGCAGATCAGCAGCCCGCGCGCCGGGTTCAGGAAATAGCCGTAGAAGGCCGCGGCCCCCGGCGGCGGCTGTGCGATGTCGGCGCGGGCGAAGGGCTCGAACAGCCGTTCGAAGAGGGCGTGCATGAGGTGCCGGACCGAGTGGGGCGGGATCAGCCGGCCGATGCGACCAGATCCTGGTATTCCGGGTGCTTGCCGATGTAGCCGTGGATGAAGGAGCAGCTCGGCACGACCTTCAGCCCGCGCCCGCGGATGTCCTCCAGCGTCTGCTTCACCAGCCGCGACCCCACGCCCTGGCCGGACAGCGCCTGCGGCACCTCGGTGTGGGTGAGGTTGATGGTGTCGCCCTGAAGCACGTAGTCGATGAAGGCGGTGGTGCCGTTGACGGTCATCTCGTAGCGGTTGGCGGCGCTGTTGTCGGCGAAGTCGGTCACGTGGTCCTCACTTTTGGCGTTTCGTTGGATGGCGTTTCATTCGATTGCGGGGCAGAGCATGGCACCTCGGCGCCGGGCTCGCCACCCGGCGGTGCCGCCATGGGGTCCTGTCGATAACCGGATTGACGGGCGGATGCTCACGCGGGGATCGTCGTCTCCCCGGCGCCACGGCGACGGGCAGAAGCAGTGTGAACGGGGACTCGCTGGCCGTGGGAGTTGGAGACAAGACGCCGCTGGGGACGGGCTCGTGGGAGTCCGCGCCCGGATATCGGCATTGAGTTCGATTACGCCATGGCCGCCCGGCGCGAAGACGGCGCCATCGTCCTTTCGGATCTACCTCACGCGGCGTTCATACACCTTCCTCCAAGGGGGGAAGGCGGCGGCGACCGGATGGCGTCGCTCGGCCATTGAGCGCGAAGAAATCGGCCGTCAGTAAAGGGTGGACACCAGCACGAGGCACAGGGTCACCACCCCGGCGGCACCCCACAGCAGCGTCTTCGATTCCGGCTCGCGCCCGTGATCGCGCAGGTAGGCGACGGCGTAGGGCAGCATCAGCTTCAACAGCACGAAGCCGGACACCAGCAACCCGAGCTTCAGTCCCGCCGGCCCGCCAAGCCCATGGCCCCAGAGCGGCGCGCCCAGGATGATGGCGAGGTTCAATCCTTTCCATCTGCTCTTCTTCGCTGCGATCATCCGCCCGGCCCTATCCCAATCGTTCGTTTGGCAAGCGGATTGATTATAGCCATATCCGGGGCCGCGTGGAGGAATTTTCCAGGTATCCCCTGTCGCTTTCCCGCAGGGCGCAAGAAGGAGGCCCTTCCAGGCTCCCGTTTGTTAAAGTCAATTCATAGCGTCGCCGTTTCCTGCTCCAGATCGGATTGAAGCGCCATTCGTGTTTTGACGGACAAGGACGGGCCAGCAAGGGGGCATACTCCGCATTCGCCCATCCTTGAATGACAGCGAGCCCTTCGGCATCCACGAAAAATTTAGGCAAGGCACCCGCGTTCCGGCCCCTCCGACGAGGCGCCTGTGAACAGGCTTCCTCGCCGGGCTCAAGTCCCTCGGCCGACCTCGTACTTCTCCTTAGCCCTTACAGCGTGAATGGTCGATGCCGGCAGGTCGTTCGCCTGAGGCCTATCTCAACACATATTCAGCCAACAACGCTTGCAGGCCATACACATTCAGCGATTTGTTGAAGGTCTTCTCAATCGGCTTTTCGGTCCCGGAGATCCAAATTTTCAATTCAGCATCGAGATCGAAAGTTCCGGACGTTTCGATGCTGAAGTGGGTGATGCTTCGATACGGAATGGAATGATACTTGACCTTCCTTCCGGTGATGCCTTGCTTATCCACAAGGATCATGCGCTTGTTCGTGAAGATGAACAAGTCCCGGACTAGCTTGTAAGCTCGCTCAACGGTTTCCGAAGGCGCTAGAAGAGTGCCGTACTCTTTTTGAATGTCGTCAGATGTTACTTCTGATGCATGACCAAGCAGCGCATCAAATAAACCCATGATCGAATTCTTTATGGAGGAGGGTAAGGCACCACGGGCGGTGAACCGCGCGTTACCCCATGCTGTTGGCCACATGCCTCGTGCGATGACCACCACAGCGAGAGTACCAGATCCATAAAGCTAGCAGCATTCGAACTTAAGGTGAGCCAGGGGATCTATCCCTAGCATAAATGTATATCGCTATGCCCGGAGCGCTTCGATAAAACCTTCAAGGATCATGCTGGTGATGGTGCCGGAGAACGACTGGTAAAGCACCTGAAAAATTGATCAACCGGCAAACGACCATGATATGCGAGATGGGCAAGCGCTTTCCAGACGTTACCAAGAAAGCTGCGGCAACTTAAGAGGAAAATGTCGACGCTTTAAAGGGCTAAAATATGCTTGAGCCAGCCTTTGGCTTCTTCCGAGCGATTTCGCGCGGGGGGGCTATATTTGGGCCTGTCTCGTAAAGATGAAATCTGGCCCCCAAAGCTTCGTTTCAGGGCGGCTAAACCCAAAAAAGAAGGATTTGAAAGGCGCTTGTGGCGGATGGGGTGTCTTCCGAACTAAGGGTTTTCTACGTTCGTCGATGTTCGCGCACGCTTGCCAAACCCCTGTAAAACCGCCATTCTTTGCCCGCCACAGTTCGCGAGCGTTCACACGCACCCGCATTGAAGTGTGGGACGCTGTGTGGGACGCTTCGGTTCGACGGAGGGGTGATGGGCAAGCGGTTGACGGCCGTTCAGGTGCGAACCCTGAAGGAGCCGGGGCGGTATGGCGACGGCGATGGCCTGGCGCTGGTGATCGCCGGGGACGGGTCCCGGAAGTGGGTGCTCCGGATCCAGCATGAGGGAAAGCGCCGCGACTTCGGGCTTGGCTCAGCCTCCGGCGTGTCGCTGGCGGAGGCCCGGGAAGCGGCCGACACCTTCCGCAAGCAGGTCCGGAATGGGATCGACCCGACCAAGCAGGTTGCCGAGGAGGCCGCGCCGGAACCCCAGACCCCGACCTTCAGGGACGCCGCCCTCCAGGTTCTGAAAACGCATAAGCCATCCTGGAAGAACTCCAAGCACGGCAATCAATGGCTCGCGACGATGGAGGCCTATGCATTTCCCCTGCTCGGGGACCGTCGTGTGGACGAGATCACCAGCGGCATGATTTGCGACACCCTCGTGCCGATCTGGCTCAAGATCCCTGAGACGGCCCGGCGGGTGAGGCAGCGCATCGGGACCGTGCTGGATTGGGCGCACGCGAGAGGCTACCGGCCGGCAGAGGCGCCCATGCGGAGCGTATCCAAGGGCCTGCCGCGCCAGCCGAAGACCAAGGAGCACTTCCCGGCCATGCCCTGGCAGGAGGTGCCGGCCTTCATCACGGCTCTGCGCGAGACGCCCAAGGCCGGCGAGGTGGTAAAGCTGGCGTTCGAATTCCTGATCCTCACGGCGGTGCGCTCCGGCGAGATGCGCGGCGCGGTCTGGTCGGAAATCGACATCGAGGGGCGGCTATGGTCCATCCCGAAGGAGCGGATGAAGGCCACCAAGGCGCACGTCGTGCCGCTGTCCGACCGAGCCGTGGAGATCCTGAAGCAGGCGCAGGAACTGCGCACGTCCGAGGCTCCGGCGACGCTGGTGTTCCCCGGCGCAAAGCTCATCAAGCCCATGTCCGACATGACGCTGACCATGCTGCTCCGGCGCATGGAGACCGGCTGCACCGCTCACGGCTTCCGCAGCTCGTTCCGAGACTGGGCGGCCGAGTCGACCAACTTCCCGCGGGAGGTGGTGGAGGCCGCGCTTGCCCATGCCGTCGAGAGCAGGGTGGAGGCGGCCTACCTGCGGTCGGACCTGCTGGAGAAGCGGCGCCGGCTCATGGATGCCTGGGCCGGCTTCTGCGTGCCGAAGGGCGGAAAGGTCGTGCCGATGGCGCGTCGGAAAGCCTGAGAGATTTGCCCGGCTCGACCGGGCACCGAGACCGGCGGGGATAGGATGGCCCCCGACAAGCGCAGCACTCCGCCTGCGCTTCCCCGCCGGACCTGAATGCGGAGATGCCCAGCGGAGAGGCAATGAGCGACAAGGCTTATCACTTCGATAAAGCGCTTCATCTGTACTATGAATTAGTAAGTGCGTTAGGCCACAATGGCGCTAATAGTGTTTGGCAGGCTGTTCTAGAAACTCAAAAGCTCAAAGGTAATGCGCATAGCCTATTTAAAAAACCAGGCAGGCCGAGAGGGGCGCGAAACTATAATGATCTTGAGATGTATTGGATGTGCAATAGAATAAGGACCGAAAGGCCGGATGAGCCATTGCACAGTGTGTATAAGGAAACAGCAAAGCACTTTTTCGATTTAAAGGGAAAGAAGGCTGGGGCTAGTGTTGATGCCATAGCGAAGCGCCTATCTAGAGGATATGCGGAATGTCTTGTACATGAGGCCATGGCTTATCTTGACATGAATGTTATCCATCCTGGTCGCGTTCATCCCGATCGGTTGCAATGGTCCCGTGAGCTTCTTCGTAAGCACTGGAGCAGGCGAGAAAGCAGAGACAAGGACAAAAATCCCGAGCGAGTTAAAGTCCACGGCGTTCCGTGATTGTTCGTGCGAGTCTTCTCTCGTTCGCCGCTGCCTGTTGGCGGCTCCAATGACGAGGGATGCCGATGAAACAGTTGTGCGTTTCCATCGATGATACCCAGCGTGCGCTCGGGGTTGGGCGCACCACGGTCTACAAGCTGATCCAGTCTGGTCGACTTGAGACTGTCAAAATTGGCCGACGCACCTTGGTGCGGACCGCGAGCATTCGCGCGGTTTCCGGCGAGCCCGCTCCCTCGGAGAGCAATGAGGCGGCTAGCGTTGCCGCTTAGCCGCCTCACCTGACCGGGCGCCGCGCCAACGGCAGCCAGTCGGTTCAATTCCGAAACCCCCTCCTCAGGAAGCCCGAAATGAACGCACCCATCATGGGGGCGGCGGGACCGCGCGTCCACGCCTCAGGTACTGATGAAAACGTAAGCCCGCCTGATCGCCAAGCCAACCTCCCCGAAAGCGGTGGAGGGTTCGACCTTCGGGAGATCGACGGCCTTCCCCGGTGCCATGACGCAGCCCTCGGCGCGCACCTCGGCATGGCTCGACCGACGAACATCCGTCAGCAGATCGAGGCCAACTGGGATGAGCTGCTGACCTATGGACCAGTGCATGCGGCGCGTGCGCTGGTTGAGCGTCCTCAGGGCGGCGCCGTCGATGTGACGGAGTATTGGCTGACCGAAGAGCAGGCGCTCCTGATCTGCACCCTCTCCAAAGCGAAGAGGGCGCCCGACGTGCGGCGCATGCTGATCAAGGTGTTCACGGCGTGGCGCCGCGGGCATCTCGTCCCGACCCAGCCGCACGCAGATCTGACGAACCCCGACGTGCTCTTGCCCCTGCTGGGCCAGTACGCCGCCGACAAGAAGCTCCTCCTCGCCCAGGTCGAGGAGATGAAGCCGGCGGTCGCAGCACTTGAGCGGCTGGCCCTGCCCACGGACGGGGCGATGTGCATCACCGACGCGGCCAAAGACCTCCAAGTGACCCGGAAGAACCTGATCCATTTCCTCGAGCAGAACGGCTGGATCTACCGGCGGGCCGGGAGCCGTCGCCGGATGGTCGCCTATCAATCCAGGATCCAAGCCGGGCACCTGGAGCACAAGCTCCAGGAGGTGGACGACGGGCGGGGCGGCACCAAGATGGCCGAACAGGTCATGGTGACACCGAAAGGCCGGGCTCTGCTGGCGAGGCAGATCTCTGCCGGTGAGGGGGGCAGAGCATGACCGACGCCTCCACCCTCACCAAAGTCACCTCCCTGTCGCTGCGAGATCTGGATCCGGCGAAGGACCTCGGGCCGATGCCTGAGTTCTGCATGCTCCCGAAGGACTGGCTCTTCGTCGACGCGATCTATCAGCGGGCCATGAGCACCGATGCGTCCAAGACGCTCGTGCGGAAGATTGTGGAGGAGTTCTCCTGGAGCCGGTTCCAGCCCGTCACCGTGACGCCGATCGACTGGGAGGCGGGCAAGTTCGCGGTGGTCGACGGCCAGCACCGCGCGGCCGCGGCGCTGCTGCACCCCGGCGTGACCGAGGTTCCCGCCTGGGTGATCGACGCGCCCGAGGCCCGCGATCAGGCCCGCGCCTTCGTTGGCGTGAACCTCGACCGCATCCGCATGACCACGATGCAGCTTTTCCGCGCCCAGCTCACGGCGAGCGATCCGGACGCCATGCAGGTCAAGGCGGTGTGCGAGCGGGCCGGCATCCGCATCGCCTTCCACCTCAGCAACTCGGCGAAGCAGCTCCCGCCGCGCCAGACGATGGCCGTCAGCACCATCCGCAAGCTGATCGCCAAGCATGGCGAGAGGCCGGTGTTCTTCGCCCTGTCGATCCTGGCCGAGGCCTACGCCGAGACACCCAACCAACTGCGCGGCCAGGTGATCCAGGCCGTGACGATGCTCGTGCTCGATCACGGCGAGCGGATCGAGCGGGAGCGGCTGGTCCGGGTGCTGGGGGAGACGGACTGCGAGAGCCTGCTGGAAGCCGCCCGACAGGTGAAGAAGCTCATGGGCGGCAGCACGGAGGCCGGCATGGTCGCGGCGCTGGTCAGCGCCTACGACAAGGGCCGGATGGACCAGAAGCGGCTCGTGCCGCAGGTGAGGGCCGCATGAGCCGCATCCGCACGGTGAAGCCCGACTTCTGGACCTCCGAGCAGGTGGTGAGCTGCACCTTCATGGCGCGCCTCCTGTTCATCGGCCTCTGGAATTTCTGCGACGACAGCGGCGTCCATTCCGACTCGCCGATGCGCATCAAGATGGAGGTGTTCCCCGCCGACGACATCGCCGCCGCCGAGGTTGCGGGTCTGGTGGACGAGCTGGTCGGGGCCGGCTTGCTTGAACGCTACAGCGTTGGCGCAGCCTCCTACCTGCGCGTCACCGGGTGGAAAAAGCACCAGAAAATCGACAAGCCGCATTACCGGCACCCGCTACCTAACGGCGAAACGCCGCCGATGCCGTCGCGCGTGAATGGTGGAAATTCGACGAACGGTAGCCGACCGGTCCCGGATCATTCGAAGACTGTTCGGCGAACGCTCGACGATAGGTCGCCTGCGGAATGGAAGGGAGTACCTAGCCAAGGAGAGTGTGTACTTAGCAAAGAAGGAACTTACCAAGGAGAAGGGGGGGACCTTACCCACCGGGAAGGGCGGGCGGACCGTGGTGCTGTCGTGCTGCACGCCGCTGGAGGGCCAGCCCGATTTTTTGACCGTACAGGGGCTTCTGCCACGGCTCGGGGCTCGCGGGCCGGGTTGGGTGCTTCGTCGCAATCAGCGGCCCCGAATTCGGCGGGAGGGCGGCTGCAATGAGGAGCCTCCGCCCCCATCAATCCCATGCCTTGGATCGGCTTCTCCGGAGCGTGGCCTCCGGCAAGCGGCGGCCCGTGGTCCAGCTCCCGACCGGCGCCGGCAAGACGATCCTGGCCGGTGAGATCATCCGCCGGGCTCGGGCCAAGGGCAACCGGGCGCTGTTCGTGGTGCCGGCGCTCAGCCTGATCGACCAGACGGTGGAGAGCTTCTGGCGGGACGACATCCGGGAGATCGGCGTGATCCAGGCGGACCACCCGATGACCAACCCGGACCGGCCGGTGCAGATCGCCTCCGTCCAGTCCCTGATCCGGCGGCCGAAGCCCGACGTGAAGCTGGTCATCGTGGACGAGTGCCACGTGATGAACCGGGCGTTCCTGGAATGGCTGGCCGATCCCTCCATGCGGGACGTGATCGTCGTCGGGCTCTCCGCCACGCCGTGGGCGCAGGGCATGGGGAAGCACTACGACGACCTGATCATCTGCTCGACGATCCGCGACCTGATCGAGGCCAAGTACCTGTCTCCCTTCCGGGTCTTCGCGCCGGCGCACCCGGACCTCACGGGCGTCGGCACGGTGGCCGGCGACTTCCAGAAGGGCCAGCTTGAGGCGGCGATGAACAAATCCGTGCTGGTGGCGGACATCGTCTCGACCTGGTTCCGCATGGGCGAGGGCCGGCCGACGCTGGCCTTCGGGGTGGACCGGGCGCACGCCAAGCACATCCAGGCGCAGTTCGAGGCGTCGGGCATCCCCTGCGGCTACGTGGACGCCTACACGACCATGGACGAGCGCAAGGTGGTCCGGGACAAGTTCCACCGCGGGGAATACAAGATCGTCTCCAATGTCGGCTGTCTCACGACCGGCACGGATTGGGACGTTCGGTGCATCATCGACGCCCGGCCGACCAAGAGCGAAATCCTGCTCACGCAGATCTACGGGCGTGGCCTTCGGATCGCCGAGGGCAAGGACGACCTGATCATTCTGGACCACGCCGACAACTACACCCGGCATGGTTTCGTGACGGACATCTTCCACGACAAGCTCGACGACGGCACCCCGAAGCCGCCGAAGAAGCGCAGCCAGCCCCTCCCGAAGGAATGCCCGAAGTGCTCGTACCTGCGCCCGCCGAAGCTGGCGCAGTGCCCGAACTGCGGGTTCAAGGCGGAGGCCGGCCCCTCGACCGTCGAGACGGCGGAGGGCAGCCTCTCCGAGGTGGTCCGGGGCACGGGCAGCAAGGCGACGGCGCCCAAGGGGCATGTCCGCATCGGCAAGGCGGTGATCCACCTCGCCGACTTCTACGGGATGCTCAAGAAGCGCTGCCGGGAGCGGAACTACCGCGAGGGCTGGGCGGCCAACCAGTACAAGGAGGCGGTCGGGACCTGGCCGAACAAGTACCGGGACGTGCCCGAGAAGCCGGTGTCCTGGGAGGTGGATTGCTGGCTGAAGGCCAACCTGATCCGCCACGCCCACGCGAGGAAGACCCAGAAGCAGCCGGCGGGAGAAGCCCATGCCGGAACCTGACGACATCGTGGAGCGCGCGGCCCTGATGGAAATCGAAGGGGGATTGCCGCGGCACTGGGCCGAAAGCTTGGCCCGGCTGTCGCTGGCGGAGAAGCCGTTCGGCTACGAGGACGAGCGGTGGTCTACGATCGTGAAGGACGCCCACGAGCTGGTCATCCCGCACGTCAGCCGGCTTGAGAGCGTCGGCTGGACTCCGGGCGACGTGAAGGGGCTGTTCCCACTGCTCAAGGGCCGGAAGGTCCTCGCCATCGGCCTGGGCGAGGTGTCGGTTCAGGAGCCCGGCGGGAACAAGGTCCGGATCTACCTGCGCCCGCGGCCCGGCGCCGCGCCGCGCTGGGATGAGGGGAGGAGGCTGGCATGAGCATCGGCTCGACCACCCCTCTGCGGGACCGGGCGCGTGGCCGCTGGCGGTCCATCCTCGCCCAGGTCGGCATTCCGGCGGCGGCCCTCACCGGCAAGCACGGCCCGTGCCCGATCTGCCAGGCCGGGAAGGACCGGTTCCGGTTCACGGACCACCAGGGCACCGGCGCGTGGATCTGCAACCACTGCGGCCACGGCACCGGGGCGGACCTCGTGATGGCCGTCCTCGGCGTCGAGTTCAAGGAGGCCGCCCTTCGCATCGAGGCGGTGCTCGGCTGCGCGTCGGTCGAGCCGCCGCGAGAGCCGGACGTGGAGGAGCAGCGCGCCCGCATGAACGCGCTGTGGCGGGAGGCCCGGCCGGTGGCGCAGGGCGATCCCGTGGACCAGTGGCTCCGGCGCCGGGGCATCGTTCTCGACGCCTTCCCCTCCGGCCTGCGCACGTCGCGTTCCATGCGGTGCCGCGGGATGGTCGCCAAGGTCATCGGCCCGGACGGGCGGCCGGTGAACGTCCACCGCACGTTCCTGACCGACGACGGGCGCAAGGCGGACCTGGAGTGCCCGCGCAAGCTGATGCCCGGCCCTTTCCCGCCTGGAAGTGCCGTGCAGCTCCACCCGGCCACGGACCGGCTCGGCATCGCGGAGGGGATCGAGACGGCCCTCTCGGCGCACCTGCTGTTCGGCCTGCCGGTGTGGGCGGCGCTCACCGCCGGCAGCCTTCAGGAGTTCCGGCCGCCCCCGGGCATCACATCGCTGACGATCTTCGGGGACAACGACCTGAACTTCGTCGGGCAGTCCGCCGCTCTCACCCTGGCGAAGGCCGTCCACCGCAATGGGATTGAGGCGAAGGTCATGATCCCCGAGAGGAGCGGCACCGATTGGAACGACGTGCTGACCTCGGCGGAGGTGGCGGCATGACGAACGGAATTCAGAACACCCAGCACGGGAAGGCGAACAGCACGATGAACGCGATCACCCCGAAGCCCGTCATGATCCAGGTCGGCGGCGTCGACGTGCCGGCGGAGCCGCGGCCGGACCTCGGGCGGACCATCGTGGAGGCCTGGACCCAGGAGGGCGGCGAGGAGATCCGGCGGTTCTTCCGCGTGGTCACGCTGCCCCAGGGCCGGCAGGTCACCGACGTGACGGTGGAGGTGGAGCGCGACCTCCAGCAGCGCCTCCAGCGGTCTCAGGAGCGGCTGGACCGCGAGGAGCAGGAGGCCGCCCTCCGGATGCAGCGCCTCGCCTCGCAGAGCCCCATGTCGACCCGCGCCCAGCACGGCGACTTGGTCAGCGAACACAGCGACCGTCCGGGGGTGAAGCGGCACCGGAGCCGCACCCCGCTCCAGCACCTCCACGCCCGCCGCCTGGTCACCGGTCGGCAGTTCAGCGCCGGTCAGAGCCTCGTGGAGGACAACCAGATCAGCCTGATGGTCCGCCAGCCGCCCGAGCCCGGCACCGTGACGGTGGGCGACGGCGGAGGCGGGTGTTTCGAGACAGCGGCTATCGAGGCCGCCCGCCGGATCGAGGATGCCAAGCAGCGGTGCGCCCGGCTCGGGCCGACGATCTGGCCCGCCGTCCGCGCCGTGGTGATCGACGAGAGCCCGGTGTCGAAGGTCGTGGGCAGCGAGCGCAGCCGGGACACCAAGCCGCTGATGACCGCCCTGCGCGCCGGGCTGGACGCCGTGGGGGACGGCTACGGGCTCCCGACCGCCTACGTCTCCGCCCGGCTGTTCGTCTCCGACCTGCACGTCGAGATCGAGGTGGTCGAGGATCACGACGGGCTCTGGCGCTCCCGCTCCCTGAACGGCCGGCCCTGGGTGGAGGAAGGGCGCAGCCTGAGCGAGATCCACGCCGCGGGCAAACGGGAGTTGCGGACCCGGCTGGACGCCATCCTCGGCTATGGCCCGCACCTGAAGACCACCATCGCGGCGGCCCTGGACGCGGATCGCACCGCCGCCAGCCGGAGGGAGATGACCACGGCTCGGATGGTCGCAGAGGCTCACGAGCGGCTGGAACGGGAGGCGGTCATGGAGCGCAAGCGGGTGCTTGGGCGTTAACCTCCCGTTAATACTTTCGATATTGCGCATTGGCGGCAATTCTGGCACAAAGGGTTAAGTTGCTCACCTTGTGAGTAACGCCGTTTCTGAGCCCGCCCGGTCCTCCGCGCGGGCTTTTTCGCGTCCGGTGTGCGCCATGTCCGAGCCTGAACCGCCGGACCTCGCGCCGGACCTCCACCCCATCACTGCGGCTGCCTTGGCCGCTTACGCCACCCTTGCAACGGGCCAGCCCACCCGGCCGGTGACCCTCGCAGACTGGGACTGAGCCCATGAGCAACCTTCACACCGCCCTGTCTGCCGCGACCGAGGCGCTGCACGACCCGAACAGCCAGAAGACGGCCGGGGACATCACCATCGGCCTCGGCGCCGTGACGTCTCAGTTCTGGCTGGGCGGCATCAACCCGGAGAGCCTGGCGAACGGAGTGCTGCTGTACGGCGGCGCGGCCCTCACGCTGTGGCGCCTCTTCGACTACGCCCGGTCCAAGTTCGTGGCCCGGCGCCGCTCGGATGACGTGGAGGACTGAGCCGTGATGGACACCCGCGAGGCTCAGCCCAAGGCCGCCGACCACGACGCGGAGTACTGGGACCGCCGCCTGCGCATCCTCCTCGCCGCCGCTCGCCGGGAGATGGCGGCCGGCTCGCCCGCCCGCGTCTCGCATGCCGGGCCGGGCCTGACTGCCTCCGAAGGGGAGTGCTGAGCCCATGCCCCGCCTGACCAGCCTGAAACCCCGCCTCGCCACGCTGGACACCCGCACCGGGCAGGCGCTAGCCCCTCTCGTGGGGAAGGAAGCCGAACAGGCCCGCAAGCGCCGGTACGAAGACACCCGGGGCAACGCCCGCTCCCGCGGCTACGATCGGGATTGGGAACGCCTCCGCGACGCCGTCATCATCGAGCGCGGCTGTCGGTGCGAGCGGTGCGGCACCATCGTGGTGTTGCGCAAGCGCGAGGCGACGGAGACCACGCCCGTCGCCCATGTCGACCACGAGGAGAGCATCCAGGACCGCCCAGACCTGAGGCTGGAGCGCTCCAACCTCCGGGTCCTGTGTGAGCCCTGCCACAATCGTCGCACCGCCCTCGACCAGGGGTTCGCCCGAGGCTGACCGGACGCGCAACATTGTTGCGTCCATAGGGAGCATGCCTCTACCCAGCGGCAGGGAGGGGGGTGGCAAAAGCTTCCAGGGCGAGAGCCGCAGGGACCGCGTCCCCCCGCACGCAGAGTTTTTTCCCCGCTGGACGAAATGAGGTGCGCACTTTGCGGTGCGCATGACCCGCCATGACCAAGCGCGACGCCATCGACTGGACAGCCGTCGAAGCCGATTACCGCGCTGGAACCCTGTCAAACCGCCAAATTGCGGAGCGGCACGGCGTCTCGGAGAGCGCGATCCGCAAGCGGGCCACGGCCGGCGAGTGGGTGCGCACTTCGGGGAAAAGTGCGCACCAAAGTGCGCACCAGCCGCTGGCCGAAATTCTGCCCCCGCTCGACCGGCCGCTCCGCTCCGCCGACGAGGTGCGCGACCACGTCGAGCATGGGCGCGAGATCGCCAGCCGCATGCTGGACGAGCTGGACGCCACCACGTCGCACGTCGGCGAGCTGGCGGCCATGATCGAGGAGGAGACGGCGGAGGACCGGGACGGCAAGCGCCGGAACGCCATGCTGAAGGCCATCAGCCTCCCGGCCCGCGCCATGACCCTGAAGACCCTCGCGCAGGCATTGGCGGTGATGAAGGAAGTCGCTGGCGGTGCCAGCGGCAAGAAGGAAGAGGCCAAGGCCCAGGCGGAGAACGCCGCCAAGCCGGGCAACAAGTTCGCCCCTCCGGCGCCGCCGAAACTCGTCGTGGATAACGGCCGATGACCGCACCTCGCTGGACAACCGCATGCCCGGACTGGGAACAGCGCATCGTGGCCGGGCAATCGCTCGTCCCGTGCCCACCGCTGTTCCCGGCAGAGGCGCAGGCAGCGCTGGATATCTTCCGCGGCCTAAAGATCGTGGACGTGCTCAACAGCCCGACCTTCGAAGAAGCCTGCCGGGAATGGGTGTTCGACTTCGTCGGCGCGGTGTTCGGCGCCTACGACCCGGACGCCGGGCGGCGGCTGATCAACGAATTCTTTTTGCTGATCAGTAAAAAGAACAGCAAATCGACGGTCGCGGCCGGGATCATGATCACGGCGCTTCTCCGCAACTGGCGGAAGAACGCCGAGTTCATCATCATCGCGCCGACCATCCAGGTGGCTCGGAACTCCGCCGACCCGGCGATGGCGATGGTCGCCGCGGACCCGGAGTTGTTCAAGATCCTCCGCCCGGTCCCGCACCTGCGGATGATCGAGCATCGGACCACCGGGGCGACGCTGAAGATCCTGGCGGCCGACAGCGACGTGGTGACGGGCAACAAGGCAACGGGCGTCCTCATCGACGAGCTGCACCTGTTCGGGACTAAGGCCAACGCCGAGGCGATGTTGCGCGAGGCGCGCGGCGGCCTCACCAGCCGGCCGGAGGGGTTCGTTATCGCCCTGTCCACCCAGGGTGAGGAGCCCCCGGCGGGCGTCTTCAAGCAGTGGCTGGGCCGCTTCCGCGACATCCGCAGCGGCAAGCTCTCGGCTCCGAAGTCGCTGGGCGTGCTGTACGAGTTCCCCAAGGCCATGATCGAGGCCAAGGCCTACCTCGACCCGGCGAACTTCTTCATCACGAACCCCAACATCGGGGCGTCGGTGGACGAGGAGTTCCTGCTCGACGAATACGCCAAGGCGCAGCTCGGCGGAGAGGGGTCTGTCCGCGGCTTCCTCGCCAAGCACCTGAACGTCGAAGTCGGCATGAACATGGGCTCCGATGCCTGGGCCGGCGCCGAGTTCTGGGAGCCCTGCGGCGACAAGACGGTGACGCTGGAAGCGATCCTCGCCCGGTGCGAGGTGGTCGTCGTCGGCATCGACGGCGGCGGGCTGGATGACCTGCTCGGCCTGACCATCCTGGGACGCTGCCGGGAAACCCGGAAATGGCTGATCTGGAACCGGGCGTGGGCGCACAAGGTCGTGCTGAACCGCCGGAAGGAGATTGCGCCGCGCCTTCAGGACTTTGAGAAGGACGGCGACCTCCGCCTTGTCGACGATCCGGCCAAGGCCGTCACCGAGCTGGTCGACGTCGTCATGCAGGTCGAAGACGCCGGGCTCCTGGCCGACCAGGGCATCGGCGTGGACGCCGCCGGCATCGGCGAGATCGTGGACGGGCTGACCGGGCGCGGGATCGCGCTGGAGCGGATCATAGGCATCAGCCAGGGCTGGAAGTTGAACGGCGCCATCAAGACGACGGAGCGCCGGCTCGCGTCGAAGACGGTGTTGCACGGCGGCCGTCCCATGATGGCCTGGTGCGTTTCCAACGCCCGCGTCGTGCCACAGGGCAACGCCATCTCAATCACCAAGCAGGTCAGCGGCTCGGCGAAGATCGACCCCGTCATGTCGACCTTCAACGCGGTCGCACTCATGGCCACCAACCCGGAAGCCAAGGGCGGCCCTTCGGTCTACGCGACCCGCGGCCTGCTGATCATGTGAGGCACCGATGGGCAAGCGAAAGCTGGAAAGGCTGCTGGCGGAAGCCGAGCAGCGGATCACGGCGCTGGAAACCATGCAGGCTCAAGACGACGGGCAAGCCTCCAGCGTCCCGAGCAATCAGGCATTGCTGGACGCCATGCGCGTCGAGCCCGGCAGCGCTTCGGTTACGATCGAGCAGGCGCTGAACAACCCGGCCGTCTTCCGCTGCGTGGATCTGGTGTCCGGTTCCATCGGCATGCTGCCGACCTACGTCATGCGCAAGATCGGCGGCAAGATCGAGAAGGCGGAGGATCACCCGCTCTTCGACCTGCTCATGTACCAGCCGAACTCCTGGCAGACGCCTTACGAGTTCAAGCAGGTCATGCAGTTCTGGGCTCTCGTCTACGGCAACGCCTATGCGGTGATCGTCTGGACGGGAAACCGGGTGGCCCATCTGATCCCCATCCACCCCAGCAAGGTGGTGGTGGAGCAGGCCCCGGACTGGACCGTCACCTACAAGGTCACGCGGCCCAATGGCACCACGGTCCCTCTGCCGGCGCGCGAGGTGCTGCATCTCCGGGGCATGTCGGCCGATGGGCTGACCGGCGTGTCGCGGGTGAAGAAGGCGGCCGAGACGATCTCGATCTCTCTGCAGGCCGGCCGGGCTGCCGAGCGGATTTTCCGCAACGGCATGATGGTCGGGGGCAACCTGAAGCACCCCGGCAAGCTTGGTCCGGAGGGCAAGAAGTTCCTTCGGGAGAGCTTGGAGGAGATCCACTCCGGACCGGAGAACGCTGGCAAGTGGATCATCACCGAGGAGGGGATGGAGGCAAAGCCCTTCGCCAACACGGCGAAGGACTCGCAGCTCCTCGAAATGCGGGCCGGGCTGGTCGAGGAGATCGCCCGGGTGTTCGGCGTGCCGCGCCCGCTGATGGGGGTGGATGACACCTCCTGGGGCTCGGGCATCGAGCAGCTTGCCATCCTCTTCGTCCGGTTCGGGCTGGCCCCCTGGTTCAAGGCCTGGGAGGAAGCGCTGACCCGCTCGTGCCTGCCCCTGTCCGACCGGGGCGTCATCTACTTCGACTTCGACGAAACCGAGCTGCTGCGCGGCACCCTGAAGGACCAGGCCGAATTCTTCGCCCGTGCCCTGGGCTCCGGCGGGCACCGGCCGTGGATGGAAGCCAACGAAGTTCGCGAGGCCACCGGCCTCGGCCAACACCAGGACGGGGGCGGCCTCGTCAGCGCAGGGGAAAAAAGCAATGTCGCTCCGCAAGCTGCCTGAGATTAAGGCCTTCCAGCATTCCGACATCCTCCAGTTCGACGCGCCGGATGATGCGGTCGAGCAGTTCAACGCCGAGATCCAGGCGGCTGGCGACCAGGGTGACAACGTCATCGCCATTTACGGCCCGATCGGGCGCGACCCGTTCACGGACGTGGACAACACGGAGCGGCGGATCTCCGCGGCCCTGCGCTCCATCGGCCGCAAGGACGTGACGGTCAACGTCAACTCGCCGGGCGGCAACTTCCTGTCGGGTCTGGCGATCTACAACCTGCTGCGGGCGCACCCGGCGAAGGTGACGGTCAACGTCCTGGCGATGGCCGGCTCCGCTGCCTCCGTGATCGCCATGGCCGGCGACGAGGTGCTGATGGCCGATGGCGCGTTCATCATGGTCCACAACGCCTCCGCCGTGGTGATGGGCAACAAGTACGACGCCAAGGACGCGGTCGAACTCCTCGCCGAGGTGGACGATGGCATGGCCGAGATCTACGCGGCCCGGGCCGGCGTCACGAAGGCGGAGGCCGCCGGCTGGATGGACAAGGGCCGGGGCAAGGGCACGATGTTCAACGCCTCGGCCGCCATCGAGCGCGGACTCGCGGACGGCAAGCTGCCCGCCGGCGCCATCAAGGTTTCGGCCGATGCGAGCAAGAGAATTCCCGTCGAGCGCGTCATCGAGCGCGCCCTGACGGCACGGGGGCTGTCGAGCGCCGAGGCGAAGGCGACGGTCTCCGAACTGAAATCCGGCATGCGCGACGCTGCCGCGAACGTCACGCGCGACGCTGACGGCATCAAGGCCGCCATCGAGCGGCTTCGGACCACCATTCGCACATAAGGACTGCGAACATGACGAAGATGATCAACCCGCGCCCGCTGCGCGGGATCGTCTCCCTGCGCGCGAACGGCAGCGGCGACGTGGCCACCCTGATCGAGGCCTTGAACAAGGACTGGACCGAGTTCAAGGCCACCATGGCCGAGAAGGACAAGGAGATCACCAAGCGTTTCGACGACGTGGTGACGACCGAGAAGCTGGAGCGCATCAACTCCAGCGTCGGCGACCTGACCAAGGCCCTGGATGACGTGAACGCCAAGCTGGCGGGCATCACCCTCAACGGCAACGGGAACGACAAGGACGACCTGTCCGAGGCCGACCGCGAGTACCGCGCGACCTTCGAGGAGTGGTTCCGCTCCGGCGAGGGCGAGAGCAAGGTGAAGGCCGCCAACCGGGCCGGCGATATCACCGCCGCCTACTCCGTGGGCGACAGCGACAAGGGCGGCTACACGGCGCCCATCGAGTGGGATCGCACCATCACCGACAAGCGGGTGGAGATCTCCCCGATGCGTCGGTATGCGTCGAAGCAGAACGTCACCGGCCAGGGCTTCAAGAAGCTCTACAACGTGCACGGCACCACGTCGGGCTGGGTCGGCGAGACGAGCGAACGCGCCCAGACGGGCGGCTCGGCCCTGGTCGAGTATGCGTTCTCCTTCGGCGAGATCTACGCCATGCCGGCGGCGACGCAGCGCATCCTGGAGGACTCCGAGATCAACATCGCCGCGTGGCTCTCGGGCGAGGTGAACATCGAGTTCGCCGTCCAGGAGGGCGTGGCCTTCGTCTCGGGCGACGGCGTGAACAAGGCCAAGGGCGTCCTGAAGTACACCGCCACCGACGAGGCGGCCCTGCCGGCGGCGCAGCGCCACCCGCTCGGCCCGATCGCCGAGGTGCGGACGGGCAACGCCAACACCATCACCGCCGATGGCCTCGTGGATCTGATCTACGACCTGCCGGAGGATCGCTCGCAGGGGGCGGCGCTCTACGCCAACCGCAAGACCCACGCCACCATCCGCAAGATGAAGGACGGGCAGGGCAACTTCCTGTGGCAGGCGCCCTTCCAGGCGGGCCAGCCGGCGCAGGTTCTGGGGCAGCCGATCAACGAACTGTCCGGCCTGCCGGATGTGGCGGCGAACTCGATCCCGCTCATCTTCGGCAACATGGAGCAGGGCTACCGGATCTTCGACCGCGTCGGAATGTCGGTCCTGCGCGACCCCTACACCCAGAAGCCCTACGTGCTCTTCTACACCACCAAGCGCGTGGGCGGCGGCCTCTGGAACCCCGAGTGGCTGCGCTATCACCGCGTCGCGGCGCCGGCCGCCTGATGACGGCGGGGCGGGCTTCGGCCCGCTCCGGCCCTCCCTTTTCCCAGGAGACGACCAATGAAGTTCATCAAGCCGTTCCGCGGCGTGAAGGCCGGCGAGATCTACCCGACCGAGTTCAAGCCGGGCGACACGTGCCCCGACGAGCTGGCCGGCGCGGCCGAGGCGCTGGGCGCCTTGGAGGAAGCCAAGCCCGCGCCGAAGTCCAAGACCGAGAAGACCGAGGGCTGACCCATGGCCGCCGTCACCCTGGATGAAGCCAAGGCGCACCTCCGCGTGGACGGAGGCGCCGAGGACGCCGACCTCACGCTGAAGCTGATGGCGGCCGAGGATGCGGCGGCCCAGTACATCAACCGGCCCATCCCCTGGACGAACGCCGAGGGCCAGGCGGTGCCTGTTCCGGCGTCGGTGAAGGTCGCGATCCTGCTGATCCTCGGCGACCTCTACGCCAACCGTGAGGGCTCCGTGATCGGCAACGGCGTGGTGCGGGTGGAGAACTCCACAGTGGACATGCTGCTCGACCCCTACCGGCTGATGGGCTTCGCCTGATGCGGCGGCCGACCGCTGGCGAGCTGAACCGCCGGGTGCGGGTCCTGCGCCGGCAGGACTTCCCTGACAGCACGGACGGCATCACGCCCACGCACGACGAGATCGCCCAGGTGTGGGCAAAGATCGAGCCGGTGGGCGGCGCCATCCACTATGGGTCCGTGCAGACCGGCAACATGGTCACGCACCGGATCACCATCCGATACCGGACGGACATCACCGCCGAACACGAGATCCACCACGACGGCACCCGCTACCGCGTGAAGCGGACGGCGGCGCTGGGCGGCGGGCGCGAGTTCACGGTGATCGACGCGGAGGAGTTGGGCTCATGATCGAATTGCACGAGAAGCTGGTCGGTCACCGCCGCATCGACTTCGACCGGAAGAAGCTCCGGAAGGCGGTGCGCGAGGGCGCCAAGCTGGTGCGGCGCGAAGGCCGCAGGCTGGCCGGCAAGAAGGCCGGCGGCGGCAAGGCCTACAGGGTCTGGGGCGACATGCTGCACAAGGGCTCGGCGCCCGGTGAGGCCCCGACGAAGGTCACCGGCACGCTTCAGCGCAGCATCTTCTACCGGACGCTCGACGACAACGGCCTGTCCATGTCGGTGGGACCGGCCGCGCGGCGGGTCTTCTACGCCCGCTTCCTGGCCGCCGGCACCCAGAAGATGGCCGCGCGACCCTTCATGGGCGAGGCGCTGGAACGCACCGAAAGCCCCGTCCGCGATTTCCTGCGGGCCGGCCTGGAAGAGAGCCTGACCCCACGATGAACCTGTCCCTCATCATCACCCGCCTGCGGGAGCGCTGCCCGGTCTTTGGCCCCCGCGTTGCGGGCGCGGCGGAGTTCAAGGCCCTGCCCGAGACGGCCAACCTGCCGGTTCCGGCGGCCTACGTCCTGCCGCTCGACGACAAGGCGGAGCCGGTCAAGGAGCTGAACGAATTCCGGCAGGACATCCGCGACAGCTTCGCCGTCGTCGTGGTCGTCTCCAACAAGGGGGACGAGCGCGGGCAGGCCGCCGCGGCGGACCTGCACGCCATTCGGGCCGAACTCTGGCGCGCCCTGCTCGGCTGGGAGCCCGACACGGATTACGGCTGGATCGAGTACGAGGGCGGGGAGGTGGTCCACATGGACCGCGCCCGGCTCTACTACCAGTTCGAATTCGGCGCCGACTACACCATCGGCCCCGAAGAGACGGGCCAGGGTGCGGACCTCGACGCCCTGCCGGAGTTCCACGGCGCCGGCATCCGGATCGACGCCATCGACCCCGCCGACCCCAACCTCTCCCGCCCCGGGCCGGACGGCCGCATCGAGGCGGAAGCCGACTTCACCATCCCGACCACCTGAGGAGCCACGAATGTTCGTGAAGCCCGCCGCCGGATTGCTCGTGCGCGATCCGGTCAACAGGGAGCCTTTGCCCGCCGAAGGGCGCGAGGTCCCCGACGATCAGTTCTGGCACCGCCGTCTCGCTGACGGCGACGTGGTGCTGGCCAAGCCGCCCGCCACGAAGAAGGAGGCCTAAGCCATGGTCAGCTTCGCCAACACCCCGGCCAACCTCCGGGTCCCTCTGTTCTACGCCGAGGTGGACGGCTCCCAGGCCGGCTACTTCGCGCAGGATCAGCGCGCCCTCCTCATCGGCCAAAAGCTGGCCGCCGGCACCGCCCCCGTCAACGTGCCCGTCATGGTGTCCAGCGTGGACCAGGCCCGCGCGCTCGCCGGCGCAGGCTCCATGCTGGCCCTGATGGTCGCGGCCTACCGCCGCAACGACGACTTCGGCGCGGTCTGGATCCTGCCCTTGCAGGATGAGGCGGCCGGCGTTGCCGCGACCGGGACCGTCGCCCTGACCGGCACCGCGACCGCCGCCGGCACGCTGAGCCTCTACGTCGCCGGCCAGCTCGTCCGCCAGGGTGTCGCCATCGGCGCCACGGCCGCCGCCGTCGCCACGGCGCTCGCGGCCACCATCAACGCCCTGCCGGATCTTCCGGTGACAGCCGTGGCGGCGACGGGCACGGTCACCCTGACGGCCAAGCACAAGGGACTGCTCGGCAACGACATCGACGTGCGGCTCAACTACCGGGGTGGCGCCGGGGGCGAGCAGACGCCCGCCGGGCTGTCGGCGGTGGTCACGGCCATGGCGGGCGGCACGGCCAACCCGGTCCTGTCGTCGGCTCTGGCCGCGCTGGGCGACGAGGAGTTCGACTTCGTGGCCTGCCCCTACACCGACACCACGTCGCTGGACGCCATCAAGACGCTGATGGATGACCAGACGGGGCGGTGGTCCTGGTCGAAGCAGATCTACGGCCACGTGTTCAGCGCCAAGCGCGGCACCGTCGCGGCGCTCTCGACCTTCGGCAACGGGCGCAACGACCCGCACGTCTCGGTGATGGGCTACAACGACAGCCCGACGCCGCCGTGGGAGTGGGCCGCCGCCTTCGCCGCGCAGTCCGGCAAGGCCCTGCGCATCGACCCGGCCCGGCCCCTCCAGACGCTCTCCCTGGTGGGCGTCATGGCGGCCCCGGTGTCCAGCCGGTTCACGCTGTCGGAGCGCCAGATCCTGCTCTTCGACGGCATCGCCACGCACATGACCGGGCCGGACGGGACGGTGCGCATCGAGCGCGCCATCACGACCTACCAGACCAACGCCTTCGGCCAGACGGACCCGAGCTTCCTGGACGTGGAGACGAACTTCACGCTGGCGGCCATCATCCGCCGGATGCGGCAGGCGATCACCACGAAGTTCCCCCGCCACAAGCTGGCGAGCGACGGGACGAGCTTCGGCGCCGGACAGGCCATCGTCACGCCGAAGATCATCAAGGCGGAGCTGATCGCCCAGTACAGCCAGATGGAAGCGCTCGGGCTGGTCGAGAACATGGCCGCCTTCAAGGCCAACCTCATCGTGGAACGCAACCCGGACGATCCCAACCGGATCGACGTGCTCTACCCGCCGGATCTCGTGAACCAGCTCCGCGTCTTCGCGGTCCTGGCGCAGTTCCGGCTCCAGTATCAGGCCTAAGGAGGGCCAGACCCCATGGGAAAAAAAGTCGCGGGCACCTGCTACCTGAAGGTGGATGGCACCCAATACGCCCTGCGCGGCGGGCTGACCGTCTCGCCGGACGCCTTCGAGCGCGAGGGCATCGCCGGCATGGACGGCGTGCACGGCTACAAGGAGACGCCGCGGGTGCCGAGCATCGCGGCCGACCTGACGGACACCGATGGCCTGTCGCTGGAACGGCTGCTCGCCATCACCAATGCGACGGTCACGGCCGAGCTGGCGAACGGCAAGACCTACGTCCTGCGCGAGGCCTGGACCAAGGGTGCCCATGAACTCGACGCCGCCGAGGGGCAGGTGTCGGTGACGTTCGAGGGCGTGAAGTGCGAGGAGATGGCGGCATGACGACGGTGAACCTGAAGAAGCCGATCCAGGCGCATGGCGAGCAGGCGAAGAGCCTGACCTTCCGCGAGCCGAACGGCGACGACATCATGACGTGCGGCTACCCGCTCCAGATGCAGGGGGACGGGTCCTACACCCCGATTGCTGGGACGATCGGGAAGTACATCGCCCGCCTCGCCGGCATCCCGGCCAGTTCGGTCAAGACCCTCGGCCCGGCCGACTTTAACGCCTGCATGATGGCGATCATCCCTTTTTTCGGGGATGGGGATACGAGCCCGGTGCCGGAGAGCGAGGGCTGATCGAGCGCTTCTTCGACGTGGCGTGGGCCTGGAAGATGCAGCCCTCCGAGATGGGGCGGCTGACCATTTCCAGGCTCGTGCTGTACGAGGCGCAGACAGGCCGGATCGGGGAAGAGCTGAAGCAAAAGTAGGGTGGCTGATCGGGCCGCCCTTCTCGTTTTCTGGGGGGCCGCTATGGCTGGAAACTTTGCCCTGAAGGCCGTCATCTCCGTCGTCGATAAGGTGACGGGGCCGATGAAGGGGATCAACCGCTCCCTCTCAGGCATCGGCCGCCGCGTCGGTGAGATCGGCGCGGCCGGCATCGGCCTGGGGGCGGCGTTCGGGATCCAGCAAATCGCCTCCGACGCCATCAACTTCGAAGCGGCCATGGCGGGCGTCAAGAAGGTGGTGGACTTCCCCACGCCCGAAGCCTTCGCCCAGATGGGCGAGGACGTTCTGGGCCTGTCGAAGCGCATTCCCATGGCGGCCGAAGGACTGGCCGACATCGTGGCCGCCGCCGGCCAGTCGGGCATCGCGCGGGACGAGCTGCTCGGCTTTGCCGAGGACGCCGCGAAGATGGGCGTCGCCTTCGACCTGACGGCCGATGTGGCCGGCGACATGATGGCGAAGTGGCGCACCGCCTTCAAAATGGACCAGGGACAGGTCCGCGAACTGGCCGATCAGGTGAACTACCTCGGCAACACCGGTCCCGCCAACGCCGCCCAGATCAGCGATGTGGTGCGCCGCGTTGGTGCTCTGGGCGATGTTGCGGGCGTGCAGGCCAAGTACGTCGCCGCCCTCGGCGCGACGATGGTCGGCACGGGTGCGGAGTCCGAGGTGGCGGCGACCGCGACAAAGAACTTCATGCTCGCTCTGGTGAAGGGCGAGGCGGCGACGAAGGGCCAGAAAGAGGCCTTCGCGGCGATGGGCATCTCCACAACCTCGCTCGCCAAGGCCATGCAGAAGGACGCGACCGGCGCCATTCTCAAGGTGCTGGGCGCGCTCCAGAAGCTGCCGGAACACAAGCAGGCCGCCGCCATGAGCGAGCTGTTCGGGACGGAGAGCATCGGCGCCATTGCCCCGCTGCTGACCAACCTCGACCTGCTGCGCGACAACATCGGCAAGGTGAGCGACGCGACCAAGTACGGCGGCGCGATGCAGCGTGAATATGACGGGCAGGCGGATACGACCAAGAACAAGCTGGTGCTGCTGAACAACCAGTGGACCGCCCTCAAGATCACCCTGGGCAACTCGGTCCTGCCCATGCTGGGCGGGATGGTCGGGCCGCTCGGCGCCATCATCGACAAGGTGGCGATCCTGGCGAAGCAGAACCCGACCCTGGTCAAGTATGCCCTGGCCTTCCTCGGCATCGGCAGCGCCGTGGGTGTCGCTGTCGGGGCCATCGCGTTGGGGGCCGGCGCCTTCGCGGCGCTCGGTGCGGCGGCCCTGCCGATTGCCCTGATCGCCGCCGCGGTGATCGGGTTGGGGCTCGCGGCCTATGCCCTGTACGAGAACTGGGATGTGGTCGGGCCGTGGTTCAGCAAGCTCTGGGATGGTGTCCGCCAGACCTTCGACGGGTTCGTGCAGTTCGTGAAAGCCATCTTCACGGGCGACATGGATGCGGCGTGGGCCGGGCTGCAAGCCATGGCGAGCGGCTACATCGCCTTCTATTCCACGATCTGGAACGGCGTGAAGGCGGCCTTCAACGCCTTCGTGGGCTGGATCGACAGCACCTTTGGGACGGATCTGGCGGGCAGCCTCGCGGCTGGCTGGGCAGCGGCGCAGGCGGTGCTTGCCCCGATCGAGGCTTGGGCAACCGCGCTGTGGGGCAGCGTCCGGCAGATCTTCTCCGGCTTCACCGCCTTTGTGAAGGCGGTCTGGGCGGGCGACATGACCGCCGCCGTGGCCGCGCTCCGGGCGGTGTGGGATGGGCTGACCGGCTACTTCACCACGCTCTGGAACGGCATCACGGCGGTGGTGTCCGGCGCTGTGCCGAGGCTTCAAGCCCTGGTCGCAGGGTGGGTGCCGAAGCCGGTCATGGATGCCTGGGGCGCTGTGTCGGGCTTCTTCAAAGGGTTATGGGACGAGGTGACCGCGAGCTTCCAGAAGGCGTGGTCCTACATCGAGCCCATCGTGGCGAAGATTGCCGCCGCGGTGGATCTGGCGAAGGGCGCGGTGGGCATTGTCGGCGGTGCTGCGGGAGCCGTTACCGGTGCCGTATCCACAAGCGCGTCGGCCGTGAGCAATGCGGCGACCGGGGCGTGGAACTGGATGATCGGCGCTGATGAGGCGCCCGCCGCCACCAGCCCGGCTCCGGTCGCGCCCGCCCCGTCAGCGCCGGGCGTTGGTCCCAGCCCCGTGCTGGCAGCCGGGACGCAGGCGCAGCAGCTCCGGGGTGAGGTGAACGTGAACTTCTCCAACGTCCCGCAGGGGACGCGGGTGGAGGCGAGTTCCGAAAACCGGGGCGTCGATCTGAACCCGAATGTCGGGTACCGCTCCGTTTACTGAGGTGATCCATGGCATGGCGTGATCAGCTACGCCCCGCGAGCTTTCGCGGGGTGCCTTTCTGCGTGGACGGCGACGACCTCTCCGCCGGCCGGCGCGGGCAGGTCCACGAGTATCCTCAGCGCGACAAGCCCTATGTCGAGGACCTGGGGCGGGCCACGCGGCAAATCTCGATCACCGCCTATGTGATCGGGCCGGACTACATGGCCGCGCGGGACCGGCTGCTCGGGGCCATCGAGGAGGGCGGGCCGGGCGAGCTGGTCCATCCCATGTACGGCACCATGCAGGTGGCCGTTGTCGGCGAGTGCCGGGTGTCCCACAGCAAGGACGAGGGCGGCATGTGCCGCTTCAGCCTGTCCTTCACGGAGGCGGGCGAGCTGGCGTTCCCGGCCGCCTCCACCAACACGGCGGCGACGACGGGGATCAAGGCCCGCTCCCTGCGGCAGTCGTCGGTGCTGGACTTCGCCCGGCTGTTCTCCTTGCGCGGCATGCCCGACTTCGTGGGGGACGCGGCCAAGGCGGACGTGGACCGGGGCGTGGCGGCCCTCCGGAGCGCGGCAGGCCCGGCCGGCGGGACGGCGTGGACCGGGCGGGCGCAGCGGATGGAGGCCCAGGCCGGCACGCTCGTGCAGGACCCGGCGGCCCTGGCGGAGAGCGTCATGGATCTGGCCGCCGGGCTCGCCCCCGCTGACCAGGCCGTCAGCCCCACGGCGTTCGGTGCGTCCTTCCCGATGGGCGTGCCGGCGGCCCTGCCGGCGCTCTCCCGGCTGGCCGCCTACAGCCCGCAGTCGCCCGCCGTCGCACCCTCCACCCCGTCCCGCCGGCAGCAGGCCACCAACGCCATGGCCATCGGCGCGCTGTTCCGGCGGGCCGCCCTGGTGCAGATGGCGCACACCGTCGCGGCGGCCGACTGGCCCGTCTACGACGACGCGGTGCAGGTGCAGCGCACCGTTGCGGCGCAGATCGACGCGGAGGCCTCCCGCCCGGAGGTGGCGGACCCGGTGTTCCGGAGCCTGTCGGAACTGCGCATCGCCGTGGTGCGGGACATCGCGGCCCGCGCGCCCGGCTCGTCCCGGCTGGTCACCATCACGCCCGGGGCGGTCCTGCCCGCCGTGGTGCTGGCCTACGACCGGTACGAGGACGCGGAGCGGGGCGAGGAGATCGTGATCCGCAACCGCCTCCGCCATCCGGGCTTCGTGCCCGCGACTACTCTGCAGGTGCTGACATGAGCGACGACAACCGGGTGCGCGTGACCGTCAACGGCACCGATTTCGCCGGGTGGAAGAGCGTGCGGATCGCGGCGGGCATCGACCGTCAGGCCCGCGACTTCGACCTGTCGGTCACCGACGTCTGGCCGGGCTCCGATGTGGCCCGCCGGATCGGGCCGGGCGACGAGTGCAAGGTGTGGATCGGCGCCGACCTGGTGCTGACCGGCTATGTGGACGCCACCCCGATCAGCTACGACGCCAAGCAGGTGACGATCAGCGTCAAGGGGCGGAGCCGGACGGCCGATCTGGTGGACTGCTCGGCGCTGAACGAGCCCGGCCAGTGGAAGGCCCGCAAGGTAGAGCAGATCGCCGCCGACCTCGCCCGGCCCTACGGGGTGGAGGTGATCGCCGCGGTGGATACGGGGGAGCCGGTGGCGGATCACCAGCTCCAGCAGGGCGAGAGCGTGTTCGAGAGCATCGACCGCCTGCTGAAGGCGCGCGCCTTGCTGTCCACCGACGACGCGCAGGGCCGCATGATCCTCACCCGCGCCGGCTCCGACAAGGCGGGGACGGCCCTGGTGGTGAGCCAGAACATCCTGACCGGCTCGGCCGCGCTCGACTTCAAGGACCGCTACAGCGAATACGTCGTCAAGGGCCAGAAGGCGGTGACCGAGGACGATGCCGATGACGGGGGCGACGACGGGGATATCTCCCTCTCCCCGGTCGAGAAGGCGGCCCAGGTGAAGTCCACCCAGCCTGACAGCGGCATCAAGCGGCGGCGTGTCCTGCTGATCGTGGAGAGCGGCCAGCCGGACGGTGCCACGGCCCGCGACCGCGCCCGTTTCGAGGCGGCGCATCGGGCCGGCAAGAGCTACCAGACCACCTACACCGTGCAGGGCTGGCGGCAGGGCGACGGCAAGCTGTGGGTGCCCAACCAACTCGTCCAGATCAAGGACCCGATCATCGGCTTCGACATGGAGATGCTGATCGCGGAGGTGTCCTACAGCCTGTCGGAGTCCGGCACCACCACCACCCTGACCGTCGCCCCGAAGGCCGCCTACGAGCTGCTGCCCGAGACACCGGGCAGCAAGAAGAAGCGCAAGGGCGGCGGCAAGGAGCCGGCCCTCAATCCCCCGATCGTGGATTTCGGCTGATGGACAACCGGCCCTTCTCCAAGCTGGCCGCGCCCCTCAAGCGCGGGCTGGACATGATGCTGGCCCGCGCGGTCCTGACGGCGGTGTCCTCGGGCAAGATGCAGGTGGTGCAGGTCAATATCCTGGCCGGCGAGACCAAGGACGGGGTGGAGCATTTCGAGCCCTACGGCTGGACCAGCCACCCGCTGCCCGGTGCCGAGGCCGTGGTCGGCTTCGTCGGTGGCGACCGGTCGCATGGCATGGCGGTGGTGATCGCCGACCGGCGGCACCGGCCCTCCGACCTGAAGCCGGGCGAGGTGTGCGTCCACGACGACCTGAAGCAGGAGGTCCGCCTCACGCGCGAGGGCATCGTGATCAAGGGCGCCGGCCTGCCGATCACCATCGAGGACACGCCGAAGGTCCGGATGGAGACGCCATTGCTCGAGGTGACGGGCGAGGTGCGGGACCGCTGCGACAGCGACGGCCGGACCATGGCGGAGATGCGCGAGGTCTACAACGGCCACACCCATCCCGAGAACGACGGCGGCGGCCCGACAAGCTCCCCGAACCAAGGCATGTAGCCCATGACCTACTTCGCAACGGACCTGTCCGTCGTCATCGACGGGCGGCCGCTTTCGCTCGACCTCGTGCAGGGCGACCCGCTCGCCCGCGCGGTCATCATGTCGCTCTTCACCTGGCGCCGGGCCTTGCCCTCCGACGCCCTGCCGGCGGACCAGCGGCATGGCTGGTGGGGCGACACCTACCCCACGGCGCAGGGCGACCGCATCGGCTCCCGGCTGTGGCTGCTGAGCCGGGAGAAGTTGGTCCCCGACACCATCAACCGCGCCCGCGAATACGCCGAGGAGGCGCTTGCGTGGCTCATCGAAGACGGGGTGGCGATCCGGGTGGAGGTGACGGCGGAGCGGATGGGGCTCGACGGCCTGGCGCTGTCCTGCCGGATCTGGCGAGCCGATGGGACCGCCACAGCGCTCCGTTTCTCAGACGTGTGGAGGATCTTGAATGGCTGACACAGGTTTCGAGCGGCCAACCCTGGCCGACCTCATCGAGCAGACGCGGACCGACCTCCTGACGCGGCTGGCCCAGGACGAGCTGCTGCGCCGCGCCGACGTGGAGGTGCAGGCCCGCGTGCAGGCCGCCGCCCTCCACACCGTCTATGGCTTCGTGGATTACATCGCGCGCCAGATCCTCCCGCCGACCTCCGACACTGACGTGCTGGAGCGGCACGCGGCGTGGTGGGATGTGGCGCGCAAGCCGGCGGCGGTGGCATCCGGCACCGTCACGATGACGGCTACGGCGGGCACTGTGATCCCCGCCGGCACGGTGTTGCAGCGCGTCGGCGTCGGCGATTACCGGACCATGGCGGAGGTGGTCGCGCTCGACGCCGCGGCGTCGGTCCCGGTCGAGGCGGTGGAGCCGGGCGTGGCGGGCAACCTGCCGGCCGGCGCCCAGCTCCAACTAGTCAGCCCGATCCCCGGTGCCCAGTCCACCGCCGTCGTGGTGGATATCTCCGGCGGCGCCGACATCGAGACGGACGCGGCCCTGCTCGCCCGGCTGCAAGAGCGGGTGCGCCAGCCTCCGCACGGCGGCAACCGGCGCGACTACGAGGCCTGGGCCTTGGAGGTGCCGGGCGTCACCCGTGCCTGGGTCTACCGGCACCGGCAGGGGCTGGGCACCGTGGCCGTGGCCTTCGTGATGGACGGGCGGGCCAGCATCATCCCGACGCCCGACGAGGTGGCGGCGGTCCAGGCCTACATCGACGAGCGCCGGCCGGTGACGGCGGAGGTGGTGGTGTTCGCGCCGATCCCTGATCCGCTGGCCCTCTCCATCCGCCTGACCCCGGACACCACCGCCAACCGTGAGGCGGTGCTGGCGGAGCTGCGCGACTTCGTGGCCCGCGAGGCGGAGCCCGGCGGCACCCTCTACCTGTCCCGCCTGCGCGAGGCGATCAGCACGGCGGCGGGCGAGACCCGGCACGAGCTGCTGACCCCGGCCTCCGACGTGGTGGCAGCGACCGGGCATATCGCCGTGCTGGGTCCGATCACATGGGTGCCGTGATGCAGGCGACCGCAGACGACTACTACGGCCTGCTGCTCGGCCTGCGCCCGGTCGGCCCGGCCTGGCCCGAGGATGACGACCTCCTGCGCGCCGTGGCCGATGGGCTGGCCCGCGTCCACGCCCGGTCCCTCCGGCTGATCGAGGAAGCCGATCCCCGCACGGCGGCGGAACTGCTGCCCGAGTGGGAGGCCTTCGCCGGCCTGCCCGACGACTGCACGGCGGGCGTGGACCTGACGTTGGACGAGCGGCGCGCGGCCCTGGTGGCGCGCCTGACCGCACGCGGCGGGCAGTCCCGCGCCTACTTCCAGGGGCTGGCGGCGGCGGTCGGATACCCCGGCGCGGAGATCGTGGAGTTCCGGCCCTTCACGGTCGGCTCGTCCTGCGCCGACGCGATCAACCCGGACCCGTGGCGGCATGCGTGGCGCGTCCATGTCCCCGACGACGGCGGGCTGACCGTCTTCGACGCGGGCAGCGCCTGCACCGCCGGCCTGCGGGCCTGGGGACGCCCGCTTCTGGAATGCGCGATCCGGCGCGTGCAGCCCGCCCACGGACATGTGCTCTTCGGCTACGGGGCCGAGGAGGTTCCGCCTCCGCCCCAATCTGTCGTCCGCTGGGACGGCGGCGCCACCGTCTGGGACGACGGCAACACGGTTTGGGAGATCTGATCCATGGCAAGCAAAATGAACCCCGGCAAGCTTGGCGGCTCGTCGCCCCGCATCTCGGACCTTGTGGAGCAGCTCACGGTCGCGAAGCAGGAAATCGAGGAGGTGCAGGCCGTCATCGTGGGCGACCGCGTGACCACGACCAGCGGTGCCGCCTACCAGCTCCAGACCGTGAACGTGAACGCCGTCGTCGTGACCGGCAGCGCGGCGGCGAACACGGTCACGCTGCCGGCCGGCCTGATGACCCCCGGTCAGTCAATCGCCGTGGTGCAGTCCGGCGCCGGCCGCACGACCATCACCCCGGCGGCCGGCGTCACGATCAACAGCGTCAACGCCTCCGTGTCGGTGCCGGCCCAATGGCGGGCCGTGTCCCTGCTCTGCATCGCGCCCAACGCCTACGTCGCCTTGGGGGTCTAGGATGCTGCACTCCCTACGCGCCGGGCTCGCCTCCTCGCCGGCTGTCCTGGACCTGCCGTTTCTCGGAACGGAAACTCTCGACAGCCGCCTGACCTTCACCCGCGCCAGTGCCGGGACGCGCTTCGACGTGGCCGGCGTACTGCGGACGGCGGCGGTCAACGCGCCCCGCTTCGATTATGACCCGACGACGAAGGCGCCGCGCGGGCTGCTGATCGAGGAGGCGCGGACGAACTTCGCCCGAGGGTCTGGCGACCTGGGCGGCGCGTTTTACGGCAAGGGGCCGTCCGTCACCGTGATCAACGCGACCGCCGCAGCGCCGGACGGCACGGGCACGGCTCTGCGGTTGCAGTCCACCCAGCAGCCGAACTGCTACCTGACCACGGGCGCGGCTGGAGGTACGAACAATCTTAGTGTGGTGGCTGGGAGAACCTACGCGGCGTCGTTTTACGTGCGCGTCGTCTCCGGCCCGGTGGCTGGAAATGCTTTCAACATGCCGAAGTCAGACGGCAGTACGCGCACCGTCGTGGCGTCGTTCGCATCGCTCGGCGTCGTCGCCGATGGCCTTTGGCGGCGGGTGGCGGTGCCGTGGTACGCCGACACCACGAACGCCAGCTATGCCTTCTTCTTCTTTGAGTCGGTTCCTGCCGGCACCGTTTACGAAATCTGGGGGCTTCAATTCGAGGAAGGCACCTTCCCCACTTCCTACATCCCCACCACCACCGCAGCCGTCACCCGCGCCGCGGACGCGTGCTCCATGCCGCTGGCGAGCGTGCCGGGGTGGAATGAGAGTGAGGGAACAGCGGCGGTGGAGTTCCAGCGGAGCGCGGCCGTACCAGCCGCCTCAGTCTTGGCGACCGCTTTTGAGGTGGGGGACGGCAGCTACAGCAATCGCATCCTGGGGCTTGCCACCACAGCAGCCGCTGTTCGACTGGACGTGACAACTGGAGGGGCTTCGCAAGCCGCTATCAGCGCGGGCGCCTTCTCTCCGGGGGCGCCTCACCGTTTGGCTGGTGGGTGGAAGGCAAGCGACTTCGCGGCATCCCTAAATGGTGCGACGGCGGTGACCGATGCGGCCGGAACCGTTCCTGCCGTTACTAACCTGTACTTGGGCTGCCAAGGCGGTGGCGGGGGGTGTCTTAACGGCCACATCCGCCGCCTCGCCCTCTACAACCGCCGCCTCCCCAACGAACAGCTACAGGCGCTCACAGCCTGACCGCCCTGTCGCTCCGCTTCACCTCCGAAGCCGAGGCCTCGCGGCCCTAACCACCCTTTGAGAATGGGGATCACACATGCATCGCATTGACACGCCCAGCCGTGCGGAAAGCCTGCACGGCAACGGCAAGCACGGGTTCAAGGGCGGCAACCCTTCGACGGGCGAGGCCGCCACCCAGCTTGACGCCGACTGGTTCAACGCGGCCCAGGAAACGCTCCTGCACCCCATCGAAGCAGCGGGCCTCACGCCGCAGAAGGGCGACCACAGCCAGCTCACCCAGGCGATCCGCGCCCTAAGCTCCACGGCCCACGTGCGTCAGCCGCGCAACGTCACCCCGGCGGCTGGCGCCACCCAGGTGGGCGAGGTGCCGACGCTGACCGGCTCCGCCTACTACTCGCTCTACGGCATCCCGCAGGGCAGCGCGCGTTTCGAGATCAGCCAGAGCGAAACCTTCGCCAGCATCCTGCACACTGGCCTGGTCAACAGCGCGACCACCTCCTACACGGTCCCCAGCGGCGTTCTGTCGCCCAGCTCGGTCTACTTCTGGCGCGTCGCCTACAAGGACGCCGAGGGCAACTGGAGCCTGCCCTCCGCGCCGACCGGCTTCACCACGGGCGCGGTGTTCCAATACATCGCACAACCGTCGATCACCGCGCCGGCCAACAACGCGAGCGGCGTCTCCACCACGCCGACCATCACCTATTCGGCCTTCTCTGTCCTGGGCGGCGCCGACACGCACAACGCCACGCAGGTGCAGATCGCGAGCGACGAGGCGTTCACGTCGGTTATCCATGACAGCGGCATCGGACAACCCGGCACGGCCTACACTGTGCCGACCAACGCCGCCCTGCCGACGCTCTACATCCTCTATGTACGGGTGCGGCACCGGGGCGCCAACCTCGGCTGGTCGCAGTGGTCCCCGTCCATCCGCTTCCAGGTGCAGGCCAAACCGGCCGCACCCGTCAACCTGTCGCCCGCCAACGGGGCGACGAACGTGCCGCTCGGCGGCCCCTTGCAGACCTCCAGCTTCGCCGTGCCGGGCAGCTCGGACACGCACGTCGCCACGCAATGGCAGATCGCTTCGGATGCGGCTTTCACCGCCATCCTCCATGACAGCGGCGACAGCTCGTCCCTGCTGTCCTACACGATCCCGCCCTCTGCGAACCTGCCGGCGCTGACGACCTGCTACTGGCGGGCACGGCACAAGGGCGGCTCGACCGGGTACGGGAATTGGTCCGCCGTTACGTCCTACGCCACGGCCTCTCCATCGGGCTCGCAGGCATGGACCACGCCGGGCACCTACAACTTCCAGGTCCCGCCGGGCGTGTACGAGGTCAGCGCCGTGACGGTCGGTGCCGGTGCCGGCGGCGGAGGCGACGGCAGGTCCGGCGGCGGCGGCGGGCTTCGTTGGGGCACCTTCTCGGTCAACCCCGGCGACATCATCCCCATCACGGTTGGCGACTCCGCCGCTGGTGTGAGCGGCCAGTCCTCAAGCTTCGGCGCCCTCATGACCGCATACGGCGGCGCCTTCGGCGGCGCGGGCGGTGGCGGCACCGGCGGCCAGGGTGGCGGCACCGGCGGCAGCGGCGTCACGGCGGGTCAGGGCAACTTTCCTGGCGGCGGCGGCGCGGCCGGCTACGACGGCAACGGCGGCGCCGGAGGGGTTAGCGGTGCCGCCGCTGGTAGCGGCGGCGGAGGCGGCGGCGGCAACGCGCGTGTGGGCGGCGGTGGCGTCGGTATCTTCGGGAAGGGCACGAATGGCGCCGCAGATGGTGGCGGCGGTTCCGGTGGCGGCGGCGGAAGCGCCCAGACCGGCGGCTCCTACGGTGGCGGCGGTCCCGTTGACTTTGCCGGCGGCAACGGCGCGGTCCGCGTGATCTGGGGGCCGGGCCGCTCCTATCCCAACAACGCAGCGTAAAGGAGGCAGCCATGTGGGCTCGCATTCAGGACGGCGCGTGCGCCGAGTTCACGACGACCGATCCGGCAGGCCGGTTCCACCCGGACGTGCTATGGGCTGAGGTGCCCCAGTCCCTCCGCCCCTGGGTTGATACCAACTACCTGTGTGGCGAGGCGGGCACGATCACCCCTCCGTCCCTGGCCTACATCAAGGACCAGGCCAAGGCGCTCCTCGTTGCCCGCCGCTGGAAGGAGGAAACCGCTGGCGCCCTCCTGCCGGGCGGTGGCCGCGTGCCGTCCCAGGACCGGGACAAGACCATGCTCGGAGGCGCCCGTGAGAAGGCGCTGGAAGAGGTGGAGGAAGCCATCGCCGCGGCGCTCGCCGCCGGGCGCACCGCCGAGGAAGGCCGGGCGGAAGGGCTGGCGATCACGCACACGCTCGACATGGGCGGCGTGCCGTTCAGCGCGACCAACGGCCAGTTCATCCTCATGGCCCGCGCGCAGGCCAACCACGTGCAGGGATGCTTCGACCGCTGGGGCGACATCTGGCGCGCCTTGGACGCCGCCCCGACCTGGGAGGACGTGGTGACGGTCTACGCGGCGGAGATCGACAAGGGCTGGCCGGGGCATGTGGTGCCGACGCCGCCGGCCGAGCCGGAGCCCGAGCCCGAGGAACCCGCCCCGGAAGATCCGCCGCCTGAACCCGCCGAGCCCGAGACGGCCTGACCGTCACCACCCGCCAACCACGATGAGGCCCGCCACCCCGGCGGGCCTTCTGCATTTCTGGAAGGACACCATGATGGACCCCATCACCCTCATCCTTGACGACGTGATCCGCCGGGAGGGCGGCTATGTCGATCACCCGGCGGACAAGGGCGGCCCCACGAAGTTCGGCATCACGCACACGACCCTGGCGAAGTGGCGCGGGCGACCGGTCACCGCCGACGACGTGTACCGGCTGAGCGAGGCGGAAGCCCGCCAGATCTACCGTGCCCGCTACGTGGTCGATCCCGGCTACGACGGCATCCGCGACCAGCGGCTGGCCGGGCTGGTGGTGGACTGCGGCGTCCTCTACGGCGCCGATGGCGACGATGCGTCGAAGTGGCTACAGGAGGCCGCCAACCAGCTCGGCGCCGGGCTGAAGGTGGACGGGCAGGCCGGCCCCAAGACCATCGCCGCCGTCAACGCGCTCGACCCGCGTGAGATGTATGTCCGCGTCTGCGCGCTCCGGCTCCGGAAGATGGGGCGCGTCATCACCGACGACGCCAGGACGCGGAAGCGGGTGGCTGACCAGGCGCTCAACGCCGCCGGCTGGTCCAACCGGCTGGCCGACCTGATGCTGACCTGACCACAACCGCCGGTACCCGATTTGACGAGTGAATCATTTCGGGGGAAATCGGGCTTTCTGCAGGACGCAAACCCAGCTTTTCAAGGCCATCGCCCATGGATTTGGGGTGTGATCCGGCAGCAAGGAAATCAGTACCGGAAGTTGCAACTGACCCGCCCGCCGGCATCCCGCCGCGCGGGCTTTTCTTTTGCCCAAGGAGGCACCCATGGACGTCACCACCATCGCCAAGGGCGGCATGCTCCGCCAGCACAAGGGCAAGGTCACGGCGGCCGTCGTCGTGATCCTGGCCGTGGCCGACTACCTCACCGGCGCCACGGACCTGACCGGCGCCATCACGCGCATGGTGCCGGCGCTGCTCGGCAGCCTGTAACCCCATGCCCAGCCGGACGGCCCCTATGCGGTCGTCCGGTGCGTCTAGTAAGGCGAAAATACCACTAAGTAACGTTGCGTCATCATCTGAGTCATGCAATAATGATTACGTTACATTCGTGAAACACGAAGGTATGCCCGTCCATGAAGCAAAATATAATGGTCGTTGACGACGACCCACTGATTGCGATGTCAATGGAAGCGATTATTGGGTCGCACGGGTATTCTGTCGTCGTGTGTGATAACGGCGTGGACGCGTTGTCGTATTATGTAGAGAACCCACAGGACTTGGTGATAACGGACGCGCGAATGCCAAAGCTAGGCGGTGTGGATTTAACGCGCGAACTCCTCAAGCGCAATCCCCACCTTCCGGTGATCATTATATCCGGTTACTCGGATATAGTTGCGGATGAGGATTGGAAAAAAGTCATCATTCTTCGGAAGCCGGTTGATGCCCGCGAAATAATGTTTAGTATAGGGCAACTATTTTCATTGCCATGACGCGGTTCTAACGGGGCCTTCCAGCCTATGCACACACCCTTTCACGGCCAAAAGGCGCCATCTCACATGCGCATAGCCTCACAAGAATTGCCCGGCCGTCCCGGCTACTATGCCGTCGTGGTTTTTGCGCCAGACGGTGAGGTAGTCGCAACCCTTGCCGGTCCCTTCAAAGGAGACAAGGAAGCCAACAGGGTGGCGAAGGTCGAGCGGAAGAAGCTGGACCGGGCGGGGCTTGGAGTGCGGCGATAGTGATGCTTCTGTTGTGTCAGTAGGTGGGCGTGGAGTGCCTTAGCTAGATCCAATAGACCCGCTCATGCTCAAACGTCTTGATCAGCTGTGACAAAAGGCGTCCTTTCACATCCATGTAGCCATGCGTGTCGTAGGTAGGCCTTGGACAGAGACTCATTCGGCTGGCGCAGGTTCTGAGCCCATGAAAGTTAACGTTCCAGAAGAGGCCGCAGAACTGCGGGGAAGCACACAGCGGGCCTTAGAGGCAGCGGTGCGTGCGAGAGGTTATGCTGAAGAGGCCAAGTCTCACGCTCTTGAGATGCAGCTCCGGCTTCGGAACTTTCGGGCTTACATTGATGCAGCTTACAGAGAGCTGTTCCCGGATGATCCCAGGATATGACGGGGCTCGGCTGGATGCAGCTATGGGGAACGAGTGAGGCGTAAGAGGGCTGCCGCTTACCCATCGACAAAGAAAGTAAAGTGCGAGGGTAGAGCCCAGAGCATCGGAGAAAGGGTGGCCCGCCGCTGAACGCCGGCGATGCGGCGGGCCTGTCGCTTGCTAAGCCGGATGCAAACCTAACAAGAGGCATCTTCAGATTAAGGCATGTCTTGGCTTCCTGCACACAGGCAGAATTGGTAGCACGCTCCTGAATGAACCCGCACAAAGGGCCATTCATGCTCCAATTGGAGAGGTTGCCCCTCCAGTCATTTCAACTCGGACCGTACACAAGCTCCAGCCAGATAGCGTAGCCACGTTCCGTTAGTATCCACGCCTCAGGATCAGACATTCTGGTAACCAACCCGAGGGCGGAGAGTTGTCGAACAACGGCGTCAGAAGGCGATGCGAGCGAGCGCCTTGTTGGGTCCGCTGTGAGAAGCCACAATCTTTGCTCATGGCTTAAATCTGATAATTTCATGAACGCCTCCCTGGTTCATGAACGCCTCTATGACCTCCGACAGAACTGCTTGCGAAAACCAGCCTGTATCGGAGCCAAGCTTGAGCAACGGAAATGGCCCGCCCTGCGGATGGTCAGGGCGGGCCAGAGAGTCGCTGAGGTCCACTTAGGCATCCCGCCGCAATAGGATGCCGTAACCATCATGGACCTGTATGAAGGCATGCAGATCCGGAAAGACTCGATGGCTCGCGCCTTGACGCATGCAAAAAATACCCGCCTCCCTGGTCGGTGAGGCGGGCAAGGTGAAGTCTCTGAACAGCGGTGCCTCCCGGCGGATGCAACGCCACCTTCATGCTGCCCCCGATAACCGAAGCCATGCACGAGGAATGAGGCGGTAAGCCGGCCCACAAAAGCGCCTGCGCAAAGGAAAGCCCGCCACCCAGTGGGGAGCGGGCCAAGGCTAATCTTAGGCTGGTGACGGGGTAACCGGCAGAGCGGGTGCAGAGTTCCTACTGCGAGGGTCGATCCAACTCCTCCAGGAACCTCTTTGTTCGCTCCACGCTCTCACGGGATCGTTCCAGCGCACGTCTATAGCGCTCCAGCAGCTGGGTGGCTGAGAAGAGCAGCTCATCGAGGGCCATGGTTGAGGGCGGCGGCTTGTCCATGGGTCGAAAATGGGGCTGCTTTGCTGCATCGCTATATCGCTGGAAGCCTTATATCAATGTACGGGAACGTACCGAAAGGCAGAGGCACCGTTGGTCCGGGCATAGGGAGGCCCGCCACCCCAATGCAGTCGGAACCGGAGTGGCGGGCTAGGAAGGGCGGTAGAGGTGCGATCCACACCGCCGGGGCATGAACGCCAATGGTACGGCTAAGTTCCCGCTCTCGCATAAGGAAGCCCGCCCCTGTAGAGAGGCGGGCCGGGCTGCCAGAGGGTGTGGCGAAAGCCTCAAGCAGCAGCGGCACTATAGGCAGCGCTGTATGAACGGAGCGTTACTGATGAAAAAACCCGCCCCTTTGGAGCGGTGGGTTGAGTTGGTCGTAACGGCTGGACAACACTTCATCCCGCAACCATGCTCACAGAAAAGAAGCCCGCCACGGCGAAACCGGGCGGGCAAGTTCTCGCGGAGTAGGTGTCTCCAGTAAAGAGACGTTTGGAATGTTACGTTGCAAACGTTCGCCCGGAAATTAGGGGAGCGGCTTACCTCGACTTTGACGCACGAACAAAAAGGCCCGCCCTCCAGGGGGAGAGGCGGGCCGGCAACAAGCCTCCGTGACGGTCAGGTGCTCTGTCCTGCTACGGCAGCAGCGCGATAATACTTCGCGATGAATACTCGAACGGCCGATGTGAAGGTCACATCCCAAGAGCCCTCCAGGATGCCCCTAGCTCGCCGCTCTTCATCGTATCCCTTCCAGATCATGAAACAAAGGCCATCTACGCCATAGCCTTCGGACTCGGCAATCTCCTCCAGCATGTCCCACATTGAGGCTTCAAGCTTGATGCTGGTGCGATGGTTGCCGATGAAAATGTTCCGGCAGACCAGACCGCTGATGCCGGAAAGGCTCGGTAGCCGAGACGCTGCTCTATTCCGCTTTGGCACCTTACTCTCGCACCGCCAGTTCCCAGACAAGCCCTAGCTTGTAGCATACAATTGGATGGTGGAACAGAAAGGCCCGCCCCTGTGGAGAGGCGGGCTGAAGTCTGGAGCTGAAATGGGTGCCTCAGGAGCACCGCAGACTTGAACGTGGCGGATGGGCTCGTGTTCCACGACATAAGAAAGCCCGCCCCGGTCGGCGGGGCGGGCAAAGTGCGGTGAGTGAAGATGGCGCTGTTTGCGGGAACAGCGCCGAGGAACATGGTGCCAAACCTAAGCTTCTGCTGCACGGGAGCAGAGTAGGTGCTGGCTTCTCCGATGAGCCTGCGCGAAGGAAGGCCTGCCCTCCTGGTGGAGAAGCGGCTTGCGCGGTTGTAGCTCACTCTGGAGCAGGCACCCAGCGGCGGAAGTCGATATCTTTTCCCCTGAGTTCCGTGCGTCGCCACCATGGCCGTTTGGGCGCCGGGCGCGGTTGCGAGGACGCCTCTGCCTCAATCAGCAGCCGCAGTATGGTCCGCTCCAGATCCAGAAGCTTCAGCCGTTTCGACAGACATTTGCACTTCCGGCTTCGCTCCCGAAGGGAATGTATGGCTTGATGAAAGGACGCCAGACCAATGTTCTCCCGCTGCATGCACCCGTTCCAAATTCCACCGGATCAAGTGAACTGGCAACGGTAAGGCCCTTATGCGGTTCCTGCCATGCAACGAAAGGCCCACCCCCGTGGAGAGGCGGGCCAGTTGGTACGGGTCGTGGGGACGCCCGGCAGGAGCGGCCCCGGCGGGCTAACCGGCTGCCGGCCGGCGGGTTCCAGGCACAGAAAGGCCCGCCCCGTGGATGGACGGGGCGGGCCAAGGCGGTTTCGGTCGAGGAGCGTCCGGCAAGAGCGCTCCCATGCTGAAAACCGGGGGAGCTGCCGGCGGGTTCCGGGCATAAGGAAGCCCGCCAGAGGGGATCTGGCGGGCTCTCCCGTATCTCGGGGCCTACAGCTCATCCACGCTCACGCCCGCCTCCAGGAAGGCCCGTCGAATGGACCTGACCGTCTGTTCGGAGCCATCCGTCTTTGATGGCCGATGGCTCGCCGGCTTGGCCGAGGGTGAAGCAGCTCGATGGGCTGGGCTGCTCAACGGGCTGTAGGTGGTCTAGAATGAGATGGGACCACCGTTGGGAGAAGTGGCTCCAGGCATGGGGTAGTCTTGGGGGCCTCCAAGCCATTTATCGCTCGAGCAGCTTCAGGCCGAGCTTTGGACTAGGGTTGCTGCTATTCGACCGCGCATGCGATCTGGCCATCGGACGCGTTCGCGACAGCCTTGAACAGATCGCCCAGGCACTTCCGGACGCTGGGATCGTCGATCCGGTGATACGCCTTCATCAACTCCAGCGTCTCACGTTTCACCATCGGGTCCGGACCCGATGTCTCGCCGCCGGTCGAAGCGGGCATGCCACCGCGCTCCCGTAGATCGCCCGGCAAGTCGTCGAAGAAAAACGACACCGGGACGTCCAGTGCTTGCCCGAATAGCCAGAGCTTGGATGCCGAGATCCGATTGGCTCCCCGCTCGTATTTCTGGATCTGCTGGAAGGTCAATCCGACCGACTGGCCAAGCTGGGTCTGGGTGATGCCCATAAGGGTGCGCCGCAGCCGCATGCGCGCACCGACATGCACATCGATGGCGTCGGGGCCGTCGGCGCCGTCCTGGGTTGCCATGATCTCTGCGTTCTTACCCGGTGCCATCTGCCTATTATCCCGCGTAATCGTTCCGTCACAATACGATGGCGAGTCATGCATGGATGTGTATGCGCTTGGCAACGGTCATTTATGGGCGGTGCGTTGGTTCCAACTCGGCACGAAGTCGGGGCGGTTGCGGGCGAGCGCTTCCATCAGGCTCAGCAGCTCGGCCAGGGGCTTTCCCGGATCCTTGATGCCGCCGGTCCGGTCCCACTCTGCGGTGATCAGGTCGAGCCGGGCGAGCATGTCCGCCGGGCCGGTGAGAGGCGCCCGCCGGATCGCGCCGGCTATGCGCTGCGCTTCCTCGGCGAGGCGTTGGGCGAGGGCTTCCATCTCGGGCAGGCCACAGGCGGAGCGGGCCTGTTGCACCCTCCTCTGATCGGCCTCTAGATCGCGCAGGAGGCGCGTCACGGTGGCGCGGTGCCGCTCCATGGCCGCGTCGTCCAGAAGCGCCCAGGCGGGCGGCGGGGCGGCCTGTAGGGCACTGGCGCACCGGTAGGTGATCCGGCCCCACATCACCCCGGCCGGCGGGATCGCCCCCGCCCGGCGCTTGATCTCCGCCAGCACCTCTGTCCTCTGCCGCTCGATCCCTGCCCACTGCTCCCAGAGCGCCCACGCGGTGGCTGGGGCTCGCATGACTCAAGTCCTACGATGGGACCGAGGGCGAGCGCTCCCGCCGGTCAGGCACAACCGCATCAGGACGAACCTGACGGAGGGCGTGACATGGACGGTGGCGTGGTGCTCGTGGACGAGGTGCAGGCGGCGGAGCGGCTGGCCGTGCAGGAGGATCTGATGACGGCGCGGGACGGCCTCTGCGCCGGGCTCCGGGCTCTCGACCTGGCGCCCTTCGTATCGACCGACTGGGGTGCGCTGGAGCGGCTGAACGCCCAACACCGGGATAGCTGGTTCGAGCTGCTGCCCCGGCCAGCCTCGGCGGCGTGCCTGTGGGCGGGCGTCACCGACTCGGCGGGCGACGTGGTGGCGGTGCAGGCCTCCATCCTGCTGGACTGCGCCGGGCGCAGCTACGGCGCGCGCCTGGAGGATCTGACGTCCTTCTATGATGCCCCGGCGCCGGCGGATGCGTGGTGCTTCAGCGCGAGCCCGGAGGCGAGGGAGGCGCGCGGCCGCGTGGCGATGATGTCCAGCGGCTGGGTTCGGCCCGACCTGCGCGGGGGCAACCGGGACCTGTTCCACCAACTCGGCCGGCTGAACCGTCTGGCGGTTCTGACCCGGTGGTGTCCCGACTGGCTGGTGGCGCTGATCGACCCGCCAGTGTCGCGGCTGTGGACGGTGCGCGCGGTGGGGGAGCGTCATCTCGACCGGCACCCCACCGTCCTGTTCCACCAGCCCGGGGAGGGGCGGCTCAGGCTGCATGTGCTTCGGTTCCGACCGGAAGCAGTCGCCGCGGACCTGCAACGTCGTGCATCTTGACCGCTGACAGGATGGCGCGGCGGTTGCCGCTCCGCCATCCGATCAGGGCGTGGTTGAAGCTGAAGGGCTTGCCGATGCCCGTGGCGACGATCTCGTTCACCACGGGCTCCCCGGTGTCGATTGCCTCGGCGTACTGCCGGGCGATGGCGGCGGCGAACTCGCAATGCGGGTCCACCGCCTCGGGCTGGCCCAGGACCATCCGGCCCCAGGCCTCGCCCAGCGTGTCGAGCGCCGGGCGGCCGATGAAGCGGAAGCAGAGCGGGCCTCCGTCCTCATCGCTGGCGAGGAAGCTGCACCGGTCCAAAAGGCCGCTCTCCTTTAGGAACCGCACGATGTCCGGGTTGATGCCGCCATGCCGGCGGCACTCGTCGATGATGGCCTGTTGCCAGTCGAGCGCCAGCCGGACGGGCTGACGGTCGATCCGCACCTCGCACGGGGCAGGCGGCGGGGGAGGCGCGGCACGGCGGAAGGCGAGGACGGTCATGCAACCCTCTTCTCGCCGAAAGCCTCGACCATGGTGCTGTAGAAGGCGCGGGCCTGCGCCGGGGAGATGCCCGCCTTCTCGGCGCCGGCCTGGAGGAAGCCCTCCGACAGGTCCACCGGCACCCGGATCATGGCCGGGGCCTCCTGTTCGAAAGCCGCCACCGTGTCCATGAAGGGATCGGGTGGAGCGGCCAGCCGGTCCTTGGGCGTGACCGGCTCCTCCGAGTAGTAGTAGGATAAGCCCATCCCGCGGAGCGTGACTCCGGCCCCCTTACACAGCACGGGCAGGACGCTCACGATCGCGCGGAGAACCGCATCCGCCCTGTCCACGTCGATCAAGAGGGACGGATCTTTCTTGGCTCCGTCCCTCAGGTCGGCGCGCACCATCTCCAAGAAGTGCTCTGCGGCCGCGAGCTGGCACACCGCATCGGCGACGGTGACCGTTTCGGAATGGAGGATCGCAAGGCCATACTGGTCAATGCGGCTGGCGCAGGCCCGAACGTCATCCCGCATGCCGGGCGGAAGGGCTTCAAGGCGGTCCTGCTGATCCCAGGCGTCTCCCAGGAACCGGCTCAGCAGCCGGACAGGGGTGAACGGGTCATCCCTCAGGACAGGCGGCGGGGGTGGCGGCTTGCCGATGGAGGTTGCCAGATCGTCCCGCTCGTTGACGGCCTTCAGCCACTTCCTGTTCCGGACGTCGAGCAGGCCGTCCAGATAGGCGATCTTGTCCACGGCATACCGGATCAACCGCTCGACCGGCGCGCCGAACCGCGGTGCTGCCTCCAAAAGCGTGCGCCGCAGGTGCTTGAACGGGTGGTCAGTGTCGGCGTCGTCGCGCGACTGCCCGTCATTGCTGAAGTAGGCCATAGCGCCCAGCTTCAGCAACACGCCTTCCAGCGTCCAGGCCGGCAGCTCCGCCACACGCTGATAGCTCGCGTGTTCGGTGCGGATGGCGTCCTCGTCGGTTTCGTCCTCGATCGTCCTGGCAACGGCGTCCTGCCAAGCATCATAGGCGGCGAACAGGGGCTCATCCGTGACCGGCAAGGCGGACGATCCGCCGAGTCGTTGCGCCTCCCCGATCAGGCGCCACAGAAGCTTGGTCCGGCCGTCGCTGTCCGACACCGGGCCATGCGCTTCCTGCGGACGCTCCACCCACCAGTTCCACGCCATTCGCAGCTTCACCGCGAGTTCGGCGCCGGTGCGGGGCGTCATAGACACCAGAGCGTTTTCGGCTGCGGTGAACTCCTCCTCGATCTCGGCGACCCTCTCGTGGTCCTCTGGTTCGAGTGGCAAATTCCCATAAGCGCGGCGCACGGCGAAGTAGCGGCGGCCGGCTGCCTGGAACTCCTCGCCCGTGTAGTGACAGGCATCGGCCAGGGCGGCGAGGAAAGCCGGCTCATCGCCATCGGCCAGAGCCTGAAGGGCGGGGAAGACGCGCAATGCGTCTGCCGTGAGGCTGGTGATCAAGGCGCCATCGGTTCCCCTGCCGCCACCAGGGGGGATATCCTGAATTCCGTTCGGCTTGCCCAGTGGCGGCCCGCTCCGTTCCTGCCAGGACATGTAGGCTTTCACCGCAATTCCGATCCCGCTGCGCGCTGGGATGGCGGCAATGGCGTGGACCAGTTCCGAGTCGCGGTCGAGCAAGGCGTCGTACTCGTCATCCTCCTTGCCGCCGGTCTTCCCTCGCTTGTGGAGGGCCATCCGCAGGGCCACCAGCTCCTTGAACGTCTCCAGGATGGCGTGATCCGCGCCGTTGACCGATTGGTCGAGCGCCGACGTGTTCAGCAGGAAGTCCCGCACACGGGTGACGGCGGGCAGTTCCTGGCCGTCTTCGCGCCGCCCAGCCACGAACCCGATGCGCGGGCAGATCAGGCGGGTGAGGATCACCGCGGCGTCCCCAACGGTCTGGGGAGGCGTCCGCACGATGGCCTCATCCAGGCGGCTCCACTCGTCGTGAAGGACGGTGTTGCGCGCCTCGTCGGCGCCGGCTGCGCTTTCCTCGAGCAAGGCCCGCACCTTGTCGCCGGCCTCCCCGAACGTCATGCCCAGTTCGGCGATGATGGTGGTTTCCGAGTCGGTCTTACGCATGGCGCGGCACCTCCCGGAACAGGTCGGTCCGGCGCAGGCGGAGCCCGTCCAGCACGGCCAAGCGGTCATCGTCGACCAGGTGGTCCAGCTCGCCCCGGTCCTCCTCCGGCTCCATGTCCGGATCGGGATCGCGGGCGTCCAGTTCGGTGATCAGTTCGTCTATGAGGGCCGACAGGGCACGCCGTGAGAGGCGCGCCCAGGGCAGGGCCGTGGTATCCTTGGGTGCGGTCTGCATGGGGTTAAGGCTTCCCGGTGTGGACCGAAGAGGCGGAGCCGTTGCTGCGGTCCGTCTCCCGGGCGCCCGGCCGTTGCTGCGGTCGGGCGCTTCTTTGTGAGTAGAAGGTCGTCACCTTTGGTGCTAACCTGATCCCAAGTTATGCTCACCTCCGGGTGCGGTCAACACCTTTGATGCATATAGGGGACAAAAAGTGCATATATTGACACGCGAGCAGAGCCGAGCAGGAAGGGCTCTGCTCGACTGGTCGCAAGATGACCTTGCCCGCCATGCAGGAACCGCAGCGCGTACCGTCAAAGATTTCGAGCGTGGTGCACGGCAGCCTTTGGATCGGACGCTCAGGGATTTGCGCGAGGCGCTGGAAGCGGCGGGTGTCGATATCATCCCCGCCGGCCAGTACGAGGGCGGCGGAGGGCCGGGCGTCCGCCTCAAGGCAGAGCCAGCGGACGCCTAAGGTTCGGGCGCGACTGAACGCCGGACCCTCATAATCACGAAATTGCGCAGCCACGATGATGCCCGGCCGGCGGGGATATGTTCGCCGTCGTTCGCAGAAAATCGCCTACAGCCACGCGCCAGTGTGGGACGCAATGTGGGACGCTGGCGAGCGATCCGGAAGAAAACCCAACGGTTTCAAGGGGTTGGTGGGCGTAAGTGGCGGATGGGGTGGGATTCGAACCCACGGTACCCTTGCGGGTACGCCAGTTTTCAAGACTGGAGCCTTAAACCACTCGGCCACCCATCCGCGAAGGCGCTCAACGGTTTAGGCCGCGCCGGGGCAGGGCGTCAAGGGGCGTGTTGAGAGCGCCGCGCTGCAAGGGTCAGGCCCGGGCGCTCCGCCAAGACAGCACCCCGGCGCACAGGCCGCGACGGGCCAGTTCGTCGGTGCAGGCGTCCACGCCGCCTTCGCAGTTGGGCGGGAGTTCGCCGGTGGCGCGGTAGACGTTCCAGCCGACATAGCTGATCAGGTCCTCGCTGCGCATCCGCGTGGCCTTCTGCCGGATGGCGCGGTAGGCGAGGGCGTATTGCTTGTCCGTCTCCGATTGGCTCATGGCGCGCGTCCCCTTATCCCCGGCCTTCACGGCGGCTCTTCACGGCGGCTGGGCGGCCGTCCCCGGCGCCCAGCCGGCTGAGCGCCTTCATCTTTCCATAACCTGCGCGGGGCCGGAACGGCACATTCGGGCCCGCGATTTTGTGGAGAGCTGCTCCGGCTCCGGACGGTGCCGCGTCCGCGCGGGCTCTTTGGGCGGGCTCTTCGGTGGGGGTGCGGCAACAAATGCCGGGCGGCGCTGTCTTCGGGGGAGGAGGTGCGCCATGTTCACCCGATTCCGTCCCGGCCTCGCGGCCGCGGCCTTTTGCCTGCTTCTGCCCACGGCAGCGCAGTCCCAGGTCATCAGCCCGCTCGACCAGTACCGGGATGCCTACGGCAGCCCGAACTACACGGGCAACCTCACCCCGGCGCCCGACGACCGGTCAATCCTCGGGTCCGGAATCGCCGCCGGCGATCCCTGGTCGGAACGGCAGGGAACGGTGCGGGGCTGGCGGGAACTCGACGATCCGAACCAGGGCTATTGGGAATACCGGGCCGACCGGCTGCGGCAACTCCGGCAGTCGGAGGCCATGAACGACCGGCTGCGCCGCGATGGCCTGTCACGCTGACCCTCGCCCGTGACGAAGGCGCCGCAAACAAAGAACCCGCCGGCTTGGGGCCGGCGGGCCGTAAGGTCGCTGCTGGGTAGGCTACTAACGCATCAAGTCTGTGTGCCCGGTCCGGCGCGGACAAGCGCGTCCCGGAAAAATTCCGGCCAATGGAAAGCCGTTCCCCCGCAATGCCCGGTGGCTCAGCTCCGGATGGGCCTGCCCAGGCGTCGCAGGCGGCGCAGGGGCTTGGGCATGGACTCCGCGTCGGAGAAGTCGGGCAGGCTGGGCGCGCGGTCCAGCGTCTTCCTGATCAGCCCGGCGGTTTCCTCCAGATCGGTCAGGAGGCCCGGCGCCACGCGGTCGGCGTAGGGCGGGCGGCTCAGCTTGGCGAGGGTTTCCTCCAGGATTCGCAACTCCGGCTCGAACAGCTCGCGGGCGCCGATGGGCAGGGCCTGGTCCTCGCGGATGTTGGCGAAATAATCGCGGGTGGACTTGGCGAACAGGCTGGTCAGCAGCAGATCCATCCGCTCGAACTCCGCATGGAGATCCAGCAGCTTCGGGTCATGCGACGCCTTCAGCCGCTCCTCCGTCAGGATCAGCAGGGCGCGCACCTCCTCCACCTTCTTGCGGAAGGTGAGGAAGGAGGAAAAGCGGTTGCCATCCATGTCGCGCTGGGCCTGCCCGGCCAGGGCCAGCAGGTCGGTCGCCTGCCGTTCGATGGCGCCCAGCATCGCTTGCAGCTCTTTGCGGCTGTCGTCCGCGTTCCAACTCATCGGCGCCTGTCCCAGCCTGTCCGGGGATGGGGGACGGCGCGCCGCGCACGGCCCCGTTCAAGCTTGTAACCGTCGGGCGTTAAGATTTTGCGTGAGGAGTGGGATGCGCGAAGGGCGTCAGGCGTCGCGCAGCTCGACCAGCACCGGCGTGTGGTCGGACGCCTTCTCCGCACCGCGCGGGCCGCGGTCGATCCGGCACTCCACCAGCCGGTCGGCGGCCTGGGGCGACAGCAGGAAATGGTCGATGCGCAGGCCGTTGTCGCGCGGCCAGCTTCCCGCCTGATAGTCCCAGAAGCTGTAGGCGTGGTCGTCGTCGTGCAGCGCCCGGTAGGCCTCCGTCAGGCCCAGGTTGATCAGCGCGCGGAACTTGGCGCGGGATTCCGGCTGGAACAGGGCATCGCCGGCGAAGGCCTTGGGGCTGTAGACGTCGCGCGGCTCGGGGATGATGTTGTAGTCGCCGCCCAGCACGAAGGGGATATCCCGCTTCAGCAGCTCGCGCGCGTGGGCGTGCAGCCGGTCCATCCAGCGGAGCTTGTACGCGAACTTCTCGCCCGGCACCGGGTTGCCGTTGGGAAGATAGAGCGAGGCGATGCGGACGCCGTTGATCGTCGCCTCGACATAGCGGGCCTGCTCGTCCTCCGGCTCGCCGGGCAGGCGGGTGAGGATGTCCTCCTGCGGCGCCTTGGACAGGATCGCCACACCGTTGTAGGCCTTCTGCCCCACGGCGGTGACGGTGTAGCCCAGCTCCTCGAAGGCTGCCGCCGGGAAGGCGGCGGTCTCGCACTTGATCTCCTGCAACAGGACCACGTCGGGGGACGCGGCGCGCAGCCAGTCGGTGATGTTGGGAAGGCGGGCCTTCGCCGAGTTGACGTTCCAGGTGGCGATGATCACGGCGTTAGCCCAGACCTTATTGTTGTTCTTGGTTCAGAGGCGAAAGTTCAGACGGCAAAGGAGTTGCCGCAGCCGCAGCCCGAACTGGCGTTCGGGTTCTTGATCTGGAAGGAAGCGCCCATCAGATCCTCGACATAGTCGAGAGTGGATCCCGCCAGCAGGTCGAGCGATACATCGTCGGTGACGACCTTCGTGCCGTTGTTCTCGAACACATGGTCGTCCTCGTTGGCGTTGGCGTCGAAGCCGAACCCGTACTGGAAACCGGAGCAGCCGCCGCCCGACACCGTCAGGCGCAGCATCAGGGCGGGGTTGCCCTCATGGTTGGCGAGGAAGGCGATGCGCCTGGCGGCGCTGTCGCTGATGTGGAGCACACGGCCGCCGGCCGTGACGTCCGCGGGAAGTGCCGTATCGGGCATGGTCGTGGTCCTCAGCGTCGGAAGCCGAAATTCTCAATCTCCTATGTAAGGCGGTGGCCCGCCCGCGTCAAAGTGTTGACAGCGCGGCCCTGATGCGCCCTTGCCGGTTGCCAAGGCAAGGGCTCCGGGGCTAGTGTCCGCGCCATGACGGCGGACACACTCCAGGCCCGGTTGGCGCCCCATGCCTGCAACCCGGCGCAGACGCGCGGGCGGCTGGTCGCCGAGCCGGAAAGCCCATCGCGCTCGTGCCACCAGCGCGACCGCGACCGCATCGTCCATTCCGGCGCCTTCCGGAAGCTGAAATACAAGACGCAGGTCTTCGTCTATCACGAGGGCGACTATTACCGCACCCGCCTGACCCACAGCCTGGAGGTCGCGCAGATCGCGCGCTCCATCAGCCGGGCGCTGGGCCTGAACGAGGATCTGGCGGAGGCGGTCGCGCTCGCCCACGACCTGGGCCACACCCCCTTCGGCCATGCGGGGGAGGACGCGCTGCACGCCTGCATGGCGCAGCATGGCGGCTTCTCCCACAACGACCAGGCCCTGCGCATCCTGACGCAGCTGGAGCGCCGCTACGCCGATTTCGACGGGCTGAACCTCACCTGGGAAGCCCTGGAAGGCGTGGTCAAGCACAACGGCCCGTTGCTGCCCCTGAAGGAGGGGGAAGCGCTGCCCGTCACCATCGCCGCCTTCCGCGACGCCTGGGACCTGGAACTGCACACCAACCCGGGCATCGAGGCGCAGGTGGCGGCACTGGCCGATGACATCGCCTACAACAACCACGACATCGACGACGGGCTGCGCGCCGGTCTGTTCACGGTCGAGGAGGTGGCGGAACTGCCGCTGGTCGGGCCGGTGATCCGGCAGGTCTGCGACCGCTACCCCAACCTGGAACGCCCGCGCCTGATCCACGAGACGATCCGGCGCATGATCGACGCCATGGTGTCCGACCTGATGGCTGAGACGCGCCGCCGCCTCGCCGAGCACAAGCCGGGCTCGGCCGCCGAGCTGCGCGCCCTGCCGCTGCCGATGGTCAGCTTCTCCGCCGCCATGGAGGAGGCCCAGCGCCCGCTGCGCGCGTTCCTGCGGCGGCGCATGTACCGCCACTACCGGGTCAACCGGGAGATGAGCAAGTGCAAGCGCGTGGTCACCGCGCTGTTCGAGCTGTTCATGAACGAGCCGGACACCCTGCCGACCCAATGGCAGGAGGAGATCCGGGCCAAGGGCGGCGGGGAAGACCGCGCCGTGCTGGCCCGCTCCGTCGCGGACTACATCGCCGGCATGACCGACCGCTACGCCTTGGCCGAATACGGCCGCCTTTTCGACATGGATGCCAAGACCTAAAGCGATGAATATTTTCAAGGCGTTCGAGAACGACATCCGCACCCTGGTCGAGGAGCTGGCCGCCGAGGGCCAGATCCCCGCCGGGCTCGACACCAGCCGCCTGACGGTGGAGCCGCCGCGCGAGGCGTCCCACGGCGACCTGTCCACCAACGCGGCGATGATCCTCGCCAAGCCGGCGGGCAAGCCGCCGCGCGCGCTGGCGGAACTGCTGGTCGCGAAGCTGCGGGCCCGCGCGGACGTGACCAGCGTCGAGATCGCCGGTCCCGGCTTCGTCAACCTGCGGCTGGCGCCGGATGTCTGGCGCGACCGCGTCCGCGACGTGCTGGCGTCGGGCTCCGCCTACGGCGACAGCGATCTCGGGCGCGGCCAGCCGGTGAACGTCGAGTACGTCTCCGCCAACCCCACCGGCCCGCTCCACGCGGCGCACGGGCGCGGCGCCGTGTTCGGTGACGCGCTGGCCTCGCTGCTGGAGAAGGCGGGCTACGCGGTCACCCGCGAATATTACATCAACGACGCCGGCGCCCAGGTGCAGGTGCTCGGCCGCTCCGCCTATCTGCGCTACCAGGAGGCCTTGGGCGAGACGGTCGGCGAGATTCCGGCCGGTCTCTATCCGGGCGAGTACCTGAAGGACGTCGGCGCCGCGCTGGCCGAGCGCGACGGCCGCAAGTGGATGGGCGTGCCGGAGGAGGAGTGGCTGCCCGCCGTGCGCGACTTCGCCATCGCCATGATCATGGAATGGATCAAGGAGGATCTCGGTGCCCTCAACATCCGCATGGACGTCTACACCTCCGAGCGCGGTCTGGTCGAGGCCGGGGCTGTGGACAAGGCGCTGCGGACGCTGGAAGACCGTGACCTGATCTATGTCGGCGTGCTGGAGCCGCCCAAGGGCAAGAAGCCCGAGGACTGGGAGCCGCGCCCGCAGACGCTGTTCCGCGCGACCCAGTTTGGCGACGACGTCGATCGTCCCCTGAAAAAGTCCGACGGATCGAACACCTATTTCGCCAACGACATCGCCTACCATCACGACAAGTTCACGCGGGGCTTCGCCTCGCTGATCGACGTGTGGGGTGCGGATCATGGCGGATACATCAAGCGCATGCAGGCGGCGACCAGGGCGGTGACCGCCGACGGGGCGGAACTGGACGTGAAGATCTGCCAGCTCGTCCATCTGATGCAGAACGGGCAGCCGGTGAAGATGTCCAAGCGGGCGGGCACCTTCGTGACCCTGCGCGACGTGGTGGACGAGGTCGGCAAGGACGTCGTCCGCTTCATCATGCTGACCCGCCGCAACGACCAGACGCTGGACTTCGACTTCGCCAAGGTGACGGAGCAGTCCAAGGACAACCCGGTCTTCTACGTGCAGTACGCGCACGCCCGCTGCCGCTCGGTGCTGCGCAACGCGGCCGAGGCTCTGAAGGGCAGGGACCTGACCGCCGCCGGCCTCGCCAAGGCCAACCTCGGACGCCTCGCGGCGGAGGAGGAGATGGCGCTGGTCAGGCGCATGGCGGCCTGGCCGCGCATGGTCGAGGCCGCCGCCGAGGCGCACGAGCCGCACCGCGTCGCCTTCTACCTCGCCGATCTGGCGGGCGACTTCCACGCGCTTTGGAACCGCGGCAAGGATGATTCCTCGCTGCGCTTCCTGATCGAGGGCGACGAGGAGGTGACGCTCGCCCGGCTGGCGCTGGTCGAGGCGGTCGCCACGGTCATCGCGTCCGGTCTCCGCGTCATGGGCGTGGAGCCGGTGGAGGAGATGCGTTCATGAAATTCGAGGGCGACGTGAACTACGCCGCGGATCCCTACGGTTACCGGCCCCCGCCGGCGCCGCGCCGCGGGCTGTTCACGCTGGGCTTCGCCGTGGTCGGGATCGCCGCCTTCGCGGGCGCCGTGGTCGTGACCTACGGCGGCGGGAGCGGCGTGGTGGGGGAGGGCGGAATCCCGCTGCTGACCGCCGACACCACCCCCACCAAGATGCGGCCCGAACAGCCGGGCGGCATGCAGGTGCCCCACCAGGACAAGCTGGTCTACGAGCGGCTGAGCGACGGCGGCACGCGCCCCGGCGTCGAGCGGCTGCTGCCGCCGCCGGAGGAGCCGCTGCCCCGTCCGGTCGTGTCGCCGCAGGTTCCGGCTCCGCCACCCCTGCCGCAGGCGCCGGTGCTGGCACAGGTGGCCCCGCCGCCCGGCGCCACCGCCACCGTTCCACGCGAGCTGCCGCCCGAGCCGGCCGCCGTTCCGGCGGCTCCGGCTCCGGAACCGGTGCCCCCGGCGCCGTCCCTGCCGGCGGCGGCTCCGGCCGCCGTTCCCGCGCCGGCGCCGGCCGTTCAGGAAACGCCCCGCGTCGCGCCGAAGCCCGCCCCGCCCCCGGCCGTCGCCGCGCTGTCCGCCCCGGTTCCAGCCCCGGCGCCCGCTTCGCTGAAGCCGCCCGCCGCGGCGGCACCCGCCGTCACCCCCGCCGCGGTGAAGCCGCCCGCCGTCGGCGGGGCTGGGGGGTGGCGCGTCCAGCTCGCGTCGGTCCGCAGCGAGTCCGAGGCCTCCGCCGAGTGGAAGCGGCTGTCCAGCCGTTACCCGGACGCGCTCGGCGGGCTCGGCGTGTCCATCGTGAAGGCCGACCTCGGCGAGAAGGGCATCTATTACCGCGTCCAGGGCAGCGGCGTGGACGAGACGAAGGCGCGGTCGATCTGCGCCCAGTTGAAGGCCCAGAATGTGGGGTGCGTGATTGTCCGTCCCTGAGACGCGTCGCCGCGCGGCCGTCCTCGGCTGCGCCGGCCTTGTCCTGACGGCGGAGGAGCGCCGCTTCTTCCGCGACGCCGATCCCCTCGGCTTCATCCTGTTCCGGCGCAACTGCGACACGCCGGACCAGGTCCGGGAGCTGGTCGCCGCGATGCGGGAGTCCGTCGGCCGCGCCGACGCGCCGGTGCTGATCGACCAGGAGGGCGGCCGGGTCGCCCGGCTGCGCCCACCGCACTGGCCCTCCTTCCCGCCGGCCCGCCGCTTCGGCGAGCTGGCCGAGCGCGACCGCGCCGCCGGTCTGGAGGCCGCCTGGATCAATGGGCGTCTCCTCGCCCACAGCCTGCGCGATGTCGGGGTGGACGTGGACTGCGCGCCGGTCTGCGACGTGCCGGTGGAGGGCGCCCACGACATCATCGGCGACCGTGCCTTCTCGCGGGACCCGAACCTCGTGGCCGATCTGGCCCGGGCGACGGCGCAGGGGCTGATGGCCGGCGGCGTGCTGCCGGTGATCAAGCACATTCCCGGCCATGGCCGCGCCTTCGCCGACAGCCACGCGGAACTCCCCGTCCTCGACGCCCCGCTCCGGGATCTCGAACGGTCCGACTTCGCGCCCTTCCGCGCGCTCGCCGACCTGCCGCTCGCCATGGTCGCGCATGTCGTCATGACGGCGGTCGATCCGGCCGCACCCGCCAGCACCTCCGCCACCGTGATCCGCGACATCGTGCGCGGGCCGGCCATCGGCTATGACGGGCTGCTGTTCAGCGACGACCTGTCGATGGGCGCGCTGGCCGGCGGCATGGAAGAGCGCGCGCGGGCGGTGATGGAGGCGGGGCTCGACATCGTGCTCCACTGCAACGGCGTCATGGAGGAGATGGAGGCGGCCATGCGCGCCGTTCCCCCCATGTCTGACGCGGCGGTCCGGCGCTGGGCGCACGCCCGCGCGCTGTGCGGCGCGCCGCAACCGGCGGACATCCCCGCGCTGGAAGCGCGGATGGCCGAACTGCTCGCCGGTCCGGTCGCCTGATCCTCCGGGCCTGAACGCCCCTTGGCCTGAGAAAGTGTGAAGCCCGTGGAAGAATGGATCCTCCAGATCGCCGCCGTCGCCCTTCCGGCGATCCTGGCCATCACGCTGCACGAGGCCGCCCACGGCTTCGCCGCCTGGCGGCTGGGCGACGACACGGCGCTGCGGCTGGGCCGCGTGACGCTGAACCCGATCCGCCACGTCGATCCCATCGGCACGGTGATCCTGCCGGCCGTCATGTATTTCACCACGGGTTTCATGTTCGGCTGGGCGAAGCCGGTGCCCGTGAATTTCGGGCGGCTGAACAACCCGCGCCGCGACATGGTCTGGGTGGCGCTGGCCGGTCCCGGCGTCAACCTGGCGCTCGCCTACCTGTCCGTCCTGCTCTGGGGCTTCACCGAGCCCGGTGGAAGCCTGACGGAATCCTGGTTCCGGCTGATGCTCCAGGTATCGGTGCTGGTGAATGTCGTCCTGATGGTGTTCAACCTCATCCCGCTGCCGCCGCTCGACGGCGGGCGCGTCGCGGTCGGGCTGCTGCCGGACGCGCTCGCCTTTCCGCTGGCGCGGCTGGAACGCTACGGCATTCTGATCCTGATGTTCGCGCTGTTCCTGCTGCCGATGATCGGCCGGCAGATCGGTGTGGACCTCGGCATCCTGAGCATGGTCCTGGGACCGCCCGTGGATTTCGTCATCGACCTGCTCCAGACCCTCACCGGAAACGGTTGAGGGCCGGCGCGACATGACCGCCTTCGAGGAGGATTCCGCGCCGGCACCGTCGGAGGCCACGGCGGAACAGCTCGTGCTGGTGCTCGACGGCTTCGAGGGGCCGCTCGACATGCTGCTGGCGTTGGGGCGCGAGCAGAAGGTGGACCTCACCCGGATCTCCATCCTCCAGCTCGCCGACCAGTATCTCGCCTTCGTCGCCGAGGCGCGGCGCGTGCGGCTGGAACTGGCGGCCGACTATCTCGTCATGGCGGCCTGGCTGGCCTACCTGAAATCGCGCCTGCTGGTGCCTGAACCGTCGGGCGAGGAACCGTCGGGCGAGGACATGGCCGCGGCCCTGGCCTTCCAGCTCCAGCGGCTGGAGGCGATGAAGGAAGCGGCGGCCAAGCTGATGGCGCGCCCCCGGCTGGGCATCGACCTGTTCGCGCGCGGCGCGCCGGAGGATCTGGACATCCGCCGCAAGTCGGTGTTCGAGGTCAGCCTCTACGATCTGCTGAAGGCCTATGGGGAGCACAAGCGGCGCAAGGATGGCAGTGTCCTGCAGATCGCGCCGGTGCGCCTCTACTCCATCGAGGACGCCGTGCGGCGCCTGTCCGAGCTGCTCGGCCATGTGCCGGACTGGACCGTGCTCTCCAGCTTCCTGCCCGACGGCGGCACGGACACGCTGCTCGGCCGGTCGTCGCTCGCCGCTCATTTCGTGGCGACGCTGGAGCTGGCGAAGGCCGGCCGGGTCGAGCTGCGGCAGGACGGTGCCTTCTCCCCCATCTATGTCCGCCGCGCGCGGCCCGACACGGAACCCTGAGACCGGAGCCATGATCCAGGACGTCACGGACAACGAGGAGATCGAGGCGCGGATCGGCCGGCTGCGTCTTCTCGAAGCGCTGCTCTTCGCCTCCGCCGACCCGCTCGACGAGGAGACGCTGGCCGGCCGGCTGGGGGAGGGTGCCGACGTCCCGGCGCTGCTGGACGAGCTGCGGCGCCACTATGCCCCGCGCGGCGTCAACCTGGTCCGCACCGGCGCCGGCTGGTCCTTCCGCACGGCGCTGGACCTCGGCCCGCAGCTGCGGGCCGAGGAGGAGGTCTCCCGCAAGCTGTCGCGCGCCGCGATCGAGACTCTGGCGATCATCGCCTACCACCAGCCGGTCACCCGCGCCGAGATCGAGCAGATCCGCGGCGTCGTCACCAGCAAGGGGACGCTCGACCTGCTGATGGAGCATGGCTGGATCCGTCCGGGGCGGCGGCGCGAGACGCCCGGCCGGCCGCTCACATGGGTCACGACGGACCATTTCCTCGACCATTTCGGGCTGGAGACCCTGCGCGACCTGCCGAGCGTGGAGGATCTGCGCGCGGCCGGCCTGCTCGATTCGCGCCCGGTCCTGCTCGGCTTGTCCGGCGGGGAGGAGGCGCCCGCCCGCCCGCCGGCACCGGCGGAGGGACCGGAGCCCGGGTGACGGCGCCGCCGGTTTGTTAAGAACTCTTTGCAACGATGGGCCGGGGTGACTAGTAAGGACCCTCGCCGCAAGATTTCCAGGGGCGCTTCCGCCCATCAAGCTTCCGGATCCCCATGGACCGTTCCGCCAATGCCGACCGCCGCATCGCCGGGGAGACCGCAGCCGAGGGGCAAGGTGCCACCGTGCCGCTCGACGCGCTCGGTCCCGTGCCGGGCAAGGGGGCCGTGACGATCGAGGCCCTGGCGCTCGACCGGGTGTCGCACCGCTATGGCTCCGCCATCGCCGTCGACGACATCAGCCTGACCATCGGCGCCGGCGAGATCCTCTGCCTGTGCGGCCCGTCCGGATGCGGAAAATCGTCGCTGCTGCGCATCGCCGCCGGGCTGGAGGCCTTGCAGAGCGGCACTGTGCGGATCGGCGGTCGCGTCGTGGCCGACCCCTCGGGCGAGGTGCCGGCGGAGCGGCGGGGCATCGGCCTCGTCTTCCAGGATTACGCCCTGTTCCCGCACCTGTCGGTGATGCAGAACGTGCGCTTCGGCCTGTCCGGCCTGCCCGCCGGAAAGCAGCGCGCCCGCGCGCTGGAGGTGCTGGCCCAGGTCGGCATGGCCGACTACGCCGACTCCTTTCCGCACCACCTGTCCGGCGGCCAGCAGCAGCGGGTGGCGCTCGCCCGCGCGCTGGCGCCGAACCCGGCGGTGCTGCTGCTCGACGAGCCCTTCTCCGGCCTGGACGCGCGGCTGCGCGAGCAGGTGCGCGACGAAACCCTGCACGTGCTGAAGCAGAACGGGGCGGCGACGCTGCTGGTCACCCACGATCCGGAGGAGGCGATGTTCCTCGCCGACCGCATCGCCCTGATGCGGGCCGGCCGGATCGTCCAGCTCGGCGATCCGGTGGATCTCTACACCCGCCCGGCGGACGGCTTCGCCGCCTCCTTCTTCGGCGAGGTGAACCGCATCGTCGGCAAGGTCGCGGGCGGCGGCGTCGAGACTCCGCTCGGCCGCATCCCGGCTGCCGGCTTCGCCGACGGCGCCGAGGTGGAGGTGCTGATCCGGCCTGAGGCGCTGAAGCTGACCCCCATCGTGGCGGTGGCGCCGGTCGGGAACGGGATGCCGAACCTCGCCCGCGTCATGGCGGCCCGGCTGCTCGGACGCACCAGCCTGATCCATCTGGGCATGCCGGACGGGACGGGTGGTGCGGTGCACCTGCATTCCCGCATGCCCGGGCAGTTCCTTCCGCCCGAGGAAAGCTACGTGTCGGTCGCGCTGGATCCACGGCAGGCCTTCGTCTTTCCGCTGCCCGCCGGCGGATGAGCCCGGCTGCCGGCCGGTCCCGCGCGGCGTTGCGGCAGCCCGGCCTTTCTGCCATAGTGCGCGCGCTGCCGAAGGGGCAGCCGCCTGGGAAAGCGTGACATGGGATTTACGAGCATCTGGCATTGGGTCATCGTTCTGGTGATCGTCGTGCTGTTCTTCGGCGCCGGCAAGCTGCCGAAGGTGATGGGCGACGTCGCCAAGGGCGTGAAGAGCTTCAAGGCCGGCCTCCGCGACGATGACGAGACCGATGGCGCCGCCAAGCCCCTGTCGAGCCAGCCGGCTCCGGGTGTTGCCGCCGACCAGGCCATCAAGCGCGACGAACCGGCCCGCACCTGACGGGTGCCCGCCGGCCCGCGAAAGGCGCTCCCCCGGCGGGGGAGCGGCGTTTAAGGCCGAGGATTCATGCTCGACATTGCCTGGTCTGAACTCATGGTCATCGCGGCCATCGCCCTTGTGGTGATCGGCCCGAAGGACCTGCCGAAGGCCATCTACACTCTCGGGAAGTGGGTGCGGAAGGCGCGCGGAGTCGCGCGCGAGTTCCAGACCCACATCGACGACATGATGCGCGAGTCGGAACTGGACGAACTGCGGCAGCAGGCGCTCAAGACCCGCGACATGAACCTCCAGAAGATGATGGAGGACACGGTCGATCCGAAGGGTGAGCTGAAGAACGCCTTCAACATCGATCCCAATGGCGGCCACCCCGGCAGCCCGCCGGAGAACGGCCCCGACACTGCCGTGGCCGCCAAGGCGGAGCCGTCGGTACAGCCGCTTTCCGCGACCGAACCACCGGTCACGGCCCCGGCCACGGCGCCCGCCGCACTCCCTGAAACAGCGGCACCGTCCGCTCCGGCCGCTTCCGCCCCCTCGGACGCGGCGCCGAAGCCCTCGCTGAGGGCCGACGCGAAGCAGACCGAACCGACCGAGACCGACAAGCAGGCATGACCCAGTTGTCCGGCGAACCCCAAGACGAGCTTGAAGAGAGCAAGATGCCGCTGCTCGACCATCTGGTCGAGCTGCGCAACCGCCTGATGTACGCCTTCGCGGCCATCATCATCGCCTTCCTGCTCTGCTACGCCTTCTCCGACCGGATCTACAATTTCCTGGTCCAGCCGCTCGCCGACATCCTGGCCGGGCAGGGACGCCGGATGATCTACACCGGCCTTACGGAAGCCTTCTTCACCTATGTGAAGGTGGCCTTCTGGGCCGGCTGCTTCCTGTCCTTCCCCATCGTCGCCTCGCAGATCTGGATGTTCGTGGCGCCCGGTCTCTACAAGCACGAGCGCCGGGCCTTCCTGCCCTTCCTGGCGGCCACGCCGGTCCTGTTCTTCCTGGGCGGGGCGATGGTCTACTACCTCATCTTCCCGATGGCATGGCGCTTCTTCCTGGGGTTCGAGTTCCATCCCGGCGGGACCACCGACGCCCTTCCCATCGAGTTCGAGGCGCGCGTCAGCGAATATCTGTCGCTGGTGATGCAGCTGATCTTCGCCTTCGGCCTCGCCTTCCAGCTTCCGGTGCTCCTGACGCTGCTGATCCGCGCCGGGCTGCTGAGCACGAAGACGCTCGCCGAAAAGCGCCGCTACGCGATCGTGTTCGTCTTCATCTTCGCGGCCATCGTGACCCCGCCCGACGTCATCAGCCAGGTCGGGCTCGCCATCCCGCTGCTGGCGCTCTACGAGGTTTCCATCTGGATCGGCCGCCTCATCGAGAAGAAGCGCGACGCGCAGCAGGGTGCCTGAGGCCGCTTCACGGCTTCTTAAGGGCTAAGGCCTTACCCTCGGTCCGTCATGACCGACGGCCCCTTACCCACTTCGCAGCCCACCGAGGGCGACGAGATCCGGCGCGAGCGCGACCGCTTCCGCGAACTGGTCGAGATCACCTCCGACTGGGTGTGGGAGGTCGACGCCTCGGGGCGCTACACCTACACCAGCCCGCAATGCCGGAACCTCCTGGGCTATGAGCCGGAGGAGATCCTCGGGCGCACCCTGTTCGACCTGATGCCCCCGCCCGAGGCCGCGCGCGTCCGCCGCGACTTCCTGGCCTGCGTGGCGGCCCGGCGGCCCATTTCCGGCCTGATCAACGTGAACCTGCGCAAGGACGGGACGGAGGTCGTGCTGGAGACCGGCGGCGTGCCGCTGCTGAGCGCCGAGGGCCGCCTCCTGGGCTACCGGGGCGTGGACCGGGACGTGACCGAGCGGCACCGCGCCTATCTCGCGCTCGAGGAGTTCGCCCGCCAGTCCGCCCGTGAGAAGGAGCGCGCCGAGAAGGAGAATGCCGCCAAGTCCCGTTTCCTCGCCGTGATGAGCCACGAGCTGCGCACCCCGCTCAACGCCATCATCGGCTTCTCCGAGGAGATGCTGCACGAGGATTTCGGCCCGCTGGGCGATCCTCATTACCGGGAGTATGCCCAGGACATCCGGGACAGCGGGCGCCATCTGCTCGCCATCGTGAACGACATTCTGGAGCATGCCAAGCTGGAGGCCGGCGCCGTCGAGCTGGAGGACGGGCCTGTGTCGGCCCACGACCTTCTGGGCGGTGTGATGCGCATGCTGCGCCCGCTATCCCAGCCGCGCGGCGTCCTGGTGCGGGTCGAGATCGCCGACGGTTTCCCGACCCTCAGGGGCGATGCGCGCCGCTTGCAGCAGGCGGTCCTGAACCTCGCGGCCAACGCGGTCCGCTTCAGCGCGGAGGGGATGGCCGTCACCCTGTCCGCAGGACTTGCCGACGACGGAGTGCCGCTGCTGCGCGTCGCCGACCACGGGCCCGGCATGACCCCGGCGGAGCTGGAGGTCGCCCTGAGCGCCTTCGGTCAGGCCCATCAGGGGCATGGGCGCGCGCCGGAGGGAACGGGGCTGGGCCTGCCCATCGCCGTCCGGATCGCGGAGCTGCATGGCGGCTCGCTGGAGGTCCGCAGCGCTCCGGGGCAGGGCACGACGGTGACGATCGCGCTGCCCGGCCGCCTGCTCCGCTGACGGTGCTGTGCCGGGGCGGCCCGGACCTTCAATCTGGACCTTACGGGGGTGGCGCACTATAACCAGCGTCCCACCATACAGGTTTTCGTGAGCCATGCACGACATCCGCGCCATCCGTGAGAATCCCGAAGCCTTCGACCGTGGCCTCGCCCGCCGTGGCCTGGAGCCGATGTCGCCCGCTCTGCTGGATCTCGATTCCCGGCGCCGCTCCCTGCAAACCCAGCTGCAGGAGATGCAGGCCCGCCGGAACGAGGCGGCCAAGGAGATCGGCGCGGCCAAGAAGGAAGGGCGCGACGCCCAGCCGCTGATGGACGAGATGACGCGGCTGAAGGAGCAGCTTCCGCAGACCGAGGAGCAGGAAAAGGCGCTCGGGGCCGAGCTGGACGAGATGCTCGCCTCCATCCCGAACCTGCCGGCGGACGACGTTCCCGACGGGCCGGACGAAACCGCCAACATGGAGATCCGCCGCTGGGGCGAGGCGCGCGCCATCCCCGGCGCCAAGCAGCATTTCGAACTGGGCGAGGCGCTCGGCCTCATGGACTTCGAGGCGGCGGCACGCATGTCCGGCGCGCGGTTCGCCGTGCTGAAGGGGCCGCTGGCCCGGCTGGAGCGGGCCATCGCCGACTTCATGCTGGACATCCACACGGGCGAGCACGGCTTCACCGAGATCGCCCCGCCGCTGCTGGTGCGCGACAACGCGCTGTTCGGCACCGGCCAGCTGCCGAAGTTCGAGGAGGACCTGTTCCGCACCGGCGATCACTTCCTGATCCCGACCTCGGAGGTGCCGCTCACCAACCTCGTGGCCGACCAGATCGTCGCGGCGGAGGAACTGCCCTACCGCTATGCCGCGCTGACCCCCTGCTTCCGCGCCGAGGCGGGCTCGGCCGGGCGCGACACGCGCGGGCTGATCCGCCAGCACCAGTTCTGGAAGGTCGAGATGGTCGCCGTCACGACGCCGGAGCAGTCGGAGGAGGAGCAGGAGCGCATGACCCGCTGCGCCGAAACCATCCTCCAGCGGCTGGACCTTCCCTACCGGACGGTCACGCTCTGCACGGGCGACATGGGCTTCTCCGCGCGCAAGACCCACGACATCGAGGTCTGGCTGCCGGGCCAGAACGCCTACCGCGAGATCTCCAGCGTGTCCAACTGCGGCGACTTCCAGGCCCGCCGCATGAAGGCGCGCTGCCGGCCGAAGGGGGAGAAGGCGACGCAGTTCGTCCACACACTCAACGGCTCCGGCGTGGCGGTCGGCCGCTGCCTGATCGCGGTGATGGAGAACTACCAGCAGCCCGACGGCTCGATCACCGTGCCCGAGGCGCTGCGCCCCTACATGCGCGGCATCGAAAGGATCGGCGGCAATGTTTGATCTTCCGGTCGATCTGTCCAAGGCGCGGATCCTCATCACCAACGACGACGGCATCCATGCCCAGGGGCTGAAGGTGCTGGAGGAGATCGCCCGGACGCTGAGCGACGACGTTTGGGTGGTCGCCCCGGACACCGAACAGTCGGCGGCGAGCCATTCGCTGACGATCCACCGTCCCTTGCGGCTGCGCCAGCACGAGGAGAAGCGCTTCACGGTGGACGGAACGCCCACCGACTGCGTGCTGCTGGCCATCAACCACGTGATGAAGGACGCGCGGCCGACGCTGGTGCTGTCCGGTGTCAACCAGGGCTCCAACATCGGCGAGGACGTGACCTATTCGGGCACCATCGCCGCGGCCATGGAGGCGACGCTTCTGGGCGTTCCCGCCATCGCGCTGAGCCAGCACTACGAGACGGGCATGCCCATCGAGTGGTCGTCGGCCCGCGCCTTCGGCGCTGACGTGGTGCGCAAGGCGGTGACGGTCGCCTGGCCGAAGAACGTGCTGCTGAACGTGAACTTCCCCTCTTGCAAGGCGGAGGAGGTGACCGGGATGCGGGTGGTGCGCCACGGCAAGCGCAAGATCGGCGACGAGCTGACCGAGCGGGTCGATCCGCGCGGCCGGCCCTATTTCTGGATCGGCACCCTGCGTGGGGAGGCCGACGTCGCCCCGGACACGGACATACATGCCGTGTTCAACGGCGGCATCTCGGTGACGCCGCTCTACCTCGACCTCACCCACACCGCCACCCTGAAGACGCTGGAACAGGCCTTCGCGTGACGCTGGAAGCGCGCAAGATCCGCTTGCTGATGACGTTGCGCCGGGCCGGCGTGACCGACGCGAGGGTTCTCGGCGCCATCGAGCGGATCCCGCGCGAGCTGTTCGTCCCCGACGCCTTCCAGGACCAGGCCTGGGAGGACACCGCCCTGCCCATCGACCTGGGCCAGACCATCAGCCAGCCGGTGATCGTGGCGCTGATGACCCAGGCGCTGGAACTGGACGAGCGCATGGCGGTGCTGGAGGTCGGCACCGGCTCCGGCTACCAGGCGGCGGTGCTGTCGCGGCTGTGCCGGCGGCTCTACACGGTCGAACGCCTGAAGCCGCTCCTGGCCGAGGCGGAGCGCCGGTTTCAGGCCCTCCGTCTGCACAACATCACCGCCCGCCATGGCGACGGAATGCGCGGCTGGCCCGAGCAGGCCCCCTTCGAGCGCATACTGGTCACGGCCGCGGGCGGGGATGAGCCGCCAAAGGACTTGACGGAACAGCTCCGCGTTGGTGGTCTCATGGTGATCCCGCTGGGGGGCGACTACCGCAACCAGCGGGTTGTCCGCATCCGGCGCACCGCGTCCGGTTTCGATCGGGAGGAGTTGTGGCCCGTCCGTTTCGTTCCGCTGCTGCCGGGCACATCGTCCGATGGCTCGGCAAACCAACCCGGCAGCCCGGATCCGGCCCGTCCGGATGGCGGGACCGCAGCTTCGTGACCGCCGCTCCCGTGACCGCATCCTCCCGGACCTTCCGCTCGCTCCTCGCGCTGCTGGCGCTGCTTCCCCTGGCCGCCGCCTGCGAACGCGCCGGTGGGCTGGCGCCCCTGACCATGGGCCAGCAGGCGAGCCCGTCCGCCGGCGGGACGGTCACCGTCCAGCCCGGCGACACGGCCTATTCGCTGTCGCGGCGCTACAGCGTGCCGCTCCGCGACCTGATCGAGGTGAACGGGCTTCAGGCGCCCTACATGCTGGCGATCGGGCAGCGCCTGACCCTGCCGGTCTCGCGCCAGTACATCGTGCAGAAGGGCGACACGCTCTACGGCATCTCCCGCATGTTCAGCGTGGACACCAGCGAGCTGACCCGGCTCAACAACCTGACCCCGCCCTACGGCGTCCAGGCGGGCCAGCCGCTCCGCCTTCCGGGGGAATCCGGGGCCATGGAGACGGCGGGCCGCCCGCCGGCCCCGGTCGCCGCGGTGCCCGTCGCCCCGGCCCCGTCCGGCGTTCCTGCCTCCTCCACGCCGTCCGGGCGGCCGGGCGCGATCGAGACGGCGGAGCTGCCGCCGCCCGGCGCGTCCGCCCCCTCCACCCCCTCCGCTCCGTCCACCGGCACCGGAGCCGCCGCTCCCGCGGGCATCGCGGTGACGCCCCTGCCGGCACCGGTTCCCGGCGCCAGGCCTCCGGCGGGCGCCGACTCCGGCGGCGCGTCGGTTTACGAACAGGGACAGGCCCCGACGGTCCTCCGTCCGCCCTCGGCGAAGCCGGAACCGGCCCCGATACCAGCACCAACTCCGGCGCCAGTTCCGGCACCGGTGGCGCGGCCGGCGCCCGCCGAGGCCGCGCCGCCGGTGCGGGAGGTCGTCGTTGCCCCGCCGCCCAAGGCCGTCGAGGAGCCGCCGCCCCGCTCCTCCGGGCGCTTCCTGTGGCCGGTGAAGGGCAAGCTCGTCTCCGGCTACGGCCCGAAGCCGGACGGCATGCACAATGACGGGCTGAACATCGTGGCGCCCAAGGGGACCACGGTGGTGGCCGCCGACAACGGCGTGGTCGCCTATGCCGGGAACGAGCTGCGCGGCTTCGGCAACCTGCTGCTGATCCGCCACGCCGACGGCTGGATCACCGCCTACGCCCACCTCGACCGCATCGACGTGGAGCGCGGCGCCACGGTGAAGCGCGGGCAGGCCATCGCGACGGTCGGGCAGACCGGCTCGGTGACCAGCCCGCAGCTTCACTTCGAGCTGCGCAAGGGCACGCAGGCGGTGGACCCGCGCGACCAGATGGCGCCCGCCCGCCTCAGCGAAGCGGTTTCCCCAGACGGCCGGCAAGGTCCTGGATGAACTGCCAGGCGACGCGGCCCGACCGGCTGCCGCGCGTCATCTGCCATTCCACCGCCCCGGCGTGCAGCTCCTCGACCGGGACGTCCAGCCCGAAGCGCCGGGCATAGCCTTCCACCATCGCAAAGTAGGTGGGCTGGTCGCAGTTGTGGAAGCCCAGCCACAGCCCGAACCGGTCGGAGAGGGAGACCTTCTCCTCGACCGCTTCCGCCGGGTTGATGGCGGTGGAGCGCTCGTTCTCGATCATGTCGCGCGGCATCAGGTGGCGGCGGTTCGAGGTCGCGTAGAAGACGACGTTCTCCGGCCGGCCCTCGACGCCGCCTTCCAGCACCGCCTTCAGCGACTTGTAATGGGCGTCGTCATGGTCGAAGGACAGGTCGTCGCAGAACAGGATGAAGCGGCGCGGCTCCCCCTTCAGCCGGGCGAGCAGGCGGGGCAGGGTCGGGATGTCCTCGCGGTGGATCTCCACCAGCGCCAGCGTGCCGGGCATCGCCTCGGATACCGCCGCATGCACCGACTTGACGAGCGAGCTTTTGCCCATGCCGCGCGAGCCCCAGAGCAGGGCGTTGTTCGCCGGCAGGCCGGCCGCGAAGCGGCGGGTGTTCTCCAGAAGCTGCTCGCGCTGGTGCTCCACGCCCTGGAGCAGCCCGATCTCCACGCGGTTGACGGACGCCACCGGATCCAGCCGGTCGGGGTCGGCGTGCCAGACGAAGGCGTCGGCGCTTCCCAACGGCAGCGGCCCGTCGGGCGGCGGGGCGAGGCGCTCCAGCGCCTCCGCGATGCGGGTCAGGAGCGGGAGGATCTGCGGGACGGAGGCGAGGTCGGACATGGGATGTGGCCCTGGATATTCGGCGGGAACGAGATTGGCGCGGGACAGGGGGCGGGCGACCGATTGGTGGCCCAGCCATCTTTTGGACGCAAGCGCAACCTACCATACCCGCCCGGCGGCACAAGACGCGCTCCCCGGCCCGCCGGAGGGGCACGCCGCCGCTTCGTGAAACCCCCGTAATCCGCCCCGTAATCCGTTGCATCACGGGCCGGGGCGGCTATAGTCCCCGCGTCCAGCCCTGCCGCGGCCGGGACCAAACCATATGGAGCTACCGATGTTCGTTTCGACGGCCTACGCACAGACCGCCGCCCCCGCCGCCGGCGGGACCGACATGATCGTGCAGTTCATGCCGCTGATCCTCATCTTCATCGTCTTCTACTTCCTGCTGATCCGTCCGCAGCAGAAGAAGATGAAGGAGCACCGGGCAATGCTCGAGGCGGTCCGGCGCGGCGACCGCGTGGTCACCGGCGGCGGCATCATCGGCACCGTCACGAACGTCGGCACCGGCGACGAGCTGACCGTCGAGATCGCCGACAACGTGAAGGTCCGCTGCCTGCGCTCCACGATCAGCGCCGTGCTCGCAAAGACCGAGCCGGCCGGCAAGGGCGGCACCCCGGCCGAGGGCGAGACGAAGCCCGCCGAAGGCGCGGCCGGCGGCCTCGCCAAGATGTTCGGCCGCAAGTAAGCCGCACCTAACACGCGCCAACGCCGGCGAACGGGACGCCTCTCTGAATGCTCTATTTTCCGCGCTGGAAGACCATCCTGATCATCGCGATCTGCGTGATCGGGACGCTCTTCGCCCTGCCGAACCTCTTCAGCCGCGAATCGCTGGCGAATCTGCCGGGCTGGTACGCCAACAGCCGCATCTCGCTCGGCCTCGACCTGCGGGGCGGTTCGCACCTGCTGCTCGAGGTGGACATGGACGCGGTCATCCGCGACCGGGTGGAAGGGCTGGTGGACGGCGCCCGCACGCAGCTGCGCACCGCCAACGTCGGCTACACCACGATCACCCCGTCGGCGCGCGGCATCACGGTGCAACTCCGCGATCCGGCGCAGGCCCAGGCCGCGACGCAGGCCCTGCGTGAACTCGCCAACACGGTGGGAGGCGGTGCCTTCGGCGGCGGCCAGCCCGACCTCGACGTCGCGGCGGCCAACGGCGCCGTGACCGCCACCCTCAGCGAGCCCGCCCTGCGCGAGCGCGCCAACCAGGCGGTCGAGCAGTCGATCGAGATCGTGCGCCGCCGCATCGACGAGACCGGCGTCAACGAGCCGACCATCGCCCGCCAGGGCGCCGACCGCATCCTGGTCCAGCTTCCCGGCGTCGAGGATCCGGACCGCGTGAAGCGGCTGCTCGGCACCACCGCGAAGATGACCTTCCGGCTGGTGGACATGAACGCCGACCCGACGGCGACCCGCGCCCCTCCCGGCTCGGAGATCCTGCCTTCGGCCGACCCGACCGGCCCGCAGAGCTACGTCATCCGCAAGCGGGTCGAGGTGGACGGCGCCAACCTCCAGAACGCCTCGGCGGGCACCAACCCGCAGACCGGCGAATGGGTGGTCAATTTCGAGTTCGACAGCACGGGCGCCCGGCGCTTCTCGGAGGTGACCCAGGCCAACGTCGGCCGTCCCTTCGCCATCGTGCTCGACAACAAGGTGATCAGCGCCCCGGTCATCCGCGAGCCGATCACCGGCGGACGCGGCCAGATCAGCGGCAACTACAACGCCCAGACCGCCAGCGACCTCGCCGTGCTCCTGCGCGCCGGCGCCCTGCCGGCGCCGCTGAAGGTGATCGAGGAGCGCACGGTCGGCCCCGACCTCGGCGCCGATTCGATCCGCGCCGGCCTGACCTCCGTCATCGTCGGCTTCGTGCTGGTCTGCGTCTACATGGTCGCGGCCTACGGGCTGTTCGGCACCTTCGCCTGCATCGCGCTGTTCGTGAACATCGTGCTGACGCTGGCGGCCCTGTCCATGCTCCAGGCGACGCTGACGCTGCCGGGCATCGCCGGCGTGCTGCTGTCGCTCGGCCTCGCCGTCGACGCGAACATCCTGATCAACGAGCGCATCCGCGACGAGACGAAGAAGGGCCGCGGCGTGTTCGGCGCGATGGAGGCCGGCTTCAGCCGCGCCTACAGCACGATCGTCGACTCCAACCTGACGACGGTCATCAAGATGATCATCCTGTTCGCGCTGGGCACCGGCGCGATCAAGGGCTTCGCCGTCACGATCACCTTCGGCATCCTGATTTCCATGTTCACCGCCACGGTGCTCGTGCGCCTGATGATGGTGACCTGGCTGCGTCAGACGCGGCCGGCCGCACTGCCGGTCTGACGGGCCGGTCTGAAAGGGTTCATTCATGTTCCGGCTTCGCCTGGTCCCCGACAAGACCACCATCCCCTTCATGAACGGCCGCTTCGCCGGCCTGTTCGTGTCGGCGTTCCTGTCGATCGCGTCGATGGTGCTGTTCTTCTATCCCGGCCTGAACTACGGCATCGACTTCCGCGGCGGCATCGCCATCGAGGCGCGCACGGAAGCCCCGGCCGACTTCGCCCAGCTCCGCCAGCAGCTCGGCGAACTCGGCCTGGGACAGGTCGCGCTTCAGGAGTTCGGGTCGCCGCAGGACGTGCTGATCCGCCTGGAGCGCCAGCCGGGCGACGACGCCGCCCAGCAGGTGGCCGCCGACCGGGTGCGCGCCCGCCTGGCGGAGATCCTGCCCGGCACCCAGGTCCGCCGCGTCGAGGCGGTCGGCGCCTCGGTCAGCGGCGAGCTGTTCACCAACGGCATGCTCGCCATGGGGCTCGCCGTGGTGGCGATGCTGGTCTACATCTGGTTCCGCTTCGAATGGCAGTTCGGTGTGGGGGCGGTGGCGACGCTGCTGCTCGACGTCACCAAGATCATCGGCTTCTATTCGATCACCGGCCTTCAGTTCAACCTGACGGCGATCGCGGCGATCCTGACCATCATGGGCTATTCGGTGAACGACAAGGTCGTGGTCTACGACCGGGTGCGCGAGAACCTGCGCCTTTACAGGAAGATGCCGCTGCGCGACCTCATCGACCTGTCGATCAACGAAACGCTGAACCGCACCCTCGGCACCTCCGTCTGCACCTTCCTGTCGGTCGTGCCGCTCGCGCTTTTCGGCGGCGAGGCCCTGCAGGAGTTCGGCATCGTCCTGATCTTCGGCGTGATCATCGCGACCACCTCCTCGATCTTCATCGCCGCCCCCATCCTGCTGTTCCTCGGCGAGAACCGTCTGCGCCGGGGAACGACCGAGGAGACCGGCGGCACGGCACCGGCCTCGTCGTCTCCGTAAGCGGCGGGAGCGCGGCGCGCCCGGCGTGCCGCGCGTCCCCTCCCGCGCAATGGGAAGAAAGGAAGCCTCATGGACATCACCCCGTTCATCCCGTCGGACCGTCAGGTCATCGACGGCTACGGCGATGGCCAGTTCTGCATTTCCGGCGTCTGGCGGCCCGGCCCCTGCATCGTCCTGCCGGACCGCACGCTCGACTGGGATGTGGAGGGGTTCGAGAGCCTGAGCCTCGACAGCTTCGCGCCTGTGATGGCGGCGGAACCGAAGGTGGAGATCCTGCTGCTCGGCTGCGGGCCGAAGATGCAGCTTCTTCCCAAGGCGTTGCGCGTGGCGCTGCGCGAGGCTGGCGTGGTGACCGAACTGATGGACACGGGTGCGGCCTGCCGCACCTACAACGTCCTGCTGTCCGAAGCGCGCCGGGTCGGTGCGGCCCTCCTCCCGGCCTGATTACCGGCGAGAATCGCCGCAGCGGCCCGCTCGCCCGAGCGCACCGCCCCTTCCAGCGTGGCGGGTAGCCCCGTGTCCGTCCAGTCCCCGGCCAGGAACAGGTTGGGAAGCGCTGTGACGGGTCCCGGCCGCCGTGCCGCCTCCGCCGGGCTCTGGTCGAAGGTGGCGCGTTTTTCCTTGATGATCCTGTAAGACGGAATGGCGTCCGCCGTTCCCAGCGCGCGCGCCACGTCGCGCCACAGGATCCCCGCGACCTCCTCCGCCGGCCGGTCCGCCAGAGCGTCGGCGGCGCTGACCGTGACCGACACCATGTCGCCGCGGGCGAACAGCCACTCCGCCGTCCCGCCGATCAGCCCCAGGAAGGGCAGGCCTCCCTTGAGCGCCGCCGGCCGGTCCAGCCGGAAATGGGCGTTGACGATGGCTTCACCGGCGTTGGGCACCGTCAGGCCGGGCAGCAGCCGTTCCGCTGCCCAGGGGGGCAGGGCGAGCAGGACCGTGTCGCCGTCTGTGACCGGGACCGGGGAGCCGCCCGCCGACAGGGACCTGACGCGCCCGCCCTCCACCGTCAGCCCATCCACGCGCGTGCCGAGGCGAATCGGCGCGCCGCTTTCCTCCAGCCGGCGCAGGGCCGGTTCGACGAAGGCGGCGGACAGCCCGTCCCTGGCGATCACCGGGCGGCAGGAGGATTCCCCGCGCAGAAGCGTTTCCCGGAGCACGGCCCCGAACAGCCGGGCCGACACGCGCGACGGGTCGCCGTTCAGGGCGGAGACGACCAGCGGCTTCCACAGCCGTTCATACAGCGCGCCGTCGCGGGACAGGACCTCGGCGACGGTGGCGTTCGGCCGGGCGAAGACGGCCTTCAGCGCCCGGAGATAGTCGGCGGGCCGGCTTCCCGGCACGCGCCGGGCCGGATCGACCAGCCACAGCCCGCCGGGCCGCAGGCACCATTCCCTGCCGTCGCGCAGGTCCAGGAAGGGGAAGGCCGCCGGGCGGATCTCCTCCAGCCGGCCAAGCCCGCCGATCCGGTCGGCGTAACCGAGCAGAGCGCGGTTCCCGCTGAGGACGAGGTGGCTGCCGTTGTCCAGCGTGCGGCCGAGCGTGGAGTCGTGAAAGGAGCGGCAGCGCCCGCCGGCCTGTAGGGCCGATTCGTACAGCGCGACGGCCCGTCCCCCGGCTTGCAGGCGCACGGCGGCGGCGAGGCCGGCGAGCCCGGCGCCGACGATGTGGATGGTGGTCAAGGATGGCCGCTCAAGGAATGGGTTATCGGGCGGGCGGCGTGCCGAGGGCGCATCGCATCGTGACCCAGGCGCATTCGCGCTTGCCGACGCGCACCCGCTCGTCCGGCCGCGCCCAGCCGCGCACGCGCAGGCGGACGAGCAGCCGGTGGTAGAGCACCATCATCGCGACCGCGGCCCAGAGCGGACCACGCCGGCAGTTCGCCAGCAGCGTCCGGGCCTCCCTGAAGCGCGCCTCCGCCCGGTCGGCCAAGGCCTCGCAGGCCTGGGGAAGGTTCGGGTGGGCGAGCACCGCCGCGGGCTCGGTGCCGGCGATCCCCGCCTCCTCCAGCAGCTCGCGCGGCAGGTAGAGACGGCCCAGCCCGGCATCCTCGGACAGGTCGCGCAGGATGTTGGTGAGCTGCAAGGCCTCGCCGAGCGCGAGCGCGAAGGCTTCCGTCGCCGGATCCGCCCGGTCGAAGACCCGGATGGCGAGCATCCCCACCGCCCCGGCGACCCTGCGGCAATAGAGCGTCAGCTCGTCCAGCGACGGTGCGCGAATGCCATGCCCGGACTCGTCCGGCAGGTCCATCGCCATGCCGTCGATCAGCGCTTCCAGCTCGCCGCGCGGCAGGCCGTAGCGTTCGATGGCGCCCTTCAGCGCGGTGGCGAGCGGACCGCCGGGCGTGCCGCCGGCGTAGAGGGACCGGATCTCCCGGCGCCATGCGTCCAGCCCCGCGCGCTTGGCTTCCAATTCGCCCGGCTCATCCGCGATGTCGTCGATCCGCCGGCAGAAGGCATAGATCGCGAACATGGCCGCACGCTTCGACCGGGGCAGGAGAAGCATGGGCCAGTAGAAAGTGCTGCTGGATCGTCCCACGACCGCCTCCGGCCCTTCGGCCGAGGAGTCGATCAGCGGAGGCGTCATGATGCGTCCCGGGTTATTTCGCTCCCAGGCCACGCGCGATGCCGCGGGCCATCGCGAACATCTTATGATGCGGCCCGAGGGCGACGCGAGTCTTCATCGGGTCGCGCGTCCGCAGCCGCTGGGCCAGCGATTCGGCGAGGCTGAGGATCACCGCCGCTTCCATGCGCAGGCCGCGGTGCTGGATCAGGCCGGGCAGGGGGGCGGCGCGCTCCAGCAGCCGGTCGGTGTGTTCCAGCACCCGGTCGATCACGAGGCGCAGCTTGGCGTCGCATTCCTGCTCCACCAGCCGCTCGACGCTGAGGCCGGCTTCCTCGAACCAGGCCAGCGGGATGTAGCAGCGGCCAAGCTGGGTCCAGTCCTCGCGGCAGTCCTGGAGGTGGTTGAGGATCTGGAGGGCGGAGCAGAGCGCGTCCGCCGCCGGGCCGGGGGCCACCCCCTCGCCATGCAGGTCGAGCAGGTAGCGCCCGACCGGATTCGCCGAGAAGCGGCAGTAGAGCAGCAGATCGCTCCAGCTGTGGCAGCGGGCACCAACCGCGTCGCGGCGGAAGGCGCGCAGCACCTGCCGCGCGTGGCGGTCGCTGACGCCGGTGCTCTGGAGGCTGGCGCGCAGGTCGAGCGCCGGCTTCAGGTAGGCGTGCTTCGCCTGCCCCGTGGTCAGAGCCCGTTCCAGCGCCTCCAGATAGGCGAGCTTGGTCTCGGGCTCGAGATCCGGGTCGTCCGCGATGTCGTCGGCCAAGCGGACGAACTTGTAGAAGGCCATGACATGCGGGCGCAGATGCTTCGGAAGAAGCCGCGACGCGACGGGGAAATTCTCCGAACCCGGGTCCTTGCGGGCGACCGGGCTCGGCTTGCGGGGCTTGGTCGGGGCGAGATTGAAATCAGCCATGGGATCAATGCCTGTGCGCGTCGGGGCTGGCGTGGAGCCTTTACCTGTCTAATATAAGGCCCGGTCCGGCTTTGCCCCGGTCCCATAACGGTTCCACCACCATTTTTTCCGGTAAGACACACATGGCGAAGGTGACGGCCGACCTGTCATATTGCGGACAGGAGGTGCGGAAGTATGACAATGACCGTTTCGTCAGTGCTCTCTTTGCACCTTCGGACAGGCGAGAATCCCTGTTCGCCCTCTATGCCTTCAATCTTGAGATCGCCAAGACCCGCGAGGTCGTGACCGAGCCCGTCCTGGGCCAGATGCGCCTGCAATTCTGGCGCGACGGGATCGAGGCGCTCTACGAGGGACGGCCGGTGCCCAAGCACGCGGTCATGGAGCCGCTGGCCGAGTCGGCGCGCGGCCGTGGCCTCTCCCGGGCGCTGTTCGACCGTCTGATCGACGCCCGCGAGGCCGACCTGACGGACGAGCCGCCGGACACGCTGCCCTGCCTGGTGAACTACGCGGAGGTCACCAGCGCGCCGCTGGTGCAGCTCGCGCTGGAGGCGCTGGACGTGCGCGGCGAGGCGGCCAGCCGGGCCGCGCGCCATGTCGGCATCGCCTACGCCCTGACCGGCATCCTGCGCGCGGTGCCCTTCCTGGCCGCCCGGCACCGGACCATGCTGCCGGCGGACCGCATGGCGGCCCTCGGCGCCCGCGCCGGCGACCTGTTCGAGATGCGCTCCAAGCCGGAGCTGAGGGCGGTGATCGCGGAGGTGGCGGAAGCCGCGCGCGACCATCTTGCCCAGGCCCGCTTGCTCCGCGGCGAACTGCCGCGCGCGGCCGTGCCGGCCCTGCTGCCGGCCGTGCTGTCGGACCTCTATCTCGACGTCATCGCCAGGGAGGGCAACGACCCCTTCGCCCCGCGCGTGCAGATGCCGAACCCCTTTCGCCAGGCGAAGCTCGCCTGGGCGGCGGTGCGCGGCCGGTACTGATACGATGTTCATGAAGTCCTGACCTGTGGTCAGGACTTCCGCGCCACGGGGCGCGGGGCCGCAGTCGCGGCCCTATACCGGGTTCGGATGTCGGAATTTTCCGGACCCTGTATGAGCCGCGCCTTTCCGGACCGCCCCCTTACGCCGCCCGGACGGTCGAGACGAAGCGCTCGACCTCAGTGTGGAGCTGGTCGGCCTGCTGGGACAGCTCGGCGGCGGCGTCGAGGGCCTGGCCGGCCATGTTGCCCGTCTCGCCGGCCGCGCGGGTGACGCCGACGATGTTGGAGGAGACCTCCTGGGTGCCGACGGCGGCCTGCTGGACGTTGCGGCTGATCTCCTGAGTGGCCGCACCCTGCTCCTCGGCGGCAGCGGCCACGGCGGTGATCGTCTCGTTGATGGCGACGATGGTCCGGCCGATGGCCTGGATCGCCTCCACCACGCCGCCGCTGGCCGCCTGCATCTCGGCGATCTGGGCGGTGATCTCCTCGGTGGCCTTGGCGGTCTGGGTGGCGAGGTTCTTCACCTCAGAGGCGACCACGGCGAAGCCCTTGCCCGCCTCGCCGGCGCGGGCCGCCTCGATCGTGGCGTTCAGCGCCAGCAGGTTGGTCTGGCTGGCGATCTGCTGGATCAGCCCGACCACGTCGCCGATCCTGCGGGCGGCGGTGCTCAGCCCCTCGACCGTGCCGTTGGTCCGCTCGACATCGCCGACAGCACCCGCCGCCATGCGGGAGGAGTGGCTGATCCGCTCGTTGATCTCCGTGATCGAGCGGGCCAGCTGCTCGGCGGCGGCGGCGACCGTCTGCACATTGGCGCTCGCCTGGTCGCTGGCCGCGGCCACGGCGACCGCCTGCCGGTCGGTTTCCTCGGCGATGCTGGACAGGCCTTCGGCGTTGGAGCGGAGCTGCGTGGCCTGCACGGTGACGCTGCGCACGACGCCGCCGACACTCGCCTCGAAGCTTTCGGCCATGGCGGCCAGTTCCAGCTTGCGCCGTTCGGCGGCGCGCTGCTCCTCCAGCCGGCGCTCCTCCTCCATCGCGGCGATGCGGCCGGTGTTTTCCTGGAAGAGCTTCAGCGCCTTGTTCACGGCGCCGATCTCGTCGCCCCGGTCCAGGTCGGTGACGGTGACGTCGCTCCGCCCGGCGGTGACGGCCTCCAGCGTCGCGATGGTGCGGCGGAGCGGACGGCCCAGCAGCGAGCGGCCGGCGAGCCAGACGGCGGCCAGCAGTGCCAGGACCAGCAGGGCGCCGCCGGCCAGCGTGGCGTTGCGCAGTTCCACCACCGGAGCGTCGATCTTGTCGAGCGGAAGATTGACCAGGAGCGACCAGGGCGTTCCCGTGCCCTCGACCGGGACGGGAATGAAGAGCTGCTTCACGTCCGTGCCGAGGCTGGTCGAGAAGGACATGTGGCTGTGGAACCGCCCCTCGCGGATGGCCGGCTTGGCGGCTTCAAGACGCGGGTTGGTCTTCTCGATGGGCTGGCCGAGATGGTCCGGCTTGGAGTAGGCGGCCCAGCTTCCCTCGTTGGAGATCAGGTAGATCGATCCGGTCCCGAAGGGCTTCACCGTCGCCAGTGCCGCCGACAGCCCGTCGGTGGACATGTCCACGCCCGCGACGCCGATGGCGCGCCCGTTCTCGATGATCGGCATGGTCAGCGACACGACCAGCATCGACTTGCCGGCGATCTGATAATTGTACGGTTCGATGAGGACTGGCCGTTTGGAGGTCAGGGACCGGTGGTAATAGGCGCCGTCCGCCCCCTGGTCGGCGTAGCCGGTGAGCGGCTCCAGCGCGACCGTGCCGGAGGCGCGGTTCCAGTAACTGAGGAAACGGCCCGTGGCGTCGCTGCCCGGCGTGCCGGTGAAATCCGCGTCACGCCCGTCCAGCGCGTTCGGCTCCATGCCGATCCAGACGCCCAGAAACTCCGGGTTGGCCTCGGTGACGGCCTTCATCCAGGCGTTCAGCTGAGCCCGGTCCACGGGACCGGCGGATTTCAGCCCCGCGACGCTGGCCGCGAGGAAGCGGCTGGTCTCCATCGCGTGGTTGAGCTGACCGCGCACGACCTCGGCGTGGGTGTGCCCGATCTGCTCGCCCTCGCGGAAGGACAGGGTCTCGACCTGGGCGCCGCTCTTGCCGACGACGGCAAGGATCCCGGCACTCAGGCCGGCCACGGTCACCAGACCGATGACGAGCAGCAGCTTCGTCACGACGGACATACGCTTCAACATTCCCATCCCCTGCAAAACAACCTCTGCACAGCGTGCGCGGCCCATTCTGACCGCCAAAGATTGTGCAAAAGGTTTACGCAAAGGGCGAAGTGAAGGTTGCCCGCACTGTTTTTCCTTCCCTGTCAGGCGGCGTCGCTTTCCCTGCGGCCGAGCCAGCCGTCGAGGTCGGCGAGCGCGCGGCGGCTGTAGGCAAGCTTCCGCTCCCGGCCCTTGATGCGCGTCTCCACCTCGGGGAAGAGACCGAAATTGACGTTCATCGGCTGGAAGGTCTCGGCGTTGGCGCCCCCGGTGATGTGGCCGAGGATGGCGCCGAGCGCGGTGGTGGCCGGCGGGACGGCGATGTCCCGGCCGAGCCGCTCGGCGGCGGCGAAGCGGCCGGCCAGCAGCCCCACGGCGGCACTCTCCACATAGCCCTCGCAGCCCGTGACCTGGCCGGCGAAGCGGATGCGCGGCATCGCCTTCAGCCGCAGGGCGCCGTCCAGCAGGCGCGGGCTGTTCAGGAAGGTGTTGCGGTGCAGCCCGCCCAGCCGCGCGAACTCGGCGTTCTCCAGGCCGGGGATCATGCGGAAGACCCGCACCTGTTCGGCGTGGCGCAGCTTGGTCTGGAAGCCGACGAGGTTGTAGAGCGTGCCCAGCGCGTTGTCCTGGCGGAGCTGCACGACCGCGTAGGGGCGGCGTTCCGGCCGGTGCGGGTTGGTGAGGCCGACGGGCTTCATCGGCCCGTAGCGCAGCGTGTCCACCCCGCGCTCGGCCATCACCTCGATCGGGAGGCAGCCCTCGAAATAGGGGGTGTTCGCCTCCCACTCCTTGAAGTCCACCGTCTCGCCGGTGCGCAGCGCCTCGATGAAGGCGCGGTACTCGTCCTTTTCGAAGGCGCAGTTGATGTAGTCCTTTCCCGTGCCTCCGGGGCCGGGCTTGTCGTAGCGGGACTGGAACCAGGCCTTGGACAGGTCCACGCTCTCCAGATAGACGATGGGCGCGATGGCGTCGAAGAAGGCCAGCGAGTCTTCGCCCGTCAGGCCGCGCACCGCCTCGGCCAGGGCCGGGGAGGTGAGGGGACCGGTCGCGACGATGACGCTGTCCCACTCCTCCGGCGGTAGGCCGGCGACCTCGCCCCGCTCGATGGTGATCAGCGGATGGGTGGAGATCGCCTCCGTCACCGCTTCGGCGAAATGGTCGCGGTCCACCGCCAGGGCGCCGCCCGCCGGGACCTTGTGCGCGTCGGCCGCGCGCAGGATCAGCGAGCCGCAACGCCGCATCTCCTCGTGCAGTAGCCCGACCGCGTTGTATTCCGCATCGTCCGACCGGAAGGAGTTGGAGCAGACCAGCTCCGCCAGCTTGTCGGTGGAATGCGCCTCGGTCGCGCGCACGGGGCGCATCTCGTGCAGCACGACGGGCACGCCGCTGGTGGCGAGCTGCCAGGCGGCCTCGGAACCGGCGAGGCCGCCGCCGACGATGTGGACGGGGCGAAGGGTATCGGTCATCGCGAAACGACTTTCCTGGAACGGCAAAGGCCGGCCGGCCCGGTGGGCCGCCGTCCCCTGTGACTGAACAACGGAATGCAAGGACTTAACTAACACGGATGGCGGGCGCGCCTGAACCGAAACCTTGATGCGGAGCCGGAAAGCGAAGCGGCCGGCCTCCCCTTCGGGAGCGCCGGCCGCCGGATGAAAGCTGCTTGCGACCGTCAGTCGTCCACGGTCGTCGTGGTGGTGCTGGACGAGGTGCCCGACGCCATCGGGGCCGGCGTGACCACGGTGGCGCTCGGCGCCGGGGTCACCATCGTCGTGCCCGACACGGCAGGGCCGGTGGTGGTCGTCGTGGTCGTGGTGCTGACGTCGTCCGTGCCGCAGGCCGCCAGAAGCAGAGCGGCGCCGAAGGCGGCGGCAATACCCGGCAGGATCTTCTTCGTCATGGTGGTTCTCTCCTTTTGTTTATCGAACCATGATGAAGAAACGCGGTGAATTTCGGATTGTTTCCACGCTCCTGTGACAAAAACAGGCCGGAGGGCGCCGGCTATTCTATTGTCTTGATCTTTCCCTTTGGGGTGCCTGCGTCTCGACTGTCCGGCTTAACCCGCTCACTTCGGGTGCTTACGCCTTCCGGCGCTCGATCTTTCCAGCACAAGAAGAGCTGGCCCGGCGCCTTCGACGGGAAGGGGCCGGGCCGGCATGACGGGCGAAGGGACGCGAAGCGGTCAGGCCCGCTTGCGGACCTTCTTGGGCTTCAGGTAGGGCGCGAGGTAGTGGCCGGTGTGGCTGCGCGCGACCTTGGCCACGTCCTCGGGCGTGCCTTCGGCGACGATCTCGCCGCCGCCGGTGCCGCCCTCCGGGCCGATGTCCACGATCCAGTCGGCCGTCTTGATGACCTCCAGATTGTGTTCGATCACCAGCACCGTGTTGCCCTGGTCCACCAGAGCGTGGAGCACCTCCATCAGCTTCTCCACGTCGGCGAAGTGGAGGCCGGTGGTCGGCTCGTCGAGGATGTAGAGGGTACGGCCGGTGGCGCGGCGGCTCAGCTCCTTTGCGAGCTTCACCCGCTGCGCCTCGCCGCCCGACAGGGTGGTGGCCTGCTGCCCGATGTGGACGTATCCGAGCCCGACCCGTTCCAAGGTTTCCATCTTGTCGCGGATGCCCGGCACGGCCTTGAAGAACTCCTTGCCCTCCTCGACCGTCATGTCGAGCACGTCGGCGATGCTCTTGTCCCGGTACAGGATCTCCAGCGTCTCGCGGTTGTAGCGCTTGCCGTGGCAGACGTCGCAGGTGACGTAGACGTCCGGCAGGAAGTGCATCTCGATCTTGATGACGCCGTCGCCCTGGCAGGCCTCGCAGCGCCCGCCCTTCACGTTGAAGGAGAAGCGCCCCGGGCCGTAGCCGCGCGCCTTCGCCTCCGGCAGGCCGGCGAACCAGTCGCGGATCGGCGTGAAGGCGCCGGTGTAGGTCGCCGGGTTGGAGCGGGGCGTGCGGCCGATGGGCGACTGGTCGATGTCGATGACCTTGTCCAGATGCTCCAGCCCGTTGATCGCGTCATGCTCGGCCGGATGCTCGCGCGCTCCCATCAGCCGGCGGGCCGCCGCCTTGTAGAGCGTCTCGATGATCAGGGTGGACTTGCCGCCGCCCGACACGCCGGTGACGCAGGTGAAGGTGCCCAGCGGGATGCGGGCGCTGACGTTCCGGAGGTTGTTGGCGCGGGCACCCACCACCTCCAGGAACTGGCCCTTGTGGCCGGGCCGGCGCCGGTCCGGGACGGGCACGGCGCGCTTGCCGGTCAGGAAGGCGGCGGTGACGCTGTCGGGGTTCTTCTCGACCTCGGCCGGGGTGCCCTGGGCGATGACGGTGCCGCCGTGCTTGCCGGCACCCGGCCCCATGTCGACCAGATAGTCCGCGGTGCGGATGGCGTCCTCGTCATGCTCCACCACGATCACGGTGTTGCCGAGGTCGCGCAGCCGCTTCAGCGTCACGAGAAGCCGGTCGTTGTCGCGCTGGTGCAGCCCGATGCTCGGCTCGTCCAGCACATAGAGCACGCCGGTCAGGCCCGAGCCGATCTGGGAGGCGAGCCGGATGCGCTGGCTCTCGCCGCCGGACAGGGAGCCCGATCCGCGGCTGAGGGTGAGGTATTCCAGCCCGACCGCGTTCAGGAAGCCCAGCCGCTCGTTGATCTCCTTCAGGATGCGGTAGGCGATCTCCTTGTCCTTCTCGCGCAGATGCTGGTTCAGCGCGCTGAACCAGGCGCCGGCCTCCGCGATGGACATGGCCGAGGCGTCGGAGATGTGCTTGCCGTTCACCTTCACGGCCAGGGCCTCCGGCTTCAGCCGGGCGCCCTTGCAGGCGTCGCAGGGCTGGGAGGACTGGTACTTGGACAGCTCCTCCCGCATCCAGGCGCTGTCGGTTTCCTTATAGCGGCGCTCCAGGTTGACGATGATGCCCTCGAAGGCCTTGTTCGTCTGGTAGCTGCGCAGCCCGTCGTCGTAGGTCATGGTGATCGGCGTCGTGCCCGACCCGTACAGGATGGTGTCGCGCACCGCGTCCGGCAGCTCCTCCCAATGGGTGTCCATGGAGACGCCGAAATGCTTGCAGATGCTCTCCAGCGTCTGCGCGTAGTATTGGGACGTCGAGCCGGCCCAGGGCGCCACGGCCCCCTTGGCGAGCGACAGCCGCTCGTCCGGCACGACCAGCATCGGGTCGAAATAGATCTTGCTGCCCAGCCCGTCGCAGACCGGGCAGGCGCCGAACGGGTTGTTGAAGGAGAAGAGGCGCGGCTCGATCTCCGGGATCGTGAAGCCGGAAGTCGGGCAGGCGAATTTCTGCGAAAAGACCGTCTGTTCCTGCGTCTCGGCGTTCTCGACGAAGACGATGCCGTCGGCCAGCCCCAGCGCCGTCTCCAGCGAATCGGCCAGCCGGTTGCCCAGCCCCTCGCGCACGACGATGCGGTCCACGACCACCTCGATGTCGTGCTTCAGCTTCTTGTTGAGCGCCGGGACCTCGTCGATCTCGTACATGGTCCCGTCCACGCGCACGCGCTGGAAGCCGCGCTTGCGCAGATCCTGGATCTCCTTCTTGTACTCGCCCTTGCGGCCGCGCACGAAGGGGGCCAGCAGCAGGAGGCGCGTGCCCTCGGGCATGGCGGTGATGCGGTCCACCATCTGGCTGACCGTCTGGCTTTCGATGGGCAGGCCCGTCGCCGGCGAATAGGGGATTCCGACCCGCGCCCAGAGCAGGCGCATGTAGTCGTAGATCTCCGTCACCGTGCCGACGGTGGACCGGGGATTCTTGGAGGTGGTCTTCTGCTCGATCGAGATGGCCGGCGACAGCCCCTCGATCGATTCCACGTCCGGCTTCTGCATCAGCTCCAGGAACTGGCGCGCGTAGGCCGACAGGCTCTCCACGTAGCGGCGCTGCCCCTCGGCGTAGATCGTGTCGAAGGCGAGCGAGGATTTGCCCGATCCCGACAGGCCGGTGATGACGATCAGCTCGTCGCGCGGAAGATCGACGTCGACGTTCTTGAGGTTGTGTTCCCGCGCGCCGCGGACGCTGATGAATTTGTTCATGAGGTGTTCTTAGCCGATAGCCAAGGGGAAGGGAAGCCGCCAGCGGCCCGCACAGATATGTGGAAGGCGCATGGGAATTGCCACCTCCGGCCAGGGTCCGCATGGCTGCCGCTCATTGGCTCGGGTCGCCGCCGGCCTGCGGCGGAAGAGTGTACCGGCGGCCAAGGAATCTGTTTCCGGCGGGGCGAAGCTCTGCTATATTTGTTCGCGGAATGTTCTCCTCGCCGGTCGGGCCGCGTATCCGGCGGGAACAGGGAAAGTTCCGTGGCGGTTGACCCGCATCCCGGCGCATGCTTCTTGAGCGTGGCCGTGAGGCGGGCCGAACATGAGGCCGGCCCTGCGAACAGGACCCCTCGGTATCCGGACGCCCTCCGCCGGGCGCCCGAACGGGCTGGCAAGGATACCGGGACGCGGCGATCAGGAGACAGTGCGATGAATGTGTGGACGTTTACGGGGCGCCTGGGTGCGGACGGAGAGCTGCGCACGACCCAGAGCGGGGAAAAGGTTCTGGGCTTCCGCGTCGCGAACGACGTCGGCTTCGGCGAGCGCAAGACGACCCAATGGGTCGATTGCTCCATCTGGGGCCGCCGCGCCGAGTCGCTGTCGCCGCACCTGACCAAGGGCAAGAGCGTCGTGGTCTCGGGCGAAGTGACGATCCGCGAATACGAGAAGCGCGACGGCACCCGCGGCGCCGGCCTGTCCGTGCGCGTCGCCGAAATCGACTTCACCGGCGGCGCCCGTGAAGACGGCGGCGGCGGCGGTGGCGGTGGCTACGAGTCGCGCGGCGGCGGCAGCGGTGGCGGCGGCTACGGCGGGGGTGGTGGCGGCGGTGGTTACGGCGGTGGCGGTGGCGGCGGTGGCCGCAGCGGCGGCGGCGCTCCGCCCCGGCACGACGACCTCGACGACGAAATCCCGTTCTGACCTCGCGTCAGCCAGGACCGGGCGCCGGATCCCAAGTGGGTCCGGCGCCTTTTTGATGTGCGCCCAGCATGGGCGTTCTCTTGTGGGTGCAAGTCCCATCGTAAGCTGATCACGGCGAGCGAAGTGAAGCGCAACTGCGGAAGGGTGACCGACCGTGGGGAGGAAGCGTGGATCGAAGCCGCGGGCCGATGAACAAGAACCGGATATGAGGCGCTGCCGACCAG
>NZ_JAFIQV010000130.1 GCF_017356015.1 Azospirillum sp. SYSU D00513
GACCAGTCGCGCATCGACGCGCTGATGAACCTCATCGGCGAGCTGGTGGTCGCCAAGAACGGCCTGCCCTTCCTCGCCCGCCGCGCCGAGAACGTCTACGGCTCGCGCGAGATGGCCCGCGAGGTCAAGGAGCAGTACGCGGTCATCGACCGCATCGCGCTGGACCTGCGCAACGCCATCATGCAGGTCCGCATGCTGCCGGTCTCCACCGTCTTCCAGCGCTTCCCCCGCCTCGTGCGCGACCTCTCGCGCAAGCTCGGCAAGCAGGTCGAGCTGGTCATCGAGGGCGAGGACACCCAGGCCGACAAGACGGTCATCGAGGGGCTGTTCGAGCCGCTGCTGCATCTGGTGCGCAACTCGCTCGACCATGGCATCGAGCGCGACCGCGAGGCGGCGGGAAAGCCGGCGGCGGCGCGGCTGACGCTGTCGGCCAGCCAGGACAACGACCAGGTGGTGATCCGGGTCATCGACGACGGGCGCGGCAT
>NZ_JAFIQV010000131.1 GCF_017356015.1 Azospirillum sp. SYSU D00513
CGCCGGACCGTCGTGGATGTGGACCTGGAGAAGTTCTTCGACCGGGTGGACCACGACATCCTGATCGACCGCCTGTCCAGGAAGGTCCCGGACCCGGCCCTCATCCGGCTGGTGCGGGCCTACCTGGACGCGGGCGTGATGGAGGAGGACGGGACGGTCACACGGCGCCGGGCGGGCACCCCGCAAGGGGGGCCGCTGTCGCCGCTGCTGGCCAACCTGCTCCTGGACGAGGTGGACAAGGAACTGGAACGCCGGGGCCATGCCTTCTGCCGCTACGCCGATGACTGCAACGTCTATGTGCGGTCACGTCGGGCGGGGGAGCGGGTGATGGCCCTGCTGCGGCGTCTTTATGGCCGGCTGCACCTGACGGTGAACGAAGCCAAGAGCGCCGTGGCCTCCGTCTTCGGCCGCAAGTTCCTGGGCTATGCCTTCTGGGGCGGGCCGAAGGGAGCGGTCCGGCGGAAAGCCGCCGA
>NZ_JAFIQV010000132.1 GCF_017356015.1 Azospirillum sp. SYSU D00513
GGGGATAATCGGTTCTTTGCGTCGTGCCATCGGGGGCTCCTTCCGTTCTCAGCATACCCCCGCCGAGCACGAAATTCCGGATAGTCCCGAAGGCGGTGAGCGCGGCCTCGGCCGCCTTGTCGTCAACGGCGTCGTAGACCGTCTTCAAGGCAGCCGCGATGGCCTTGCGGTCCTTCCAGGACGCGAACTCCATGCTGTGACGAAGCAGGTGCACGATGCAGGTCTGCACGATGGTCTCGGGATAGGCGGCCGCTATCGCCTCGGGAAAGCCCTTCAGCCCGTCGACCACGGCCAGCAGGATGTCCTCCACGCCGCGGTTCTTCAGCTCGTTCAGCACGCGCAGCCAGAACTTGGCGCCCTCGTTCTGCTCGATCCAGAGGCCCAGCACCTCCTTGGCGCCGTCGGCCCGCACGCCGATGGCCACGTGGATGGCCTTGTTGCGGACCAAGCCCTCGTCACGGATCTT
>NZ_JAFIQV010000133.1 GCF_017356015.1 Azospirillum sp. SYSU D00513
CTTCTTACGCTTGATCCTTGAAGCGTTAAGCGCCACGCGCAGGAACAAGCCCGCCCGCAGCCTCTCCGCCGTTCAGATGCAACGCCTCGGGCCAGCCCTTTCAGACCGGCCGAGGCGCGTCCTCGGTCACTTGCACTTGTCTTCACTTGTCCATGATCCCGCCCAACCGAAGTCGGGCAACTCAAACCCGAAGGCTTGAGCCACGTTGCCGTGTTGTGAGTCCCCTCATACGGATCTTTGTTCGTTCGGGCTTTGAAAGGTGGTCTGGTGGAGGCAGACGGGATCGAACCGACGACCTCATGCTTGCAAAGCACGCGCTCTCCCAGCTGAGCTATGCCCCCTTTAGACCATCAACGCCGGTCCAGGGACCGGCAACCGAACCTGGTGGGCCAGGGAGGATTTGAACCTCCGACCTCACGCTTATCAAGCGCGCGCTCTAACCAACTGAGCTACTAGCCCTCACCCA
>NZ_JAFIQV010000013.1 GCF_017356015.1 Azospirillum sp. SYSU D00513
GCTCGCCGTGATCAGCTTACGATGGGACTTGCACCCACAAGAGAACGCCCATGCTGGGCGCACCAAGAGAACGCCCATGCTGGGCGCACCAAGAGAACGCCCATGCTGGGCGCACCAAGAAAAAGGCGGCACCCGCTGGCGCCGCCTTTCTCCCTTTTCCGGCGTGCCGCAGGCCTCAGGCCCGCAGTTCGACCAGCTTCGGCGTGATCTTTCCGGCGTTGATGACGGCCTGGGTGCGGCTGGTGACGTTCAGCTTGCGCAGGACGGCCGAGACATGCGCCTTCACCGTGCTTTCGGCGAGATCGAGTTCGAAGGCGATCACCTTGTTCGACTTGCCGCGCACGAGCATCTCCAGGACCTTGCGCTGCTGGGCGGTCAGCTGGGCGATGCGGCTGCCGAAGTCGCCGTCGTCCAGCGCCGTCTGCCCCTGCGATTCCAGATGGTCGAAGGGCAGGAAGACGTCCCCCTGCAGCACGTTGCGCACGGCCTGGACCATCTGCTCCTTCGACAGCGACTTCGGGATGAAGCCCGAGGCGCCGAAGGTGATCGCCTCGTGAATCGAATCAGGCTCCTCGTCGGCGGACACCACGACGATGGGCGTCGCCGGAACCTCGTTGCGCATGGTCACGAGGCCGGTGAAGCCGTTCATGCCGGGCATGCGGAGGTCGAGCAGGATGAGGTCGAAATCCCCACCGGTGGCCATGCTCAGGGCGTCGGGCAGGTTCTTGGCCTCGTGATAGCTGCAGGCGCTGAAGGCGCTGTCCACCACTTGGCGCAACGCCTCCCGGAACAGCGGGTGGTCGTCCGCGATGAGCACTTTGGCGCTTTCCACGTCGTTCTCTCCCAAGGCGTAAACAGGTCGGCGGCTTTGAGGGGCCGGGCCGCGGCCCGGGAACGTCAGCTACACCATACTATATGACATACTAGCAATCTGTCCTCAACACGATAGGCCTGTTGCGCACGAAGGCGTGAGCGCCGAATATCTGGCCAGCCAACATCGACGCCCGGTCCGGCGCGCCGCCCAGCCGCCGATGCCCGGCCGAAAAGTAACCCGGAGTTGCAATGTTCGCCAAAGCATTCAGAGGCCTGGCCGTCCTGCTGGCGATGACCGCGGGCATCGCCCAGGCCACCGAGCCGGTGCCGTTGCGGATCGGGCTCGCCAAGTTCGGCACGGTGAGCTGGGAGATCGACACGATGGTCCGCAACGGGCTGGACCGTGCCGCGGGCCTGGACGTGGAAATCGTGGAGCTTGCCAACTCCGAGGCCGGAAAGGTCGCGTTGATGGGCGGCCGGGTGGACATGATCGTCGGGGACTGGCTGTGGACCTCGCGCCAGCGCAGCGAGGGGGAGGACATCAGCTTCGTTCCCTACTCCACGGCGGTCGGCGGGCTGGTGGTGCCAAAGGAGTCGTCCCTCGCCTCGCTGGCCGACCTGAAGGGCAAACGCATCGGCGTGGCCGGCGGGCCGCTCGACAAGAATTGGCTGCTTCTGCGTGCACTGGTTGAGAAGGAGCATGGCTTTGACCTCGCGAAGGATGCCGAGCCGACCTTCGCAGCACCACCCCTGCTGAACCAGCAGTTCGAGGCCGGCCGTCTCGACGCCGCGCTGACCTACTGGAATTACGGCGCGAAGCTGGAAGCACAGGGGCACCGGCGGCTGATCGACGTGGAGGAGGTCGCGGCCCGTCTTGGGGTCGAGACGGCGCCGCCGGCGCTCGGCTACCTGTTCCGCGAGTCCTGGGCCGCCAAGCACCCGCGCCTTCTGGAATCCTTCGTCGGCGCGAGCTGGCGGACCAAGATGCTGCTGGCCCGCGACGACGCGGCCTGGGAGCCGCTCCGCCCCCTGGTGCAGGCGGAGAACGCGGCCGCCTTCACGGCCCTGCGGGAGGGCTACCGCGCCGGCATCCCGCGCCATTGGGGCGAGAATGAGCGGGCGGGTGCGGCCAAGCTCTACGGCATCCTGGCGGAGATCGGCGGCCAGGACCTCGTCGGGCGCGGCACGGCACTCGCCGAGGGCACCTTCTGGCCCGGCGTCCGGATGCCGCCGGAAGGAGGCTGATCCGGGATGGTGGGCACGACGGCTTGGCAGACGGTCGCCTGGCAGCGCGCGCTGTCCTTCCTTTCACTGGTCACCGTTTGGCAGATCGCGGCGGCGGTGGCATCCAGCCGCCTGCTGCCGTCCCCCTGGACGGTGCTGGAGGTGATCATCGACGCCGCACTCCAGGGCGAGCTGTTCCTCCATCTGGGGGCGACGCTCGCGCGGGTGTCCATCGCCTTCGTGCTGTCCATGGTGATCGGCGCCGCCATCGGCATCGCGCTCGGCCGGTCGGCGCTGCTCGACCGGCTGTTCGACGGCTGGCTGCTGTTCTTCCTGAACATGCCGGCGCTGGTCATCATCATCCTGGCCTATGTCTGGTTCGGGCTGAGCGAGGCGGCGGCGCTGCTGGCCGTGGCGGTCAACAAGATCCCGAACGTTGCCGTGGTGATGCGGGAGGGTGCCAGGACCATCGACCGCGACTTGCTGGAGATGGCACGGGTCTACCGGTTCGGCCCGTCCCGGACCCTGCGGCACCTCGTTCTTCCCCAGCTCTTGCCCTATTTCCTGGCGGCGGCCCGTTCCGGGCTCGCCCTCATTTGGAAGATCGTCCTGGTGGTCGAACTGCTGGGACGCAGCTCCGGGGTCGGGTTCCAGCTCCATGTCTATTTCCAGATGTTCGACGTCGCCTCCATCCTCGCCTACGCCCTGGCCTTCATCGCCGTCGTCGCGTTTGTCGAATGGACCGTCTTCCAGCCGATCGAGCGCCGCAGCCGGCGCTGGCGGCGCTGACATGTTCATCCATGTGCGTGAAAAACTCTATGACGGCCCCACGCCGCGCGTGGCGATCCGCGGGCTCCGGCTGGAGTTGGCGAAGGGCGAGTTCGTGGCGCTGGTCGGGCCGTCCGGCTGCGGCAAGACCACGCTGCTGAACATCCTGGCCGGGCTGGACCGCGATTTCGACGGCGAGCGCCGGGTGCCCGAGGCGCGTCTCGGCATGGTGTTCCAGAACCCGCGCCTCCTGCCCTGGCGGACCGTGCTGGAGAATGTCGTCCTGGCTCAGCCGCCCGGCGGCGGAGCCGAGGCTCGCGCCCGGGCGGAACTGGCGGCGGTCGGGCTTGACGATGCGCTGAACGCCTACCCGGAGCACCTGTCGGTGGGCATGCAGCGCCGTGTCGCCATCGCCCGCGCCTTCTCCATCGAGCCCGAGCTGCTGCTGATGGACGAGCCCTTCGTGTCGCTCGACGAGCCCACCGCGCAGCGGTTGCGTGCCCTCCTACGCGCGCTGCTGGAGCGGCGGCGGATCACGACGCTGTTCGTGACCCACGACCTGAGGGAGGCAATCCAGCTCGCCGACCGCATCGTCTTCCTGTCGGCCTCGCCCTCGTCCGTGGTCGCGGAGGTGCCGGTCGGGATGGTCCAGCGCGACGACGCCTCGGTCGAGGCGTTCCGTCTGGAGCTGAAGGAGCGCTTGGGCGGCGTGGTGGAGTTCGGATAGGGCGCCGGCTACTCCGCCGCCGCCGCAGGGCCACGGTTGGTCATGCCGCGCGTCGGGGAATAGCCGCGGATCGCCAGGACCATGAACAGCAGCAGCGAGCCCAGCACCACCAGGGCGGCTTCCGCGCTGAACTGCCCGTAGAGCGCGTGGCGGATCAGCTCCACCCCGTGGGTAAAGGGGTTGAGGCGGCAGAGCGTGTACAGAAGCTCGCTCGACTCCTGCATTTTGTAGAGCGGATAGAGGGCCGAGGAGAGGAAGAAGAGCGGGAAGACGACGAAGTTCATCACCCCCGCGAAATTCTCGAGCTGCCGGATCGTCGAGGAGAGCAGCATGCCGAGCGCCCCCAGCATCAGCCCGTTGACGATCAGCGCCGGCAGCACCGTCACCCATCCCATGGCCGGCAGCTCGATGCCGTAGGCCAGGGCGATGAGGAGAAAGGCGTAGGCCTGGAGGACGGACACCGCGACGCCGGCCAGCAGCTTGCAGACCAGCAGATACCAGCGGGGCAGGGGGCTCGACAGCAGGATCCGCATGCTGCCCATCTCGCGGTCGTAGACCATGGACAGCGAACTCTGCATCCCGTTGAAGAGCTGGATCATCGCCACGAGGCCGGGGACGATGTAGGTCTCGTAGGTGATGTAGGTCTCGTAGGGCGGGATGATGGAAATACCCAGCGCCGCGCGGAAGCCGGCGGCGAAGATGAAAAGCCAGACGAGCGGCCGCACCAGCGCGCCCAGGAAGCGTTCGCGCTGATGCAGGAAGCGCAGCAGTTCGCGCGTCAGGATGCCGTACAGGCAGGTGATCCAGGCGTTCATGCGGCGGCTCCCTCGCGCGGGGCTTCGGCGGTCAGCCGGTCGAAAGCGTTGGCGAGGCTCGGCGCGCCGGAGCGCTTCATGACCTCCGCCACGTCGCCCTCGTCGCGGATGCGGCCCCGGTGCAGCACGACCACGCGGTCGGCCGCCGGGTCGATCTCGTCGATCAAGTGGGTGGCCCAGAGGGCGGCGATGCCCTCGTCCCGGCACAGGGAGTGGACATGGTCGATCAGCCGGCGGCGGGTCGGCAGGTCGAGCCCGACCGTCGGCTCGTCGAGCAGCAGCAGGGCTGGGCGGTGCAGCAGGGCGCGGGCGATCTCCACCCTGCGGCGATGCCCGCCGTTCAGCTTGCGAACCTTCTCGCCCGCCCGCTCCAGCATGTCCAGCCGCGACAGCTCCTCCTCCAGCCGCCGGTTCGCCTCGCTTCGGCCGATGCCGTGCAGGGCCGCGAAATAGCGCAGGTTCTGCGCCACGGAAAGGTCGAGGTCGAGGGTCGGCTGCTGGAACACGATGCCGAGCCGGGCCAGCGCCGCGCCCGGATCGGTCGCCAGGTCATGGCCTAGGATCGCGATGCGGCCGGAGGGCGCCCGGTGAAGCCGCGTGATCAGCGCGAAGAGCGTCGTCTTGCCGGCGCCGTTTGGGCCGAGCAGGGCCGTGAAACGGCCCGCCGGAGCGGTGAAGCGCACGTCGGAGAGCGCCTGCCGTTCGCCGTAGCCGAAGCTGACGGATTCGACGGACAGGGCAGGAATGGCGGAGCCGTGGTCCTGCTGTGTGTTGTTGGTCTGCATGCCCTGGTTCGCGCGCCTGTTTTTCGGGACGGGTCTTTTTTGCGTTTCCACCCGCCCCACTCTAACAGCCCCGCCGCACCGGCACGAGGGTTCAGTCCTCCGGCCGCCTCGCAGTCTCAGTCCAGCTTCAGGGAACCCTGCGACTCCTCGCCGCGCGGGTCGAGCGGCGCAATGACCGGCGTGGTGTTCGGCAGGGCGCGGAAGGGACCCTGCGCCTCGGCGGGGGGCGGCGGACGCATGCGGGTCCGCCACAGGCCGAGCACCATCGCCCCAAGCGCGCAGGCGCCGGTGAAGGCGAACAGGCCCGACGGCCCGATGGCCGACATGGTCCCCGAGGCCGCCAGCGGTCCGACGGTGGCCCCAACCGAAAAGGCCAGGATCAGGCCGCCGCTCGCGGCGACGAGGTCGGCGCCGTCGATGTGGTCGTTGGTGTGGGCGATGCAGACGGGGTAGAGCGTGAAGGCCAGCCCGCCGAACAGCAGCGACACCGCGAAGAGCGGCCATTGCGACGGCAGTCCGGCGGCGGCGGCCATGGCGGCGCTGGTCAGGGCTAAGGCCGCCGACAGGCCGATGATGACGGTACGACGGTCGAACAGGTCCGACAGCTTGCCGAGCGGCCATTGCAGCAGCATCCCGCCGAGGATGATCACCGTCATGAAGAGCGCCGTCCCGGCATCCCCGAAATTCAAGCGCGTGGCGTAGACCGGGGCCATGCCGTAGATGGCGCCCGAAACAAGCCCGCTGATGACGGTGCCCACCACCCCCAGCGGCGAGGCCTCGTAGAGCCTGCGGTACCCGAAGGACCGGATGTCGGGCAGCACGGGTGGCGCCACGCGTGTCAGCGCGACCGGCAGAAGCGCCACAGACAGCAGCAGCGACGTCACGGTGAAGCGCAGGGTCCCGCTCGGATCCTCCAGCGTGAGGAGCTGCTGGCCCAGCGCCATCGCCCCGTAGAGCGTGATCATGTAGAAGGACAGCAGCTGCCCGCGGTTGCGTGGCGTCGCCTGGTGGTTCAGCCAACTCTCGATGCAGATGAAGAGACCGGCCATGCAGAAGCCCTCGATCAGGCGCAGAACCGCCCAGAGGACGAGGTCGAGGGCCAGCACATGGGCGAGCGCCGCCGCCGACAGGGCCGATGCCAGCGCCGAGAAGGCGCGGATGTGGCCGACCCGCGCGATCAGCTTGTAGGCGTAGAGCGACCCGGCCGTGAGCCCGGCGTAGTAGGCCGCCATGGTCACGCCGATCGCGAAGGACTGCGCGCCGGCGGCGGCCAGCTGGACGCTCACCAGCGTGCCCAGCATGCCGGTGCCGAGCATCAGCAGCGCCACGGCGCACATCAGCGAGGATATGGAACGGAAGATCTGGACCATGGCCGGACCGGTCGGAAGGAAAGGAAGGGCAAGGGTTTAGACTGATCCGCCCCTTTGCGCAAAGCCTGTCCCTGCGCGACCGGAAAGGTTCACATTGCGTCCCGCCCTGGCCCGGCGGCGGGCGCCATCAGCTTCCCAGCAGGACCACCGACACCCCTTCGACGATGCGGCGTGCGTTGGCGAAGACCGTCGCCATCTGGTAGGTGCCCAGGAAGGCCAGGGCGTAGACCACGCCGGGCTGGCTGGCCTGGAGCCAGGCCAGCCCGCGATGCAGCCAGCCCGGTAGACGCACCCACATGGCGAAAGCCACCACGGCGACGCCGACCAGACCGCCGACGATGATGTCGGTCGCGTAGTGGAATCCGAGATAGACCCGGGGAAGGCAGATCACCAGGAGCGTCCACAGGAAGGCGGCGAGCCCGAGCCATCGGCTCGCCTTCCAGATCGCGAAGGAAAGGCCGAAGAACAGCACCGCGTGGTCGCTCGGGAAGGAACTCCAGCCGTCCACGCCGGCCATGTCGACGGTGTGCGGAAGCACGAAATCAAGCGTGGGTTCGTGGCCAGGCCTCAGCCGCATTGGCAGGTAGTTCTGCATGGCGCGCCCGACCAGGATCGCCAGCAGCGCCCCGACGACCGTCCGCACGGCGTAGAGATCCTCGCCGATCAGCCGTCCATCCCGGCGCGTCCAGCACCACCAGAGGATCGCCATGAGAACGCCACCCTTCAGCAGATCCGTCTGCGCGATGACGTAGACGGTCTTGTCGAAGGTGAAACTCACCCGGCTGAACGCGTTCAGATGCTCGATGACCCAGAGATCGACCGCCGTGGTCAAGGCCACTCCTCCCCTGTTGCAGCCCTTGGTCGGGCTTGTGCGGCTGCAACGCTTTTTGGAGGCAATATGACAGCTTTGTGAAGGTGTTACCCCCGATTAGGGGCCGGGATTCATCACTTCGCTCCGACGAATCGGCAATAGGGGAAGTTCAGGAAATCATAGGCGCGGACACGGATCGGATCGTGCCTGCTCATCCAGTCGAGGACCGCGTAAGGGGCCGTCTGGTCCAGCAGCCAGTACACGTTCGGCTGCCGCAGGAAATGCCCGATGTAGGCGACCAGCAGGGAGAAGAAGCGGACACCCCCATCCGTGCTGTTGTAGTAGTTGAAGCAAACCGTCACTTCGCGCGACGGACCGCGGCGGCGCGGGTCGATCAACAGCCCGACGTCATACCCGTCCATGTCCGTCCGAAATTCCCGAAGGTCTGCGGTAACGGTTGCGTCGGTGTCCAGCACGATCAGCGGGCGCTTCAATCGCTGCTGCCACTGGTAGGCGCGGATGAAGCGGCCCGCGGCATAGTAGGAAATCCGCTTGATGTCCGGCCAGCCGGCCGTGTCGGGCCGTTCGCGGGAATGGCAGAGCCGCAGGCGCGGATCCCGCCCCCAGCGGGCAAGTAGCTCCCCGGTCTCGGCGAAGGGGGTGACCACATGCACGATGACGGTCGCACCGGGCATGCGTTTCGCCACGGATTCCAGGAGAGACGGCGCGAAACGGCGGCAGTAGACGTCGTCGCAGGAGATCAGGATTGCGGGCTCCGTGGAGTCCGCAACCGCGTCCGGTGCCGGTTCCATGACGATCTCCAGCGGAACCATGCCCTCGGTCACCTCCGCCGCCGTGGGCAAGGACCGGAAGAAGGCCTCGTCGGCCCGCAGCATGGCCCAGATGCCGAGTTCGTGCTCCCGGGCGACTTCCTGTGCCGTGAAGCGCGCCTGGAACAGCCGGTTGAGCCGGCTCGCCAGCCGCAGGCGTCCGCTGCGGTAGATGTGGTACCCCACGACCGACGCCGCGACCGTGTCCTTCGGATGGCGGCGCAGCCGGCGCCACGCGGCCCGCGCGCCCTCGCGCAGCACCTGCTCGTCGGCCATCCCTGCCTGAACCAGGGTCGCGACGGCAGCGACCTGAAGCCGTTCGGCCTCATCATCGCCGGGAGCGGCGGTCGCGGCCCTGCCGAGCGCCGCGACAGCTTCCACGGCCAGGGCCTTGTCCACGGCGAAGGGCTTTCCGGGCTTTACCCCGGCGATGCCGCTCCGGTCCAGGAGCAAACGGCCCAGCAGCGCGTTCATGGCCGGGCTTCCGCTGTCCAGCCCAAGGGCCCGGCGGGCCGTTTCCTCCGCCGCCATGGGTTCGCCGACCGCGTCAAGCGCGAGCGCCCCTTCGGCGAGGGTATCGAGGTCCGTGCCGGGCAGCCGTCCGGTCTCCTTCAGCCGCGCGGCCTTGTTGAGGCGCGGTCCCCAGTCGCGCAGAAGTGCCGCGAGGTTGGCGGCCGCTCCGCCATGCGCCGGGTTCAGGGCGAGGGCGCGCCGGTACCCGCGCGCCGCAGGCGCGGCCAAGTTCCGTTTTCCGGCGGAATTGGCGAGGGTGAACCAGGAATCCGTACGGCTGGGGTCGAGCGCCAAAGCGCGCCGCAGGCAGCCGTCCGCCTCCTCCTCCTTGCCGGCCAAGCGCAGGGCCGCGGCGAGATTGGCGAGCATCGGCACCGCGCCGGGATCCAGGCGCAGGATCTGCCGGAACAAACCAGCGGCCTGCTCCGGCCGCCCGGTGTTCACCATCAGCAGCGCGAGGAGCTGGAGCGCGTCGCGGTTCTCCGGCTCCCGGTCGAGGATCGTCCGGTAGATCGGCTCGGCCTCGGCGTGACGTCCGGCCTGGTGCAGGCGCATCGCGCCCTGGAGGGTGTTGTCCATGGACCCGGATTATAAATCCGGATCGCGCCGCCACCAACAGCTGGCAGCGGGCTAATAGCCCACCTCGACTGCGGCGTTCACGATGTAGATCATGTCCTGCGTGTCGTCCTTGTCGGCCAGGAGGATTCCGCTGGGGGTCAGCATGCCGCCGTCCACGACGTCGAAGGTGACCTGCCCATAGGGGAAGACCGCACGGACGGCCTCGAGGTCCAGCTTGCCCTTGTCGGCCGGGACGGCCAGGCGGACATGGACCTTCATGTTGGCCGTGTCTCCGCCGACCAGTGCGCGCATGCCCGGCATGGAGTTGCGCTCGATGGCGTTGCGGGCCGCGCGGATGGCAGCCTTGGTGACGCTCTGACCGTGCAGGTCGGCCCCCATGCCCAGCTCGACGAACATCACGCGTTCCATAGCCGCCTCCGTCCAAGGGTCTGTCTGTTTGTCCGACTGTCCTGGGGCGCAATAGCAGCGCGGCGCCAAGCCGTCCAGGGGCTTGGCACCGACTTTCCAGGGTCCGGGAAGCGCTGGCCTACAGGGGCGGGATCAGGCGCTGTCCTCGGGCTGGCTTTGCAGGTAGACGACCAGGAGCCGGGTCAGAGCCTCAAGCGAATCCGCGTGGATGCGCTCGTAGCCGTGGGAGGCGTCCAGGCCGAATGTGACCAGTGCGGTGCGGATGTCGCTGCCCGCCTCGATGGCCGACGCGCTGTCGCAGCGGTAATAGCGGAAAATGTCGCGCTGGTGCGGAATGCCGTAATCCTGGCAGAGCGTCAGAAGCGAGCGGGTCAGTCGCCGGTCGAAGGGGCCGGTGCTGTCGGCCATGGCGACCGTGACGCCGTACTCGTAGCTGTTCTGGCCGGGCGCCACGGTCGCGTTGTCGATGGTCACCATCTCCGCCACGTCCTGGTGCAGGACGGAGGAGGCGCCCGACCCGACCTCCTCCGAGATGGTGAAGAGCAGGTGGCAGTCGATCGGCAGCTCGATCCCGGCGTCCAGCACAGCCTTCGCCGCCCCCAGCATGGTGGCGACGCCCGCCTTGTCGTCCAGATGGCGAGCGTTGATGAAGCCGTTGGGCAGGAACTCCGGCTGTGTGTCGATGGCGACGCAGTCGCCGACGTTGATGCCGTGCGCCACGAGATCGGCGATGCTGTCGCAGCGCGCGTCCACCCGCAGCTCCACATAGGGCCACCCGGTGTCCTGCGTGTCCACGTCGTCGCCGTAGGTGTGGCCCGAGGCCTTCAGGGGAAGGATGGTCCCGCGGTACTGGCCGGTGTCCGTGAAGATCGTGCAGCGGGAGCCTTCCGCGAATCGCGCCGACCAGTGGCCGATGCGCACGATCTCCAGCCGCCCGTTCTCCTTCAACCGCTTGACCTGGGCGCCCAGCGTGTCGATGTGGGCGACCAGCGCCCGGTCCGGGGTGTTCCGCCGCCCCTTGAGGTCGGCGCGGATCGCTCCGCGCCGGGTCAGGTCATAGGGAATGCCGAGCCGCTCCAGTTCCTCGCAGCAGAAGCGCTCGGCGGCGTCGGTGAAGCCGGTCGGGCTCGGTATGTCCAGAAGCTTGCGCAGCGTGCCCAGGACATAGTCCATGTCGATGCGCAGTTCCTCCGGTCTGTAGGTTTTCTGCATCAGGCGGCACCCTTGGTGTGCGGGAAGAGCAGGTCGATGAAGCGCTCCGCCGTCGGCTGCGGCTCGTGGTTTGCGAGGCCCGGCCGCTCGTTCGCCTCGATGAAGACATGGTCCGGCTGGTCCGGCGCCTTGATCAGCAGGTCGAGCCCGACCACCGGGATGTTCAGCGCCCGCGCCGCCTCGATCGACGCCTTGGCGAGCGCCGGGTGGAGCTGGGCGGTCACGTCGTGGATGGTGCCGCCGGTGTGCAGGTTGGCCGTCTTGCGGACCGGCAGCACGGTGCCGTCCGGCAGCACGTCGTCCATCGAACATCCGGCGTTGCGCACGCAGCGCTCCGTTTCCGCGTCCATGGGAATGCGGCTTTCGCCGCCCGTGGCTGCGGCGCGGCGGCGGCTGGTCGATTCGATCAGCTCACGGACGCTGTGCTCCCCGTCGCCGACCACCTGGGCCGGGCGGCGGATGGCGGCGGCCACGACCTCGAAGCCGATGACGATGACCCGCAGGTCATGGCCTTCGAAGAACTGCTCCAGCAGGACGGTTTCGCAGACGCGGCGCGCCGTCTCGACGGCAGCCGCCAGGGTTTCCGGATCGCGCACATCCACCGTGATGCCGCGCCCCTGTTCGCCGCGCGCGGGCTTCACGACGACGCTGCCGTGCTGCTTGAGGAAGGCGGCGTCTGCTTCCGGGTCCGTCGACAGCGTCTGGGCGGGGACCGACAGCCCGGCCTTTTGGAGGACGCGACGCGTCACCGTCTTGTCGTCGCAACGGCTCATGGCGACGGCGCTGGTCAGCTCGGTCAGGCTCTCGCGGCACATCACGCTGCGCCCGCCGGAGCTGAGGCAGAAATAGCCCCCTTCGGCGTCCACCACCTCCACGCCGATGCCGCGGCGGCGCGCTTCGTTGACGAGAATGGTCGCGTAGGGGTTCAGCTTCTCTTCGGGCGGGGGGGCCATGAACAGTCGCTCGTTGATGGGGTTCTTTTTCTTGACGGAGAAGGCCTGGATGCGGCGGAAGCCCAGCTTTTCGTAAAGCGCGATCGCCGAATCGTTGTCGTGCAGCACGGACAGATCCACGAAGGCCCGACCGCGCGCCAGGAAGTGCTCCGCGATGGTGCGCACCAGCGTTTCGCCGATGCCGGGGAAGGAGGCCTGCGGGTCCACCGCGAGGCACCAGAGGGAGCTGCCCTGCTCCGGATCGCCGAAGGCGCGGCGGTGGTCAACCCCGGTCACCGTGCCGACCGCCTGTCCGGTCCGGATGTCCACCGCGACGAAGTGCGACAGGGAGCGGCTGTGCCGGTTGGCGACCAGGAATTCCGGATCGACGCCGACCATGCCGCGGCTGGAGTAGATCCGGTTCACCGCCTGCGCGTCCTCCAGATGCCGCAGCCGGTGCACCGCGTAGCCGCGCGGACGGCGCCGGCTCGGCCGATAGTCGGTCAGCCAGAGGCGGTAGGTGTGGGACGGGTCGAGGAACAGGTCCTGGGGCGCCCGGGCCAGCGCCACGTGCGGATCCTGGAGATAGAGCGCGATGTCGCGGCGCCCCTGTTCCTCGCCCCGCAGGGTCTCGACGACGCGGTCCACGTTGGCGAAGGTGTGAGCGAAGATCAGCCGGCCCCACCCGCAGTCGAGGACGGCATCGCCGCGCGCCTCCTCCTGCTCGATCTCCCGTTCGGGCCGGTTGCGGCGGAAGCGGGCGAAAGAGAGGGCGGCGTTCCGTTCCAGCCGGTGGCTGGTCGTGCGGGCGAGACTCATGACTCTTTTCCTCCCGAGACGATTCAAATTTTTTGTTCCTGCAGCCAGAACTCCAGAAGCGCGACCTGCCAGAGCTTGGAGCCGCGCAACGGGGTGATGTGCTCCTCCGGGTTGTCGAGAAGGCGGTTGAGGTAGTCGGGGCGGAACAGCGAACGCTCGCGCGCCGCCTGGCTGCTCAGCACGTCCCGGACGAGCCCGAGGAACGGGCCGCGCAGGTATTTCAGCGCCGGCACGGGGAAATAGCCCTTGGGCCGGTCGATCACCTCCGCCGGGATGACGCGGCGGGAGGCTTCCTTGAGGACGTACTTGCCGTCGCCGCCGACCTTGTGCTCGGCGGGGATGCGCGCGGCCAGCTCGACCAGGTCATGGTCGAGGAAGGGCACGCGGGCCTCGAGCCCGGCGGCCATCGTCATGTTGTCCACGCGCTTGACCGGGTCGTCCACGAGCATGACCGTGGTGTCGAGCCGCAGCGCCTTGTCGACCGCGCGGTCGGCGCCGGGCTCGGCGAACATCCGCTCCAGCCAGCGCCGGGAGTGATCCTCCCCGACGAAGCGCGGGTCCAGCGCTTCGGCCATCTCGGACTGGTCGCGGTCGAAGAAGACGCGGGCGTAGTCGGCGACCGGATCGCGGCTTTCCAGCAGGGGCGGGTACCAGTGATAGCCGCCGAACACCTCGTCGGCGCCCTGGCCGGACTGGACCACCTTGACGTGCTTGGCGACCTCCTGCGACAGGAGGTAGAAGCCGATGTTGTCGTGGCTGACCATCGGCTCCGACATGGCGCGCACACAGTTCACCAGCTCGGGCAGGGCGCGCGAGCTGTCGACGAAAAGCTGGTGATGGTCGGTCTCGAACCGCTTGGCGACGATGTCCGAGTATTTGAACTCATCCCCGGCTTCGCTGCCGACCGTCTCGAAGCCGATGGAGAAGGTTTGGAGGCCATGCTGGCCGGCCTCGGCCAGCAGTCCGGTGATCAGCGAACTGTCCAGCCCGCCGGACAGCAGGACGCCGACCGGCACGTCGGAGACGAGGCGCCGCTTCACCGACAGGCGCAACGTGTCGAGAACCTCATCCTGCCAGTCGGAGAAGGACTTCTTCTCGTCACCGGGCCGCGGGCCGAAGTTGACGGTCCAGTAGCGCGTCTCCTTGCGGGTGCCGTCGGGCTCCACCGTCAGGATCGTCGCCGGCGGCAGCTTGCGCACCCCCTTCAGGATGGTGAGCGGCGCCGGGACGACGGCGTGGAAGCTCATGTAATGGTGCAGTGCCACCGGATCGATGTCCGTGTCGATCCCGCCCGAGGCGAGCAGGGCCGGCACGGTGGAGGCGAAGCGCAGGGCGCCGTCCACCTCGGCCAGGTAGAGCGGCTTGATGCCGAGGCGGTCGCGGCCGAGCACGACACGGCCGCTGTCGCGCTCCAGGATCGCAAAGGCGAACATGCCGTACATGCGCTTCACGAAATCCGGACCCCAGGCATGATAGGCCTTGATCAGAACCTCGGTGTCGCCGCCCGAGAAGAAGCGGTAGCCGCGCTCCGTCAATTCGGCGCGCAGTTCATGGTGGTTGTAGATGCAGCCGTTGAAGACGATGGCGAGGCCGAGTTCGGCGTCGACCATCGGCTGCTGGGAGGCTTCGCTGAGATCGATGATCTTCAGCCGGCGGTGTCCGAACGCCACGCGGCCATGCGCGAAGGCACCATGCCCATCCGGACCGCGGTCCGTCATGGTGCCCGCCATCGCTTCCACCGCGGCCAAGCTGGCCGGGCGCCCGGCGCGGAGTTGTATCTCACCGCTGATGCCACACATCGCTTGTCGAGCCTCCTCGTTGCTTCCTGAAGACGGCCGCCAGGGCACAGGAGGCACCCGGGCAGCCGGGCGCATCCCCCTTTGAATCCGCCGTTAACAGAAGACAACACCCAAAAAGGGCAAAAGGGTCACGCTGGTCTGCATTGACCAGAACAGGACACGGCACCCATGCCTCACGCGTGGGGGCGGTATGGGCATCGTTTTTGCCGTCAGGCCCGGTTACTCTGGGGCCAAGCGCGCGCCCGCGCGTCCCGTCAGAACTTTTTCGCGAAGACCATGGCCACGCCGCGGGAAGCCCTGCTTGTCGCCTTCGACCTTCACCAAAGCGGCAGGCCCGCCGAGGCGGAACTGCTGTATCGCCGCATCGTCGAAGCTGTCCCGGATCTGGCGGACGCCCATCATTTGCTGGGAGTCCTCCTGGCCGAGCAAGGCCGCACCGGAGAGGCGATCGCCGCGCTGGGGGAGGCGATCGCCTTGTACGGAGACAACGCCGATTATCACGCCAACCTCGGCAACGCCTTGCGGGCGGGCGGGCGCGCTGGCGAGGCCGTCGGCGCCTTCCTCCACGCGCTCGCTCTGAAACCCGACCATCCCGCGGCGCGGCAGGGCTTGGCTATCGCCTGCCGCGATGCCGCCTTCCGCGATCCGGCCAAAGCGGACGCGGCGCTCCGCTGCGCGATCGCTGCCGCTCCGGATTTGCCCGAACCCTACAAGGAGCGCGTCCACCTGGCGGCCGGCAGTCCGCAGAACGTCGTCACCTCGGCGGAGCGGGCAGTCCGCCTTTGGCCCGAGGACGCCGGGGCGTTCCTGCTGCTCGCAGTGGCGCGACAGGGCCTGACCGGCCAGGAGACCGTATCGGGCCATGGAGCGGGGACGGCCATGGCAGCCTATCGGGCAGCCCTCGCGCTGCGGCCGGCGCTGGCGGACGCCTGGAACAACATCGGCGGCGCCGAGGAACGGCTGGCCCGCTATGACTCCGCGGCGGCCTTCTACCGCCGCGCTCTCACGGCGGCACCGGCTGAACCGAGAATCCTGACCAACCTGGCGCTTGCCCTTCACCGGCAAGGACGCTTCGACGACGCCATGGAAACCCACGCCGAGGCGCTGCGCCGCGCACCGGACATGCCCATCCTTCATGCCAATCGCAGCCTGACGCTGCTGATCGAGGGCCTGTTCGAGGAGGGCTGGCGCGCTTATGAACAGGGCCTGCACTGCGAAGGATCCCCGCGCACCCGCCGAGCCTTTCCGCAGCCACGCTGGGACGGACGTCCGTTCCGGAACGGGAAGCTGCTGATCTGGGCGGAACAGGGCATCGGCGACGAGATCCTCTACGCCAGCCTTCTGCCGGAGGTCATGGCTGCGGGGACGGACTGCGTCCTGGAATGCGACGCCCGCCTCGTCCCGCTGTTCGGCAGATCCCTGCCCGGACTGGAACTGGTTCCACGCCGAAATCCGGCTGACGCGCGGCTTACCAGGCAGGACATCGCCGCGCAGATCCCCTGCGGCAGCCTTCCCATGCATCTTCGGCCCGACGTCGCCTCCTTCCAACGCCAGCGCCCCTTCCTCCGCCCGGACCAGCGGGCGCGCGAAGAATTTCGGTCCCGGCATATCGGCGGGAATGGGGACAGGGGCGGGCGCCTGGTTGGCCTGTCCTGGCGCACCAAGAACACGGCCAACGCCCTCGCGAGAAATATCGATTTGGCCGATGTCCTCTCCCTGTTCCAGGGAATGGACTGCACGGTGATAAGCCTGCAATACGACGGGACCAAGCCGGAAATCGAGGCCGCCAGCCGTCAAACCGGTGTCCGCATGGTGTTGGACGACTCGGTGGACCCCTGGAACGATCTCGATGGCTTGGCTGCCCTGATCGCAGCCATGGACCTCGTGATCTCCATCGACAATTCGACGGTGCATCTCGCCGGTGCGCTGGGGGTGCCGACCTTCACGCTCCTGAACCATGTGCCGAACTGGCGCTGGCTGCGCTCGGGCACCGAGAGCCTCTGGTACCCGCGCATGCGCCTGTTCCGTCAGCCCGCGCCGGGTGACTGGGCGGCGGTCCTGCGCGAGTTGGGGGCGGCGCTCTCGGAACGCTGGCCGGAACCTACCTCCTAAGCGCGCGCTCCTTCGGCCCGTTGAAAGATGGACCGCCGTCGGACAGGATGCCGCTCGGCGCGTCCATGCGCCCGTATTTTCGGCGGATCTGAGGCTTCCATGGCGGATTTCGATGCAACGGTGGTCGGGGCTGGCGTGGTCGGTCTGGCGGTCGCCCGCGAACTGGCTCTCTCCGGCTGTTCGGTTGTGGTTCTGGAAACAGCCGCCTCCATCGGCTCGGAAACCTCCTCGCGCAACAGCGAAGTGATCCATGCCGGACTTTACTACCCAAGGGGATCACTGAAGGCGCGGCTCTGCGTCGAGGGCCGCCGGCGGCTGTACGCCTACATGGCGGAGCGCGGGGTTCCTCACCGCCGCTGCGGAAAGCTCCTGGTGGCGAGCGACGAATCGGAGGTGCCCGAACTGGAGGCGATCCACCGGCGCGGGACGGAGAACGGGGTGGAGGAACTGCGAATCATCGACGCGGCCGAGGCCAGACGGCTCGAACCCGCGCTGCGCACCGCCGGGGCCGTGCTCTCGCCCGTTACCGGCATCCTGGACAGCCACGCGTTGATGGTCGCCTACCAGGGCGACGCCGAGAGCGCCGGAGCCTCCATCGCCTTCCGCACACCCTTCGAAGGGGCGGAAACTCTGGGCGAGGGCGAATTCCAGGTCCGGGCCGGCGGGGAAGAGCCGACGAGCTTCACCACCTCCATCCTCGTCAACGCGGCGGGTCTGCACGCCTCCAGGGTCGCGGGCGCCATCGCCGGGTTGGACGCGGCCCATGTTCCCCAGATGCGCTACGCGAAGGGAAACTACTTCGTGCTGGCCGGGCGCTCGCCCTTCACGCGCCTGATCTACCCAATGCCGAACAAGGCGGGGCTCGGCGTCCACCTGACGCTCGACCTCGGCGGGCAGGCGCGTTTCGGCCCGGACGTGGAATGGGTCGACGCGATCGACTACACGGTGGACCCGAATCGCTGCGCTGGGTTCTACGAGGCGATCCGCCGCTACTGGCCGGATCTAAGGGACGAGTCGCTGACGCCCGGCTATTCCGGCATTAGGCCGAAGCTGGTCGCCGCGAATGAGGCCGCCGCCGATTTCCGGATCGACGGGCCGGAGGCGCATGGCCTCGCCGGACTGGTCAACCTCTTCGGGATCGAGAGCCCGGGGCTCACCGCCTCCCTCGCCATCGCGAGCGAGGTGCGGGCGCGGCTTGACGCCGCGTGAGGCCAGCCTCTTCCGTCGCGTTCGCTCTGCCGCTAGGGTCCGGGTGCCAGAACACAAAATTTGCTGGAGACGCGACATGAGCAACGAAGCCCGTTATCCCAGCCTGCGCGACCGAGTGACCTTCATCACCGGCGGCGGGTCTGGGATCGGCGCCGAACTGACGCGGTCCTTCGCGGCGCAAGGTGCCCGCGTCGCCTTCGTGGACATTGCCGAGACGGAAAGCCGCGCCCTGTGCGACCGCGTGAAGGAGGAAACAGGGCAGGCGCCGCTCTTCATTCCCTGCGATCTCCGCGACATTCCCGCACTTCAGGCGGCCATCGAGCAGGTGCGCGGGCAACTGGGCGATGTCAGCGTCCTTCTGAACAACGCCGCGAACGACCAGCGCCACGCCGTCGAAGAGGTGACGGTGGAGTATTGGGACGAGCGCATGGCGATCAACCAGCGCCCGATGTTCTTCGCGGCCCAGTCCATCGCTCCGCACATGAAGCGGTTCGGGCGCGGCTCCATCGTCAATTTCGGCTCGATCAGCTGGAAGATCGGGCAGGGTGGCATGCCGGCCTACACCATGGCGAAGGCGAGCGTGCATGGGCTGACCCGGGGCCTCGCGCGCGATCTCGGGCCGTTCGGCATCCGCGTCAACACGCTGCTGCCGGGCTGGGTGATGACGCAGCGCCAGCTCGACCTGTGGGTCACGCCGGAAAGCGCCAAGCAGATCGACGCCAGCCAATGCATCAAGGACCGCGTCATGCCGCACCACATCGCGGCGATGGCGCTGTTCCTGGCCGCCGACGACAGCGCGGCCTGCACCGCCCAGGAGTTCACCGTGGACGGCGGCTGGTCCTGATCCGGCCGGGGCAAGCCGGCGAGAGAACGGGCAGGCGTGAAAACGAAAAGCCCCGCCGTCGCGCGGATGCGCGGGCAGGGCTTTTCGTAACAGGGACCGGCGGAATGGCCGCCGGAACCGCGCGTCAGGCGCGGTCGGACTCGAACATCGCCTGACGGGCGAGGGCGGCGCTGCCGTTGATCGTTCCGCCGCTCTGAGCGGTCAGCTCCTGGAAACGGGCGTAGGCGCGGTAGCCGTCGCGGATGCCCGCGAACACATCGGCCACGACACGCAGCAGCTTCGAGCCGGCGTCGCTACCAAACTCGGAGTGGCTGTAAGCAGTGTGAGCCATGGTGGCCTCCATCAATCTCGATGAGCTGAATATAGGCCCAGCGCGGTCGCGCAAGTAATGCTCGTATCGCATCACCGGAACGTGCTGGCGGTATAGATTTGCGGACCGAACAAAGCTATCGGCGTTTCTCTTTTCCATTGTTTGGATCGCCTGCAATAGAGAGATCGGTAAACGCCTCTCCAGCCCATCTTTGCTTCGGACGCCAAACGAATTCTCGGTTCAGCGGATTGTTTGCCAAGCCCGCAAGACCGGGCCTAGTAGCCGCACCGCGCCTGGGCTATAGCTGCCGCCGCTTCGACCATCCACCGCAGGACCGGGCCTCAAGACGACCGTCATGACCGAACAGGGCATTCATCTTCAGTCCGTGACCTTGCGCCGGGGCGCAGCGACGCTGTTCGACGGGCTGTCCCTGTCGCTGACGGAGCCGCGCATTGGACTCGTCGGGGACAACGGCGCCGGGAAGAGCAGCCTGTTGCGGGTCGCCTGCGGCCTTCTGGCTCCGGACTCCGGAAGCGTGACCGTCCATGGGGCGGATGCGGGCAAGGAGCGGACCCGGCTGCCCGGCCTCGTCGGCATCCTGTTCCAGAACCCGGACGATCAGATCATCTTCCCGACCGTCGTGGAGGAACTGGCCTTCAGCCTGACGGCGCAGGGAGAGGGGCGGCGGGAGGCCCGGCGCCGGGCCTCCGCCTATCTGGGCGAGCGTGGCCTGGATGGCTGGGCGGACCGGGCCGTCGGGAGCCTCAGCCAGGGGCAGCGGCAGAGGCTGTGCCTGATGGCGCTGGACATCATGGGGCCCCGCACCCTGCTGCTGGACGAGCCCTTCGCCAGCCTCGACCTTCCTGCGCAGGCCCGGCTGGTGCGGCATGTCCGGACCACCGACCGGCAGGTGGTGCTGTCCAGCCATGTGCTCGAGCCGCTCCTGGAGTTCGAGCGCGTGCTTTGGCTGGACGGGGGACGGATCCGCGCCGACGGGCCGGGGCGGGAGGTCTGCGCTGCCTATCGGGCGGATGTCGAGGATCGGGCGGAGCGGGCGGGCGATGCACAGCTTCTATCTTGAACGGCCGGGCTGGCTGCACCGTGTTCCCGCCGGGGTGAAGCTGGCGGGGCTGTCCCTGGCGGGCACGGCCCTATTTATGACGGCCGACCAGGCGCTGCTCGGCGCGGCGGCGCTGGCGGTCGCGGCGCTCTACCTCTCCCTTGGGCGGGAGGCGGGCAGGGCGCTCGGCGCCTTCCGGGGGCTGGCGGTCGCCCTGCTCCTCATCCTGCTCTTTCACGCGCTGGTGGGATCCTGGCGGGACGGCGCGGTCACCGCCCTCCGGCTGGGCAGCCTGTCGGCGCTCGGCATGGCGCTGACGCTCACCACCCGATTCGATGACCTGCTGTCCGTCGCGGAAACGCTGCTTCGGCCCCTGAAGCTGTTCGGCCTGCCGGCGGAGCGGATGGCTCTCGCCTTCGGGCTCATGCTGCGGTTTATCGAAACCTTCTTCGCGCAATGGCAGAGGCTCGACGAGGCGCACCGCGCACGCAGCGGGCGAGCCGGCGGCTGGCGTCTTCTGGCGCCCCTCGCGATTCAGGCCCTGGCGGCGGCTGACCGGGCCGCGGAAGCGTTGTCGGCGCGGCTCGGTCGGTGATAGTGGAGGGCCGTTCCTTTCCACCGAGGCCCCCATGCAGTCCGGCTCCTCCCGCTCCATTGCCCACATCGCCCTCTTCGCGGCGCTCGTCGCCGTCCTCGGGCTGATCCCGAAAATCGATCTGCCTTTCGGCGTTCCGGTCACCGCCCAGACGCTGGGCGTCATGCTGGCCGGCTGCCTGCTCGGGCCGAAACGCGCCTTCCTTGCCATGCTGCTGGTCCTCGGCGGCGTGGCGCTCGGCTTGCCCCTGCTGTCGGGTGGGCGCGGCGGCATCGGCGTGTTCGCCAGCCCGACGGCGGGGTACCTGCTTGCCTGGCCGTTTGGCGCGCTGGTCGCGGGTGCCGTCATGGGGCTGCTTCCCGGCCCGGTCTGGGCGCGGGCCTTCGCCGCCTCGGCGGCGGGCGGCATCGGCGTTATTCATCTCTCCGGCATCGTGGGGCTCACGCTGCTGGCGAGGATGGAGCCGACCCAGGCGGCGCTCGCCGACCTCGCCTTCGTGCCGGGCGACCTGATCAAGTGCGCCCTGGTGGCGGCACTGGCGCAGTCCGTCGCGCGCGGCCTGCCGGACTGGAACCTGCACCGCGCCTGATCCCGGCGGCAACCGGAACGAAAAAGCCCCCGTTCGCGAGGACGGGGGCTTTTTCTTTTCCAGAGCCTGATTACCGTGCCGCCGCCGTGGCACCGGAGGCGGGCAGGGGCTCCTCATCGACCGGACGCTTGAGGACGACGAGCGCCAGGGCCGTGATAACGGTACCGACGACGATCGACAGGATGTAGGGACCGAGCGGGTCCACCGCGTTCGGGATTGCGAGCACGAAGACGCCGCCGTGCGGCGCACGCAGGCCGCAGCCAAACCACATGGACATGGCCCCCGTCACCGCCGAGCCGATCATCAGCGCCGGGATGACCCGCAGGGGATCCTTGGCGGCGAAGGGGATCACCCCTTCGGTGATGAAGGAGATGCCCAGCACGGCCGCCGCCTTGCCCGCCTCGCGCTCCTGCAGGGTGAAGCGGTTCTTGGCGATGACGGTCGCCAGCGCCACGCCCAGCGGCGGAGTCATGCCCGCCGCCATGACGGCGGCCATCGGCAGGAAGGTGTTGCTGCTGAGCAGCCCGACCGCGAAGGCGTAGGCCGCCTTGTTCACCGGACCGCCCATGTCGAAGGCCATCATGGCGCCGAGCAGCAGGCCGAGCAGCACGGCGTTGGTGCCGCTGAGGCTGGTCAGGAAACTTGTCAGGGCGGCCATGATGGCCGCCACCGGCGCGCCGACCACATAGATCATCAGAAGCCCGACGATCAGCGTCGCGATCAGCGGGATGATGAGGACCGGCTTCAGCCCTTCCAGCGTGGCCGGCAGGCGGATGTAGTCGCGGCAGGCCCGCGCCACATAGCCGGCGAGGAAGCCGGCGACGATGCCGCCCAGGAAGCCGGCGCCCACCTGGCTCGCCAGCATGCCGCCGATGAAGCCGGGCGCGATGCCGGGCCGGTCGGCGATGGAATAGGCCATGTAACCGGCCAGCGCCGGCACCATGAGCGCGAAGGCTGCCTCCCCGCCGATCTGCATCAGCGCGGCGGGCAGAGTGCCCTTCTCCTTGAAGGCCTCGATGCCGAACACGAAGGACAGGGCGATGATCAGGCCGCCCGCCACCACGAAGGGCAGCATGAAGGAGACGCCGGTCAGCAGATGCTTGTAGGGGCCGGCGTCGACCTGCTTCTTGCCCGCCGGCGCGCCCGCGGTCGAAGCCGCACGCGGCTGGGCGCCGCCCGCCGGAACCGGCAGGGCCAGCGCCTGGGCGATGGCCCGCTCCGGCTGTTTCAGCGCCTCGCCGACGGAGGTCTTGTAGAGGCGCTTGCCGGCGAAACGGTCGGTCGAGACATGAGTGTCGGCGCCGATGATGACCGCGTCGGCGGCGGCGATGTCCTCATCCGTCAGCGTGTTCTTGGCGCCGACGGATCCCTGGGTCTCGACGCGGATGTCGTAGCCCTGGGCGCGGGCGGCGCGGGTCAGCGCCTCCGCCGCCATGAATGTGTGGGCGATGCCGGTCGGGCAGGCCGTGATGGCGACCAGCAGGCCGGACCGCGCCGCGCCGGCAGCGGCCTTGCTCGCGGCGGGCGCGCCTGCCGGCTCCGCCGCCCTTGCCTGCGCCGCGGGGCCGGTGACCGGCACCACCCCTGTCGCCTCGTCGATGATGCGGCCCGTTTCGCGGATCGCCGCCGCCGTGGAGGTGCGGACGATCCGCTTGCCCTGGAAGCGGTCCTCCTCCACGGCGATGTCCGCCGCGATGATCACCCCGTCGGCCGCCGCGATGGCCGCGTTGTCGAGCGGCGTGCGCACGCCGGCGGACCCGCTGGTCTCGACCTCGATTTCGTGGCCTTTCAGGACGGCCACGCGGCGAAGCGCCTCCGCCGCCATGAATGTGTGCGCGATTCCCGTCGGGCAGGCCGTTACAGCCACCAGTCTTGCCATTTTTCTTGTCCTCGACCCAATCGTCTGTCTTCAGCCATGCCCAAGGGATTCGACGCGCACGGCGCGCTTCAGGGCGTCGATGCAGTCCGGCGGCGGCAACACGGGCCCGAGCTGCGCCAGGGTTCCCGCCGCGAAGGCGGTGCCCTGCCGGGCGCAGCTTTCCAGGTCCAGCCCGGCGGCGCGCGCGGCGATGACCCCCGCCACCATGGCGTCGCCCGCCCCGACGGTGCTGGCAACCTCCACCTTCGGCGGAACGGCGAGAAGCGCACCCTCCTCGCCGACGAACACCGCCCCGTCGCCGCCCAGCGAGACGACCACGAGTCCGATGCCCGACGCGTGGAGGTCCCTTGCCGCGCGGACCACCGAATCGCGGTCGGGCAGGGGACGGCCGAGCAGTTCCGACAGCTCGTGCGCGTTCGGCTTCACCATGTCCGGCCTGACCTCGACGGCAGCCCGCAGGGGCGCGCCGCTGGTGTCCACCGCCACGAATGCGCCGCGTTCGCGCAGCCGCTTGGTCCAGGCGGCGTAGCTGTCCGGGGCGAGACCGGCTGGCAGGCTTCCGGCGAGCACGAAATGGCCGTTCTCCGCCGCCAGCGCGTCGAGCGCCGCCGTCAGCTCCTCCACGGCGCCGTCCGGAACGCTCAGGCCCGGAAGATTGATGTCCGTGACGGAACCGCCAGCCGCGTCCACCACCTTGATGTTGGTGCGGCTCGCCCCCTTCAGGCGGATGCAGCGGTCGCCGATGCCGCGCTCGCGGAACAGCGCCTCGAACACCGCCGCGTTGTCGGCCCCCAGGAAACCGGCGGCGGTCACCGGCGCCGGGCCGCCGCTCAGGAAGGCGGCGACGTTGATGCCCTTGCCGCCGGCCGTGCGCGTCTCCTTCGCGACGCGGTTGACCGTCCCCGCCGTGAAGCCGGGGCAGTCCAGCGTCTGGTCGATGGCCACGTTGGGCGTGACCGTGACGATCCCCCTCATGCCGCATCCTCCCCGGCGGGCATGGCGCGCACCAGCGCCCGCACCTCGGCGGCGGCGGCGCAGGCGAGCGCGTCGCGCGCCACGGCCTCCGCGTCGGCCATGGCGACGGTGCGCAGGCGCGCCTTGACGGAGGGAATGCTCGGGATGGCGACGCTGAGTTCGCTCACCCCGAGGCCCGACAGGACGATGGCGCCGGCCGGATCGCCCGCGATGCCGCCGCAGGCGCCGACCCAGATGCCGGCGCCGCGCGCGGCCTTCACCGTCTGGTCGATCATGCGCAGCACCGCCGGGTGCAGCCCGTCGGCCTGCGGGGCCAGCACCGGGTGCAGCCGGTCCATCGCCAGCACATACTGCGTCAGGTCGTTGGTCCCGATGGAGAAGAAGGAGACCTCGCGGGCGAGCTGGTCGGCCATCATCACGGCCGAGGGGACCTCGATCATGATGCCGATCTCGACCGGCGCGACCCCAATGTCCAGGCGGATCTCCTCCGTGATCCGCTTGGCGCGCCGCAGCTCGTCAAGCGAGGCGACCATGGGGTACATGATCCGCACCGGTCCGTGGGCGGAGGCCCGCAGGATGGCGCGGAGCTGGGTGCGGAACAGGTCCTCCCGCTCGAAGCAGAGCCGGATGCCGCGCACGCCGAGGAAGGGGTTCTCCTCCGCCGGAAGGGACAGGTAGGGGACGCTCTTGTCGCCGCCGATGTCGAGCGTGCGCAGGATGATCGGCAGCCCGTTCATGGCCTCCACCATCGTGCGGTAGGCCTCGTACTGCTCCTCCTCGCCCGGCGGCTCGTCGCGCTGGAGGAACAGGAACTCGGTCCGCATCAGCCCGACGCCCTCGCCGCCGGCATCGACGGCGCGGACCGCCTCCGCGGCCTCGCTGATGTTCGCGGCGACCTCCACGCGGCGCCCGTCGGTGGTGACGGCGGGCTTGTAGCGGTCCAGACGCTCCGCGTCGCGGCGGGCCAGGACCCGTTCGCGCTGGGCCGCGGCTTGGCCCCGGTCGGCCTCGGTCGGGCCGACGACCAGCAGGCCGCCGTCGCCGTCGATGATGCATTCCTGCCCGTTGGGCAGGTCGAGCACCGCCGGGCCGGCGGCCACGACCGCCGGGATGTCGAGCGAGCGGGCAATGATCGCGGTGTGGGAGGTGGCCCCCCCGCCGGCCGTGCAGAGGCCCAGCACCATCGCCGGGTCGAGCTTGGCCGTGTCGGACGGGGACAGGTCGTCGGCCAGTAGGATGACGGGGTGGGCGGGAAGCTCGGCCGCCCCTTCCACCACCTCGGCCAGCAGGCGCAGGACGCGCCGGCCCACGTCCCGCAGGTCGGCGGCGCGTGCGGCCAGCAGGGGATCCTTCAGCCGGCCGAGCGTCTCGGCGCGATCCTCGTAGACGGCACGCCAAGCCCAGCCGGCGCTGTGGCCGGCGTCGATGCGGCGGTTCGCGTCGGCGACCATGTCCGGGTCGTCCAGCAACTCCTGGTGGGCCTTGAAGATGGCCGCCTTGGCGGCGCCGGCCTTCTTCCAGAACTCCTCGTACAGGTTCCTCAGGTCGGCGGCGGCGCCGGCCAGAGCCTCGTCGAGGCGGCGGTGCTCGCGGGCGGCGTCGGGTGCCCTTTCCGCGACCTCAAGCTTCTCGCGCTGGTAGGCCCAGACCGGGCCGGCGTTGATGCCGGGCGAGGCCGACAGACCGGCGATGGTTCGGCCCTCATAATCGACGCGCACCGCCGGGGCGGCGGGGGTGGGGGCGTGCGAGGACGGCGCCGGGGCATCCTCCTCCAGCCCCGCCTCGAAGGCAGCGCGGATGGCGGCCAGCGCCTGCTCGGCGTCGTCCCCCTCGGCGGCGATGGTCAGCGGTGCGCCGCCGCTGGCGCCAAGGCGCAGCAGGGTCACCATGCTCTTCGCATTCGCGGACTGGCCGTTGTGGTGGACCGTGACGTCCGAACGGAAGCGCTTGGCGACCGAGACGAGCGCCGTCGCCGGGCGTGCGTGGAGGCCATGCGGCGCGGGCGACGTCACCTGGATCGTCCGCCCGGTGATGGGTGCGCCCGTGGCGCCGGGCTGCGGGGCGAGGGCCGAACCGTTGAGCGTGGCCGCGACGAAGGCGGCGTCGGTGGTGCGCCCCAGCTCCTCCGCCTTGGCGGGGTCGCCGAGCACGCCGGTGAGGTTGGCGAGGACCTGCAGATGCTCGTCGGACTTGGCGGCGATGCCCACCACGATCCGGGCAGCACCTTCCTCCGCCCAGGTCACGCCATCGGGGAACTGCACGACGACCACGCCGGTCTGGCGCACGAATCCGCGTGCCTCGGGCAGCCCGTGCGGGATGGCGATCCCGCTGCCGAGATAGGTGGCGGCCACCTGCTCGCGCCGGAGCATGCTGTCTATGTAGCCGGGCTCGATCAGGCCGGCCTCGACCATCGTCTGCCCGGCCATCCGGATCGCTTCCGCCTTGTCGGCGGCGGCGCGTCCCAGACGGACATGCGCTTGGGTCAATGTCAGCATCGCTTTCCTCTATGAGCGTTCCTGTTCCCAAGCCGGGGCTGGGCCGTGGGGGCCGCTTGACTAGCGTGGTGCCCGGCGTTTGAAAAGCGTTCCGTGGGTATAGGACCCGGAATCTTCAAATAGGCGGCGAGTGCCCGCCGGGAAGGTTGCTCCGGAGGGAAAAAGCAGGGATTACCAACAATTTGAAGGCCGATCAGGAGGCCGCGACATCCCGCGCGCCGGCCGCGCCGCGTCTCGCCGAGGCGTGGCGCAGCTGGGGTTCGACCTCCACGCGGTTGCGTCCGCCATGCTTGGCCCGGTAGAGAGCCACGTCGGATTTCGCCAGCAGCGCCTCGATCCCGCCGTCGGCCGGATCGATCCAGCTCAGCCCGACGCTGACCGTGATCCTCAAGACGTCCGAAGGCGGAACGGGAAGGGACGCCGCCGCGATGGCTTCGCGCAGCCGTTCGGCGACCGAGAAAGCGCTCAGCGGCTTGGTTTCCGGCAGCACGATCGCGAACTCCTCGCCGCCCAGGCGCCCGACGAAGTCGCTGGTCCGGATGGTCTGCTGGCAGCAGCGCACGGTCAGGCGGATGGCCTCGTCGCCGATTCCGTGCCCGTGCGTGTCGTTGACGCGCTTGAAATGGTCGATGTCGAGCATCAGCACCGACAGCGGGCGCTCGTAGCGGCGGGCCCTCAGGAATTCCTCGGCGCCGCGTTCGAGAAAACGGCGGCGGTTCAGCGCGCCGGTCAGGGTGTCGGTGGTGGCCAGCCGCTCGAGATCCCGCTGCATCGCGACCACGCGCGACGCGGCCAGCAGGCGGGCACCGGTCCATTTCCAGTCCAGCGGTTTGCGCAGAAACTCGTCGGCGCCTCCCTCGACCAGCTCATGATACTGGTCGGTCATGCTGCCGGGGATCATGATGATCAGATACAGGTGGCGCGCGCCCTGCTTCGTCCGGAGGTGCCAGCACAGCTCCACGCCCGTCATGTCGGCCAGCTTGACGTCGACCATGACGACGTCGAACTGCTCCCGCGCCGCCCGATCCAGGGCTTCGGCGCCCGTTGTCGCCGTCTCGACCGCGTATCCGAGCTTGCGAAGCTCATACACCATCATCGTGGAGTGATGCGGGGAGTCGTCAACGACCAGGATGCGCAACGCCGATGCTCCATCCGTCCGGCTCGGGACCGCTCCGTTGATCGGAACGGTTGTCCAGGCCGAGTGTAGGGAGCGCACCCCGCCCCATCAAGCGATGATGGGCTCTCCGGCGCCTGAGGCGGCGGTTTCCAGAGTCCCCGGCGGCGCGTGGCCCCGGATGAGAGCGGCCATCGCCCGGAAGCCGGCGCCGCGCGGGTCGCTCGCGCGCCAGACCAGCCCGACCGTGCGGCCCGGCGGATCGCGGTCGAAGGGGCGGTAGGCGATCAGCCCGCCCATGTCCGTCTGGTTCGCGACGGCGAGCAGGGGCATCAAGGTGTATCCGGCGCCGGCCGCGACCATGTGGCGTAAGGTTTCCAGGCCGGTGGCGTGGCGGGTCCCGCGCCCCTGGCGCCCGCAGAGCGACAGCGCCTGATCGCGCAGGCAGTGCCCTTCCTCCAGCAGAACGAGGTCTCCCGGATCGAGGTCGGCGAGGGCGACGCCGGGAAGCGCCTCCAGCGGGTGGCCGGCGGGGTAGGCGAGCAGGAAGGGTTCGAAGAACAGCGGCTCCGCGGCCAGCCCCTCGTCCTCGGCGGGCAGCGACAGGAAGACGGCGTCCACCCGCCCGTCGCGCAGGTCGGCCAGAAGCCCCTCCGTCCGGCCCTCCGCGAGGCTGAGCTGCACCTCCGGGAAATTCCTGCGGATCGGCGACAGGACGTGGGGAAACAGGTAGGGGCCGAGCGTCTGTATGGCCCCGAGCGTCAGGGGACCGGCAAAGGCGCCCTCCGCCCCGCGCGCAAGGGCGATCAGGCGCTGTGCCTCCTCCAGCACGGTGCGTGCCTGGCGGATCACCGCTTCGCCCTGTGCCGTCGGAAGGACCCGGCGGCTCGTGCGCTCGAACAGCGGAATGCCGAGCAGATCCTCCAGCTTGCGGATCTGCGCGCTGAGCGACGGCTGGCTCACCCCGCAACGTTCCGCCGCGCGGCCGAAATGGCGGTGGTCGGCGACGGCGACGGCGTATTCCAGGTCCCGCAGGGACAGGCCGGCGATGTTCATAGAAGGCGCCTATGGAAGCTGTACGATCAATGAATTGGATGTATCGCAAATCTGAGGCGATAACCAGGGTCAAGCACGGCCTGAACCATAAGGAAACGTTCGATGAGCACCCTGACCACCACCTTCGGCATCCCCGTCGGCGACAACCAGAACTCCCTCACGGCAGGGCCGCGCGGGCCGGTGCTGATGCAGGACTTCCATCTGATCGAGAAGCTCGCCCATTTCAACCGGGAACGCATTCCGGAGCGGGTCGTGCATGCCAAGGGCGCCGGAGCCTACGGCGTCTTCCGCGTCACGGCCGACGTCACCCCCTACACGACGGCCGGCTTCCTGTCCGCGGCCGGCAAGGAGACGGAGGTGTTCCTGCGCTTCTCCACCGTCGGTGGCGAGAAGGGGTCAGCCGACGCCGAGCGCGACCCGCGCGGCTTCGCCGTGAAGTTCTACACGGAAGAGGGCAACTACGACATCGTCGGCAACAACACGCCGGTCTTCTTCGTCCGTGACCCGCTGAAGTTCCCGGACTTCATCCACACGCAAAAGCGCAACCCGGCGACCAACCTGAAGGATCCGACCGCGGTCTGGGACTTCTTCTCCCTGTCGCCGGAAACCTTGCACCAGCTGACCATCCTGTTCAGCGACCGCGGGACGCCGCGCAGCTACCGCCACATGGACGGCTTCTCCAGTCACACCTTCTCCTGGATCAACGCGGCGGGCGAGCGCTTCTGGGTCAAGTACCACTTCAAGACCCGCCAGGGCATCCAGAACTTCACGGCGGAGCAGGCGACCGCCATGGCCGGCATCGATCCGGACCACGCCACCCGCGACCTGTTCGCCTCCATCGAGGACGGCGACTTCCCGGCCTGGACCGTCTCCGTGCAGATCATGCCGGAGCTGGAGGCCGACGGCTATCACGTGAACCCGTTCGACATCACCAAGGTTTGGCCGCACGCCGACTACCCGCTGGTCGAGATCGGCGAGCTTGTGCTGAACCGGAACCCGGAGAACTACTTCGCCGAGGTCGAGCAGGCCGCCTTCAGCCCGGCGAGCGTCGTTCCCGGGATCTCCTTCAGCCCGGACAAGATGCTCCAGGGCCGTCTCTTCGCCTATGCCGACGCGCACCGCTACCGGCTGGGCGGCAACTACGGCCTCCTGCCGGTGAACCGCCCCCACGCCACCAGCGCGGAGAACTACCAGCGCGACGGCGCCATGCGCTTCGACGGCAATGGCGGCGGGCGCCCGAACTACGAGCCGAACAGCTTCGGCGGTCCCGCCCAGCAGCCCGCCAGGGCCGAACCGCCGCTGCGAATCACCGGCGACGCCGCGCGTTACGATCACCGGCAGGGCAACGACGATTACTCCCAGGCCGGCGCGCTGTTCCGGCTGGTCGGTGCCGAGGCCCAGGAGCGGCTGATGGACAACATCGCCGGTTCCCTCGGCCAAGCGCCGGAAGACATCCAGCAGCGGCAGCTCCGCCACTTCCTGGCCGCCGACGCGGCCTACGGCGAAGGCATCGCGAAGCGCCTCGGCCTGACCGTGGCGGCCCGCGAGGCGGTGCCCGCCGAATAATGCGGCATCCTTCTCCAGGCCAACATGGGTGATGGACGCGAAGCTCCGCCGGGCGATGCCGCCCGGCGGAGCTTTTTTGTCGGGTTCGCCCATGCGAACGCGAGCGGAGTGGTGGCACCCATCGGCATATGCCTATCCGATTAGCTTACCTCCCATCCGAAAGGCTGGTACACGCGCGGGTGGATAGCTGCGATACAAGGACGGACGAAGACAAGGAACTCATCCCGGCAGCCCTGTTTCCCGACGCGTTAGGCACAAGAATGCGGAAAATTTTAGGCACGTTATTATCGGTTCTGCTCTTGTCGCTTGCCGTTTCCACCGTCCGGGCGGAGACGAAACCTGTCTACATTGGGCTGGACGGGGAGTTCGGCCTCAGGAACAGCACCTCGGCGGAGTCGATCGAGCGCGGAATCCTCGCCGCCCTGGACGAGATCAACACGGCGGGCGGCGTGCTCGGCGGACGGCCCCTGGCGCTGGTGAAGAAGGAACACCGCTCCATCGCCGCGCGTGGCATCAAGAACATCAAGGAATTCGCCGTAATCCCCGATCTCGTCGCGGTCTTCGGCGGCCGTTTCAGCCCGGTGGTGATCGAGGAGCTTCCGATCCTCAAGGAAACCAAGACGCTGTTCCTGGCCCCCTGGTCTTCCGCCGACGCGATCGTCGACAACGGCATGGTGCCCAACTATTCGTTCCGGCTGTCCCTGCGCGACAGCCTCGCCATGCCCAAGATGTTCGAGTACGCCCGCAAGCGGGGTGCGCGGAAGGTGGGGTTGCTGCTGACGAACACCGCCTGGGGGCGAAGCAATCTCGCCTCGGCGGAACGCCATCTCGATGCCGGCGGCGAGCCGCCGGTCGTCGCGACCGCTTGGTACAACTGGCGCGACAAATCGCTGATCGACAAGTACGAGATGCTGGAACGGGCGGGCGCCGAGGCGATCATCATGGTCGCCAACGACGACGAGGCGGCGGTGCTCGTCCGCGAACTGGCGGCACTGCCCAGGGAACGGCGCCTTCCGCTGATCAGCCATTGGGGCGTGACCGGCGGCGACTTCGTCGGCCAGGCCGGAGAGGCGCTGCGGGAGGTGGATTTCACGGTCATCCAGACCTTCAGCTTCTTCAAGGCGGACAAGGCGATGGTGGACCGCGTCCTCGGGGTCACCGAACGGCTCTTCGGGATCAGGCGGGTGGAGGACATCATCTCGCCCGTCGGCTTCGCCCACGCCTACGACCTGACGCACATTCTGGCGCGCGCCATCGATCTGGCCGGGACGACCGACCGGGCGACGGTGCGCGACGCGCTCGAAAAGGTGGAGAACTACCGCGGCCTCGTGAAGAACTTCGAACGCCCCTTCACGCCGGACCGGCACGAGGCGCTCGGGCCGGAGGAGTTGCTGATGGCCCGCTTCGACCGGCAGGGCGTCCTTGTCCCCGCCGAGTAAAGGCCTGGCCTTGCGCACGGAGCCGGAACGGCGGAGCCTCGCGGGATGGGCCCGCGGCAGCCTCGCGCGCCGGTTCGCCCTGATGTCGGTCCTGTTGTCGGTGGGGCTGGTCTCGATCCTCGGCGGCGGCTTCTACGCCCTGACCCGCCACCAGCTTCTGGAGCAGTACGAGGCATCGCTCCAGGCGAGCGCCACCACGCTGGCCAACCAGACCAACGGGCTCCTCGCCGTGATCACGGACACGATGGCGCGGCTGTCCCAGAATGGGGTTCTGGCGACGGCCCTGGTGGATTCGTCCGGACGCGAAACCTACCTCGTCCCCTTCCTGAACAGCTACCGCTCGATCTCCGGAATTCCGGTTTCGATCACCTTCACGGACTTCGAGGGGGAGGTGATCGCCACGAACGGCGAGCCCGGAATCACCGGCCAGGACATGGCCTGGCTGCGCGCGGCGATCGCGCGGGGAAGCGCTGCCGCCGCCGTCGTTTCGGACAACGGCATCCTGTCCCTGATCGCCGCCGAAATGCTGGTCTACGACCGGACTGAATCGCCGGAGGGCGCCGTCCTCTACAAGGTTCCGCTGGACGCACTGGTGCCCTACGGGGACGCCCGCATCGTCCACGCCGTCTACGGCACGGAACAGGTCCCCTCCGATGACGGCCGCATCGTGGTCGAAATTCCGCTTCAGGTCTCCAACGTCTTGGTGCCGCTGAAGCTCGCGCTGCGCATGACCGCGCCGCCAACCCCCACCGCCGGTCTGTTCCGCTGGATGCTGCCGCTTTATATCGCCGCCGGGCTGCTGGCGATCGGGCTGGTGGCGGTCGCGGGCAGCCGGCTGGCCGGGCGCTATCTCACCCGTTCCCTGCGCGACCTGGAGGAACTGTCCAGCACCATCGTCCGCGACGGCTACAGGGGCCAGCGCGCCGCCGTGCGCGGGCGGGACGAGGTCGCGCGTCTCGCCAACGCGTTCAACCACATGCTCGACGAGCTGAGCGCCGCGCGTCACGAACTGGAAGAGCGCTCCGCCCTGGAAATCGCGGCACAGCGCGACCTTGCCGAGCGGGCGGACGCCGCGCGGTCCGCCATGGAGCGGGCGCGCAACGAGGCCGAGCGCGCGAACGCGGCCAAGACCCGTTTTCTCGCCGCCGCCAGCCACGACCTGCGCCAGCCCGTGCAGTCACTGATGCTGCTGACCTCCGCGCTGGGCGGGAAAATGGCCGGGCGGGAGGACGCGAAGCCCCTGCTCGGGCACATGGAAACCGCTCTCGAAGCCTTGCGGCACCTGCTGGACAGCCTTCTCGACATCTCCAAGCTGGAGGCGGGCGTCATCCAGGCGGAGTTCCAGACGGTCCGCCTGTCCGACCTGCTGAGCCGGCTGGAGGGGGAGTACAACCTGCGCGGGGCGGAAAGCGGAATCGCGGTGCGGGTCGTTCCCTGCACGCTGTCGGTCCGCACCGATCCCGCCCTGCTGGAGCGCATGCTGCGCAACCTGCTGGAGAACGCGTTGCGCTACACGCAGTCCGGCGGGATCCTGATCGGCTGCCGCCGGTCGGGCGGCGCGGTCCGGCTCCAGATCCTGGACACCGGCATCGGCATCCCGCAGGACCAGCTCGACGACATCTTCCAGGAATTCTATCAGGTCGGGAACGCCGGCCGCGAGCGGGAGAAGGGCCTTGGGCTCGGGCTCGCCATCGTGCGGCGGCTGTCGCACCTCCTCCGACACCCGGTGCGCGTGACCTCGGCGGTGGGGAAGGGCTCCTGCTTCTCGGTCGAGCTGCCGCTGGTCGCCACGGCACCGGTGCAGCCTTGCGCCGAAGCGGAGGGGTCCCCGTCGCATGAACGCGGATTTGCCGTCGTGATCGACGACGAGGCGCTGGTGCGTGAGAGCCTCGGATTCCTGATTGAATCCTACGGCTGGCGCGTGCTGATGGCGGATTCCGGGGACGCCGCGCTGTCGAGGCTCTCCGCCACGCCGGAACCTCCCACGCTGGTGATTGCCGATTACCGGCTGGAGAACGGAAAGAGCGGCATCGACGCGGTGCGCCGGCTGCAGGAAACCTATGGCCCGGGGCTTCGCGGGGTCATCCTAACCGGGGACACGGCGCCCGAGCGAATCGCCGAAGCCCAGAGCAGCGGACACCTGATCCTGCACAAGCCGATCTCGGCGGCGGTGCTTCGCGGGGTTCTCGCGGACGCCCATTCCGCCTGATCGGCATCCGCTCGCATGCGGACGTGCGGCAGGGCATAGCCCTCCCGGCCGGCGGAAGCGCTCTCCGCGCCACTGCCGTCCTATGCCGATGATCCTGATTGGTTGAGCCGCGCGGCCTCTACCACAATGGAGGTCATCATTCTGGGAGAGAAACGAGCCATGCCGCGCCTTGCCTTGTCCTTGACCTTGTCACTCCTGGCGACCGTGCCGGCGCTGCTGTCGGCGCAGCCCGGCGCGGCGCAGGCGGCGGAGGCGGCCACAGCCTGCGGCTCGGCCGATGCCGCCGTGGCCTGCACCGAAACGGGCGCCGTGCGCGGCGTCGCCGAAGGCGCCACGCTGGCCTTCAAGGGCATTCCCTACGCCAAGCCCCCCGTCGGCGATCTGCGCTGGCGGCCTCCGCGGCCGGCGGAGGCCTGGAGCGGCGTGCGCGACGGGTCGAAGACCGGCCCGTCCTGTCCGCAGCTGTCCGGGAAGGAGGTCGTCGGGTCGGAAGACTGCCTGACCGTGAATGTCTGGAAGCCCCAGGACACGCCGGCGGCGCAAGGGGCAGGGCAGGCGGCGAAGCGTCCGGTCATGGTCTGGTTCACCGGCGGCGGCAACCATTCGCTGTCCGGGCAAGGGACCGCCCAGTATGGCGGAGTCACCTATGACGGCGAGGCAATGGCAGCGCGCGGCGTGGTCTTCGTCAGCTTCAACTACCGGCTCGGCGCGCTGGGCTTCCTGGCGCACCCGGCGCTCGACGCAGAGCGCACGGAGACGGTGTCCGGCAATTACGGCAGCCTCGATCAGATCGCGCTGCTCGGCTGGGTCCGGCGCAACATCGCGGCCTTCGGCGGCGATCCCGAGCGGGTCACCGTCTTCGGCACCTCGGCCGGCGGCGCCAACATCTGCGCCCTGATGACGGCTCCGGCCGCCAAGGGGCTGTTCGCCTCCGCGTCGATGCAGAGCAGCGTTCCGACAGGCTGTGAACTCCCGACCCTGGCCGAGGCCGAGGCCCGCACCGGAAATCGGGTCGTCTCGGCGCTGGCCTGCGAGGGCGGGAGCGACGTGGCCGCCTGCCTGCGCGGCAAGAGCATGGCGGAGGTGGTGAACGCCGTGCCTGGCACCTTCGGCGTTTTCCCCCGGATCTATGGCCCGAACGTGGACGGCCATGTCTTCCCCCAGCAGCCGATCAGCCGCATCCGCGCCGGCGCGCACGTGCCGGTCATCATCGGAAACAGCGCCGAAGAAACCATGCAGTTCGTCGATGCCGCCGGGCCGGTGACCGACGAGGCCGGCTACGCCGCCGCCGTGGAAAGGATTTTCGGTTCGAAGGCGCGCGGCGCCGTGCTCGCCCGCTATCCCGCGACCCGCTACGGGAGCCCGCGCCGCGCGCTTGTGCAGGCGACCACCGACGCCCTCTTCACCTGCACCAGCCGCCGCGTGGCGCGCGCCATCGCGGACGCCCAGACGAAGCCGGTCTTCCGCTACCTGTTCGCCCACACGCTTGAAAACGACCCGGCCTTCAAGGCTGCGGGCATCAACCACACGATCGAGCACCCCTTCTTCTACGCCTGGAAGGGCAAGTACCAGCCGACGGCGGACGACCTCGCGATCCAGCGCCTCATGCTCGCCTCCTGGACCAACCTGGCGAGGGCTGGAAACCCGAACGGCGCGGGCGCTCCCTCCTGGCCGGCCGTCGCGGCGGGCGCCGACACGCTGCTGACCATCGGCGCGGCGTCGGCGACCGCGGGGCAGGGTCCGGCCGAGGCGAACTGCGGTTTCTGGGACGGCATCGAGCTGCCGGCACCGCATCTCTGATCCCGTGGGCGGCTACGCGTTCACGCCGCCTCGGCGAGGACGGCGGGCAGCAGCAGCGTGAAGCTGCTGCCCAGCCCGAGCGTGCTGGTCACCCGGACATCGCCCCCGTGCAGCCGCGCGATCCGCCGGACCACGTTCAGCCCGACACCACTGCCCGATGCCGTACCGGCGTTGGAGGCCCGGAAATAGCGGTCGAAGATCCGCCCGATCTCATCCTCGGCGATCCCCACGCCGGAATCGCGGACCGTGATCTGAACCCCGTCCGCGCCGTAGCCGCAATGAACCGCCACGGTCGTCCCTGCGGGCGAGTATTTGACGGCGTTGCTCAACAGGTTGTCCAAGGCCATCGCGAGCAGCGCCGGATCGCCGACCAGGGCCGGGGGCGGCCCCGGATCGGAGGTCAGGACGATGTCATGGTCCGGGGCGTGCAGGCGATGGAAGGCTGCGGCGTTCTCCAGCAGATCCGACAGGGCCACCGGCTCCTCGCGGAGGCGCAGCCCTTCGTCGTTCAGACGCTCGTCGGCCAGGCAGGTCTCGATGACCGCGACCTGCCGCCGCACGGCCTGCCGGATCGTCTCCAGCCGGGGCAGGAAGTCCGGGGCTGTCTTTTCCGCCTTGAACAGCAGCATCTGTGCCGCGCTGTCGATCACGGCCAGCGGCGTCTTGAACTCGTGCGCGGCCATGGACAGGAACTGGTTCAGCTCCCGCCGCGCGGACTGCTCCGCGGCCAGCAGGGATTCCGCGCGTTCGCGGGCGGCGGCCAGGGCGGAGACGCTCGCCTCCAGCCGCTCCTCCGCCAGTTTCCGGTTGGTGATGTCGCGGAACAGCAGGAGTTGCCCGGCCGCGCGGGCGCCAAGCGCAAGCGGAACGCGCCGGACCTCGTAATGCCGTTCCGGCGAACCGACGACGATGTCATCGGCCAAGGCCCCGGTGCCATTGCCGGCACGGGCGAGCAGGGGAGCGAGGGCACGTTCCAGGTAGGGCAGGGCGCCGAGCGGCTGGCCGACCGGCGAGGCGGCATCGCCGACGAGATCGCGCGCGGCCGGATTCGCCTCCACGATCATGCCCCGAGGACCGGGTCCGGCGACACGTCGAGCAACAGGCCCCGCGCGACCGGCACCAGCTCGAAGAGCCTGCGTCGCTGGACCAGCCAGTGAAAGACGCATCCCATGACGATCAGCGCGAAAGGCGTTCCATCGAAGCCGAACAGGGTCAACGTGCCGGTCAGATAGCCGGCGTTCGCCATCCAGGGGATCAGCATCGCCGCGAGGAAGCCGAGATAATGGCTGCGGTAGGCCGCCGGCGCCCGGGTGACCGCCATGATGACGATGACGAGGCTCGCCATCATCTGCACGTAGATGGCGGTGGTCGCCATGTAGAAATAGGCGCCATGCTCGTAGACCAGCGGCGCGCCAGCATCGGCCGTCGCAGGAACCGCGCTCAGATACATGAGGTGATGGGCGTCGTTGGTCAGCCCGACGGCCCAGCTCACCAGCGCGAAGACGGCCAGCGCATGAAACCAGCCGCGCCGGGCGCCGCCTTGCGTGTAGGACCAGACGAACATGGCCCAGAGGCCGGGCGCGGAGGCGATGCCGATCCAGGCCATCTTCGCCCAGAAAAGCTTGGCCTCCGGGCTGATCACATGATTCTCGACGGCGGCGGCGGAGGTCCACCAGACGGCGGCAAGCTGCATGCCGATGAAGCTGGCCCGGCCCGGAAAGGGAGTGCGCCGCCAGCAGCGCCAGACCAGCCAGAGCGCCACGGCCACGCCCGCGCCAAGCGGCAGTTCGGGAGCATGCCAGCCAAACAGGGACGGCGAGAAATCCATCGCAATCAGTCACTCGTCAAAACCTGCCGGCAGCATAGGCCAGATCAACCGAAAGGGGTAGAACCCTTCGCTCCGCTCACGCGCAATGAAAATCATATAAGATGGATTATGGAAAAACCTGTGGGTACATCGCCCATGTCAGGAACGTCCAATACCCAACCACTCTGGACATTTAAGCCATGTTGCTGACGGGCTTACCCTAAGTCTGTCAGATGGCCCGTTGACCATGTTCAGGTCCGGCGAAGGAGTCGCTTGACGCCGCGTCTTTAAACCCTCCCCGAATCACCAGTTCCAGGATCGGTTGCGAGTTTGGTATTCTCAATCCATGCATATTGTCGTGCACGAACGAGGGCGACTCCATGAGCAGCGCACACAATGATGTTATAAAGTTCGATATTCGCCCCATTCATACACTGAATTCCCGTGGCAATATTCAGCTAGAGGTTGCCAGCGAAGTGGTGTCTGGCAACACAATTAGCATGCTCTCTTATATTCAATGGCTTCGATCTGAAGTTGAGGAAGCTCTTACGCGAAAGGGTATCAACTATTCCGATCTTCGGTCCACTCTAGAGCCGCAGACACATCGGCGAGAAATCGCTCTTGTTTTTGATACTGAGCACAATAACGGCTGGTATGGCTGGGAAATTTTTAATGAAGTGATCCCGCTTTTTGATAAAGGCAGCAAGCATAGTGTGCTGGCTGGAGATTATTTACCCCTTGATGGTCTTAGCAAAGCCGTTCTTCTTGATGCTATGGAAGAAGCCGTTAATTTGGTGCGCAGCACTACAGCGCATTACGTCAACCAGTATTTCATTGTTTATATAAACAATTTGACGGACGCAATGGTAAGTAAATTTGACAATAACCTAAGAAATTATAGGCCATACATTGGCATGGCCGACATGACCTATGGTTCGAAGTTTAAGCATTTGCTATCATTCATGCTGCCAGACGCCTTCATCAAACATGGTAAGATTATAATTCAGGGATGTGAAAACGACTCATATGATGATGTAGATTACAATACTAAGGGCTGGGCTTTTGAGGAGAATGGATATGTCTGCCGCAGTATTCGAGACGAATTATATGGAACGCTTCTTTCATACAAAATTGAAAGACCGATTCTCCGGGGCGCAGACATAGATACATTTATGTCGCTAAACTCTATTGAGCTGCATCCCGTTCCTATTGATGATTTTAAGATTGAACTCGCCGCCGCTAAGGCTGAATATATCCGCAATCACAACGCTTCTGCATCTGCACTTTCAGGAATCAATTTGCTCAGCGACGACGCCTTAAAGGAGCTAATCAGAGAGAAAATTCGAGGAAGCTATATATACCACATGTCATACTTGTACGAGCATGATGTGAGGAAGTTTAATGTTATGATTGAGATTGTACCTCCGCATAATGGAAGACCAGTACGCATGCGCGCTTCTCTTGAATATAAACCGTCGGATGGTTGCTTGAGGGTTATCACGCTGTATTGAAAAAATGTAGATAATTTCTATATGCGCGTGCAAATCGGAAAGAAAAGTCATTGCAGTGTACGTTTTATTAAAAATTGCATCACAAAAGCACGCGCGTTTTCCGCAGCGCGCCCTAGGATGATTTCAAGTTCGGCTTAAGCTGGGGTCGCGTGGTCACCCGGCCCCAGTTGGCCTGTCCACCCGGCCGCTCCGGTGCAGCCGCCACAAAGGCACCAATGCGACGGCGAACAGCACGGCCAGAACCCAGAAGGCGGTCTCATACGCGCCATGGCCGGTCACGCCGGCCTGATCCTCGCCGCGCGCCACCAGGATTGCCAGCAGATTCACCCCGGCGGCACCGCCGAATTGGCGCGCGAAGTTGATGGCACCAGAGCCCTGCGGAACCAGCGGGCGTTCCAGCAGGCGCAGCGCGCCGGCCGTCGTGGGCGTCATCATCAGCCCAAGCCCGACACGGCCGACCAGCGTCCAGACGACCAGCGCCGTGATGCCGGCGCCGGCCGCGACCTCCCAGGCCAGCAACCCACCGGACAGCAGGCACAGCAGCGTGCCCGAGGCCAGCACGGTGGTCGGCGCCAGTCGGTCGGTCAGCAGCCCCGCGACCGGAAAGGTCGCCGCCATCGCCAGCCCGGCCGGCATCAGCATGAGCCCGGCGGCCGACGCCGTTAGGCCATGTTCATGCTGGACGAAGACCGGCAGAAGATAGGTCGATCCGAAAAGCCCGGCCCCGATGCTCATGGAGATGAGGAAGGCGCTGCCGAATCCCTTGCAGCGGAAGATCCGCAGGTTCAGCAAGGGCTGCCGCGCCATCGCTTCCCAGAACAGGAACGCCACGGCAAGCGCCGCAGCACCCAGCAGCCCCGCGAGGATCAGCCCGTCGTCCCAGCCGCGCCTTTCGCCGTTCGCAAGGCTCCACAGCATCGTGGTGACGGACGCCGCGAGCATCAGCAATCCTGCGAAGTCGAGGCGCGGACGCGGCTGGCTCCGGTCTCGCCCGCGCAGGAAAACCCACGCCAGCGCCAATGCCGCCAGAGCCGGCAAAGGGATCATCAGGAAAATGGCCCGCCAGGAATAGGCATCCACCAGCATGCCGCCGATGACCGGGCCGACCGCCGGACCGAGCACCACTCCGAGCCCGTAGATGCCCATGCCGCGGCCGCGTTCGGCGGGCGGAAAGACCTCGTAGAGGATGACCATGCCCAACGGCTGAACGATCCCGGCCATGGCGCCCTGCAGCACGCGGGCGGCGACCAGCAGTTCGAACACCGGGCTCAGGCCGCCGACGACCGAGGCAACCAGAAAGACGGCCATCGCGCCGGTGTAGGTGGCGCGCGGCCCGAAGGCGTTCACCGCCCAGGCGTTCACGAGCATCGCCGAGGCCATGGCGGCCAGGAAGCCGGTCGCCAGCCACTGCGTCTGATCATGACCGACGCCGAAGCCGCGCATGATGTCCGGAAAGGCGACGTTCACGATGGTGGACGTCATGGCCATGGACAGGGTGCCGAGAATGACCGTCAGCGTCGCCAGCCACTTGTAGCGGGGACCGTGACGTTCGAAGAGCCGGGCGACCTGGGCGTCCGCCCCGGTGCCGGGTGTGCCCTGCCCGTCCCTGCCCGCCTCGTCCCGTGCCTTCGGCTCGGCAGGGCTCAAGTCCGGTCCTCCGCCCTGCCACGGATCCGCGTCAGCATGTCGGCGAGCGCCTCCACCTCCTCCGATTTCAGATCCGACAGAAGTTCGCGCCGCAGGTCGGCGGCGATCGTTTCGATCTGCTTCAGCAGGTCGCGGGCGCGCGGGCGCAGATGGATGCGCTTGCTGCGGCGGTCGTCGGTGCAGGCGCGCCGTTCGACCCAGTCATCCGCCTCCAGCCGGTCGAGCAGCCGCACGAGCGTCGGCCCCTCGACCCCCAGCCGTTCGGCGAGGTCACGCTGGGTGATGTTCTCCTCCGCCCGGCCGAGGATCATCAGCGCCCGCCATTTCGCCTGGCTGAGCCCGAGCGGCCGCAGGCGCTTGTCGAGCGCGATCCGCCAGCTGTGGGCCGTCTCGTGCAGAAGGATGCCGATGACGTCGGCCGCCTGTCGTTCATTGGAATTCGTCATCGCCGAGGCGGCCTCCCTGTGCATCAATTAGCATGCTACAAATTCGCCTCGGGGGCGGTCAAGGTCGGGACATGGCTCCGGCGGACGAGCCGCTTGGCAATCCGGCTTCGTCCGGTGAACACTGAGGCGCAGCCACGAACAACGCAGGCAGGAAGCCTTCATGTCCGAATCGACCAACCCCGCCCCGGTGCGTATTGCCCCGATTCGCGTCGCCCCGATTCGCATCGCCATGTGGTCCGGCCCGCGCAACATCTCGACCGCCATGATGCGGGCCTGGGAGAACCGGCCCGACACGGCGGTGGTGGACGAGCCCTTCTACGCCTGCTACCTCGCGGCGACGGGGCTCGACCATCCCGGACGGGAGGAGGTGCTGGCGAGCCAACCGACGGACTGGCGCGCCGTGGCGGCGTCGCTGACGGAGGAGCCGGTGCCGGGCGGGCGGGCCGTCTTCTACCAGAAGCACATGACCCACCACATGCTGCCGGAGATCGGGTTGGAGTGGCTGAACGGGGTGCGCAGCGCCTTCCTGATCCGCGATCCGGCGGAGGTGGTCGCCTCCTACATCCAGCGGCGCGGCTCCGTCACGCTCGAGGACATCGGGGTGGTCCGCCAGGCGGAGCTGTTCGACCGGGTCGCCGACCGGCTCGGCAGCGCGCCGCCGGTCATCGAGGCGCGCGACGTGCTGGCCGATCCGGAGGCGGCGCTGGACCGTCTCTGCGCCGCGCTGGGCGTGCCCTTCACGACCGCCATGCTGAGCTGGCCGGCGGGGCGGCGCGCGACGGACGGCGTGTGGGCGCCGCACTGGTACAGATCGGTGGAGGCCTCGACCGGGTTCGGCGCCCTGCCCCCGCCATCCCCGCCCCTGCCCGGCGATCTGGCGCGGGTCGCCGATGCCGCCCGCCCCTATTACGAGCGGCTCAGGGCTTGGCGGCTGGCCTGATCAGGGACCGCCCTGCGCGAGGACGGAGCCCAGGAGCGGAGCCCCGGCGAAGGCGCCCAGGAGGAATCCCGCGACCAGCCCGACCAGCCCGGCGGCGATGACGGCGCCCCGGCTCCGGCCGCCCTGCCCGGCCGTGCCGCCGGGGCCGTCGTCCGAATCCACGTTTCCGCGCGCCCGCTCGGTGCCGCTGTAGGACGCGTCGTTGTCCGCGTGCCATTGGCGGATGCGGTCCTGCGCCTTCGCCAGTTCGGCGTCCGACGCGACCTTGCCGCGACCGGCGACGACCTCCGATGCCAGGGCCAGGAAGCGGGTGGTGGTCTTGCCTTCCGGGTTGAAGATCATCGCCGGCATGCGGCGGTAGGTCGCCTTCACCACGTCGATGTCGTAGGCGATGGCGGTGCGGAACAGCAGTTCCGGGCATTCCGCCCGCAGCTGCGTCAGCGATTCCCGCCCGATCTCGTCGTTGGTCACCGACAGCATCAGGACGCCGGCGACGTCCAGCGCGGGGTTCATGCCGTTCTGGATGTGCTCGACGACGGACAGGGTCCGCTTCAGCCCGTCCAGCGCGTAGCGGCCGGGGAAAACCGGCAGCACCAGCCGGTCGGCCGCCGCGAGCGCGCCGGCCGCGAGATGGCCCAGCGCCGGCGGGCAGTCGATGACGATGTAATCCGGCGGGTTGCGCGAGAAGTGCAGCGCCCGGCGCAGCCCCCGCTGCGAGCCGCCACGGTTGTCCAGCGCGTGCTCCAGGGAATAGAGCTTTCGCGCGCCGATGATCATGGACAGCCCGTCGAAGGCGGTCGGCGTCACCGCGTCCTCCACGAAGGCGTCCTGGTTCAGCAGGTCGTGGATCCCGACCTCGGCCTTTTCCTTCAGGAGGAAATTGCTGGTGGCACTGCTCTGCGGGTCGAAATCGATGAGGACGACCTTCTTGCCGAGCGCGGCCAGGCCGATCGCGAGATTGACCGAGGTGGTCGTCTTTCCGACGCCGCCCTTCTGGTTGTAGACCGCCAGGATGGTCGGCTGCCGCGTCTCCGGCCCGTCGAAGACGTCTTCGTGGCTCTGCATGTCGGTTCCGCTTCCTCGTTCTGCGACTGGGCCGCGGCTGCTCCGACCGGCCGCCCGTTTCTCCGCGCCCGGCCCGGGGGCGCGATGGCTGGAACTATGCGGTTCGGCGAGGCTGGAGCAAAGCCTCGCGTCGCGGTACCCCGCGGTCTAGTCCGAGGGTATAGCGCGCAACCCGGTTATCAAGCTGCTACATTTTGAAACGGGGCTGGAGCCGAAACGGTCCGGTCCCGCCATCGATCAGGAGCAGGACATGTTCAGCCGCACGCCAAACCATGAATCGAAGAGCTATTCACTCGCCTTCGAGGACAGCGAATTTCTCCTCAGCGAGTCGATGCGCGGCGTGCGCTTCATGCTCGAATACAGCAAGCCGGAGGAATATCTGAAGGCCTGGGGCGTGCGCTCCACCATCGTGGCCTTCGGCAGCGCCCGCGTGCCCTCGCCGGAGATGGCGGAGAAGATGCTGGCCGAGGCTCGCACCCCGGAGGAGAAGAAGCGCGCCGAGCTGCGCGCCGGCCAGGTCTCCTGGTACGAGGAGGCGCGTCGCTTCGGCCGCATCGTGTCGGAGCGCGGCGGCGCGCTGGCGCCGTCAATCGACGGCAAGCGCGACAACGTCATCGCCACCGGCGGCGGGCCGGGCCTGATGGAGGCCGCGAACCGTGGCGCCAACGAGGCGGGCGCGCCGAGCATCGGCTTCAACATCAGCCTGCCGCACGAACAGTATCCGAACCCCTACAGCACCCCGGACCTCACCTTCCGCTTCCACTATTTCGCGATCCGGAAGATGCATCTGGCCATGCGGGCGAATGGCCTCGCGGTGTTCCCCGGCGGATTCGGCACCTTCGACGAGGCGTTCGAGATCCTGAACCTGCGCAACACCAACAAGGCCTCGCCTCTGCCCATCGTGCTGGTCGGCAGCCAGTACTGGAACGAGGTGGTGAATTTCCGCGCGCTGGCCGACCACGGGATGATCAGCCCGGAGGACCTGAACCTGTTCGAGATCGTGGACACGGCCGAGGAAGCCTGGGAAGCGATGGTCCGCCGGGGCCTGAAGCGCGGCAGCCCGTCGCTCGGACCCTCGGGCACCGGCCAGACCGCCGCCGAGGATGTTGCGGACGAGGCCGGCGGCTGAGGAGGACGGCCGCCGCGGCGGATCAGCCCGGCGGCGTGACGGACGGCTCCACCGTGGCGGCCGTCCGCACGCCGAACCGGCCGATCCCCGGCAGCTTGACGGCGAGGTCTAGGAGGTCGACGCCGAAGGTCATGCCGAGCAGGTTCACCTCGATCCCCTCCTCCTTCGCCAGGAGCAGTCCGGCCAGCCCGAACAGGCTGATCTGCCAGCCCGTGCCGCTCGGCGCCCGTGCGATCAGGCCGCTGCCGAGATAATCCTTGCCCAGCGCGGTCGAAGGCAGGTCGAGCCGCAGTTCCGGCACGGCGCGGCCGACCCAAGCGGCGAAGGTGTTGCTGTTGGGGCCGGGCCAGATCCGGTATTCCCCGGCGTAGGGATAGCTGCGGACGGCTGCCTCGATCTTGGGGATCGCCGCCTCCGCCGCAGGCCCGCGCAGTTCGGCCAGCAGGTCCGGCATGGATCCGAACCAGCGCCCGTCGGGATCGCGGCCGCTGGTGACCACACCCGGCATGCCGCGGTAGACCCGCCAGCCGATGACCTCATGGACGGTGTAGGAGGAGGCACCCGCCGGCTTCACGGCGAACCAGGGATGCACGCCGAACGCGCCGCGCCAGGACAGGGCGCGCGCCGCGTAGACCTGCACCACGGCCTCCGGCGTGGTCGCCGGATCGGGAGCCAGCCCGGCGGGGCTGCGGTCGGCGGTGGACCAGTGGACGCCGAGCGCCACCGTGCCCGAGGCAATGACGAAAGCCGGCCCGGCAAGCAGCAGGGCCAGCAGCATGAGGCTGATCCAAAGCACTTTCAAGGAGGCTCCACCTTTCCCGCGGCACCACGGAACGATAGCACCTCCGGCGTTCTCCCCGTGTGGAACAAAGGAGAACATGTTCCTGTGGCAAGCTTATGGCGGCTGAGGCCGGCCTCAGTGCGGCATGCGCGTTGACGCGCGGCGCCTCCCTCCCGCACACATCGGCAGCGCGACGCATTTGCACCAGCGCTTTGGCTTGCTTACCTATTTTTCATATATCTAGAGTAATACGACCTTGCAGATCAGCAACTTCAACGCTTGAAAGGTGCCGGGATGAAATTCGGGATTAAAGCGCTCATTCTTTCCGCGGTCGCTGGTGCCGCCATGTCCGTCATGAGCACGGGCGCACAGGCCGCCAATGTGACCCTCTGCTTCGCCAATGCCGTTCCGAACGTGGCGTTGGGCTCCTCGGTCGAGGGCGTGGAAAACGCCATCGTGATCACCGACACGAACGGCAATCCGCTTTTCAAGGCCGACAATTATTATGGCAACGGAGCCGGCGGCTACTGGGCGTCCACCCTGCCCACCACCGTCACCCTGCCGGCGGGCTGCAGCGTCTTCTACTTCATGACCAAGTCGGCGCCGCCGAACGCCAGCAACAGCTGGATGTGCAACAACCCGAACGCCGCGCTCGGCACGAACGTGACGACGGTGACCGGTTCGTTGGCCGCGCTGCAAACCGGGTACGTCATCATTCCCGCCACGCCGAATGCGGCGCCCACCGGGTCCGACGCCGCCTGTCCCCCCGGCTACTGAGCGCGATGCCGGGTTGAAGGTGCGGTTTCGCCGCCTCCCGGGAGAAACGGCGAAACAGCGCCTGAAGCAACGAAGGCCATGCACCTCCATCGGGGTGCATGGCCTTCTTCCATACGAAAACTCCTCGATCCTGGTCCGCCCGCGATCCGGCCGGGCGGAGGATGTCAGCTCCCTTTGCCAGGATGCGTGTCGCTGACCGGCTGCACGCCATTCTGCTCCGGCGGCTGGCCCTGCGTCCGCTGGTCCCTGTGCGGCTCGGGCTGCCCAGGCTGCTGCGGCGGCTGCCCTTGCGGCGGGGCCGGCGGCTGTTGCTGCTGAGGTGCCGGCGGTTGGACCTGGGGCGGGGCCGGCGGCGGGTTGGGGCGCGAGCGGACGTCGTTGTAGACCGCCTGCGAGACCTGAAGCAGTTCCTCCTTCGAGAGGCGGCCGATCAGCGCGTAGGCGAGCGAGCCCTCCACCCAATAGAAGGTCGCCACGTCGCCGTTCTGGGCAAAGCTGAAGCTGGTTTCCTGGCCGGACTGCGGCGCCACGAACAGGGTGATGCGCTTGTTCTGGTCGTTGGCGTACATGTACTGGGCGCCGGCCCCGCGGTTGATCGGCATGGATCGGCCGCCGATCAGACGGTACCCGACGCGCGACAGGTCCGGGCCGAACACGTCGCGGCCGACGCGCTGGGACAGCCAGTTGTTCAGCTCGTTCTGGTTGTCCGCCCCCATCTCGACCTGGAAGCGCTCGTCGGATGTGTAGAAGCGGTGGGCCTGGGTTGCTTCCTCGGCGAAGGCCTTCAGGTTCTGCTGCTGTTGCGGCGGCACCGCCTGCTGCTGCTGGGCGACGTTCACGGGGGCGGGCGCACCCCGCCCGAAATAGCCGCCCGTCGCACCGGCGACGACCAGCGCCACGGCGGCGGCCATGCGCACCCAGGGACGCGCGTGCCAGACCGGGCGGTTGTCGTTGAAGGCCAGCCGGCCCTTCAGCTTGTCGGTCAGGTCCTGGGACGGATCGCTCAGCGGTTCGCGGAGGACGGAGTCGAACACCTCGTGCAGCAGAACGGTCTGGGCGCGGTAATCCTCCACGCGCCGCAGCGCGTCGGGGTCGTCGGCCAGCCATCGCTCCACCGCGAGACGCCGGTCGCCATCCAGTTGCCCGTCCACATAGGCGTGCAGTTCGTCTTCCGTCACCCGTCGCGCGTTCATCATTTCACCCGCCTGAGGGTTGTCGAACCCTCGTTCGCCAGCTTCGCCCTGACCGCCTCGCGCGCCCGTGACAGGCGCGACATGACGGTCCCGATCGGCACGCCGAGCAGCTCGGCGACCTCGTCGTATTTCAGGCCCTCCAGCGCGACGAGCAGCAGGACCTTCCGCTGCTCCTCGGGCAGATCGTCGATGGCGCGCATCATCTCGCGAGCCTCGACGCGCTCCTCCTGCCGTGCCGGGGTCACCAGCCGCGACTCGACCGAGTCGACATCGACTTCGTCGGGCCGCGCGGCCTTGGAGCGGACCTGATTGACGTGGACGTTGTGCAGGATGGTGAAAAGCCACGCCCGCAGGTTCGTCCCCGCCTTGAAGCTGTCGGCACGCGCCACCGCGCGCGTCAACGCTTCCTGCACCAGGTCCTCGGCGTCCGTGCGGTTGCGCAGCAATGCCCGCGCATAGCGGCGCAACGACGCAATGTGGACTTCCAGCTCGACCCCGAAATTGCTCAACCGCGCACCCGATCGGTTCGATGCTCCACGAAACCCGTGGGCCATCTACAGGTAGGAACACGCAGCGTCGCTTCCCAGGACAAGCCTTCAAGGCCTGGTCTTGCCTGGATGAACGCGCCACGCCGATCCTTTATTCCAGAGTTTGATGCCGATGCAGCAAAATTTCGGCAGAAAAGCGGCGGGGCCTTGAATGCGGGCGCAACAGAGACACTGGAGGCCCTGGAAAGCCGTCCTTTCCCGGTCAGTTGCGGACCAGTTTCGACAAGAAGGGCAGCATCACTTCCACGGCGGCTACACCCACCCCGATGCCGATTATGTCGCCAAGGAGATCGTTGAGGCTGGCTGAGCGTCCCGGCACCATGGACTGGCCGATCTCGATGAGAGCGCCGAGGCCCGTGAGCGCGAGCACGGCCAGGAGGAGCCATCGGCGGCTGGTCCTTGCCAGGGCCGCGAGGCCGCCCAGGACGGCGAAGGCCAGGATGTGGACGATCTTGTCGGCGTGATAGGCGCTGGGCGGCGTCAATTTCGGCTGGAGCGCCGCCCAGAAGGCGAAACAAGCTGCGGCAATGAGCAGTGCTGCGGCAAGGCGGCGGATATTGGGCGCGCGGAGCAGCTCGTCCATGAGGTCTCTCGATCGGAATGCAAGACTGTAAGTTAAGTGCGGATGCTGCGGCGCGGGAAGGCGCATCGGTGTGACCACCCATGGGGGATATCACACCCACGACGCCCTCCTCGTCCGGGCGGATCAGAAGGCCGCCGGCTGGTCCTTCGCGTAGCCGAGCGTGCGGAGCGCCTCGGCGATCTCCGGCAGGATGGCCGGATCGTCGATGGTCGCGGGCATGCGGTAGTCCTGCGCGTCGGCGATCTTCTGCATCGTGCCGCGAAGAATCTTGCCCGACCGGGTCTTCGGCAGCCGCTCGACCACGACGGCGCGCTTGAAGTCCGCGACGGGGCCGATACGGTCGCGGACCAGCGCCACCACCTCCCGCACGATCTCCTCGCGCGGGCGCGAGACGCCGGCCTTGAGGCAGAGAAGCCCCAAGGGCACCTGCCCCTTCAGGGAGTCCGCCACGCCGATGACCGCGCATTCGGCCACGTCCTTGTGGGAGGCCAGGATCTCCTCCATCGCGCCGGTGGAGAGGCGATGACCCGCCACGTTGATGATGTCGTCGGTCCGGGCCATGATGTGGACGTAGCCGTCCTCGTCGATGAAACCGGCGTCGCCCGTCTGGTAGAAGCCCGGGAAGTCGGACAGGTAGGCCTTCCGGAAACGGTCGTCGGCGTTCCAAAGGGTCGGCAGCGCGCCGGGCGGCAGCGGCAGCCGGATGCAGATGGACCCGATGTCGCCGCGCGGCACCTCCCTCTGTTCGGCGTCCAGCACGCGGACGTCCCAGCCGGGCATCGGGCGCGTCGCGGAGCCGTGCTTGATCGGGAATTGCTGGATGCCCAGCGGGTTGCCGGAAATCGGCCAGCCGGTTTCGGTCTGCCACCAGTGATCGACAACCGGCACGCCGAGATTGTCCTCCGCCCAGCGCACCGTGTCGGGGTCGGACCGCTCGCCCGCCAGGAACAGCGCGCGCAGGCCTGACAGGTCGTGCCGCTTCAGCAGCGCCGCCTCGGGATCCTCGCGCTTGATGGCGCGGAAGGCTGTCGGGGCCGTGAAGAAGGTGCAGACCTTGTGCTGCTGGATGACGCGCCAGAAGGCGCCGGCGTCGGGCGTGCCGACGGGCTTGCCCTCATAGACGACCGTCGTGCTGCCGTTCATCAGCGGCGCGTAGACGATGTAGGAGTGGCCGACCACCCAGCCGACGTCCGAGGCGGTCCAGAACACCTCCCCCGGCTTCACGTCGTAGAGGTTCCGCATCGTCCACATCAGTGCCACGGCGTGGCCGCCGTTGTCGCGCACCACGCCCTTCGGCTGGCCGGTGGTGCCGGACGTATAGAGAATATAGAGCGGGTCGGTCGCGGCGACCGGAACGCACTCCGCCGGTTCGGCCGAGGCCATGGCCTCCACCCAGTCCAGGTCCCGGCCCGCCCGCATCTCCGCCACGGCCTGCGGCCGCTGGAAGACGATCACGCTGTCCGGCTTGTTCGCCGCCGCTTCGATGGCCGCGTCGAGCATCGGCTTGTAGGCCACGGTGCGCGTCGGCTCGATCCCGCAGGAGGCCGTCACGATGACCTTGGGCTTCGCATCGTCGATGCGCGTCGCCAGCTCGTTCGGGGCGAAGCCGCCGAACACGACGGAATGAACGGCGCCGAGCCGCGCACAGGCCAGCATGGCGATGACCGCCTGCGGGATCATGGGCATGTAGAGGATGACGCGGTCGCCCTTCTCAACCCCGCGCGCGCGCAGGGCGCCCGCGAGGCGGGACACCTGGTCCAGAAGCTCACGGTAGGTCAGGGTCGTCACGCTGCCCGTCACGGGGCTGTCGTGGATGATGGCGGCCTGATCGCCGCGCCCGCCTTCCACATGGCGGTCCACCGCGTTGTAACAGCTGTTCAGCACCCCGCCCGTGAACCAGCGGTAGAAGGGCGCCCGGCTGTCGTCCAGCACCTCGTCCCAGCGCTTGATCCAGCTGACCGCTTCGGCCGCCTCCGCCCAAAAGCCCTCCGGGTCGGACAGGGAACGGGCGTAGAGCGGATCGTAGAGCGGGCTGTCGTTGCGGGTCATGGCGGCGCCTTTTTCTTATTGGGTTTGGTGCGTTTCCTCCCGGCTGCCCGCCCTTTGACAAGGCGCGCGGCGGACGCCCATTGTGCGCCCAACAAACCGTCCGCGCAAATCGACGATGGTCGAAGGGGATGCCACGGGAGGACGCGTTCAGGCACCCGGCCAGAAGGACGGATCCATGATGGATTCCGCGCCATAGGGGCAGATCTGCGGAAAGGCGTTTGGCGGAAGGCCCGTTTCGGCAGCTGCCTGTTCGACCGCATCGGTGTAAACGGCCGGATCGGCGGCGAGGTCGGCGAACCAGCGGCGCAGGCTTGGACTCTCCTCGATCGTGTCGCGGATTCGGCGGCGCTGCTCGACGATGCTGCCCCTCCAGCTTCCCGATCTCATGGCGGGCTGGAACTCGTGCTTGAGGAGATGGACAAGCAGGACGACCAGCCGGTTGCGCAGTTCCCGCCGCTCGCTCCGCACCATGACGTCCAGCTCTTCCGCCAAGTTCTCCAGATCGAGCGCGCCGGACCGGCCGGCACGCGCAAGCGCCGCCTGGTTTTCCAGCCAGGCTAGCCGGTCCACGTCATAGAGGGGAGCCTGTTTCAGGATCGCCTTGTTCATGACCGTACCTCCCGGTTCCGCGCATCGCAGAGCCTAACATGGAATCCGGGCGGTGAAGACGCCTTCGCAGGTTTGAAAGCCCCGCCCTTGTCTCTGGCGTTGTGCCGGTCCGGACGCTATGCATGCGCCATGTCGCCCGACCGTCCCATCGCCGGAATCCGCCCCATCCTGTCCGTTGTTCATCCGAACGGCGAGAGGCTGATCGTCGCGCGCCTCACCAACGTCGGCGGCTCCAGCCAGTCGAACCGCTTCCTGCTGCGCCGCGCGGATTTCAAGGCGCCCTGGCCGCAGCCGGACAAGGGCTATTTCGGTTATGCCGAGGTGGCGCGCGCGCTGGACGCCAACGGCTGGCGCGGCTGCGGGATCGAGGCGATGCCCTCCGCCGACCTGGAAGAGCGGCGCACCCGCCAGCTTGCCCGCAAGAAGCTGCACCTGCAATGCGTGGAGGCGGCGATCCGGCGCGTCCAGGACATCGAGGCCCAGGACGCGTCCGGCGGCTGAGGCCGCGTTCCAATCTTTTCCGGGGCGCCCGGCGCGCTTATATCCTCCTGACGATCAACGGAGGATGTTCATGACCCGCAGCGCCGCCCTGGCAAGCACCGAAAGCCCTGAACTGGGCACCCTTCCCGGCTGGGACCTGAGCGACCTCTATCCCGGCATGGATTCGGCCGAGCTGAAGGCGGATCTCACGAAGATGGAGGAGGCGTCCAAGGCCTTCGCCGCGGCCTACGCCGGCAAGCTCGCCGAACTGGAGGGCGCCCGTTTCGCCGAGGCGATCCGGGAATATGAGCGGATCGACGAGGTCCTGTCGCGGATCATGTCCTTCGCCGGCCTGGTCTACAACGGCAACATGACCGACGCCTCCATCGCGCAGTTCTACCAGTCGATGCAGGAACGGGTCAGCGCCATCTCCACCGACCTGATCTTCTTCACGCTGGAGATCAACCGGCTGGAGGAGCAGGCGCTCCAGGCCAAGCTGTCCGCCTCGCCGGAGCTGGCGCATTACGGCCCGTGGCTGCGCGACGTGCGGCTCTATCGCGAGCATCAGCTCTCCGACGAGATGGAGAAGCTGCTGCACGAGAAGTACGTGGCCGGGCGCGCCGCCTGGAACCGCCTGTTCGACGAGACCATTGCGACCCTGCGCTTCACCATCGGCGGCAAGGAGCTGTCCTGCGCCGAGGCACTGAACAAGCTGTCCGACCGCGACCCGGCGGTGCGCAAGGAAGCGGGCCAGGTCGTCGGCAAGGTGATGGGCGACAACATCCGCCTCTTCGCGCTGGTCACCAACACGCTCGCCAAGGACAAGGAGATCGAGGACAAGTGGCGCAACTACCCGACGCCCACCTCGGCCCGCAACCTGTCCAACCGCGTCGAGGACGAGGTGGTGGACGCGCTGGTGACGGCGGTGAAGTCCGCCTATCCGGATCTGTCGCACCGCTATTACGCGATGAAGGCGAAGTGGTTCGGCCAGGAGCATCTGGATTACTGGGATCGCAACGCCCCCCTGCCGAACGACGCCGACCGCAGCATCCGCTGGGACGAGGCGCGCGACATCGTGCTGAGCGCCTACGGCCGCTTCTCCCCGGAGCTGGCGAGCATCGGCAAGCGCTTCTTCGACAACGCCTGGATCGACGCGCCGGTGCGCCCGGGCAAGGCGCCGGGCGCCTTCGCGCACCCCACCGTGCCGAGCGTTCACCCCTATCTTCTGGTGAACTACCAGGGCAAGACGCGCGACGTCATGACGCTGGCGCATGAGTTGGGGCACGGCGTGCACCAGATCCTCGCCGGCAGCCAGGGCCACCTGATGTCCGACACGCCGCTGACGCTGGCGGAAACGGCGTCGGTGTTCGGCGAGATGCTGACCTTCCGCTCGCTGCTGGCGGCGGAGACCGATCCGAAGCGCCGCAAGATCATGCTGGCGACCAAGGTCGAGGACATGCTGAACACGGTGGTCCGTCAGATCGCCTTTTTCGATTTCGAGCGCCGCGTCCACACCGAGCGCCGTGAAAGCGAACTGACGCCGGAGCGTCTGGGCGAGATCTGGATGTCGGTGCAGACGGAAAGCCTGGGTCCGGCGCTGCGCTTCGACGAGGGCTACCGGAACTACTGGTCCTACATCCCGCACTTCATCCATTCGCCCTTCTACGTCTACGCCTACGCCTTCGGCGATTGCCTGGTGAACTCGCTCTACGCGGTCTACCAGGACGCAGAGCAGGGCTTCGCGGAGAAATACCTGAAGATGCTGTCGGCCGGCGGCACGCTGCGCCACCAGGATCTGCTGGCCCCCTTCGGGCTGGACGCCTCCGACCCGGCCTTCTGGCAGAAGGGCCTGGGCGTCATCCGGGGCTTCGTGGACGAGCTGGAAAAGATGGACTGATCCGGGCCCATCCGGCCGGCTCCATCATGTAGCCACTTCCAACGTGCACCGGGGCGGTGGCCTCCGGTGCACGTTGCCCCCTCGCCGCGCGGGGTTGCGCGGCCACTCCTTGGCCCACCCGACCGTTCCGCCTCGCAACTGGCAGGGCATGCGGCGAACCGCTGTCCGGGGGCTATCACCATTTCCCGCAGGGTCATTGACGGCACGCGGGCAAGAACAGCCTGGCGTGGAGGACAGCCCTTTGCGGTCGCAGCCTTGGCACGCATAAGAATGCGGACCGACAGCTTCGCAGCCTCTTCCCGTATGCACGCTCAATAACAGACATATTTATTATTGGTTTTACTTCCTTCAGCGGAGCGCCTCTCCCATCGTTTCGTTGGCGGGCCGCCCAACATTCCGGCGGAAGGGCAGTTTTCTGCGGATTTTCGAGCCATGGAGCGTGCAAAGATGTTTGCAGCGCAAACAAGTTGTGATCGCCACCGTTCGTGTGTCGAGATAATGATCCAGATCAAAAAATGCTTTCCGTTTCGGCAAGGGATTCCTTGCAGATTACGGAGATAAGAAACTTATTGCCTCGATGCAGGATCGGAAATGAGCTAATTTATTGCTTTATGTTTCACAGAATCAGCTATCAGTGAACGAAAACACCAAAAGGTTGCTTTTTAGCCAAACGCTCAACATGTTCGAACGGCTGATTATAGCGGCCTATCAACAAATATTCACCGTTTTGAAACGCCTTTTGTCTTTTGTGCTCTGCGAAATACTTGCTATGTTGTCTTCACGCTCCTTGATGGATCGTTGGAAAGAGCAGCCTGGGTCTTTGATCCGGAGCGCCTTTCTAGGATCGAGAGCGGCTCGTCCGGTAGCTTCTCCGGTCATTTTTTCGAAGGGTTTGAATCATGCGTAAGAACATCGCCATCCTCGTTGCCGCCGCCGCGCTGATCGCCGTGCAGGCTCCCGCCCTCGCCGGTGAGACCACGGTCGCCCGCCCGCTGCACGCCCGCCTGATCGCCGCCCCGACCTATGCTGCCTTCTCCGACGCGTCGCGCCTCGTCGCGGTGAAGCCGGTTCAGACCGCCTCGACCGTCGCTCCGGCCGCCGTCGCCCGTCCGCTGCATGCCCGCCTGATCGCCACCCCGACCTACGCGGCCTTCGCCGACGCGACCAAGCTGCGCGTCCGCAACGACAACGAGTTCGCGATGCTGCCGCGCTGACACGTCTCCGGCCTACCCGGCCGGACACAACGTCAACGCTTGCCGGACCGGGGATGCGAGCCTTTCGGCGCTTCATTCCCCCAGGTCCGGTGGTGAGGATAAGACGACCGTTTCCGGTCGGACCAAAGCCCTGGGACACCCGTCCGCAGGGCTCGTTTTTTATCCACCGCATGCCCATTTAGGGGACATGCCGAACAGTGACGACAACAGGTTGGGCGGGCGGATCGCGCGGTACGCGCGGGTCGGGACCGCCGTGGGGGGCCTCGCGGCCCGTTTCGCCGGACAGAGGGTCCTGGGCATTCCCCTGGAACGGGAACGCCATGCCGCCGAACTGCGCCTTGCGCTGGGCGGGCTGAAGGGACCACTGATGAAGGTGGCCCAGCTCCTCTCCACCATTCCCGACGCCCTGCCCCGCGAATATGTGCAGGAGCTGTCGCAGCTCCAGGCCGACGCGCCCGCCATGGGCTGGCCCTTCGTGAAGCGCCGCATGGCGAGCGAACTGGGCCCCGCCTGGCACACCCGATTCAAGAGCTTCGAGCGCACCGCCGCCGCGGCCGCCTCCCTGGGACAGGTCCACAAGGCCGTCGCCCTGGGCGGGCGCGCGCTCGCCTGCAAGCTCCAGTATCCGGACATGGCGTCCGCCGTGGAGGCCGACCTCCGCCAGCTTGGCCTGATCTTCTCGCTTTTCGAGCGGACCGACAGCGCCATCTCCACCCGCCAGATCCAGGCGGAGATCGGCGCCCGCCTGCGCGAGGAGCTGGATTACGAGCGCGAGGCCAAGCAGTCCCGCCTCTACGCCGCTATGCTGGCGGACACGCCGGGCGTCCATGTGCCGCCCGTGGTCCCGGAGCTGTCCACCCGGCGCCTGCTGACGATGGAGTGGGTGGAGGGGCGCCGGATCCTGGACTTCGTCGCCGAAAATCCGGACGCCCGCAACGAGCTGGCGATCAACATGTTCCGGGCCTGGTACGTGCCGCTCTACGAGTACGGCGTGATCCACGGCGACCCGCATCTCGGCAACTACACGGTCCGTCCGGACCGTTCGATCAACCTGCTCGATTTCGGCTGCATCCGCGTCTTCCCGCCGCGATTCGTGAAGGGCGTCATCGACCTGTACGACGCGCTGCGCACCGGCAACGAGGAGAAGGCGGTGGAGGCCTACCGGACCTGGGGCTTCGCCAGCCCGTCGAAGGAGCTGGTGGACGTGCTGAACATCTGGGCGCGCTTCGTCTACGCCCCGATCATGGAAGACCGCACCCGCGCCATCGAGGAGACCAACGGCAGCCATTACGGCCGGGAGACCGCCGCGAAGGTCCATGCCGAGCTGCGCCGCGTCGGCGGGGTGGAGGTCCCCCGCGAGTTCGTCTTCATGGACCGCGCCGCCATCGGGCTCGGCTCCGTCTTCCTGCACCTGAAGGCGGAGGTGAACTGGTACCGTCTGTTCCAGGAGATGATCCGGAACTTCGACGTGAACGTCCTCGCCACCCGCCAGACGGCCGCGCTGAAGGCTCAGGGGCTTCCGCTTCCGGAATAGGCTCTGGAGCCAAGCGCTTGGCTCCAGCGTTGAAGATATTGGAATCGGATCGAATGCTGTATTGTTGAAGACGTTTGCATGACCGCAAGGGGCCAGCCGTGAGCATTCTGATCGCCGAAGTGTATGAGGCTCTGAAGGAAGCCGGCGCCTCTGAGGAGAAATCGAAGGCGGCAGCCAAAGCCATCGCGGAACATGAAGGGCGGTTTTCGAAAACTGAGGCCGATCTTCTGGTTTTGAAATGGATGGTCGGCGCGATCCTCGCCGGTGTAGCCGGCATCTTCGTAAAAACCTTCTTCGCGTAGAGGTGCTGCCGGCGCATGGCCGACCGCCGCCAAGGTGTCTTTCCTTTCCATGTCCCGATGGTCTATACGAGCGGCTTCCATGAAGACCGCCGATTTCGATTTCGACCTGCCCCCGGACCGGATCGCCGAGCATCCCGTCCGCCCGCGCGACGCCGCCCGCCTCCTCGAGGTCGGGGAGCAACTGCGCGACCACATCGTTCGTGACCTGCCGGCGCTGCTGGAGCCGGGCGACCTGATGGTCGTCAACGATACGCGCGTCATCCCGGCCCGGCTGGAGGGGCGGCGCGGCGAGGTTCGCGTCGAGGTCAACCTGCACAAGCGTGACGGCGAGCGCGAGTGGCGCGCCTTCTGCCGTCCCGGCAAGCGGCTGAAGCCCGGCGACGTCATCGCCTTCGGCGAAGGCTTCGAGGCCGAGGTGCTGGCCAAGGACGGGATGGAGGTGCATCTGCGCTTCTCCGCCGCCGGGCCGGCCCTGTTCGAGGCCCTGCACCGCATGGGCACCATGCCGCTTCCGCCCTACATCCGGCGCAAGGCCGACGTGGGCGACGCCGAGGACTACCAGACGGTCTTCGCCGCGCGCGAGGGGGCGGTCGCCGCCCCGACCGCCGGGCTGCACTACACGCCGGAGCTTCTGGCGGCGCTGGAAGCGCGCGGGGTGCGCCGCGTGCCCGTGACGCTCCATGTCGGGGCCGGCACATTCCTGCCGGTGAAGGTGGACGATGTCGCCGAGCACCGCATGCACAGCGAGTGGGGCGAGATCTCGCCGGAGACGGCCGAGGCGGTGAACGCCACCCGTGCCGCCGGCGGCCGGATCGTCGCCGTGGGCACCACGGCCCTGCGCATTCTGGAGACGGCCGGGCGGGCGGACGGGACGCTCGCTCCCTTTTCCGGCGACACGGACATCTTCATCACGCCGGGATACCGGTTCCGCATCGTGGACATCCTGCTGACGAACTTCCACCTGCCCCGCTCGACGCTCTTCATGCTGGTCTGCGCCTTCGCCGGCATGGACCGCATGCGTGCCGCCTACGCGCACGCCATCGACCGGAACTACCGCTTTTTCAGCTACGGCGACACGTCGCTCCTGCGGAGGACTTCATGACGGGCATCGGCTTCGAGCTTCTCGGGACGGACGGCCGCGCCCGGCGTGGACGGGTCTCCACGGCACACGGCGCCATCAACACGCCGGCCTTCATGCCGGTCGGCACCGTCGCGACGGTGAAGGCCATGACCACCGACGCGGTGAAGTCGACGGGTGCGGAGATCCTGCTCGGCAACACCTACCACCTGATGCTGCGCCCGACGGCGGAGCGGGTGCATCAGCTGGGCGGGCTGCACCGCTTCATGAACTGGGACAAGCCGATCCTGACGGACAGCGGCGGGTTCCAGGTCATGTCCCTGTCCGACCTGCGCACCATGACCGAGGAGGGGGTGACCTTCAAATCCCACCTCGACGGCAGCAAGCACCACCTGACGCCCGAGCGGTCGATCCAGATCCAGCACCTGCTGGACAGCAACATCACCATGTGCCTGGACGAATGCACCCCCTTCCCCGCGACCGAGGCGCAGGCCGCCAGTTCCATGCGGCTGTCGATGCGCTGGGCGCGGCGCAGCAAGGACGCCTTCGTCGAGCGGCCGGGCTACGGCCTGTTCGGCATCGTGCAGGGCGGCGTCTACGCCGACCTGCGGGCGGAGAGCGTGTCGGCCCTGTCCGAAATCGGTTTCGACGGCTACGCCATCGGCGGCCTCGCGGTCGGCGAGGGCCAGGAGACCATGTTCCAGGTGCTTGATTTCACCGAGCCTCTGATGGTCAAGGACCGCCCGCGCTACCTGATGGGCGTCGGCCGGCCGAGCGACCTGATCGGTGCCGTCCGGCGGGGCGTGGACATGTTCGACTGCGTCATGCCCACCCGGTCCGGCCGCACCGGCCAGGCCTTCGTGCGGCGCGGGACGGTCAACATCCGCAACGCCCGCCACGCCCATGACGAGCGCCCGCTGGACGACCGTTGCGGCTGCCCCGCCTGCCGGAGCTACAGCCGCGGCTACCTGCACCATCTGTTCAAGGCGAACGAGATGCTGGGTCCGATGCTGCTGACCTGGCACAACCTGCACTACTACCAGGATCTGATGGCCGAGATGCGCCGCGCCATCGAGCAGGGCCGTTTCGAGGAGGTCGCGGGTGCCTTGGAGGCCGAGCTTCAGGAAGGCGACATCCCGGCCACCATCGACCCGATCGCCAAGCCGCCCAAGCCCGCCAAGGACAAGTCCCACAAACAGAAGACCGCGGCGGCGGAAGCCCCCGCGAAGGACGATGCCAATGTCTGAATCCATCTATTCCGGCCTGACCCAGCTCGGCGGCGCCACCGTCCAGCCGCAGACGCCCGAGGAGGCCGTGCTGGAGCGGGTGCCGAATCCGAACCCCGGCGACCGGTATCTCGTGCGCTTCACGGCGCCGGAGTTCACCTCCCTTTGCCCGATCACCGGCCAGCCGGACTTCGCCCATCTGGTGATCGACTATGTGCCCGCCGACTGGCTGGTGGAGAGCAAGTCGCTGAAGCTGTTCCTGACCAGCTTCCGCAACCACGGCGCCTTCCACGAGGCCTGCACGGTCGGCATCGGCAAGCGGCTGGTGTCCGAGCTGAACCCCGTGTGGCTGCGCATCGGCGGCTACTGGTACCCGCGCGGCGGCATTCCCATCGACGTCTTCTTCCAGACCGGCGAGCCGCCCAAGGGCGTGTGGATTCCCTCGCAGGAGGTCCAGCCCTACCGTGGCCGAGGCTGATCCCGCCAAGCTGAAGGCGGCGCTCCGCGACCGCGCCCTTGCCCTGGGCTTCGACGCGGTCGGCTTCGCGCCGGCCTCGCTCGGCGGCGAGGCGCGGGAGAGGCTGGCGGAGTTCCTGGCCCGGGGGCGCCACGGCGACATGGGCTGGATGGAGGAGAAGGCCGACCGGCGCGTCGATCCCAAGGCACTCTGGCCAGAGGCGCGCACCGTCATAGCGCTCGGAACCAGCTACGCACCTCACGAGGATCCGCGCGGCCTGCTCGGCCATCCCGACCGGGGCATCGTGTCGGTCTACGCGCGCAACCGCGACTACCACGACGTCATCAAGGGCCGGCTGAAGACGCTGGGCCAGTGGCTTCACGCGGCGGCGAAGGCGGAGATCAAGGTCTTCGTGGACACCGCGCCGGTGATGGAAAAGCCGCTCGCCGCCCAAGCCGGGCTGGGATGGCAGGGCAAGCACACCAACCTCGTCTCCCGCACCCACGGTTCCTGGCTGTTCCTGGGCGAGATCTACACCACGCTGGAGCTTCCGGCGGACGAGCCGGGGGAGGACCGCTGCGGGCGCTGCACCGCCTGCCTGGACGCCTGCCCGACCTCGGCCTTCCCGGCGCCCAACCAGCTCGACGCCCGGCGCTGCATCTCCTACCTGACGATCGAGCACAAGGGACCAATCCCGGAGGAACTGCGGCCGCTGATGGGCAACCGAATCTACGGCTGCGACGACTGTCTCGCCGCCTGTCCCTGGAACAAGTTCGCCCGGGCGAGCCGCGAGGCCGCCTTCCTCCCGCGCGCCGAGCTGACGGCTCCTCGCCTGGCGGACCTGGCACAGCTCAGCGACGCCGATTTCCGGCAGGTCTTTTCCGGCTCGCCCATCAAGCGGATCGGGCGCGATCGTTTCGTCCGCAACGTGCTGATCGCGCTGGGCAACAGCGGCGATCCGGGGCATCTTCGCGCCGTCGAGCCGCTTCTGAACGACCCGTCGGAGGTGGTGCGCGACGCGGCCGGCTGGGCGCTGACCCGGCTGGCGGCCAAGACCATTCCTCTCGGCGGAGATGCGGCATGATGCGCATTCGTGGCTACATCGCAGCCAGCCTCGACGGCTACATCGCCGCGGCGGACGGCAGCGTGGACTGGCTGTTGGAATTCCAGCAGCAGGATTTCGGCTTCGCCAATTTCCTGGAGGACATCGAGACGGTAATCCTCGGCCGCTCGACCTACGATCAGGTCTGGAGCTTCGGAGTCGGCTGGCCCTACGCCGGAAAGCGCGCCATCATCCTGACCAGCCGCCCGGTGGAGAACCTGCCGCCGGGTGCGGAGGCCTGGAACGGGCCGGTGGAGGAACTCGCCGCGAAGCTGCGGACCGAGGGTGGCGGCGACGCCTGGGTGGTCGGCGGGGCGAGCGTGCAGCGCGCCTTTCTCGACGCGGGCGCGCTCGACCGGATCGAACTGTTCGTCATCCCCGTCCTGCTCGGCGACGGAGTGCCCCTCTGGCCCAAGTCCGACCACGGCCACCGCCTGTCCCTGACCGCGATGGAGCGCCTGGAGGGCGGCATGGTGCGGCTGGACTACCGGTTCGAGCGCCCCTCGGCGGCTTGAGCGAGCAGCGCACGCCGTTCCTCCTCCAGCCGGCACAAGCGCCTTTCCAGCTTGGCGATGCGCTTCTCGACCTTCCGGAGCTTCTTCGGCCCGCGGGCCGGCGCTTCCGCCTCCATCAGGGGACGGACCCGCTGGTTCACGGCGGTGCGCTCGGGGTCGGACAGGCGCTTCCAGTGCCGGACCTCGTAGCGCGTGCGGAAGCAGGCCCGGCAGACGCCGGTGTCGCCGGACGTGCTGAACTTGCAGACCTTCACGCAGGGGTTCTTCGTGCTGTGATCGTCCGGCATGATGGATGGGTGCGGGAAAAGTGGGAGCATGGACGCGACCGGTCAGCACCGGCGCCATGTCCCTGTAGATGTTGGCCCGCCGCTGGAATGCCCAATCGGATTTTGCGAAAGCGGCGATAGGCGAAGCCTGTCGCCAGCCGGAACCGCGGCTCCTTGCCCCGGTTGACCGCTGAAGAAAAGGAGACGCCGACCATGACCGCGCCGACCATCGTGTCGATCCCCGTCCCGCCGCCAGCCTCGCCGGCCGTGCGGCTCCTCGTCTGGTCGGACTATGTCTGCCCCTTCTGCTATCTGGGGCTGCCGGCGCTGGAGCAGCTCCAGGAGGCCTACGGCGACCGGATCGCCGTCGACTGGCGTGCCTTCGAGCTGCGCCCCGATCCGGTGCCCACGCTGGAGCCGGACGGCGACTACCTGCACCGGGTCTGGGGCCAGTCGGTCTATCCGCTGGCCGAACAGCGCGGCATGACGCTACGTCTGCCGCCTGTCCAGCCGCGCAGCCGGAAGGCGCATGAGGCCGCCGCCTACGCCCGAGCGCAGGGGCGGTTCGACGAGATGCACGCGGCCATCTTCCGCGCCTTCTTCGAGGACGGCTTCGACATCGCGCGCGACTCCGTGCTGGTCGATCTCGGGCGGTCCGTCGGGCTCGACGGCCGCGATCTCGCGGTGTCCCTGCGGGAGGGCCGCTACACGGCGCTGGTCCAGGACGACCATCAGCAGGCGCAGGGAATCGGTCTGAGCGGCGTTCCGGCCACGGTGCTCGTCCCCGACCAGAAGCTGGGCGGCCACCCCCTGCTGGTCAGCGGCGCCCAGCCCTTCGAGGCCCTGGCCGGCGCCGTCGAGGAGGTGCTGGCACGGGGCACGGCGAAGAGCTGAGCAGGCCCCTGCCTCTGCTCCCTACTCCGCCGCGACCGCCAGCGCCGGCGCGCCGCCCGCCATGCCCCGGACCCAGCGCGCGACGTCGGTCGTCACGTTGGTGATGCGTCCGGCCTCCATCTCGACCAGCACGTCGCAGTCGCGCAGGGTGGCGAGGCGGTGGGTGATCATGAAGGTGGTGCGGCCTTCCATCAGCCGCTCTATGCCGTCCATGATCACCCGCTCGGTGCGCTGGTCGAGCGCGCTCGTCGGCTCGTCCAGGATCAGGATCGGCGCGTCGCGCAGGAAGGCGCGGGCCAGCGCGATGCGCTGGCGCTCGCCGCCGGAAAAGCGCATGCCGCGCTCGCCCACCGGTGTCTCGTAGCCATCCGGCAGGCGGGTGATGAAGTCGTGGGCGTCGGCGGCCTTTGCGGCGGCGATGATCTCCCACATGGTCGCGTCCGGGCGCCCGTAGGCGATGTTCGCGGCCACGGTCGTCGAGAACAGGATCGTGTCCTGGCCCACCACGGCGAACTGCTTGCGCAGGTCGTCCAGCTTCAGGTCGCGCAGATCCTGCCCGTCGAGCGTCACCGCGCCGCTCTTCGGGTCGTAGAGCCGCGTCAGAAGCCCGATCATGGAGGACTTGCCGGCCCCGGACTTGCCGACGATCCCGACGCGGCTGCCGGCGGCGATCGCAAAGCTCATGTCGTTGAGGATCGCACGGCCGGTGCCATGGTCGAAGGACACGCCGTCGAAGGCGATGTCGCCCATCGCGCGCGTCATGGGACGCGCGTCCGGGCGCTCGGCCGGGTCCTCGGCCTCGTCCAGCAGCGCGAAGGCACGGCGCAGGTTCGCCATCAGCTTCTGCTGGGCGGCAACCTGGTGCCCCATGTTCTGGAGCGGCTGATAGAGCTGGGCCAGATAAGCCAGGGCCAGGAGCAGCTCGCCCACCGTCAGCGCGCCGGCCTGAACGTCGGTCACGCCGATATAGAGCACCGACGCCGTGCCCGACGCCAGCAGGATCGAGACCAGGAAACCGAGGCCGCTTTCCGCCAGCGCCGCACCCATGAAGCAGCGGATCAGCTCGTCCGTGCGCTGGGTGAAGCGGCGCACCTCCCGCTCCTCCTGGCCGAAGGCGCGTACGACGCGAAGGGCGGACAGCGTCTCGTGCAGGACCGACTTGGCGGCGCTGTCCTTTTCGCAGACCGCGTCCCACCGGCTGCGCAGCCGGTGATGGGAGAGCGCGGTCAACAGGGCGAAGAGCGGCGACACGGCCAGCGCCACCATCGCCAGCTTCGGGTTGATCAGGGAGGTGACCCAGACCATGCCCGCGAAGTAGGCCGCCGATGTCACGAAAGGCAGGATGACGTGGCTGATCTGCCATTGAATGGCACCGGCATCGTCCTCGATGCGGTTCAGCGCGTCCGACACGCCCTTCATGTCGTGCCGGACCAGCGCCAGCCGCTGTGCGTGCAGGAACAGCTTGGCACGGAAATCGGCGACCATGCGCTGGCCGGTCCAGTCGCGAAGCAGCCGCTCCGCGAGGCCATGGAACTGCGTCAGCAGCGCCACGAGGACCACGAGCCCGACCGCGAGGACCAGGGCGTTCCCCCCGCTCTCCAGAAACCATGCGGGAACCACGGCCCGCACCGCGTCCGGCAGGGGCTTGCCGCCGATGACGCTGTCCACCGCGATGGTGACCGGCAAGGGCATCAGCAGCCCCAGCGGCGTTCCCAGCACGCCGAGAAGGAGCAAGGCGGCGAGATGGCCGCGGAAGTGGCGTGCCTCGCGGAACACGCGCGCGTAGAGGGAAAGCAGGTCGGACGGGCTTTGGTCGGTGACCATGGTCGATCTCGAAGGCAGGTGCCTGCACGCCGCAGGTCCGGCCAAACTTGCCGATCATGGTTAAGGATAGGTAACCGCCTATGCCTATCCTAATATTACCTCCTATATAGGTTCTATAGGTTCCTAGTTCTCTCGCCGCGGTGGGGAGGTTGCGCGGCGGCTCCGCCGCCGGCCGGCGAACATCAGCCAGCCGATGGGACCCAGCAGCAGCACCATGACCAGCCATCCGGCACGCGGGCCGAAGGGACATTGGCTGCCCGGCGGGGGGCGCCAGGAGCCGCCGCGCGGCGACAGGGCGACGTGCAGCAGCGGAAGGCCGTACAGGGCAAAGGCGATCAGCCAGGGCGTCATCTCGGGCATGGCGCCAGTCTACACCGGCGGCGAAGCTCGGGCGCCCTGAACGAAACGCATAGCGAACGGCGGATCAGCCGCGCGCGGCTTCGACGAGCGCCCTCAGGTCGTCCGGGCGGACCGGCTTGATGAGGCAGCGCGCGCCGAGCTGCGCGGCGCGGCTCTGGATATCCTCGGACAGGTCGCCGGTGACGATCCCCACGACCGCGTGCGGCGCCATGGCGCCGCGCAGGCCCGACACGGCGGCGATTCCGTCCATCCCGCCCGGCAGCCGGAAATCGGCGAGAACCAGCCGGAACGGCTCCGCCGCCTCCCGCGCGAATTCCAGCGCCTCCGTGCCCGACTGGGCGAGCCGCACGCGGCAGCCATACTGTTCGAGCATCATGCGCATGGCGGTCGCGACCAGCGGGTCGTCCTCGATCACCAGCACCGCGCCGCAGCCCGCTTGGTCCCCGACCGCCTTGGCGGTTTCGGGCTCGGCGGCGGGCGGGCGGGACCGCTGTGCGGCGGGCACCATCACGGAGAAACGCGTGCCCCGGCCCGGTGTGGACACGACGTCGAGGGGATGCGCCAGCAGGTCGCAGGCCCTCCTGACGATGGCGAGGCCGAGGCCGTGGCCGCCCTCGCGCTGGCGCGCCGGGTTGCCGAGCTGGTGGAACTCCTCGAAGATCGCCTGGATCTGTTCGGAAGGGATGCCGGGACCGGTGTCCAGCACGTCGATGCGCCAATGGGCACCCCGGCGGCGGCAACCGAGCAATACCCGACCACCGGCCGGCGTGTAGCGTATGGCGTTGGACAAGAGATTGCGCAGGACGCGCTCCATCAGCGTCGCGTCGGTCTCCAGGGCGGCCTGGCTTTCGACGAAGCGGAGCTCCACACCCTTCGCCTCGGCCGGCCCGGCGAAATCGACGCTGAGCCGCTGCTGCAGCCGGTCCAGCCCGACCGCGGAGCGGTTCACGCGGTAGGCCCCCATCTCGAACTGCGACAGGTCGAGCAGGGCGTTGAACAGCTCCATCATCGCATCGAGCGATTGCTGGAGCTGGTCGATCACCTCGGCGGTTCCCGGAGCGTTCTCCCGCGTGCGCAGCACCCCCAGCAGCAGGCTCATCGCGTTCAGAGGCTGGCGGAGGTCATGGCTGGCCGCCGCCAGGAAACGCGACTTCGTCAAGTTGGCGGACTCCGCCTCCTCCTTGGCCCTGCGCAGCGCCTCGGTCGTGCGTTGGCGTTCCGTCACGTCGCGCAGGAGACCGTAAAGGAACAGAGGCTTGCCGGTGTCGTCGCGCTCCACCGTGACTTCGCTGTGGACCCAGCGGACTTCCCCGTGCGGGCGCAGGACGCGCACCTCGAAGGTACAGGGTGCTGCCCCCCGTTCCAGCGCCTCCCGGGCGGCTCTCCGGTCGTCGGGGTGAATCATCGCCCGCACCTCGTCGATGCCCAGGGGCGGTGCGCCCGGCGCGCGTCCGAAGATGGCCGCGACGATGTCGGAATAGGTAAGCCGCCGCGTCCGGAGGTCGCAACTCCACCAGCCGAGCCCCGCGATGCGCTGGATTTCGGTCAGGCGCCGCTCGCGGTCGGCGATGTCCTGCTCCGCCCGCCTGCGGGCCGTGATGTCGCGGAAGACGACCATGACGCCGGTCCGCACTCCGCCCTCGCCGGTGACGGGATGGGCGGCGAGGGCGGCCCAGAAGGGTTCGCCCCCGCGCCGGTACTGGACCAGTTCCTCCTCATGTGAACGCCCCTGCGCCAGCGCCTGGAAAAGGCGTTGAAGGGCTGCCCGGTCGGTGGCCTGCCCATGCAGGACCGACAGGGGTTGCCCGATCAGATCCTCTTCGGCGTGGCCGCTCAGACGGAGGAAGGCGGGGTTGGCGTAAAGGATGGCCGGCCCGGGACCGTCCGGGACGACCGGATCGGCGGCGAGCACGAGGATGCCGTCGTTTGTCAGTTCGGCGAGCCGGCTGAGCGTATCGGCGATCCGCATCGCGATCCTCTCCGCTTTTGCCCATTCCGGAAGACCGGTCGGCATGACTATGACAGATTCGCGTCTCGGTTTAGAACTTTATATATCTGTTTCGGCAATACCGGAATGCTCTCAGGGCACTCAAGGGCGGTCAATACGACTGGCGGCCTATGACACAACTTGGAAGTGCATCAAACGCCAGTCTCGCCCCAGCCGGCGAAGCCATGCCGGTCCGCACGCCTCCATCGGCATGCCGCGCCGGCGGCATGTTCGGCTGGACCGTGGCTATATTGCCGGTTCGGCTGTTGTTGATCGAAGTAACGGATGTCAACCCGAAACGGAGGCCCCGCCATGCGCCGGATGAAGCCGTCCCTGCCTGTCCCTCTTTCCGCTCCCCTGTCCGCCGTCGCCCTGCTCCTGCTGACCGCCTGCGCGGGCGGCCATGCCGACACCCGGACGGCCGCAGCCGACAGCAACCCGCTGGCGATGGAAGGCCTCATGGTCCTGTCCGAGGACGGCGAACGAATGCTCGGCACGGTCGATGACGTGATCGCCGGTCCGGACGGACGCCCGGCCCGCGTCATCATCGCGAGCCGCCCGCCGGCCTTCGCCGTCGGCGACCGCGTCTCCCTTGCGGCGGAGGATCTGATCGTGTCCACCGACCGCAGCGCTGCCGTTCTGACCGGACTGACGCCCCAGGAGTTCGCGGACCTCGCGACCGGCGATGACATGATCGCGCTGAGCGGTGCCAGCTGCGCCGGCTGCTCGCGGGAGCCGACCGACTGGAGCGGCCTGTCGCGGTAGCGGGCCCCGCGTCGGCGGAAGGACCGGCGGCGTCCGCGCCTAGTCCGCCGGTTCCCGCAGCAGGGCGCCCTGGCGCAGCAGCTCGCGCTGGATGGCCCCCGGATGGATGTCGCGCGGACGCTCCCGGCGCATCGCGGCCAGAGCGCAAGCCGCCCCCGCGGCCTGGCCGGTCGCCATGCAGGTCGGCGTGACGCGGTAGGACGAATGGGCCTCGTGAGAGCCGGAGATGCAGCGTCCGGCCACGAGAAGGTTGTTCACCCCTTTCGGAACGAGGCAGCGGAAGGGCAGCTCGTACCACTCCCCCGAGGGCACCCGCTTCAGGACGGTCCCCTTTCCGGTAGGGCTGTGGATGTCCACCGGATAGGTGCCGCGTGCGACGGCATCCTCGAATTTGGCCGCGCCCAGCACGTCGTCCGCCGTCACGCGGTACTCGCCGACGATGCGCCGGGTCTCCCGCACGCCCACCGCGACGCCGGTCTGGCAGATGTGCGACTCCGCGAAGCCCGGCACGTGCTTCTTCATGAACCCCGCGATCTCCGCGGCCTGACGGCGGCTTTCCCATTCCGCCCGCGTCAGGTCGAAAACGTCCGTGCCGAGAACGCCGGTGACCCGCGTGCAGTTCAGCGCGACCTCCATCCCGTGGGTGGTGGCGAAGAACAGGATGTCCTCGCGCGTCAGATTCAGGTCGCCGGCGGCGGTGCCCTTGGCCACCAGATCCCATAAGCCGTGAACGCCGCGCCACTGCGACGGGTTGGCGCGCACGTAATCGGAAAAGCCCGCATGATCGAATCCGGACATCCGGAACATCAGGGTCATCGGCTGGACCAGCCCGTCCTCCTCCCGTCCGACCTCGTAGTCGCAGCCGGACAGGGCGGCGATGTCGCCGTCGCCGGTGCAGTCCACGATGGTGTCGGCTTCGATGACGACCGGGCCGGACTTGGTCTCGAACACGACCCCCGTCGGCTTTCCCCGGTCGCCCAGGATGCCCGAGGCGAAAGCGTGGAGCAGGACCTTCACGCCCGCCTCGTCCAGGATCTGCTGCGCCGTGACCTTGAGGATTTCCGGATCGAAGGGCACCGTGAACCCCGTGTCGGGCGACGGCGGGATCGCGCCCTGGTTGGCATAGAGCCGCCCGAGATAGACGGCCAGCGCGCCACCGACGACCGGTTCCCCAGGGCCGTGGTCCTGCGGCATGAGCTTGGTGTTGTCCACGACCGCGACGGAACCTCGCTGCGTGTAGAAGCTCATCCAGGGCATCACCAGCGCGACCGTGGCGTTGCCGCCGAGGAAGCCGTAACGCTCGACCAGGATGGTGTCCGCCCCGGCCTGCGCGGCTCCCAGCGCCGCCCCCATGCCGGCCGGCCCGCCGCCGACGACGAGAACCTGGCACCGGCCCGCGCGGAGGGCGGGGCGCGGCGGCAGCATGACGGTTTCGGGGCTGGCCGGTCCGGTCAGAATGGGCATGGTTCCTCTCCCTTCTTCTTGCTCCCCTGGAGGTCTTGCCCGCAGGGTGCGCGCCCACGCGCCGGCGACGCGTCAGACCGCGACGGTGCCGGGCTCGGTGACGGCGCGCGTGACGAGCGGGACGGTCCGGCGGGCACGCTCCCGCAGTTCCGGGACGCGCTCCCGCAGCATCCCGGTCTGCTCGGCCCGGTGGTCCCACAGCCGGTCCAGGTCGGCCAGGAAGGTTCCGACCGTGCTGTGCGCCACGGTGGCGCGCGGCGACAGCCCGAGCGAGGCCAGGAAGTCATAGACCTTCGAGGCGTAGGGCAAGGCGATCAGCGGCGTTCCCGTGACCGCCGCGAAGACCAGGAAATGCAGCCGCATGCCGACGGCCATTTCGAAATGCTGCATCAGCCCAAGGATCTGTCGCGGCCGGTAGCGGTAGCCCAGCAGATGCGCGCGGTCCGGCATCGACATCCGGCCCATGACGCGGTGCGCCTCCCGCAGGTCCGCACGCTCCATCGGCACGAAGACGACCTCCGCCCCGAACCGTTCGACGATGAAGTCGGCGGCCTCCGCGAGGAGTTGGTGGTAGGCCGCCTCCGACAGGTCCGGTGCCGCGGCCCCCACTTCCCGGACCGACATGCCCACCAGCCTGCGGTCCCCCGGAATGCCCGCCTCCGCCAGCATCTCCCGCGTGAAGGGCTCCGGGGTCAGCAGCAGCGCCGGATCGGCGGTGACCGTAACGGGCAGGCTGACGCCGGTCTCCTCGATCAGCCGCTTGGCGCTCTGCTCCCGCACGGTGATGACGCCCATGCGGTTCAGCCCGTCGCGCACGGCGCTCCGTTCCATCTGGTCCTTCAGGGGGCCGACGCCGATGGCGAAGGTGTGGGTCGGGATGCCGTACTGCTGGGCGATCACGACCTCGCGCAGGTAGGTTTGCGCCTCGCTGTCGTAGAGGATGCCGCCCCCGCCGAGCAGCAGGAGATCCAGGCGGCGGACCTCGGGGATGATCTCGTCCCGCATCGCGTCGCGCGGGCACACCACCCGATCGACCGCGTGGTTGAGGCGCGTGTGCTCGGCGTTGCGGGTGAAGACGACGATCTCCACGCCGGGGACGGCCATCCGCAGCTGCTCGACCGCCGAGGTGAGGATCGCCTCGTCGCCGACGTTGAGGCCGCCGTAGGATCCTGAAATGCCGATGACGGTCATGAGCACCTCGCTTCCGGGCTCGGCGGCCGGATGTGGGATGATGAGTTTGCGCGTGCGCCGCGATGAACGATATTGCGGTGCAAACTGCCCGAGGGGCGCATGGTTCCCGTCATCGGACCCGGAAAGACAAGTTCGGCCCGCCGCGGTTATCGTCGGGCAGTGAAACGATGGTGGAGGCTATGCGGCGGCCATGGCGACGATGGAACTGTTTCTTGACCTCGACGGCGTGCTCGCGGATTTTGACCGCGGGGTAAAGAAGGTCACGGGCAAAAGGCCTGAAGAGCTTTCGATGAAGGTCATGTGGCGGGAACTCTCCCGCCATGCCGACTTCTTCGGCACGCTGGAGTTCATGCACGACGCACAGGACCTCTGGTCCTTCTGCGCGCCCCACGACCCGACCATCCTCACGGGCCTGCCCATGGGGTCCTGGGCGCCGGAACAGAAGCGGCGGTGGGTCGCCTCGATGCTCGGCCCCCATGTCCGGGTGATCACCTGCATGGCACGCGACAAGCACCGCTACGCCGGGCCGGGAAAGGTGCTCGTCGACGACCGGGACAAGGCCCGGGATCCCTGGGAGGCCGCAGGGGGCACCTTCATCCTGCACACGAGTGCGGCGACCTCCATCGCGGCCTTGCAAAAGCTGGGGTTTTAGGCATGCCCCCTGCCCTATGATGCTTCCGCGCCACAGGTGGGACAAGAACTCGACATTGGGAAAACACCGCCAGTTGCCGGGGGGGTGTTGGCTCTTGTGCGGATGGTTTGCATCTGCCAATAACACGGAAAAGCCGCAAACATCCCATTCCAAGGAGTCTTCGCATGAACCAGGCTGAGCTTATCGACACCGTCGCCACCAGCGCCGGCATCAAGAAGGCCGACGCGTCCAAGGTCGTCCAGGCGGTGTTCGAAGGCATCCAGGCTGCGCTCGGCCGCGGCGAGGAAGTGCGCCTGTCCGGCTTCGGCATTTTCGAGGTCGCCGAGCGCGCCGCCCGCGAAGGCCGCAACCCGCGCACCGGCGAAGTGGTGCAGATCGCCGCCTCCAAGGCTCCGAAGTTCAAGCCGGCCAAGCAGCTGCGCGACTCCGTCAACGGCTGACGCGCGCGGGCCCGGCTGTCCGGCGGATGGCCGAACCCGCCGGGCCGCCCGGCTTTTTCTCCGGTCCATGAAGAAGGGCGCTCCGCGAGGAGCGCCCTTCTTCGTTCCGGCAACGCCGATCGGGACCCGTTCAGACGGGGGGGAGCGTGCCGTTGCCCTCGCCCAGCGCCCTCTGCATCAGGACGGTGTCGACCCACCGGCCGAACTTGAAGCCGGACGCGGTGAGCGTTCCGCAATGCTCGAATCCGAGATGCCGGTGCAGGCCGATCGACGCGGCGTTGCCGCTGTCGCCGATGACCGCGATCATCTGTCGGAACCCCAGGATCGTGCAACGGCCGACGAGCGCCGCGAGCAGCGCCCTTCCGACGCCCTTTCCGACCGCGTCCGGCGCGATGTAGATCGAATCCTCGACCGTGAAACGGTAGGCATTGCGCAGGCGGAAGGGACCGGCATAGGCGTAGCCGACGAGAACGCCTTCCAGCTCGGCAACGAGGTAAGGACAGTTGCGGGAAAGAAGATCGTCGCGCCGCCGCGCCATCTCGGCGATGTCGGGCGGCACCTCCTCGAAACTTCCCGCGCCATTCAGCACGTGGTGAGCATAGATGGATTGAATGCGGTCCAGATCGTCCGCACGGCTGTCACGAATCAGCATGGAAGGCCTCTAGTTTCGCTGCCGTGACGCTAGCATGACGGCCGCCGCCGGGCCATACCTCGGGCCGGGAATCTATGCGCTTCGACTTGGAACGGCCCTGGACGAAAGTCTGGATGACCAGGTCAATTCCCCTCCCTACTTGTGGTGCATGCCGGGCGCCGCATGCTCCTTTCGGTGCGCCACCTCGACATCCGGCCCTGCGCCTTAGGCTCTGCGGCGGATAGCGTCCTCTTCCCTCATCCCGTCTGGGCAACACCGTAGCGACAGCGCTGTCGAAATGCAGGACCATGGACTAAGCACCTGGCCGAAGGTCAGACTGGCCATTCCGCACAGGTGATACAAGGTTCCGCTCTGCCGAAACGGCGATCCGGACGGCAGAACTGCGCGGATATACGCCGAAAAACACGCGCCTTTGCCCTTCAACGCGCTTGCTGGACAATGGATTACCCGACAAACTGAATTTGTCAGTTACGGTCCATTGCTGAGAATTTCAAAGAAAAGCCTCAGAAATAAGATGCAAAGCCGCCGCGATGCCGCTTTGCAGACGTTGGACGGGCGTGGTCTCGGAAGACCATGGAGTGTTGGATAGAGGAGGCCTTGGAGTGCTTAAAAGACTTCTGACCGGCGAGAATGCCACCCTGAGCCGTTACGTCGAAGAGTCGAAGCGTTATCCAATCCTGGCCCCGGAAAACGAACGTGCACTTGCCGTAGCCTTTCGCGACCGCGGCGACGCCCAGGCACTCGAGCAGCTGGTCGGCAGCCATCTGCGGCTCGTCATCAAGATCGCCCGAGGCTTCGGCGGCTATGGCCTGCCGCTGGTCGATCTCGTGGCGGAAGGCAACGTCGGCCTGATGCAGGCCGCCCAGAAATTCGATCCCGAGCGCGGCTTCCGTTTCGCGACCTACGCGACCTGGTGGATCCGCGCCGCCATTCAGGAATACATCCTCCACAGCTGGTCGCTGGTGAAGATGGGCACCACGGCCGCGCAGAAGAAGCTGTTCTTCAACCTGCGCCGCCTGAAGAGCCAGATGGAACAGTTGGAGCAGGGGGATCTTTCGCCCGCCACGGTGACCGCCATCGCGACCGAGCTGGACGTGCCGGAACTGGAGGTCGTCGAGATGAACCGGCGTCTGTCCTCCAACGACAGCTCGCTCGACGCCACCCTGTCCAGCGACGGCGAGACCAACTGGCTGGAGCTGCTGGCCGATGATCGGCCGACGCAGGAGTCGACCATTGCCGACGCCGACGAGCTGGCGCTCCGCCGCAAACTGGTGGGTCAGGCGCTCGGCCGGCTGGACGCCCGCGAACGCCGGATCCTCTATGAGCGCCGCCTGCGCGACGACCCCTCGACGCTCGAGGCGCTGAGCCAGCAGTTCTCGGTCTCCCGGGAGCGCGTCCGCCAGATCGAGGTGCGCGCCTTCGAGAAGCTCCAGAAGGCGGTGCTCAGCGCGGCTTCGGCCCTGCGCCGCCCGCAGGTTCACCATCAGGCTCACATGGTCGCCTGACGCTCGTCCGGCACTACGCTCCCACACTCCGAATCGGCGGCACCTTTCACGGGTGCCGCCGATTTGCGTTTGCCGCTTCCCGCGTCAGCGCGCGAACGCCGCGAGCGTCTCCGCCACCCGATCGGCGACGGCTACCCAGGCGCCCTCCTCCGGCTGGCGGAACAGCCGCATGGTCGGGTACCAGGGGCTGTCCTCCCGCTCCACCATCCAGCGCCAGTCGGCCTCACAGCGCAGCAGCGTCCAGACCGGCGCGCCCATCGCTCCAGCCAGATGGGCGACGGAGGTGTCCACAGAGATGACGAGATCCAGCGACGCGATCATCGCAGCCGTGTCGAACAGGCTCTCGGTGCGTTCGCCCCGGTCGCGGAAGGGCAGCCGGCCGGCGTCGGCCAGTGCTGGCCCCCGCTGAAGGCAGATCCAGTCGATGCCCGGCACCTCCGTCAGGCGCTCGACGGCCTCCGGCGGCAGGGTCCGGTGCCCGCCGTCCCAGGCGCCCGCCGCCCAGGCCAGCCCCACGGCCAGCCTTTCCCGCCGTTCGAACCGCGCAGCTTGCACCGCGATCCTGGCCGGTTCGGGCCTGATGTAGGGCACGTCGGCGGGGATCGTCTCCAGGCTCGTGCGGAAGGCGTGAGCCAGCTCCATCAGCTCCGCCTGGACGTCGAAGGGCGGCAGTTCGACGTCATCGCCGAGCGGGAAGACCGCATCCACTCCAGGCAGGGCGGCGAACAGTTCGTGCCGGGACTCCGGCGCCTGGACCACGAGGCCGCTCGCCCGGCGGGCCAGAAGCGGCAGGTAGCGGCAGAACTGGATATCGTCGCCGAGCCCCGAATAGCAGCGGACCAGCACTCTCCTCCCGTCGAAGGGATTGCCGTCCCAAACGGCGCGCTGATGGTGGGGCTTGCCGGGATCGTTGAAGCCGTCCGGCGCCGTCCGGCTCAGCACGAGGTCGCTGACCTCCCAGGCGGTCGGGAAGTCGCCGAGCAGCATCGCGGCCATCCACCGTTCGCCGCCGACCTCCAGCGGGTCGGCCCCCAGCGCCACCGCCCGGTCGAACAGGGCCAGCGCCTCGCGGGGCTGGCGGGCGCGCAGGAGGGCGGCGCCACGCTCCCGCAGGGCGTCCGCATCGGGAGGCAGGATGGTGTCCACACGGAGTCTCCAGCGGCTTTCGTCGGTGGGACAACGCCCTGCGGCGGTGCTAGGTTCATGGGGAACATCGGCGAATGAGCCGCCGTTGAGAAGGGTACTTTCTTCGGAGGAGCGCGATGGCGAACCGGTGGGAGGCGGACCTCGCGGAGCAGGGTGACCTGTCCATGCCGCTGACCATACGCCTCGCGCGGGCCGAGGATCTGCCGGTCCTGGAGTGGTACGGCCTGCACACCCCGCACCGGGAGATCATTGCCACCGGCTTCGCCATGCAGGAACGCGGCAACGGCGTCTTCATCGTCGCCGAGGTGAACGGCTTCCCCGGCGGCCAGGTCTGCATCGACTTCGCCCGCAAGCAGCGTTACGGACGCGCGACGCTGTGGGCGTTGCGCGTCTTCCCGCCGTTGCGCGGCGCCGGGCTCGGCGTGCGGCTGATGGCGGCGGCCGAGCGGTGTGCGCTCAGCCGTGGGATCATGGAAGCCGAACTGGGCGTGGACCGCGACAACGCGGGCGTCCTCGGCTTCTACGACCGCCTCGGCTACGCCGTCCATGGCACGGAGAAGGGCCGCTACTCCTACCGCACGCCCGGAGGCGAGCTGGTCCACTTGCCCATCGACCAGTGGATCCTGCGCAAGAGGCTGAGGCCCGCCGCGAACCTCAGCGCGGCACTCTAACGGTCATTCGGCGGCCAGGGCCACGATCCGCAGCGGCCGCCGGCGGATCATGCGGATGCCGGAGCCACCGAGAAGCCCGGCGAGCTGACGCGCGTTCGCCGACGCCATGCGGCACACCAGCGGGGGCAGCCAGAGCGCCAGCGTGTCGGCCGCCTCCGCCTCGTCGCCGTCCTGATAGGCCGCCAGCAGGTCGAGCAGGGCTGCCTCGTCCCGCAGGATGCGGGTGTCGCCAGGCGAGCCGATCTCCGGCCTGCGGACCCCCACGACGGCGAAGCCGCCGAGCACCGCGAAGAGCGGCAGCAAGGCCGTCCGCGGGATCCCGGCACCGTCGAGTCGCGCCCGCATCGCCGCCATCGCCCCGGTCGTCCCCGTCCGGAACCATTGCCGGACGGCGCACAGCAGCGCCCTTTCCGGGCCGGTCAGGTCGTCCATCGTCCAAAGGGACAGCCGTCCCTCTCCGCCGGTCATCATCATGCCTTCCTCCCTCAGGGTTTGGCGTGACGGACCTTAAACACGCAACGCCAAATTTGCGAATCATTATTATTCGCTTTGCGTCCGCATGGCTCCGGAGGAGTGACAAAAAGCGGATGAGACAGGCCCGGAAACGGACCATTAACTCCGATCGGTGATTCCTGGCTCCTCTGGCAGGGAGCGTGGATGATGTTGCGGACCATCGGAAAGGCACTTCGGGGGCTTATCGTCGCAGTTGGGGTCGTCGCGGGCACGGGCTTCGTTCTGGAGGCGGCGCCGGCCGCGGCCCAGATCCGCCTCGTTCCAGCCTATGGGGAACAGAGCATCCAAGGGCCTGGCAAGGCCATGGGTGCTGTGGTGTGGAGCCACGGACGCTCGGTCGAGAGCGAGGATTCCGAGGCGCCGACGCCCCTCTACATGACGGCCTTCCAGAAGGCCGGCTGGGACGTCTACCGGCTGGACCGCATGCGCGTCAGCGACACGCTGCCGAACAGCTCGCGCGCGTTGGCCCGGCACGCCGACGGCCTCAAGGACCGGGGTTACGCGCGGGTGGTGCTGACCGGTCAGTCCTTCGGCGCCTTCATCTCCCTGATGGCCGCCGGCCAGACCAGCCGGGTGGACGCGGTGGTCGGCACGGCGCCGGCCGCTTTCGGGAACTTCTTCGACGCCCATGACAGCTACCGCGACAACGCGCGCCGGCTCTGGCCGATCCTTCAGGAGGTCCGCAGCGCCCGCGTGATGCTGTTCTTCTTCCATGGCGACGACTTCGATCCGGGTGGGCGGGCGGAGCCGGCGCGCGGCATCCTGACTGGCCGCGGCCTTCCGCATCTGGTCATCGACCAGCCGGCCAACCTGCCCGGCCACGCCGCCTCGACGACGGGCCTGTTCGTCCGCCGCTTCGGCGACTGCATCGTCCGCTTCGCCCTGTCCGGCCCCGGCCCGAACGACCCGCCCTGCGACGAGAGCTGGGGCCGCACGCCGAGTTCGGACCTGCTGCAGGCCGGCCTGCAGTCGGCCAGCGCCTCGGGCTCCGAGCCGCCCTCCCCCGCCACCCCCTATCTGGGCACCTGGTACGGCGCCTACCTGAACGGCCGCGAGGTCGCCCTGTCCGTGGAGAAGGTCGCGGGCGGCGAGGTCCAGGCACAGTATCTGCTGGGGCCGGGGGTCGAGCCCGACCAGAAGCCCGAGCGGGTGCGCCGCAAGGGCCGCGTCGAGGATGGCGAGCTGGTCTTCGACGAGAACGGCCGCAACATCCTGCGCTACAGCCTGCGCGGCGACGGCCGGCTGACCGGCACGTGGAAGGAGCGCGACGGCAAGGGGCGGCTGGAAACGGTGATGCGGCGGGTGAACTGACGCGTCAGGCGTCCCGCGCCCAGCGGGACGCCGCCTCGTCGTCGGATTCCTTGGCCTCGACCCAGCGCTCCCCGGCCGGCGTTGCCTCCAGCTTCCAGAAGGGCGCCTTGGTCTTCAGCCAGTCGATCAGGAAATGGCAGCCGTCGAAGGCGGCCTGCCGGTGGGCCGAGGCGGTGGCGACCAGGACGATCTGGTCGCCCGGTTCCAGCCGGCCATGGCGGTGAATGATCAGCACGTCGTCGAGTGGCCAGCGTCCCCGGGCCTCCGCCTCGATCGCCTCCAGCTGCTTCTCGGTCATGCCGGGATAATGCTCCAGCGTCATGGCGCTCACCGCTTCGCCGCCGGCCATGTCGCGGACCAGCCCGACGAACAGCGTGACGCCGCCGATGGAGGTCCTGCCGGCGGTCATGGCCGCCAGCTCCGCCCCGACGTCGAAATCCTCCCGCTGCACCTTGACCGTCATGGCGCGTCCTTCCCGTTGCGAATGCCGAGCCGCAGGCTGTTCAGGGTGAAGCCCCAGTTGGAGGTGACCCAGATCTCCTCCTCTGGCCGCAGGTCGCGGTCGCGGATGGCAAGGCAGATGCGGCCGGCGACATAGCCGTAGAGCAGCAGCCCCACCTCCTCCAGCCAGTCCTCCAGCGCCCGGCAGAGCGCCACCAGCTCCGGCGCCAGCGCGCCGCGCCTCAGCGCCTCGTCGTTGCGCGCCCGGAAGAAGCCGGTGTCGGCGCCGTAATCCCGCAGCAGGATCTTCGCCTCGTCCCGCAGCCGGGCGGCGTTGCGCGCCGGATCGGGGTCGAGCCGGATGCGACCGGCGATCGCGTCCAGCCCCGGCACGAACATCATCCGCACGATCTGCGTGCGTTCCGACACCACCCCGTCCGCCCCGGCATAGACTCCATCGACCTCGTAGAGCGTGTAGCCCTGGATGCCGGTCTCCAGCCGCTCCGCGATCTCGTCCATGCGGTCGACCAGTTCCGGCCAGTGGGGCCTCAGCAAGGCGACGATGTGGGCGCGCTCATGCGCGTCGGCCAGATAGGCGCGCACGTTGGCGGCGTCGAAGGCCTGGGTCAGCGTGTCGTAGAGGATGCCCTGGAAATCAGCGCGCTTGGGCAGGTACAGCTCGGCCTGAAGCCCATGCTCCGGCGGCTGGAACAGGTACTGGCGCGCGCCCGCCGGACCGGCCATGCCCTCAGCCGCCCGTCACCGGCGGGAACAGGGCGACCTCATCGGTCGCGGCGACCGGATGGTCGTAGGGGACATGCTCCTGGTTGACGGCGACCTTCACGACCTTGCTGTTGGCGAGCGCCTCGGCGTGGCGCGGGCTGCGCGTCTTCAGCCAGTCCACCAGTCCGCCGACATCGGTCACGCCGGATGGCAGCTCCACCGTCTCCGACGGAATGCCGATCTTCGTCCGCAGCCACGCGAAATAGAGAATTTTCATCACCGGACCTCGCTGAACGGCAGGAACTGGACGGTCATGCCGGGCTCGACCCGGGTCAGTTCCTCGGGCAGCTCGACCAGCCCGTCCGATTCCACCATGGACGACAGGATGCCGGCACCTTCGCGCGGGTGCTTCACCGCGGTCAAGCCGCCATCAGCGCCGCGCGACAGGCGGACGCGCACATACTCGCGCCGTCCGGCCTTCTTCTTGTAGGCGAACTCGGCCCGCACCGGGAACAGGGGCGGCTCATCGGCGGCGGCCCCCATAAGGCGCAGCAGGATCGGACGCGCCACGCGCTGGAAGGTGACCAACACCGCGACCGGGTTTCCGGGCAGCCCGATGAGGGCGGCCGTGCCGACCCGGCCCAGCGCCACCGGACGCCCCGGCTTGATGGCGAGGCGCCAGAAATGCAGCGCCCCTTCCGCCTCCACCGCCCCCTTCACATGGTCCTCCTCCCCGGTGGAGACACCGCCGGAGGTGACCAGCACGTCATGGTCGCGGGACGCGGAGGCGAGCGCCGCGCGCACGTCCTCGACGCGGTCCGGCAGGATGCCGAGGTCGGTGACCGCGCAGCCGAGCTGCCGCAGGGCCGATATGAGCACGTAGCGGTTGGCGTCGTAGATGCAGCCCGGCTCCAGTGGAGCGCCCGGCTCGCGCACCTCGTCGCCGGTGGAGAAGACGGCGGCGCGCAGCGGCCGGCGCAGCTCCAGCGCGGTCCGCCCAATGGAGGCGAGAAGCCCGATGTCCTCCGGACGGAGCCGGCGCCCACTGGTGAGGATCACCTGCCCTTCGCGGATATCCTCGCCCGCCTTGCGCCGGTTGGCGCCGCGCTTGATGCCGGCGGGGATGAGGACGTCGCCGCCGTCGGTCCGGCAGTCCTCCTGCATCAGGACGGTGTCGAAGCCCTCGGGCATGGGCGCGCCGGTGAATATGCGCACCGCCTCGCCCCGCCGCCCAGGCCGGCCGAGGGCGCGGCCCGCCGGAACGCGCGCGGTGACCGGCAGCCGCGTGTCGCCGGCCGGGTCGAGATCGTCGAAGAAGACGGCGTAGCCATCCACGGCCGAGTTGTCGTGCGGCGGCACGTCGAAGGGCGCCACGACCTCTTCCGCCAGGATGCGGCCGAGCGCGTCGCCGAGGCCCGCCCGTTCCGTCCCCGTGACCGGCCCGATCCGTTCGGCGAGCAGGGAAAGGGCGCGGTCCACCGCCATCAGTTCGCCGCCGAAGGCGAAGCAATCGTCGCTAAGCTGTGCCATGCCCGCAGTTTATGCCTTCACCGCTCCAGGAGCGAAACGAAAAGGGCGGCGCGTTTTCCGTTGTGCAACATTGTGCTGCGCGACGCCGCTGCACAACGGCCGAAATGGCCCAGTCCTCCTGCAACGGCAAGCACTGACACCGGTTCCCGCACCCGGTCCCGTTGTGCACTCGCCCATGCTCCATCCCAGGGTTCCACGAGCGGGCTCAAGATAGGGTCATCATCCCACGGGAAACCTCAAGGTTCGTCCCCGGAAATCTGGGCGAGCATGGCCATGGTGGCCCGGCGCAGTTCCTCCGCCTGGATCGGGCCGGCGACCAGCTCCACGAGGCGCAGGGCGTAGAAGAGGCTGAGTTCGGCCGTCTCCGGGTCGGGTGCGCGACGGACCAGCCTCGGGTAGGCGGCCACCAGAGCGTTGGCGCGCTTGGTGAGACCGGCGCCAAGCCCGGCGATGGCCTTCTCCAGCGTGTGGCGCATCTCCAGGGAGTCGGCCAGCGCCTCGCAGCGGCGGAGCGCGCGGGCGTGGTCCTCCGCCGCGGTCTGCGCCTCGTCGTCCCTGGTGAGCCCTGTGCCGTCGCCGTCGATGAGGGCGATGGCGTCGAGCACCCCGCGCGGCGCCGTCCGGATCACCGTCTCGTCCAGCATGGTCCGCACCGCCCCGCGCACGGCGGCGAGCCGCTCGCGGTAGGCGGTCTCGTTCCTGTGGTCCATCACGGCGCTGGTCGTGTCCAGCCCTTGGATCAGCCGCAACGCGATGTCCACCGCCTCGTCCGGCGAGGTGGCCCCCGCCGCCGGCCCGTCCATCCGGGCGGTGCGCTCCTCCAGATTGGCGACGACGAGGCCGCTGAGCTGCGCGAAGAGCGCCGGCTGCTCCCGGTTGGCGCGCCCAAGATCGAGGTCGTTGAGCACGTCCAGAAGCCCGGCCGGCGCGGCCAGCCGGGAGGCGGCAATGAGCAGCAGGTAATAGACCGTCTTCGGGGACAGCCGCGCGGCGGCCTGCGCCGCCTGCTCGATGGCCGCAACGTGCCCCTCGCCGAGCGCCGGGACGGGCCGGGGCGACAGCTCGGCCTTCAGCGACTCGACGATGCTGCCGATCTCCAGGATATGGGCGACGCTCCGCGCCTGGGCGGCCAGCGCCTCGTCGCCGCCGAAGCCCGTCCAGAGCAGCCGCCGGTCGCCGTCCCCATCGAGCGCCCCGTGAAGTGCCGCGGCCGCCAGCGGCCACAGCCGCCCTCCGACGTTGAGCAGGCCGTTGCGGTTCGCGGCGTCCAGACCCTGCACCGCGCGTTCGAGCGCCGCGAGCTGGGCGGCGTCCGCCCGCTCCCGCACGATCCGCCAGACCGGCTCGATGACCCGCCGCTCGATGCGGCCGAGCGGCACGTCCACGCCGTCCAGCGTCTCCAGCACATCCTCGAAGGGCATGCACAGGATCCGCTTCAGCGTCGGCCGTCGCGCCGGTCTCACCCGCGAGAGCCGGGGCCGGATCGTGGCGAAGGTCTGCCGGACGTCGGGATGATCCCGGACATGCTCCAGCAGGCGGACCACCTCGACGAACTTCGCCTCGGGAATGTCGAGCAGGCGCTCGCGAAGCACCGGCAGCACGTCAGGCGATGCCGCAGGAGTGGGCGTGGCGCCGGCCGGAGGGTCCGGCCGGGTCATGCGGCCTTCGCCTTCAGCATCTCGATGCGCCGGATCGCGTCCACGTCCATGCGGCCCGTCCGCCAGTCCTCGAAGGCGCGGACGGAGCGGCGGTGGACGGCAGCGACCCGCTCCGCCTCGCCGCTGAGGTCGCGGTCCGATTCGAGGCGGGGAACCAGCGGAATGATGCGGAACAGCTCGTTCACCACCATGGACTGGGCGTGGCGGTCATCCCGCTCCATGGCCATCTCCCAGGCCTTGGCTATGTGGTCCCAGCCGTCGAGCAGCCAGGCGATCCGCGCGGCGAGACGGCGGATCTCCGCCATTTCCGCGTCCCAGTCGCGCAGGATCTGGCCGATGGCCGCGACACGGCGGTGAAGGTTCCCCAGCACGGCATCCCCAATGGCGACGGTGTGCTGCGCCACCTCCGCGCAGAAGGCGGCGACCGGCGCCGCTTCGCTCATGGCCTCGTTCGACCAATCCTCGATGGAGGACTTGAAGCCCTTCAGCTCCATCAGGCCACGCAGCAGCCGGCCGGGCTTGGGCGATTGGGCCAGCCCGACCGGTGCCACCGTGTCGGCGATCTGCGCCAGACGGGCGTAGAGGAGATTGGGTTCCATGCGCAGCGCGGCGGCGGCGCGCGCCATGAGCTGCCGGGTCAGGCGCTGGCCCTCGTCGGTGTCGAGCCCCGCCTTCAGCACGTCCGCCGATTCCAGCCCCACCGCTTTCAGGACCGACATGAGCAGCAGATAGTTGGTGAGGGTCCGCTGCTCCTCCTCTTCCTCCAGCGCCTGTCGGGCGGCCTTCACCGCCTCCGGCCCGGCCAGCCCGCGCCGCGCCGCGCGCAGGGTGGCGCTGCGGATCTCCTGCGGGGAGCATTCCTCCTGCTTCACGATCAACTCGTGCAGGTAGCGGTCGTGCATGGTCATGCCGACCATCTCCGGCACGGCCTTCCAGGCGACGACATAGATCCCCAGCCCTTCCGAAAGGCTCGGGATCAACACTTCCAGCCGCGAACGCTCCCCCCGGCGAACCCGGGTCTGCGACAGCAGCGGGGTCGTGAACGCCACGGCGGCGCCCCGCTCCTCGAAGGTCGATGGCGCGTACTCGACGGAACCTTTGAGCATTTTAGCCAAATTTGTTATACAGTTCGCTCATGATGCGGAGGCTGCCCGCAAAGGTGGCGCTCCAAATTGCGGAATTTTGCATCGAAACGTGACAGGCCGAACGGGGTCTCTGGACGTTCCGGCATAACCCCGGCAAGATTAGCTCCTTTGGTTGAGCCACATCCTAGGGTATGTTCCGGCCAGGGGTTGAGGCAGCGTCAGCGCACGGGGTTGGGCAGGCATGGTGGCACCGGTGATCGTCGTGGTCGAAGACGAGACCTCGTTACGGCGCGACATGGTGGAATATCTGCGAAGCTGCGGATTCGACGCCCTTGGCGCGCGCAATGGCCAGGAGCTCGACGAGCATGCCGCGGTCAAGCCGGTCTCGCTGGTGATCCTGGACGTCAACCTGCCCGGCGAGGACGGCTTCAAGATCGCGTCCCGCCTGCGCGAGAACCGTGACCTCGGCGTCATCATGGTGACCGCGCGCGGCTCGACCGTGGACCGGGTCGTCGGGCTGGAGATCGGCGCCGACGCCTATCTGGTGAAACCCGTCGAGATGCGCGAGCTGGAAGCCCAGGTCAAGGCGCTGCTGCGCCGCCTGGAATCCTCGGAAGCCAAGCCGGCGCAGGCGGCCCCGTCCGCTCCCGCCGAGGAGGCCGGCGAAGAGGGGCGCTGGGCGCTGGACGCGACGGAATGGTCGCTGACCAGCCCCGCAGGCGTGCGCATCAGCCTGACCAGCATGGAAATGAAGCTGGCCTCCCTGCTCGCCGCGCAGGCCCGCCAGCCGGCCACCCGCGACCAGATCTCCATGGCCCTCTACAGCCGCCGCTGGAACCCCGAGGACCGCTCCATCGACACGGTCGTCGGCCGCCTCCGCCACAAGATCGAGGCCGCCATCGGCGGCACCGCGCCGCTGAAGTCGGTTCACGGAGTCGGCTACGTCTTCTCGGCGCAGGTCCGGGTGCTCTGAAACCCTGAGGGACGCCGTCAGCCCCGCAGGTTCGGACTCGCGGACAGGGTCGTGCCGACCGAGGCGAGTACGATCATCCCGATGGCCAGCCACTGAACGGGCGAGAGCAACTCGCCCAGCAGCGCCAGCCCGACCATCGCGCCGATGGCCGGCTCGGCGCTGGTGAGCGTGCCGAAGGTCTGGGTGGGCAGCCGGCGCAGGGCGACCATCTCCAGCGCATAGGGCAGAGCGCCCGACAGCAGGGCGACGACGGCGCCCGCGAGCAGAACCGCCGGTTCGAGCAGCGCTGATCCGGCATGGGCGATCCCGACCGGGGTCACCAGAAGCCCGCCGATGATCATTCCCAGTGCGGCGGCCTGCGCGCCGTGCTCCGCCCCGGCGCGCTGCCCGGCCAGGATGTACAAGGCCCAGAAGACCCCGGCGCCCAGCGCGAAACAGACGCCGCGCCAATCGAGCGCACCGACCGAGGAGCCGAGCGGAAGAAGCAGGAGCAGCCCGGCGGCGGCCAATGCGACCCAGAGCAGGTCGATCCGGCGCCGCGAGGCGAACACGGCGACCGCGAGCGGCCCGGAGAATTCCAGGGCGATGGTGACGCCCAGCGGCACCGTTTCCAGCGCCATGTAGAACAGCAGATTCATGGCACCCAGCGAGCCGCCATAGAGCAGCAGGGGCAGCGCGTTGCGCCTGGACAGCCGCGCGCGCCAGGGCCGGAAGACCAGGGCCAGCATGAGCGCCGCGAGCGACAGGCGCAGGGCGGTGGTGCCCTCCGCGCCGACGACCGGAAACAGGGTCTTCGCGACCGAGACGCCCGAGGTGATCGACAGCATCGCCAGCAGCAACGCGCCGACGGGGACGAGCATCGGGAAGGCCGCCGCCATACGGCTGGCCAGGAACGCGTTCGGTTTCATGGAAGGGACTCTCGAATCCGTTGCCGTTCGCGCCGGGACCGGCGAACCGCTCGCGCCGGAGATTAGCGGTGGGCACCGTCGAAGGGTGTCGATTTGGGCGGGAAAACGATAAAATTTATCGCCCTGGAGAACGACGATGCAGAAGACCGACCTCGACGCCCTGGACCTGAAGATACTGGAGCAGCTCCAGGGGGACGCGCGCATGCCCTTTCCGGAGCTTGCCGAGCGGGTCGGGCTGTCAGCTCCCGCCTGTTACCGGCGCGTGCGGCGGCTGCGCGAGACGGGCGCGATCGAGCGGGAGGTGGCGGTCGTACGGCCGCGCACCATGGGCTGGCCGTTGATGATGATCGTGCTGGTCACCTTGGAGCGCGAACGCGCCCACACGCTCGACCAGCTGATGCGCAAACTCGCCGCCGTCCCCGAGGTCGTCGAGGCCTGGTACGTGACCGGCGATCACGACGTCGCGCTGCGCATGGTCGCCCGCGACATGGAAAGCTACGACGAGCTGACCCGGCGCGTCCTTCTGGGGGAGGAGAGCGTGCGTTCCTTCAAGACGCTGGTCGTGATGCGCCATGCAAAGCCGATGAGCCCGATGGTTCCCGCCCAGGGTTGATGCCCGGCTGATGAGGCACGGCGGAGCCGGCAGCCCTCAGGCGTCGGGCGCGCGGCGTGGGAAGGTCACGGTGAAGGTGGTGCCGCTGCCCGCCAGGCTCTCGACGGTGATGGTCCCCTTCAGTGGGCCGGCCACCAGGTTGTGCACGATGTGCAGGCCGAGACCGCTTCCCCCCTGCCCGCGCCGGGTGGTGAAGAAGGGTTCGAAGATCTGCGTCAGGTGGTCCGGCGGGATTCCCCGCCCGTCGTCGCGGTAGACGAGCTGCACCGTGTCGGGATCGGGTCTGGAGGCGGCGATGGACATGGTTCCCGCCTGCCCCTCCGCGAAGGCGTGGGTCAGGGAATTGATCACGAGGTTGGTCAGGATCTGCGAGACGGCTCCGGGATAGCCGTCCACCTCCAGATCGGCCGGGCAGGTCACCTCGACCGTGTGGTGGCCAGGGCGCAGCTTCGGCTGGAGGCTGGTCAGGGTTTCCTGGATCGTGGAGCGCAGCGGAAAGCGCCGGCGCTCGGCACTGGCGCGATCCACGGCGATCTGCTTGAAGCTGTTGATCAGCTCGGCCGCGCGCCCGGCGTTGGAGAGGATCAGCGCCGTGGTGTCCGCCGCCGTGGCCAGATAGCGGTTGAAGTCCGCCCGACCGAGCGCGCCTGCCTCGACCTTCCCCTTCAGCTCGGCGGTGGCATCGGAGAGATGAGAGGCGCAGGAGACGGCGATGCCGACCGGCGTGTTGATCTCGTGGGCGACGCCGGCGACGAGCGCGCCGAGCGAGGCGAGCTTCTCGGCCTGGACGATCATCTCCTGCGCCTCGCGCAGCCTTTCCAGCGCCGTCTCAGCCTCCTGACGGCGGCGCTCCAGCTCCTGGTTGGCCGCGCCGACCTGTGCCTGGAGACGGTCGCTGACGCGGACGAGGCGGCGCTGCTCGCGGTAGCTGCGCTTGAAGCTGTCGACGAGCGCCTCGAACTCGGCGCTGCATTCCGGCGCCGCCGAGGCCAGCTTCTCCGCGAGCAGGCGGGCCTGACGGATCGCCTGCTCCTCGGCGTCGAACAGCGTGAAATCCATGCGCTCAGCCTGGCGAGGTCTTGTGCGCGGGGCGTGCCTTCATCGTGAAGGCGACGGCTTTAAGGTCCTCGGAGAAATCCTCGCCCAGCTCCATCATGGAGTCATCGTCCGGCTCGTAGTACCAGTCGATGGCGACGTCGCGCCCGCCCTCCGCGACCGTCTCCAGCATCTGGAAGATGTTCATCAGGGCCTTGGCACTGGAGCTGTTGAAATAGACCAGTTCCATGTCGAAGCGGATCGGCGTCTTGTCCGGCTCGGCCAGATAGGCGCGCAGCGCCGAGAAGATCGGGCCGAAGAAGGTGGCCACATCGTCCGGGTAGGACTCGCCGCGCATGCGCAGGACGCCCGAAGCGAAATCGAAATGGACGTCCGGCGTCCGGCCGGTCGCGGCAATGTTCAGGGAATCCATGATCGCGCTCAGATTCTAACCTTCAGGCAGAAAAAGGTCTTCCCGTCCTCGGAGGGCGCGAAGTCGTACTCGATGGGCTCGCTCGCCCGGCGCGCGATCTCGATCAGGCCGATCGTGGCGCCCCGGCTCCCCTCCTCCGGGGCTTCGCGCAGCTGCTCGCGGTAGTATGTCTTGATGGCGTCCTTGTCGAGCCCCTTGAGAAAATCCAGCCGCTCCCTCAGACGCGGCACGTCGCAGTTGAGCACGATGTTGCCGCAGACGATGAAGACCTTCCCCTGCTCCATGCCGATGGTCACCATGCCGGCGCTCAGCTCGACGGCGCGCTGCTCGCCACCGGTCAGCTTCTCGGCCGAATAGCGGATGATGTTCTGCATCTGCTCGACGAAGACGGAAAAGACGCGCCGGATGGTCGGCCCGTCCGTCTCCTCCAGCGTCATCTTCTCGCGCAGGGCCTCGCCGAGGGAATAGAGGATGCCTTCGGACAGATACCCGCTGAACGAGAAGACGATACCCTTGGCGTCGAGGTCCCGTTTGATGATCGAGTATTGATGGGCGAGCATTGCTGGAATCCGTGCAGATCCGTTGAGGCGTATCGAGGAAGGGGTGGAGACTATCTCATCATCCGCATGCGGCGGCCACCGTCCCGTGCGGCCGGGTACCGAGCTGAACTCTGGCTCCGTCTCATGCCGTGGCGCCGCGCACCGGCAGGACGACGCGGAAGGTGGAGCCGGCGCCCGGCTCGCTGTCCACGTCGATGGCCCCTCCGTGGAGTTGGACGACCTGCTGGACCGTGTGCAGGCCGATGCCCGTGCCGGGCACGCCGACGGAGCCCGCCCCCCGGAAGAAGCGGTCGAACAGCCGCGGGATCTCGTTCTCGGCGATGCCGCAGCCGTTGTCAACGACCTCGACGACCGCCATCGGCCCATCCTTGCCTCCGCGGATCGTCACCGAAGGGGAGGCGCCCGCGTATTTGACAGCGTTGTTGACGAGGTTTGAGAAGACCAGCCCGAGCAGGTTGGCGTCGCCGGAGAGATGGGACGGCAGACCGTCCAGTTCCAGCTCGAACCGGTTGCCGGGATGGGTCACCTGGAAGGGGCGGACGACGTCGCGCAGCAGCGCCGGCAGATCCACCTGGCGGCGTTCCAGCACCAGCGTGCCGGATTGCAGCCGCTCGTCCGTCAGGTGCGCCTCGATCAGGCCGGTCAGCCGCTGCACGCTGGTGCGGATGACGGAGAGCCGTTCCAGCATATCCGGGTCGATCCGCTCCGCCCGGAAGCCCAGCATCTGGGCGGCGCTGTCGATGATGGCCAGAGGCGTGCGGAATTCGTGCGAGACCATGGCGAGGAACTGGCGCTGGTTGTCGCCCGCCGCCAGTTCGCGCTCGAGCGCGCGCTCCACCCGCTCCTTCGCCGCGACGAGGGCCACCTGGTTGGCCGCCAGCTCCGCCGTCCGGTCGCCGACGCGCTGCTCCAGGGACTGGTTCAGCGCGATCAGGTCCTCGTAAAGGCAGACATTGTCGAAGCCGATGGCGATGCGGTTGCAGAACAGCTCCAGCAGCCGGTGGTCGTCCGCGCTGTAGGGTTCCGGCCGTTCCAGCAGGAAGACCGTCACCCCATGCTCACGCGTTCGGAAGACCAGCACGCAGCGGTCGCCCGAATAGGCGCTTTCCTGGCTTTCGAAAGCCAGTGCGACGTCCGCCGCCAGGGATGCCGGCAAGGCCTCGGTGGCGGGCAGCCCGGCGAGGGGCGAATGGCGGCCGGTGGCGGCGACGATGCTGATGCGCCTCACCCCGTCGCCCGACACCACCTCGCGGCAGGCGACGGTCGAGCCGGCGCAAGGCTGCGCCAGCCCGTGATCGACGACCCGGCCGAGCTGGTTCACCAGCCCCTCGACCAGCCCGCGCATGGACCGCTTCTCGAAGAGGGCCGAGGAGACGGACAGGATGCGCTCCAGCGCCTGCCGGTGCCGCTCAATGGTGACGATGTCGCGCCATGCCCGCAGTGCGCTGACCAGGGCGGTGAAGAGGCGCTGCGCGGTCAGCTCGCTCTTGCTCTTGTAATCGTTGATGTCGTAGGCGACGACCACGTCCCGCTCCGGCGCCTGGCCCGGCTGGCCGGTGCGCAAGATGATGCGCATGCGGGTGTTGCCCATCACGTCGCGGATGTGGCGGACAAGCCGCAGGCCCGCGTCGTCCGTTTCCATGACGACGTCGAGCAGGGCGACGGGGATCTCTGGGCGGCCGGCAAGGACGGATTGCGCCTCCGCCGCGGACAGCGCGCTCACGATCTCGAAGCGGCGCCCGTCGAACTCGAAGTCGCGCAGCAGCACGGCGGTCATCGCGTGCACCTGCGGGTCGTCGTCCACCACCAGGATGGTCCAGGGCTCCGCCTGCCCTTCGGCGGCCGACTGTTCCTCCTCGGCGTCCGGCCGGAACAGCAGATCGTCGTCCATCCTCATTGCGTTCTCCAACGGTCCCTTCTCGACGGCCTCTCGCGCGCAGACCAATGCAACCAAGGAATACCGCCTCGCGCGGCTTTGGGAAGCCGATTCTTGGAGACACCCCGCAGATGACACAATTTATTGCGAACTGTCGGAAACCTCGCGCGGCGCGGCGCATGTTGCCACCATTCCTTGCGATTGTTGCGTGTCCAGCGCGGCTCCGGTCGCATAGATTGGACTCTCAGGCAAGAGGCTCGAATCGACGGGCGCGGGAGGGCGGCGGAATGCAGCGGAGCGACATGATGACGGGACAGTACGAACCGGTCCGCCGGCTTCTGCTCCGCCTCGACCGCCAGTTGCAGATGCGGCTGTTCGACCGGATCGCCGCAGGCGACCCCGATCCGGACGCGGAGCCCGCGGGCTCCGCCGTGGCTCCGGTGACGGGCATGCTCCTCGACCTGCTGGCCGGCCGCCGTCAGGAGCATGCGCGGCGGCTCTGGACGGACTGGTTCGAGCCGGTGATCCAGCGCGACCTCCGGCCTCTCGCCGCTTCCCGCCGCCTGCCCGGCTGCGTCCACGTGCTCGACGTCTCGGCCTGCTGGTTGGCGCTCTCCCGTGCCATGATGGCGACCGTGGCCGACATCCAGTACCGCGCAGCGGCCATGGCCCGGCACATGCCGCTGGACCGGGTGCTCGTCTCGGAGGAAGCGCTGGCTTGGGCGGAAACGCTGCGCCGCGCGAGCCTGGCCGAACTCCAGGCGATGCGGCGTTCGCCCGCGCGTCTGGCGGCTTTTCTCAGCGTGGTGAACGCGGAGCGCGCCGGCCTGACCGCGCGGCTCGTTCCGGTGGCGCGCGCCTTCGAGGCCGCGGACCTCCAGGACATCGCCGCCGTCCTGGAACATGCGCCGGCGCTCCGCGCCTTCCGGCGCAACGCCGGCACGCTGGCGCCCGACGTCTTGCAGGCCGAACTCGCGCGCGCCCTGGAATCCGGAACGGTCGCACTGGAAGCGGTGGCGCTCTACGCCGCCGCCGGCCTGCACGCGCGCGGAGAGCCTTCGCTCGCGGCGCGCCTGTCGGCGCTTCTGCCGCTGCCGCTCGTCGAGGAAGCGGCATCGGTCTGCCGCCGGGAAAGTTCGGCGGAGCCGGGCGGGATGGAGGCGGACGGAGCCCCGGTGGGCAGCGCCGTCGCTCGCTGCGGCTCCACCCCCGCCGGCGACGCCCCGCTTTCGCCCGAAGAAGCCGCCCTCGTAGGGCGTTCGCTTGCCAGGATCGCGGAAGCCCTGTCCGGCACCACCCCGTTCCGGCGATAATCCGTACGGACGCGGACGCTTGACCCGGACGCCGCGCCTCTCACATAAGAAAGCCAGCCCACCCGCGAGGACGACCTCGCCCAGCCACGGGGGATCGGCGGGGACGACCCTGCCTTTTGCCGGGATGTGGCACCATGGCCTGGGTCTATCTTTTCATCGCCGGACTTCTCGAAATCGTCTGGGCGATCGGCTTGAAGCACACCGACGGATTCTCGAAGCTCGCTCCGACGGCTGTGACGGTCACCGCCATGCTGGCGAGCGTCCTGCTGCTCGGCCTTTCCCTCAAGACCCTGCCGATCGGCACCGCCTACGCGGTGTGGAGCGGAATCGGGATCGTCGGCACGGCCCTGACGGGCATCCTGCTGTATGGGGAAGCGGCCGACGCGCTGCGGATCGGCTGCATGGCGATGATCATCGCCGGGATTGCCGGGCTGAAGCTCCTGACGCATTGAGGCTTCCGGCCGCTTCTGGCACAAGGCGGCTGGCTGTCTAGCGCGGCTGACCGGCGCTTCTCAGCGCGCCGGCGCCGCGGCTTGAGCCGCCTCTGACATGATGCAGTTGCGGCCCGAGCGCTTGGCTTCGTAAAGAGCCTCGTCAGCGCGGCGGACGAGGCTTTCGGCGGTGTCGCCGGCCCGCCCGCCGACCGCGATCCCGACGGAGACGGTCACCGGGATGCTGCCGACCTCAGCCGAGATTTCGAAGGGGGAACCGGCGATGCGGTCGCGAAGGCGTTCCGCCACGAGCAGGGCCGCTTCACCGTCGCTGTCCGGGAGGATGACGATGAACTCCTCCCCGCCCAGCCGCGCGACGAGGTCGAAGGTGCGCAGGTGGCGGCTGGCGCGCGCGGTCACCTCGCGCAGCACCTCGTCGCCGATGCCGTGGCCGTAGGTGTCGTTCACGACCTTGAAGTGGTCGATGTCGAACATCAGCAGCGACACGGGCTTGTTGCTCTCGATGGCTCGCTCCAGCAGCCGCGGCAGATGCGCGTTCACGTAGCGCCGGTTGAACACGCCGGTGAGGCTGTCGGTGAGAGCCATCGACAGGCTCTGCTCGTAATTGGAGCGCAGCCGCTCCTGGTAGCGCTTGCGGCGGAGTTGGGTGCGCGCCCGGGCGAGCAGCTCGTTGCGGTCGAGCGGCTTGATCACATAGTCGTTGGCGCCGAGTTCGAGCCCCTTGGCCACGCGGGTCAGGTCACCCTCGTCCGCCACCAGCAGGATGGGAACCTGCCGCGTGCGGTCCTGCGACCGGAGCTGCGAGCACAGGCGCAGCCCATCCTCGTTCAACAGGGTAAGGCTGATGACGACGAGGTCGAAGTCGCCAGCGAGCGCCTGCTCCATCGCCTTGGCGCTGACGTCGGTCGCCACGATCTCCGCCCGGTCGCGCTGGAGCGTTTCCGTGATCTTTTCCACGTCGAGCGCCGAATCCTCGAGCACCAGCACACGGCCTCGCTCATGCGATTCGCTCTGCAGGGTGCCGGCCCGCTCGATGACGCCGAAATGGCCGGACGTGCTCTCGCGCAGCCGCCATTCGTCCATCATCATCTTCAGCCGGACCAGCGAGCGGACGCGCGCGAACAGCGCGATGTCGTTCACCGGCTTGGTGAGGAAATCGTCCGCACCCGCCTCCAGCCCGCGGACCCGGTCGGCGACGTCCGACAGGGCTGTGACCATGACCACGGGGATGTGCATGGTCGCCGGGTCGGACCGAATCTTCTCGCACACCTCGAAACCGTCCATGCCCGGCATCATCACGTCGAGAAGCACGATGTCCGGAGCCTCCCTGCGGATCTGCTCGAGCGCTTCGGGACCGTTGTAGGCCGTGATGACGTCGAAATATTCGCGCGTCAGCTTCGCTGCGAGAAGCTTGACGTTCGGCAGAACATCATCGACGACCAGAACACGTGCTGACATGAAAAGATCCGGTTTTGTTAGGGCGCTATCAGGCCACAAACTTCTGAACGGTTTCTAAAAACTTCAAAACCGAGATGGGCTTCGCGATGTACTCCTCGCAGCCGCCCTCGCGGATCTTTTCCTCGTCGCCCCTCATCGCGAAGGCCGTGACGGCGATCACCGGGATCGACCGCAGCTCCGCGTCTTCCTTCAACCGCCGCGTGACCTCCAGCCCGGACACCTCCGGAAGCTGGATGTCCATGAGGATGAGGTTCGGCCGGTGCTGCCGCGCCAGTGACAGGGCGTCCAGACCATTGGCCGTCTGGATCGTCTCGTAACCATGCGCTTCCAGAAGGTCCTGAAAAAGCTTCATGTTCAACTCGTTGTCCTCGACGATGAGGACACGCTTCCCCGGCCTGTCTTCCGCCGCCACCATGGGCAGGCTATCCGCGTGGGCAGACAATGGAACCCCTCCTTAGACTGGCCGTCCTGCCGGGACGGTATCAACTCCCGCCTCAGCTACGCGCATTGGGGGAGATACCTATCCTTTCTTCATAGATGCGGAGGGTTAATTTCTTATTACCGAAAGGGGGTTCCCCATGAAATGCCAAGCTCCCGGTTGCCTCTCGCGCCTGCCCGGCGGTCAGGCCGCGCGGCGCATGGCCCGGCGCTCCCGCTTGTCTGCGTACATGCCGATGTCGGCGAGGCGCAGCACCTCCTCCTCCTGGTCCTCGGCGCCATAGGGCTGGATGCCGAGGGAGAAGCGGATGGGCAGTTCCACCCCGTTCCAGGCGGCGCGGGCATCGCGGGCGGCATCCGCGATCTGGCGCGCGCGGGCGGCGCCGGTGTCCGGGTCGGTGTTGGTCAGCAGAACCGCGAACTCGTCCCCGCCCAGCCGGGCCACCACGTCCGCCGCGCGGACGCTGCCGGCCAACAGCCGGGCGACCTTCCGCAGATAGGCGTCGCCGGCCAGATGGCCGTGGGTGTCGTTGATGGCCTTGAAGCCGTCGAGATCGACCAGCATCAGGACCCCGCCGGCGGCATCGTTGCGCCGGGCCGCCGCCAGCTCGCGCCGGAAATGGCTCGCGAAGCCGCGGCGGTTCAGCAGACCGGTCAGCTCGTCCGTCATGCTGAGGCTTTCGAGATAGGCGATGCGCTCCTGCTGCAGGGCGATCATCTCCCGCGCCTCGGCCAGCATGGCAAGCGCGTCGTCCAGAGGCCGCGCGGCCAGGGTGTCGGCCGACGCGGAGACGCCAGGATAGGGGAAGCCCGGCCAGGACGCGGAACGGGCGGCCTTGGCGACGGCGGACTTCTTCGACACCCGGACGGCTGCGCTGGCGCTCATGGATCGGCTCCTCTTGCTCGGCGGAACGCTTCACCCACCACCGAGCAACGGCCATGCCAACGATCACCTCCCTGATTTTGCTCTATTTTTCTTGGACGGCCCGACTGGTGCCGCAGTCCCTGCCCGGCAGGTTTTTCCCCGCCGGCCGCCCAGGCCGGAAAATATGACCAGGACGGGCGGGTCGGAACGGAGCCGGGCGGGACGGAAGGCGGCCGCCGGCTCAGGCCACTTGGTCGGGAGGAGCGGCGCCTGCGAAGAAGGCGTCGAGGTTGTCCAGTGCCCGGAACCCCATGGCGTTGCGGGTTTCGATGGTGGCGCTGCCGAGATGGGGCAGCAGGAAGCAGTTGGGGAGGGTGCGGTAACCGGGATGCAATTTGGGTTCGTTCTCGAACACGTCGAGCCCGGCTGCCCGCAGCCGCCCCGACTTGAGTGCTGCGATCACCGCCTCGTCGTCGATCACGCTGCCCCGCGCCGTGTTGACCACGATGGCGCCCGGCGGCAGCTTCCCGATGCGCTCCGCGTTCAGCCAGTGGTGCGTGTCGGGCGATGCCGGGAAATGGAGCGACAGCACATCGCACACCTCCAGCATCGCTTCCGGATCGGCGTGGAAGACCGCGCCCGATTCGAATTCGGCCGGCAGGCGACGGCGGTTGCTGTAGTGGATCGCCATGCCGAAGGCGCGGGCGCGCTGGGCCACCGCGCGGCCGATCCGGCCCATGCCGACGATGCCCAGGCGCTTGCCCCCGAGATGCGTCCCCAGGAGCTGGGTCGGCTTCCAGCCGGTCCAGGCGCCGTCGCGGATCATCCGCTCGCCCTCCGACGCGCGGCGGGCCGCACCGAGCATGAGCAGGAGCGCTATGTCCGCGGTGGCGTCGGTCAGCACGTCGGGCGTGTTGGTCACCAGGATGCCACGCGCCTTCGCCGCCTGCACGTCGATGTGGTCGGTGCCGACGGAGAAGGTCGCGATGATGCGGACGGAATCCGGCAGGGCGGCGATCGTCTCGGCACCCATCCGGTCGCCCGCCACGCACAGGATCGCGTCGGCGCCCTCGGCCCGCGCGGCGATCGCGGCACCGGCCAATGCTTCGTCGGACGGGTCCTGGCGGACGTCGTATCCACCCGCCGCGCGGGCCTCCACATCCTCGGGCAGGCGGCGGGTGATCAGCAGGACGGGGCGACGGGCGCCGCTCTGGTCGGGCATGGGTGAGGTCCTTCGCAAGTCGATGGCGGGGATCAGGGTTGCCTGGATGGATACAGGAAAAGGCGCCGGGGGTCTTCCGAACGGCCGGTGAAACACCCATAATCCAAAGCGAGACTTCAATCATCCGTGGATGTCGAACCCGTGGCCCTGCCGAACCGCCGATCCGCCGCCCGCCTCGCCGCCTCCCTGGCCATCGGCACGCTGCTGACCACCGCCATGGCACCCGCGGTCCCCTCGCCCGCGCTGGCGGCCGGACCGGCTGCCGGCGGCATCCAGCCGCACCGCGCGGTCTACGCCATGTCCCTGATGTCGGCGCGCAACGGCTCCAACGTGTCCAACGTCAGCGGCCAAATGAGCTTCGAATGGGACGACGCCTGCGACGGCTGGACGACCGAGCAGCGGTTCCAACTCCGCTTCGCCTATGCCGAAGGCGAAGAGATGAACATGACCACCCATTACGTGACGTGGGAGGCGAAGGACGGGTCGCGCTACCGCTTCAACGTCCGCAAGACGATGAACGGCGAAGGGGACGAGGAGGTGAGCGGCACCGCCCAGCTGTCCAAGGACGGAACCGGCAAGGCCGCCTTCACCAAGCCGGAGGCCAAGCAGATCCCTCTTCCCGCCGGCACCATGTTCCCGTCCGCTCACACGCTGGCCATCCTGGACAAGGCGCAGGAAGGAGAGAATTTCTTCACCCGCACCATCTTCGACGGCGCCGAGGACGAGGGCGTCACCGAAGTGAGCGCCGTGATCGGCAAGCCGGCGCAGCCCAACCAGACGACCCGCGACAAGGCCGGCAACGCCCTGAAGCTCGACGGGCAGACCAGCCTGCCCGTGCGCATGGCCTTCTTCCCGAGCGACAGCGATTCCGCCCAGCCGGAATATGAGATGGGGCTCCACCTGCTGCGCAACGGCATCGCTGAATCCATGCAGATCGACTATGGCGACTTCGCCGTGAAGGGTGTGCTGGAAAGCCTGGAGCCACTGCCGCGCACCGGCTGCTGACGGCGGCGGTTCCTGCGGGCTATCCCTGCCAGGAAATTCACGCTCTGTTGATGAAGATCGGGCAAGCTGCGAACAAGTTGCGCGGCGCCCGGAGTAGCCGCGCGGAACATCATCCGCCGCGAAAGGCTGGGCCATGAGCAAGAAGAGAGTCGAGATCGGTCAGGTCTTCCAGTCCGTGGGGTCGCCGAACGGCCGGACTTGGCGCGTCAGGTCCACCCGCACGCTTTACGGCATCCTGCATGCGGAACTCGTCAGCACCGAGGACGAGGGCGACGCGAAAACGCTGAGCTGCCTGATCCTGGCGGATTCGAGCCACTACCGCCGCATCGAGGCGCAGGGCGCGGCGGTCTGAGGGCGGCCTTCCCTCCCCCTTTCGGGACGGGAAGCGACCCTCCCGCGGCCGGTCACGCCGCAAAGAGAAAGCCCCCGCCGGTGACGGCGGGGGCTTTCTCGTTCGGTCAGCTTACTGCCCCGGCTTACTGGGCCGCCTTCGGACCGTCCGCCGGAGCGGCGGGGGCCTTCGGCTTGGGCAGGTCGAGCTTCAGGTGAAGTTCCTTCAGCCGGCTGGCATCGACCGGGGCCGGCGCCTGCATCAGGAGATCCTCCGCGCGCTGGTTCAGCGGGAAGGCGATGACCTCGCGGATGTTCGGCTCGTCGGCCAGCAGCATGACGATGCGGTCGATGCCCGGTGCGGAGCCGCCGTGCGGCGGGGCGCCGAGCTTGAAGGCGCTGAGCATGCCGCCGAAGCGGGCTTCCAGCTCCTCCGCGCCATAGCCGGCGATCTCGAAGGCCTTGTACATGACTTCCGGCAGATGGTTCCGGATGGCGCCCGAGGACAGCTCGATGCCGTTGCAGACGATGTCGTACTGGTAGGCCTTGATGTCGAGCGGGTTCATGGTCTGGAGCGCTTCCAGACCGCCCTGCGGCATCGAGAAGGGGTTGTGGGAGAAGATGACCTTCCCAGTCTCCTCGTCCATCTCGTACATCGGGAAGTCCACGATCCAGCAGAAGCGGAAGGCGTTCTTCTCGATGAGGTCCAGCTCCTCGCCGATGCGGGTGCGGGCGAAGCCGGCCAGCTTGGCGGCGGCGGCCGGCTGGTCGCAGACGAAGAAGACGGCATCGCCGTCCTCCAGCCCGGCGAGCTTGCGCAGCTCGGCCTGGGCGGCCTCCGGCACGAACTTGGCGATCGGGCCCTTGCCGCCGGCGGCCTCGAACAGGATGTAGCCGAGGCCCGGCGCGCCCAGTCCGCGCGCCCAGTCGTTCAGCTTGTCGAAGAAGCTGCGCGGCCGGTCGGCGACGTTCGGGGCGCGGATCGCGCGCACGACACCGCCCTTGTCCACCACCTGGCGGAAGGCGCGGAACTCCACGTCGTCGCGCTTGAAGACTTCGGTCACGTCGGTGATGACCAGTGGGTTGCGCAGGTCCGGCTTGTCGTTGCCGTATTTCAGCATCGACTCGGCGAAGGTGATGCGCCGGAAGGGCGGCTTGTCCACCGCGGGCGGGGTCTCGCGGCGGAAGCCGCCGAACTCGTCGAACAGGCCGCCCAGCACCGGCTCGATCGCCGCGAAGACGTCGTCCTGCGTGACGTAGGACATCTCGAAATCGAGCTGGTAGAACTCGCCCGGGCTGCGGTCGGCGCGCGCGTCCTCGTCGCGGAAGCAGGGGGCGATCTGGAAGTAGCGGTCGAAGCCGGCGACCATCAGCAGCTGCTTGAACTGCTGCGGCGCCTGCGGCAGCGCGTAGAAGCGGCCGGGATGGTTGCGGCTCGGCACCAGATAGTCGCGCGCGCCCTCCGGCGAGGAGGCGGTGAGGATCGGCGTCTGGAACTCGGTGAAGCCCTGGTCGATCATGCGGCGGCGCGCCGAGGCGATGACCTTGGAACGCAGAATGATGTTCTCGTGCAGGCGCTCGCGGCGCAGGTCGACGAAGCGGTAGCGCAGGCGCACGTCCTCGCCCGTGTCCGTGTCCTGGTTGACCGGGAACGGGATCTGATCGGCCTCGCCCTGCACCGTCAGTTCGGCGATCTGCAGCTCGATGCGGCCGGTCGGCATCTTGTCGTTGATGGTATCGTCCGTGCGCTTCACCACCTTGCCGGTCACCGTGATGACCGACTCCAGACGGAGGCGCTCCGCGGTCTTGAAGGCCGGGTTCGACGTGTCGACCACGCACTGGGTCAGGCCATAATGATCGCGCAGGTCGATGAACAGAAGCTGTCCATGGTCGCGCTTGCGGTTGATCCAGCCCGACAGGCGGACGGTCTGCCCGGCATTTTCCTCGCGGAGCTGACCGCAAGTGTGCGTGCGGTAGGGGTGCATGGTCGAAACACCTTAAAAAACGTCGAATTTCAGCGCGAAACGGCGGGGCGACACACCACACCGAAGGCGCCGGATTGTCAAGAAGCCATCCGAGGGCCGGCCCGGTGAAAATATGGCCGAAGCGCGCACTTTCGCGCGCGCTTGCGCTCGTGTATGAAACGTTCATGACGCTGATCACGACCACCGACGCCCTGGACTCCTTTTGCCGCTCGCTCGCGGGGACCGAATACATAACGGTCGACACCGAGTTCCTCCGCGAGAAGACCTACTGGCCGCAACTTTGCCTGGTGCAGATCGGGGGGCCGGACGGCGCGGTCGCCATCGACCCGCTGGCCGAGGGCATCGACCTGGCGCCGCTCTACGCGCTGATGGCGGACCCGAGCATCCTGAAGGTGTTCCACGCCGCGCGGCAGGACGTCGAGATCTTCCTCCACCTGTCGGGCAAGATTCCGGCCCCGCTGTTCGACACTCAGGTCGCCGCCATGGTCTGCGGCTTTGGGGAGAGCGTCAGCTACGAGACGCTGGTGACCAAGCTCGCCGGCGCGCGCATCGACAAGTCGAGCCGCTTCACGGACTGGTCGCACCGCCCATTGACCGAGCGGCAGCTGACCTACGCGCTGGCCGACGTCATCCATCTGCGCCCCGCCTACGAGAAGCTGAAGCGGCGCCTCGCCCGCACGGGCCGCGCCCATTGGCTTGAGGAGGAGATGGCGGTGCTGACGCAGCCCTCCACCTACCAGGCCGATCCCGAGACGAGCTGGATGCGGTTGAAGGTGCGGACCAACAAGCCGCGCTTCGTCGCCGTGCTGAAGGAACTGGCGGCCTGGCGCGAGCGCGAGGCGCAGCGCCGCGACCTGCCCCGTTCCCGCGTGCTGCGCGACGAGGCGCTGCTGGAGATCGCGGCGAACGCCCCGGCGACGGTGGACGATCTCGCCCGCACCCGCGGTCTGGGCCGCAGCATCGCGGAGGGCCGGCAGGGCACCGACATATTGGCCGCCGTGCAGCGCGCCACCGACATTCCGGAATCGGAGCTGCCGCCGCTGGAGCCACGCGAGGAGCCGCCGGCCGGGCTTCAGCCGACGGTGGAGCTTCTGCGCGTCCTGCTGAAGATGAAGTGCGAGGAGAACAACGTCGCGCCAAAGCTCGTCGCCTCCTCCAGCGACCTGGAAGCCATAGCGGCCGACGATGCCGCCGACGTCCAGCCAATGCATGGCTGGCGCCGCGAGCTGTTTGGCGAGGACGCGCTGGCCCTGAAGCATGGACGTCTGGCCCTCTCGATCGTGGACCGGCGGGTCCGGATCATCCCCGTGGCGCAATAAAGGCGCCCAGCCCCGCCAAGATGCATCGCGCATGGGCGCTTTTCGCCCAAACCCATGCATGGAGATCCGTGCATGCAGGTCCGTGCACGGCGCGCACTTGCAACATTTCGCCGCAATTCGAAGAAAAATCGTTTTATTAACGACGCATTAATGCCTAGGGCGGACGATTGGTGCTAAAATCAGAAGGCCTGTCCATGCCTTCCCGCTTTCGTTGAGGCCATACAACGGGTTCATCCAGGGCTGTTTGGCGGACATCGGGCGGCGGCTTGCTCCTTCAGGGGGGCTGCTGGGCGGGGAGCTAAGGACCGGGCGCATGCGGCGCCGCAGAGGGCAGGAGATTTCGGCGATGAACAGGTTCGACGGCAGAGCACCGATGGGACGGGACCGCGTCCGGCTGTCCACGTCGGAGAAGCAGGCCGCCGTCGCCGCCGCGAAGGACGCCCGTCCGGAATTCGACAACGACAAGCTGCTGAACCTGCTGCGCTCCGCGAAGAGCGAATTGCAGGGCATGCGGCTCATCCACATGCACCTGTCGCTGCTGAAGGACCGTGATCCCTCCAGCCAGATGATCGTGCGCACCATCATCCAGGAGCTGGCGACCAAGGCCTCCTTCCTTCAGTCCTTCAACATCTCCAACGGCGACGTCATCATCCTCTACAAGGGATTGAAGCTGACCGGCGTGACCGACATCTGCCAGAAGGTGGAGCAGGTCTTCCTGTCCAAGACGACGTTGACGGGACCGAACCCGTACAAGGAATATTCGCTCTATTCCATCATGGAGCTGGCGTTGAACTTCATCAACGTCATCCGTTTCATGGAGGATCTGCAGGCCGGCGAAAGCGGTGGTGGCGTCACGGAAACCAAACCGCCGATCACGCTGGAGGAGCTGGGCAAGCTCGAACGCTCGATGCAGATGTTCGACCTGTCGCCCTTCCTCTTCAACCAGGCGATCGCCAGCCTAACGCCCGACGCCACGGACGAGATGGAGTATTACGAACTCTACATCTCCATCAAGCTGCTGCAGGAGCGGCTCTGCCCGGACTACGACATCACCGCGAACAAGTGGCTGTTCAACTACTTCACGGCCAATCTGGACCAGTCGGTGCTGCGCGCGCTCAACCACGGCATGAGCTTCATGCGCGGGCGGCGCATCGGCATCAACATCAATCTCTCGACGGTCATTTCCACGGGATTCGTGAAATTCGACGAGCGGCTGCCGATCGACTTCCGCGGGCAGGTCGTGCTGGAAATCTCCAAGGGCGACCTCATCGAGAACCTCTCGCTCTTCAACGAGGTCGTGGACTTCGCCCAGGACCGCCGCTACGGGATCGCGGTGGACGGGCTGAACCCCTTCTGGGTCACGAACTTCGACCTGGAATATCTGAACGCCGATTATGCGAAGATCTTCTGGTCCACCGACATGCTTGAGATGGACCCGGCCTTCGAGAAGCACTTCTTCGACCGGATCGCCGAGCAGGACCGCTGCAAGTTCATCCTGGCGCGCTGCGACAGCGTGTCGAGCCTCGTCTACGCGCAGAAGGCCGGCATCAAATTCGTGCAGGGCCGCGCGGTGGACAACATCATCCGCAAGGGCGTCAGCGTCCGCGACGCCATCGCCCACGCGAAGATGGTCTGAACGGAGCGGAAGGGACCCGGGCTTTCCGGGGTCCCTTCCCTGCCGCCGCCCTTATTTTCCTTATTCCGCCGCCTGGGGCCGCGCGACGAGCATCTCGCCCTTGCGGTTGAGCGCCTTCGCCAGGGAGTCAAGGCGGCGCTGCACCACCTCGCCGCCGGGAACGCTGCCGTCCTCCGGCAGGGTCAGCAGAAGGCTGTCCCCGGTCACCCTCAAACTGGTCCGCTGCAGCAGAGCCGAACCGCCGCCGGTCAGCGTGTGCGCCAGCCGCAGGGCGAGACCGAGCACGAGCGCCTTCGTCGCCTGCGCGTCGGAGAGCAGCGAGCGCGCGCCCGACGTCAGCGCCCCATCGAGCACGCCCGCGTAGCGAGCGTGGCCGGTCAGCGCCAGGAAGGCGCGCTCCGGATGGTCCACCGCCGGGAAGGGGAAGCGCAGGATGCGCAGGAAGGCGTGCTCCGCCCGGTAGTCGGGATGGTCCACCCAGCCGACGTCGGTCAGCGTGCAGGCCGCGTGGCGCAGCCTTTGCGCCGCGTCGTCCTCCCCGGCGAACAGGCCGGCCGTCCAGGCGAAGAGCTGCGAGGGGTCGCTCAGCCGCCCGAAGCGCGTCGTCCAGTCGTCCGCGGCGGACAGCAGCGGGTCCTTCAGCCGCTGCTCCGGGGTCAGCAGCGACAGCAGGTGCCCCTCGCGCAGGCCGTAGGCCGAGAAGACCACGTGCGAGGGCTGGGCCGCGCGCAGCAGCCGCTCGAACACCAGCGCCGCGAAGGGAAGCGTGTCGCCCCGGCGGCGCGAGCCCGACAGCTTCTCCAGCGACGACTTGCTCTGCCTGGCGATCAGCGCCGCGAAGTCACGGGCCTCCGACGCCGGCATGCGGTAGCCGTGGATGATGTGCAGGGGGTGGTTCACCTGCTCCATGTGCAGCTTGGCGAGCGCCCGCCAGCTTCCGCCCACCGGGTGGAAGGGCCGCCCCTTGGCCGTGCCGAGCCAGTCCAGCCGCTCGAAATGCTTGTCGACGTACTTCGCCAAGTCGCCCTGGCGGAGCCCCGTCTCCATCAGCCGCAGCGGCCCGAGCGGCGTGGTCACCTGCTCGCCGATCTCGCCGCGGGCGAGCGCGACCAGCTCCAGGCTGCCGCCGCCCAGGTCGCCGACCAGCCCGTCCGCGCCCGGGGTGCCGGACAGCACGCCCATGGCGGAAAGCTGGGCCTCCCGCTCGCCGCTGATCACCTGGACCTGGAGGCCCGTCCGCCGCCCGACCGCCTCGACGAACTCGGCTCCATCATCGGCATCGCGCACGGCGGCCGTCGCCAGCACGTCCAGCCGGCAGACCCGCATGCTGTCGGCCATGACGCGGAAACGTTCCAGCGCACCCAGCGCCTGGACCACCCCCTCGGGGTTGAGACGGCCCGTCTTCTCCACGCCGCGGGCCAGCCCGCACAGGAGCTTCTCGTTGAAGATCGGCATGGGCGCGCGCTTCAGCCCGTCATAGACGACGAGGCGGATGGAGTTCGAGCCGATGTCGATGACCGCCACCCGTTCGTCCGTGCCGCAGCCCGGGGATGCCTGATCGTTTGCCATGGAACGCGCCGTCTCCCCTGGATGGAACCTGCTCAGGACACGGTCCGGAGCTTCAGCCTCGGCGGGGTGCGCTTGGCCGTCAAGGCGCTGCCCCGGCCCGACAGACTCGGGTTGGTCATGAAGTAGTTGTGTGCACTGAACGCGTCCGGACCCGCCTTGATCCGGTGGTAGGTGCCGTCAGGGCCGAGAAGCCAGGTGCCGGTCTCGTCCTTGAAGTTCGCCACCATGATCTGGTCGAGAACCTGCTCGTGGACGGTGGGGTTTTCAATCGGAACCAAGGTCTCGATGCGGCGGTCGAGGTTGCGCGGCATCCAGTCGGCCGAGGAGATGTACAGCTTGGCATGCGGGCTCGGCAGGCCGTGGCCATTGCCGAAGCAGATGACGCGGCCATGCTCCAGGAAGCGGCCGATGAGGCTGTGCACGCGGATGTTCTCCGACAGCCCCTTCACGCCCGGCCGCAGGCAGCAGATGCCGCGGATCACCATGTCGATCTGGACGCCTTTGCGCGACGCCTCGTAGAGCTTGTCGATGATCTCCGAATCGACGAGTGAGTTCAGCTTCACCCAGATCTGAGCCGGCCGGCCCGCCTCGGCGTGGGCGATCTCCGCGTCGATCAGCTCCACCAGCCGTTTGCGCAGCGTGATCGGCGCGATGGCGATCTTCTCCAGCACCTTCGGAGTCGCGTAGCCGGTCATGTAGTTGAACATCGCCGCCGCGTCGTGGCAGAGCGCCGGGTCGCAGGTGAAGAAGGACAGGTCGGTGTAGATCTTCGCCGTGATCGGGTGATAGTTGCCCGTCCCGAAATGCACGTAGGAGCGCAGCGCCTTGTTCTCGCGCCGCACCACCATCGACACCTTGGAGTGGGTCTTCAGGTCCACGAAGCCGTAGACGACCTGCGCGCCGGCGCGCTCCAGGTCGCGCGCCCAGCGGATGTTCGCCTCCTCGTCGAAGCGGGCCTTCAGCTCGATCAGGGCCGTGACCGACTTGCCTGCCTCCGCCGCCTCAATCAGGGCGGCGACGATGGGGCTGTCCTTGCTGGTGCGGTAGAGCGTCTGCTTGATGGCCGCGACCTGCGGGTCCTGCGCCGCCTGCCGGATGAACTGCACCACCACGTCGAAGCTCTCATAGGGGTGGTGGACGACGATGTCCTTGTGCCGGATCGCCGCGAAGCAGTCGCCACCGAAGTCGCGGATGCGCTCGGGGAAGCGGGCGTTGAAGGGGCGGAAGACGAGGTCCGGCCGCTCGTCCACGATCAGGTGGCGGGTGTCCGACAGGCCGATCAGCCCGTCCAGAACGAAGACGTCGTCGTTCGACACATGGAGCTGGTGGCGCAGGAACTCGCGCAGGTCGGCGGGCATGCCGGCATCGGTGGCCAGCCGGATCACGCTGCCCCGGCGGCGGCGCTTCAGCGCGCTTTCGAAGGTGCGGACCAGATCCTCGGCCTCTTCCTCGATCTCGATCTCGCTGTCGCGCAGCACGCGGAACACGCCGTGCGCCTTCACCTGGAAGGGAGGGAACAGCCGGTCGATGAAGAGCATGACCGTGTGTTCGAGCTGGATGAAGCGGATGTCCGAGCCCGGCAGGCGGATGAAGCGGTCGAGCTGTGCCGGCAGCGGCACCAGCGCGTCGATGTCCTTGCCCTTGTCGGGCGCATGGAGCTGAAGGGCCAGCGAGAAGCCGAGGTTCGGCAGGAAGGGGAAGGGGTGGGCCGGATCGACCGCGATCGGCGTCAGGAGCGGGAAGATGTCGTCGAGGAACTTGGCCTCCAGCCAGTCCTTCTCCCCCTCCGTCAGCTCGTCCCCGTCGAGCACGGAGATGCCCGCCTCGCGCAGGTCCTCGCGGATGGTGCGCCAGATCCCCTGCTGGCTGTCCATCAGCTCGATGATGCACTGGTTGACGGCGGCGAGCTGCTGAGCCGGGGTCAGGTTCTCCGGACTCGGCGTCTTCACGCCGGCGGCGACCTGCCCTTTCAGGCCGGCCACGCGCACCATGTAGAACTCATCGAGGTTGCTGGCCGAGATGGACAGGAAGCGCAGCCTCTCCAGGAGGGGGTGATTCGGGTTCGTCGCCTCCTCCAGGACGCGCTGGTTGAACGCCAGCCAGGAAAGCTCACGGTTGATGAACCGCTCCGGCGCGTTCGGGTCGATGGCAATAACCTCTTTTTCCTGAACAATGGTCACGGCGGCCTCGGGCAATCTTCTGGCTGGGGAAGCGGGATCTCTGTCCGGCAGGGCGCCGACACTATACGATCAAGGTTACGGTTTTGAGACAACCGCGCAACTCCCCACGCTCTCCGGTTCATATCGGATGACAAACAGCCCCGGGGGCTCTCCGTCACGCGCCTTCCTTGGGCAGGACCGCCCGGTATCGAGGACCCTGATGAAAACGCTGTACCTGCTGCGCCACGCCAAATCCGCCTGGGACGCCCCCGCCCTTCCCGACCACGACCGGCCGCTCGCCGGGCGCGGCGAACGGGCGGCACCGCTGGTCGGCCGCTATCTGAAGGAAAAAGGGGTGCTCCCCGATCTCGTGCTCTGCTCCACCGCCCGGCGCGCGCAGGACACCTGCGCTCTGGTGCTGGAGGCGATGGGAGCGGACCAGGCGCCGGTCGAGCGGGAGCGGCGGCTCTATCTCTGCGGGGCTCAGGTTCTGCTCGACCGGATCCGGGAAGTGCGGGACGAGGTGTCCTCGCTGATGCTGGTGGCCCACAACCCCGACCTTCACCGGCTGGCTTGGGACCTCGCCGGAAGCGGCGATCCGGCCGCGCGCGAGGCGCTGGAAGAGAAGTTTCCGACCGGCGCCTGCGCGATCCTCCTGTTCGAGGGACGAAGCTGGCGCGAGATCGCCCCGGCGACGGGCCGGCTTTTGGATTTCGTGCGGCCCCGCACGCTCGAATCATGAGCGCGTGCGGTGGACACGCAATAAAATTGAATGCGGCTTAACGCGCGGAGGCGCATGCGCTATGTCGGTGAAACGCCCCCGCAGACCCAAGGACCCGCCGCCTTTGCCATCCCAGACGCCCGCGCCTTCCCAGACATCGGACCGGGCCCCGAACCAAACGCCGGCCCGGACGCCGGCGAAGAAGCCCGTTCCGGCGGCGCCCATGCGCGAGGTCGAGCTGAAGCTCCATGTGGCGCCCGGCGACCTGGAGCGGATCGCCTCCCTGCCGGCGGTGCTGGCGGCGGCCGATGGCGGGCCGGTAACGCGCCGGCTGCGGACCGTTTATTTCGACACCCCGGACCTTCGCCTCTTCGCAACCGGAGTCGCCCTGCGCGTCCGGCGGGAGGGGGACGGTTTCATCCAGACGGTGAAGACGGTCAACGACGGCAACGCCGGCGATTCGGCGGGCGTGGCGGTCCGGCGGGAATGGGAATGGGCGGTGGCGGGCGAGACGCCGAACCTGTCGCTGCTCGACTCGGAGGGCGTCGCCGCACTCGTTCCCGCCGACGCGCGCGGCGCGCTTCGCCCCATCTTCTCGACCGATTTCCGGCGCACGGCGATCCTCGTCCGCCCCGACGCGCTGACAGCGATCGAGGTGGCCCTCGACGAGGGAGAAATCCTCGCCGGAACGCGCCGCACGCCGATCAGCGAACTCGAGCTTGAACTGAAATCCGGCCGTGTCGCCAGCCTGTTCGCCCTGGCGTCGCTGATCCAGAAGACCGTGCCCCTGCGCATCGGCACCGACAGCAAGGGGGAGATCGGCTACCGGCTCGCCACCGGCCGCCCGCCCCGCCCGGTGCTGCCCGAGCCGCTCGGCCTCTCTCCCGTGACCACGGTGGCCGAGGCCTTCCGTCACATCCTGCGCCACGGCCTGCGCCATCTCCTCGCCAACGAATCCTGCGCGCTGGCCGACGGCGACGTCGAAGGGCTGCACCAGATGCGGGTCGCGCTGCGCCGCCTTCGGACAGCGCTCGCCCTTTTCGCCCCGCTGGTGGGCTCGGAGGACATCGGACGGCTTCGCGGCGAGTTGCGCTGGTTCGCCCGGCGCCTCGGCCCGGCGCGCGGCTGGGACGTCCTGCTGTGCAACACGCTGGGGCCGCTCGCGGCGTCGGGGAAGGCACCGGAGGGTGCCGACGCATTGCTCGCGCAGGCGCGCGACGCCCGGCGCAAGCCGGTGGAGCGGGCGTTCGCGGCCATCGCAGACCCGCGCGCCACCGCGTTCCTTCTGGGGCTCGGTGCCTGGCTGGAAGAAGGCCGCTGGTACGCCGACGCGCCGGCCGACATCCGCGCGCTGTTCGACCGGCCCATGTCCGATCTTGCCGGAAGCTGGCTCACCGGCCGGCTGCGCAAGGCGCGCGCGGCCGGGAAGGGTCTGGAGTCGCAGGATGCCGCCGGGCGCGAAAGGCTGCGGCGCCAGCTTCGCAAGCTCGGCTACGCGGCGAATTTCTTCCAGGGGCTTTACCCGCCCGCCAGGGCGCAGGCCTTCAACGAGCGGCTGAAGCCGCTGCTCGACGCGCTGGACGCGGAGCATGACGCCGTGGTGGCGCGCAAGCTGCTGCGCGGGCTCGGCCAGGATGCGCCGGACCACCGGGCGGCCATCGACGCCGTCCTGCGCGGGCTGGAGCGCCGGGGCGAACGGCGGCGCAAGGCCATGAAGGGACTCTGGAAAGCCTTCCGGGACACCGACGCCTTCTGGTGACGCCGGGGGTGGAGGCCTGAGATCAGGCCTCCACCTTCTCTTCCACGGCGGCCTGCTTCTCCGCCTTGCAGCAGCCCTGGCCGAGCACGCGCTCCCGCAGGGCGACGATCCGCCTTTTCAGTTCCTGCGCCTCCTCGACGTCTCCGTCGAAGGCGTCGCGGACCCAGTCGGGAATGCAGTTCGCCTTCTTGTGAAGCTCCCTGCCCTTCTCGGTCAGGCGCACGCGCACCTGCCGCTCGTCGGCCGAGTCGCGGGCGCGCTCGACGTAACCGGCCGCCGCCAGCCGTTTCAGCAGGGGCGTCAGCGTGCTGGATTCCAGGAACAGCTTCTCGCCGATCCGCCCCACCGTCTGCTCATCCTTCGCCCAGAGCACCACCATCACCAGATACTGGGGATAGGTCAGCCCCAGCCCGTCCAGCATCGGCTTGGACGCGCGGTGGATGGCATGCGCCGTCGAATGGATGGCGAAACACAGGAATTCATCGAGTCTCAAACTGTCATCGGTCATGATGTGCCTCCTTCAGTCACCTATATAAATCGTTCGCGACTTAATCGCACGAACCATTCACGCATGACTGAGGTGCCCGCACCGACGCCTTCGCATGGCGATGCCGCCCACGGAACCGGTGCACCGGAACCCGGGCATGAAAAAAAGCGGGCCGCGGCCCCGCCGCAGCCCGCTTTTCCGAAGCGGACAATCCCCTCGCCAGCTGCCTTACAGCGTGCCGGAGAAGGACCCGCCGTCGAGCAGCATGTTCTGGCCGGTCATGAAGCCGGCATGAGCCGAGCAGAGGAAGGCGCAGGCGGCGCCGAACTCCGCGGGATCGCCGAAGCGGCCGGCCGGGTTCTGCTTGCGGCGCAGGTCCATCTCCTCGTCGATGCTGCGGCCGGCGGCCTTGGCCGATCCCACCATGGTGCCGCGCAGCCGGTCCGTCTCGAAGGGACCCGGCAGCAGGTTGTTGATCGTCACGTTGTGCCGGACCGTCTGTCGCGACAGGCCCGCGATGAAGCCGGTCAGTCCGGTGCGGGCGCCGTTCGACAGGCCGAGATGCGGGATGGGCGACTTCACCGACCCGGAGGTGATGTTGACGATTCGCCCGAACTTGCGGTCGATCATACCGTCGACCGTCGCCTTGATCAGGAAGATCGGCGCCAGCATGTTGGCGTCGAGCGCACGGATCCACTCGTCGCGATCCCAGTCGCGGAAATCGCCGGGCGGCGGGCCGCCGGCGTTGTTCACGAGGATGTCGGGTTCCGGGCAGGCCGCCAGGGCCGCCGCGCGCCCCTCCTCCGTCGCGATGTCGCCGACGGCGGTGGTCACGGTGGCGCCGGTCGCCTTGCGGATCTCCTCCGCCGTCGCTTCCAGCAGGTCGGCGGTGCGGGCGGTGATGGTGACGGCCACGCCCTCGCGGGCGAGCGCCATGGCGCAGGCCTTGCCCAGTCCCTTGCTCGCCGCGCAGACGATGGCGCGGCGGCCGGCGATTCCCAGATCCATTGTTCTTTCCTCTTCGGTCTTCTTCGTTCGGTCGGCGTTCAGCCGCTTTTCCCGGGCGCGGCGGCCTTCGCCCGCTCCAGCGCGGCCAGTACCTCGCGCGCCAGAGGCACGGTCACGGGGCGGTGCGCCGCCAGGGACGCGTGATCCATCGCCGCGACCACCCGGCGCGCGGCGTCAAGCGAGCGTTCCATGCGCGCCAGAAGATAGCTGACGACCTCCACCCCCGGATGGAGCTGGCGGTCGGCGAAGATCTTCACCAGCACGGCGGCGAGCAGCGCGTCGTCCGGCGGCTCGACCCCGACGGCGGGCGCGGCCCGGAGGCGCGAGCGCAGGTCGGGAAGCCGGACGCGCCAGCGTGCCGGCGCGATGCGCGACAGCAGAAGCAGGTGCCCGCCCGAATCGCGCGCGAGGTTGTAGAGGTGGAACAGCGCCTCCTCCCGCGCCGGTGAGCCGGCGACGCGGTCGGCGTCGTCCACCACCACCGCGTTGGCCGGCGCCAGCAGGTCCGGCAGGCCGGCCGTGTCCAGATCGGCGCCCTGCGCCACGACGGCGCGGCTGCGGGCGCGCCAGACATGGCCCAGATGAGTCTTGCCGCAGCCGTCCGGCCCGAACAGGGCGAGCGCCGGGGCTGGCCAGGAGGGCCAGCGGTCGAGCCACGCCACGGCGTCGGCGTTGCTGGGCGTCACGAGAAAATCCTCTCCTCCCATGGCGGTCCGGTGCCCGAGGTCCAGGGGGAGCTGCGCCGCCGGGTTCATGGGAGGGTGCCGCGGTAATAGGGGCTTTCCATGTAGCGCCCCAGCGCGAAGCGGGCCAGCACGCCGATCACCGCCGCCACGGGCACGGCGAGCAGCACGCCGACGAAGCCGAACAGCGACCCGCCGGCCAGCAGCGCGAAGATCACCCAGACCGCGTGCAGCCCGACCCGTTCGCCCACGAGCTTCGGCGTCAGCACGTTGCCCTCGACCGCCTGGCCGAGCAGGAAGATCGCGACGACGATCCCGACCCGCCAGAGGCTGTCGAACTGGAGCAGCGCCAGCCCGGTGCTCGCCACGAATCCGAAGAGCGAGCCGACATAGGGGATGAAGGACAGGATGCCGGCGACCAGCCCGATGACGAGGCCGAAATCCAGCCCGGCCGCGGACAGCGCCACGGCGTAGAAGAGACCCAGCACGATGCATACGGTCGCCTGCCCGCGCACGAATCCGGCCAGCGTCTCATTCACCTCGCGCGCCTGGGCGCGGATGGTGCCGATGTGATGGCGGGGCAGCCAGCTGTCCACCTTGGCGACCAGTATGTCCCAGTCCCTCATCAGGTAGAAGGCGACGACCGGCGTGATGAACATGACCGACAGAACGTCGAACAGGGCGACGCCGCCGGACAGGATGCGGCTCAGCACAGCGCCCACCCAGGACAGGGCGTCGCCCGCGTAGTTGCCGGCGGCATCCCGCAGCCGCGCCACATCCTGCGGCGACAGGCGCCGGACCAGCTGGTCGATGGTGGGCATCAGCCGCTGGCGCACGGAGGTGGCGTAGCTCGGCAGGACCTCGGCCAGATGGGTGGCCTGCGCCCGGACCAGCGGCACCAGCAGCAGGACCAGCAGCACGATCAGCACCAGGAAGGACAGCAGCACCAGCGTGGTGCCGAGCCAGCGCGCCAGCCCAAGCCGCTCCAGCCGGTCGACGAGGGGATCCAGGAGATAGGCGATGGCCAGCCCCGCCACGAAGGGCAGCAGCATGTCGGCCAGCACCCAGAGCGCCAGCGCGAACACCGCGAAACCGATCAGCCAGAAGCGAATCGGATTGGCCGGATTCACGAAACGCCTCCGTGGCGGTTGAACAGCAGGCCGCCACGGTACACGTAGGCCACGCCCGACGCCACGGTGGTCGCGGCGCAAAGCCAGATCAGCAGCGGCATGACCGTCGTCCCGAACATCTCCGGCAGCGGCCAGCCGAGACCGGCCGGCGCAAGAACCGCGGTCACGAGGACGAGCTGCACGACCGTGTTGACCTTGCTGATGTAGGCCGGCTGCATGGCCAGCGACTCCTTCAGCGTGTAGGCCAGCAGCACGCCCCCGACGATCATGATGTCGCGGAAGACCACCAGAATGACCAGCCACAGGGGCAGCGCGTCCACATGCCCCAGCGCCACGTAGACGCTGACCAGCAGGGCCTTGTCGGCGATGGGGTCGAGATAGCCGCCGAGCACGGTGCGCGCCCGGCACATGCGCGCCACGGCGCCGTCCAGCGCGTCGGACAGGCCGGCGGCGACGAACAGCCAGAAGGCCCAGTACAGGTCGCCCGACAGGATCAGATAGACGGCCAGCGGAACCGACAGGAGGCGGGCGAAGCTGATGATGTTCGGAATGCTCACTCTGATCCCTTTGCCGTCATGGAGTCCCTGCCCGTCCCGATGAACGCTCCGTCAGTAGCGGGGCGCGCCGGTTGCCGGCAACGTGCCCAGCGTCCGCGGCGGCGCGCCCGGCGCCATGCCGGGCTGCGGCTCGTAGGGCTGGGCGTAGCCGGGCTGGGCGTAGCCGGGCTGCTGGTATTGCGGCTGGGCGGGATAGGCGGGCGTCCCGTAGCCGGCCTGGCCACCCGCCACGCCCGCTGCCGGGCGCGGAGCCGCGCCGGGCCGGAGTGAGAGCTGCCACTGTGGGACGGGGCCGGCTGACGGCGTCGGCTGGCCCGGCAAGGGCGGATAGGCGGGCGCCGGGCTGTCGGGGTAGAGCGCCATGCCCTGCCGTTCCAGCGCCTGCTGCAGCGCGCTCACGTCGCCCCGGTGCGTCAGTGCGACGACCGCGGCCTCGCGGCTCAGCGACAGCACGTCCATGCGGGTCAGCCCCGGTACGCCGGCCAGCCGCTTGCGCGCGGCGACCAGTTCCTCCAGCCCGCGCAGGGGCAGCCGGACCAGCGTCGCCTGCTCCGGCCCGCTCGCCACGACATTCTCGTTCTGCCAGGACTTGTCGATGGCGGCCCCGACGAAGTTGGTGGCGCGGATCAGGAAATCCTCCGGCCGGTCGGCCGCGTCGGGCTGGACCGGGACGGTCTGCTCCGCCTTGCCGCCGTCGGCGTCGTAACGGGTCACATCGACCGTCAGCGCCTGGCCAGGGTTCAGCTCGCCGGCCGGCAGGGTCGCGCGCGCGACGACCACGCCCTGGGCGTTGTAGCGCTGCGCGATGCGGGCGAGCGCTTCGGGGTTGCCGGCCAGCGCCTCCTCGGCGCCGATGGCCGAGATGTCGGCCAGTTCGCCGTCGGGGACCAGCAGCGGCACCAGCGAGGAGGAGGCCGGGCGTTCCTCCCAGGCGGCGCGCCAGGGGGTGCGGTCCTCCCACAGCACGGGGCGGCCGTCCACGACGGTCACCGGCAGCAGCACGAAGGGGCGGGACGGCGGTTCGACATACTGGGAGGTGGAGCCGGCCAGCATCTCGCGCACCGCGCTCTCGCGGAACCGCACGGTGAAGGAGCCGACATAGCGGGTCGCGCTGACGCGCTCGTCGTCGATCTCGAATCCCTGGACGAGCCGGGCGAGGTCCCTTTCCGACATGCGCGGCGCGCTGCCGCCGGGAACCAGGCGGGCGTAAAGCTCCGCCCAGGCCTTGGACTGTGCCTGGGAGATGGCCTGGTCGCGCGCCGCGTTCGCGTTGGACGCGCTGATGTCCACCAGCACGCCCGAAACGGCATAGGGATCCGCCGCCATGGCCGCCCCGGCGGGAGGCACCGCGGCGGGCACGGGCATCTGGGCCTGGATCGGGGCCCCGACCGGGTTCGGCATCGGGGCCGCCGCCGCGCCCGGCGGGTCGAGCGGAGTCTGCTGCACCGGCGGCGGAACGCGCGTTTGCGACTCGGCTGGTGAGGCCGCGAGGGTTAATGCCGCGAAACTGGCGGCGAGACCCGCGAACAGCGGCGCGCGACGGCGTTGGAGCATTGCAAAGCCTTCCGATTCGAGTATGTTCGGCCCGAGCCAACGGCCCGGTATATAGCCCAGCCCAAGCGAGGATACCATTAGCACCCAGTCCTATAACACGTCCGACGCCTACAAGCAGGCTGGCGTGGACATCGATGCGGGCAACGCGCTCGTCGAAGCGATCAAGCCGCTCGCCCGTTCCACCGCGCGAACCGGTTCCGACGCCGGGCTGGGCGGATTCGGCGCGCTGTTCGACCTGCGCGCCGCCGGCTATCAGGATCCCCTTCTGGTTGCGACGACCGACGGCGTCGGCACGAAGCTGAAGGTCGCCATCCTGGCGAACAAGCACGACACGGTCGGCATCGACCTCGTCGCCATGTGCGTGAACGACCTCGTCGTGCAGGGCGCCGAGCCGCTCCTGTTCCTCGACTATTACGCGACCGGCAAGCTCGACGTCGCGGCGGGCCGCGACATCGTCGCCGGCATCGCCGAGGGCTGCCGTCAGGCCGGCTGCGCGCTGGTCGGCGGCGAGACGGCCGAGATGCCGGGCATGTACGCCGAAGGCGACTATGACCTCGCGGGCTTCTCGGTCGGCGCGGTGGAGCGCCAGAACGCGCTCACCGGGTCGGCGGTCCAGGCCGGCGACGTGCTGATCGGCATGGCCTCGACCGGCGTGCATTCGAACGGCTATTCGCTGGTCCGCAAGCTGGTGGAAAAGTCCGGCCTCGGCTACGACGCCCCCTGCCCCTGGGACGCGGGCCAGACGCTCGGCGCCGCCCTGCTGACGCCGACGCGCATCTATGTGAAGAGCGCGCTGGCCGCGGTGCGCGCCGGTACGGTGCGGGCGCTCGCCCACATCACCGGCGGCGGGCTGATCGAGAACATTCCGCGCGTGCTGCCGGACGGGCTCGGCGTGACGATGGACGCCTCGGCCTGGCCTCTGCCGCCCGTCTTCTCCTGGTTGATGAAGACCGGCGGCCTCAGCCCGCTGGAAATGGCGCGCACCTTCAATGTCGGCCTGGGCATGATCGCGGTGGTCCCCGCCGACCGTGCGGAGGAAGCCAAGGCGATCCTCGCCGGTGCGGGCGAAAAGGTCTTCACGGTCGGCACCGTCCAGCCGGTGCAGGAAGGCGGCGCGCGCGTCACCGTCAACGGCATGGACGCGGCGTGGACGGTCTGAAGAATGCGGGAGGACGCCTGCGTGTGGGCGTCCTCGTTTCGGGCCGGGGCAGCAACCTGCGGGCCCTGATCGACGCGTGCGCCGCCGCGGATTTTCCGGCAGAGATCGCTCTGGTCCTCTCCAACAAGCCGGACGCCGCGGCGCTGGAGCACGCCGCTTCGGCCGGGCTGCCGACGGCGGTGGTGGATCACCGCGACTTTCCCGGCGACAAGCAACGCTTCGAGGAAGCCATGGACGAAGCCCTGCGCGGGGCTGGCGTGCAGCTCGTCTGCCTTGCCGGCTTCATGCGGCTGCTGTCGCCCTGGTTCGTCGATGCCTGGCACGACCGGATGATCAACATCCACCCGTCGCTGCTGCCGAGCTTCAAGGGACTCGACACGCACAAGCGTGCGATCGAGGCCGGCGTGCGCTTCCACGGCTGCACGGTCCACTATGTGCGGCTGGAGATGGACGAGGGACCAATTGTCGCACAGGCGGCCGTGCCCGTGCTGCCGGACGATGACGCGGACAGCCTCGCCGGACGGGTGCTGGAGGCCGAACACCGGCTCTATCCCCTTGCGATCCGCCTGATCGGCGAGGGGCGCACCCGGATCCGGGACGGCCGGGTGCTCGTCGATGGCCCCCTGCCGGCCCCGCCACCGGTGACCAACCCGGCGTGCTGAGGACTCAACCGGTGCTTGACAGAGCATCGGATATTTCGGAAACCCCATCCCTACCGAATTCTGCGAAAAGCCCTGGAGGAAGGTCATCATGGCGGCAATGGAACAGAACCGCGCACCGGTCAGCGACGAGGTGGTGCGGGAGCATCAGGCGGTTTGGGTATCCTTCACCAAGTTCGTGAAGTACGGCATCTACGCCGTCATCGCGATCCTGGTGCTGATGGCGCTCTTCCTGCTCTGATCCGCCGCTGAGGCGCCGGCCGGCAACCCCGCCGGCGCTCTCGAAGCTGCTATTGAAAAGGCCCGCTTCCCCGGATGGAGAAGCGGGCCTTTCCATTGCGGGCTTCCGCCCGGCGCGAGCCGCGTGGTGACCGGGCGGAGGCGCCCTGCCTTACGGCTCCTGGCCGGCGTCGTAGCTCGGCGGAAGCTGGCCGAGCAGGAGGTCACGCACCTCCCCCACCAGCAGGTCCACCTGCCCTTCCCAGGGCGTATCGGAGCGCTGGATCGCCTGCATGACGTGGGTGGCGAGGTGGACGAGGGCAGCGCGGACGCATTCCTCCGGCGGGAAGTCGAAATCCATGGTGTCGCGCAGGAAGGCGCCGAGCTGGTCGGGAGAATTCCAGGGGTGCGCGATGACCGTCGTGAAGCCGCTGGTGCCGAGGAACACGGCGTTCAGCGCACTGGCCTGCCGGTAGATCCCTTCTGACGCGTTGTCGAGGTCGAGGTTGCCCTCCATCACCTCGTCGAAGGCGGCGAGGCATTGGTCCACGTAGCCCCGCACCAGAAGCTCCACCACCTTGGGATCGGCGAGGTCGTTGCCCTTCTGCGTCAGGATGGGAAGCGGCTCCAGGAGCGCGGCGACGATGGCGTTCGGGTTCTGGGCTTCCATCGGGTGTTCCTTGCGATCCGCATGTTGAACCGGCGCGACGGACCGGCATCTCCGATTCCCGAATAGCCTACATTGCCACGCCTGTCCACGGCGGTAACCAGAAAGGCCTAGGCGCTCCAAGGGACAAGTTCGTGACGCGCGCAGGCATTGTGAGAAGCCCCAAAGACAAAGGGCCGCCCCAAGCGGGACGGCCCTCCGTGAAAAGCGTCCGGTGATCCGGGGATCAGGCGACGATTTCGGTGCCGGCGAAGAAGAAGGCGATCTCCTGGGCGGCGGTCTCCGGGGCGTCGGAGCCGTGCACCGAGTTGGCCTCGATCGACTCGGCGAACTCCTTGCGGATGGTGCCCTCGGCGGCGTTGGCCGGGTTGGTGGCGCCCATGATCTCGCGGTTGCGGGCGATGGCGTTCTCGCCTTCCAGGACCTGGAGGACGACCGGGCCGGAGATCATGAAGGAGACGAGGTCCTTGAAGAAGGGACGCTCGGAGTGGACGGCGTAGAACTGCTCCGCCTGCTTCTGCGACAGCTGAACGCGCTTCTGGGCGACGATGCGCAGACCGCCATCCTCGAACTTGGCGTTGATCTTGCCGGTCAGGTTGCGGCGGGTGGCATCGGGCTTGATGATCGACAGGGTGCGTTCGACGGCCATGGCGGCGGGCTCCTTTGTTGATACTTTGATGACAAAGTCTTGGATTTCAGGGACTTTGACGGGGACGGTCTTGGGCGCCCTCCGCTTTGGGCGGCGTTATATAGGCGGTTTTGCTGCGCGGCAACCGCTTCGTCGTCCTATGATGGTCACGGGCGCCGCGCGGCAGGCCCAGCGAACCGTTTCAATCCGGGGCCGGGTCGTGGTAAACCGGCCCCGCCATGCTCCACATCAATGATCTGACGTTCCGCTATGGCGGACGGGTGCTGTTCGAACAGGCCACGGCGGTCGTTCCGAAGGGCCATCGCGTCGCGCTCGTCGGCCGCAACGGCACGGGCAAGAGCACGCTGCTGAAAATCATCGCCGGCCAGATCACGACGGATGCCGGAAGCATCACCGTGCCCGCCGGGATGAAGATCGGCATGGTCGCGCAGGAGGCGCCGAGCGGCGCCACCAGCCTGATCGACGCCGTGCTGGCCGCCGACACCGAGCGCACCGCCCTGCTGGCGGAGGCCGAGACGGCGCAGGACCCCCTGCGCATCGGCGAGGTCCACGCCCGTCTGGCCGACATCGAGGCGCATTCGGCGCCGGCGCGGGCGGCGCAGATCCTCTCCGGCCTGGGCTTCGACGCCGAGGCGCAGCAGCGTCCCTGCTCCGACTTCTCGGGCGGCTGGCGCATGCGCGTGGCGCTGGCCGGCGTGCTGTTCGCGCGGCCCGACCTGCTGCTGCTGGACGAGCCGACGAACCACCTCGACCTCGAAGCCACGCTGTGGCTCGAAAGCTACCTGAAGAACTATCCGCACACGGTCCTGCTGGTCAGTCACGACCGCGGCCTGCTGAACGCCGTGCCGGACACCACCATCCACGTCGACAACACCAAGCTGGTCACCTATTCCGGCGGCTACGACACCTTCCTGCGCACGCGGCGCGCCAACCTGGACCGGCTGCGCTCCATGGCGGTCAAGCAGGAAGCCAAGCGCAAGCACATGCAGGAGTTCGTGGACCGCTTCCGCGCCAAGGCCACGAAGGCCCGACAGGCGCAGAGCCGCATGAAGGCGCTGGAGAAGATGGAGCCGATCGTCGGGATCGAGGACGACCCCAACATCGCCTTCAACTTCCCCCAGCCGGACGAGCTGGCCCCGCCGCTGATCGCGCTGGACAACGCCGTCGCCGGCTACGGCGACAAGGTGATCCTGCGCCGCCTGAACCTGCGCATCGACATGGACGACCGGATCGCGCTGCTGGGTGCGAACGGCAACGGCAAGTCCACGCTGGTGAAGCTGCTGTCCGGCCGGCTGGCGCCGCTGGACGGCGAGGTACGCCGGTCGGCTAAGCTGCGCGTCGGCTATTTCGCCCAGCACCAGCAGGACGAGTTGGACCTGTCGGCGACGCCGATCCAGCAGGTCCAGCGCACGATGCCTCAAGCACCGGAGGAAAAGGTCCGCGCGCATCTGGGCCGCTTCGGCTTTCCGCAGACCAAGGCGGAGACGCGGATCTCCGACCTGTCGGGCGGCGAGAAGGCGCGGCTGCTGCTGGCGCTGATGAGCCGCGAGGCGCCGCACATCCTGATGCTCGACGAGCCGACCAACCATCTGGACGTGGATAGCCGCGAGGCGCTGATCGAGGCGATCAACGGCTTCCAGGGTGCCGTCATCCTCATCAGCCACGACCCGCACCTGATCGAGCTGACGGCCGACCGGCTGCTGATCGTCGCGGACGGCACCTGCAAGCCCTATGACGGCGACATGGACGATTACCGCCGCTTCCTGCTGGACCGCGCACGGGCCGAGCGGGCCGGCGGGCGGGCCGACACCGAAGCGGCGGACGCCGTGTCGCGCAAGGACCAGCGCCGTGCCGCCGCCGAGGCGCGCAGCGCGCTCGCCCCGCTGAAGCGCAAGGCGGCCGACGCGGAGTCGCTGGTGAACAAGCTCACCGAGGAAAAGCGCAAGATCGAGACGAAGCTGGCCGACCCGGCCCTCTATGACGGTCCGAGCGACAAGCCGCAGAAACTGCAGATCGAGCTGGGCACCGTCGAGAAGAAGCTGGCATCCGCCGAGGAGAGCTGGCTGGAAGCCTTGGAAGCCTACGAGAACGCCGCCGCGGAGGCGGGCGTATGAGCCTGCGCACCGCGACCGAGCCCGCCGCCGCCCTGGAAGACGTCCGCACCGCGGCTGGCGCCCCTCATCCCGTCCGCACCTCGGACGTGCTGCGGGCTTTCCGCGACCGGCTGCCGGAGGGGCGGGTCAGCCTCGCCGACCTGATCGACGCCCTGGGCGACCGTTCGCTGGGCACGATCCTGCTGGCGCTGGCCTTGCCGACGGTGGCGCCCGTGCCGCTCGGCGTGTCCTGCCTGTTCGACCTGCCGATCCTGCTCTTCTCCCTACGGATGCTGACGAGCGCGTCCGGCCCGTCGCTGCCGCCCTGGCTGCTGCGGCGGTCGGTCAGCCGCAACCTCGCGCGCCGCATGATCGACGCCGCCCTGCCCCGGCTGGCCTGGATCGAGCGCATGCTGGCCCCGCGCCTTCCCCGAGTCGTGACGGTGGAGCGGAAACGCTGGTTCGGCGCCCTGCTGTTCGTGCTGACCGTGATGTGCATCGTGCCGCTGCCGCTCACCGGCTGGTTGCCCGGCTTCGCGCTCGTGCTCCTGTCGCTGGGCCTTATCGAGCGGGACGGCGGCGCCATTGCCGTCGGGTTCGGGCTTGCTGTCGCGTCGGTTGTGTTCATGGCGCTCGTCATAAGCGGTTTGTCATATGCCGGGACCGAGCTTCTAGGAGTTACCACCACACCCTAGCTCTCATCCGTCCTGCGGGTTGCAGCGACCGTCGCTTTGCGACATAGATTGCGCCGTTTGCGACATCGCTGCGCAAACCGGAGCCTGACCCTGGCCGATTCCGGCCGCCCCCGGTTAAGCACCGTGATCCCGCTCCACAGCCAAAGGGCGACAGGACGCACATGAGACTCACGGACCTCCCCGCCGCGGGGAAAGCAGAAAAAGCGAAGATGCCGCCGGCCGCCTGGCTGTTCTTTCAACGCTGGATGGCCAATCCGAAGTCCATGGGGTCGATCACGCCATCGTCGGCCGCGTTGCGCAAGCTGGTCCGGGAGAACATCGTCTGCGGCCCGGACGAGGTGGTCGTGGAGTTCGGCGGCGGCACAGGCGCCATCACGCGCGCCCTGCTGGAGGCAGGCATCCCGGGGGAGCGCGTCTACAGCTTCGAGCTGGACAACCAGCTCGCCCGCTATCTGCGCGGGGCCTTTCCCGATATCAACGTGATCGCCGACGACTGCCGCAAGGCCGCCGAGCTGCTGGGGCCGGAGATCGTGGGCAGGGTGGGCACCGTGGTCATCTGCATCCCGACCGCGACCCTGCCGCCCTCGGTCCAGCGGGAGGTGGTGGACGCCGCCTTCAGCATCATGCCGCGCGGCAACCGCTTCATCCTCTACACCTACATGCCGAAATCGACGCTGAACCAAAAGGCCCTGAACATCCGGGGCAAGCGGCTGGACTGGACGCCCCTGAACGTCCCGCCCGCCTCGGTCTGGGGGTACTGGCGCGACGAACAGCCTGCCTGAGGCTTTCCCGGTTCAGGCCTTCTTCGGCGCACGCCTGAGCAGGGCGTCGGTCCAGGACGGCGGCAGCGCGGCGAGGAGCCAGACGGCGGCCGACATCGGCCAGGGGAAGCTGATGCGCGCGCGGTTGCGCTCCAAACCGCGCCGGATCACGCGGGCGGCGCGGTCCGTCTCCATCAGGAAGGGCATGGGGAAAGTGTTCACGGCGGTGATCCGGCTCTTCACGAATCCGGGGCAGATCACCGACACGCCGATCCCCTCATCGGCCAGATCGCCGCGCAGGGATTCGCCATAGACCCGCACCGCCGCCTTGCTGGCGCAGTAGGCGGGGGCACCCGGCAGGCCGCGGAAGGCCGCTTGGGAGGCCATCAGCGCGATCTGCCCCCGGCGACGGCCGCGCATGGCCGGCAGCAGCGGATGCACGGTGTTCAGCACCCCGTCCAGATTGACCTGGAAGATGCGCCGGGCCTGCTCCTCCGTCTCGATCCCGTTGCCGGTCCCGGCGGAGATGCCGGCGTTTGCGATGACGAGATCCACGGGGGAACGCGCCTCCACCTCCAGCAGCCAGTCCGCCGTCGCCGCGCGGTCGCTCACGTCCAGCACCCTGGTCTCGACCAACGCCCCCCGCGCGCGGCAGCGCTCCGCCGAGGCGGCAAGCCGTGCCGGGTCGCGCCCGGCGAGCGCCAGCGTCACGCCCGGCCCGGCATAGACGAGGGCCAGCTCCTCCCCGATGCCGCTGGACGCGCCGGTGATGACGATGGACCGCGGATTGCGCACTGCACACCTCTGTCTTGTTGCCTTTTCGGGCCGCCGCTATAACTTGTGCCCCACAATTCAGCCACCATGAAGCCGAGGCCCGCTTGTCCGCCACCAGCCCCGTGATCGCCAGCATGACCGGATTCGCCCGCGTCGACGGCCATGGCGAGGGCTATTCCTGGACCTTCGAGGCCAAGAGCGTCAATGGCCGCAGCCTGGACATACGCTGCCGCGTGCCCTCGGGCTTCGACGGGATCGAGGCGCTGGCCCGCGCCGATGTGCCCAAGAGCCTCGCGCGCGGCAACGTGACGCTGAACCTGACGGTCTCCCGCAGCCAAGCCGGCACCGGCCAGATCCGCATCAACCGCGACCTGCTGAACCAGGTGCTGGAGCTGGCGCGCGAGATCGAGGGCGCCGGGGCCGCCCCGCCCCGTCTCGATTCGCTGCTGTCCGTCCGCGGCATCATCGAGACGGTCGAGGAGGACGAAACCGAGGCCCGTACCCGCATCGAGGCACCGCTGAAGGCGGATCTCGGCCGTCTGGTGGGGCAGCTCGCCGCCGCGCGCGAGGCGGAGGGCAAGCGCCTCACCGCGGTCCTGCACGCCCATCTGGACGAAATCGCCCGGCTCGTCGATGCGGCGGGCGCCTGCGCCTCCACCCAGCCGCAGGCCCTGCGCGACAAGCTGCGGGCGCAGGTCGCGGCCCTGCTCGACGCCTCCCCGGCGCTGCCGGAGGAGCGTCTGGCCCAGGAGGCGGCCCTGCTGATCGCCAAGGCGGACGTGCGGGAGGAGCTGGACCGGCTGCGCGCCCATATCCAGGCCGCCCGCGACATGATGGCCGAGGGCGGCGCCATCGGCCGGCGCTTCGATTTCCTGTGCCAAGAATTCAACCGTGAAGCCAACACGCTCTGCTCCAAATCCGCCGATGTGGAGCTGACGCGCATCGGCCTGTCGCTGAAGGCTGCCATCGAACAGCTCCGCGAGCAGGTCCAGAACATCGAGTGATCATCATGGCCCCGAGCCCCTCTTCCCAGCCCCTGCAGGACATCACCCGCCGCGGCCTGATGCTTGTGCTTTCCTCGCCGTCCGGTGCCGGCAAGACGACGATTTCCCGCCGCCTGCTCGACCGCGAGCTGGGCATCACCATGTCGGTGTCGGTGACGACCCGCCCGATGCGCCCCGGCGAGGTGAACGATGTCGATTACCATTTCATCGACATGCCGGAGTTCGACCGGATGGTGGAGGCCGGCGAGCTGCTGGAACACGCGCGCGTGTTCAGCAACTGCTATGGCACCCCCCGCGCCGCGGTGGAGAAGGCGCTGAGCGGCGGGCGCGACGTGCTGTTCGACATCGACTGGCAGGGCACGCAGCAGCTCGCCCAGAACGCCCGCGACGACCTCGTCAGCGTCTTCGTCCTGCCGCCGTCGGGCGAGGAGCTGGAGCGCCGCCTGCACAGCCGTGCCCAGGACTCGGCCGAGGTCATCGCCCAGCGCATGGCCAAGGCGTCCGACGAGATCAGCCACTGGGCCGAATATGATTACGTCATCGTGAACCGCGACCTGGAGGAGAGCGTCAGCGCCGTCCAGGCCATCCTGCGCGCCGAACGGCTGCGCCGCCGCCGCCAGGTCGGGCTGCCGCAGTTCGTGCGGAGCGTGCAGGAAGCCCTGTAAGGGTGGGCGGGGCGCCGGGCGGCGCCCCCTCCCTTTTCAGGCCCGCGCCTTGTAGGCCCGCGCCAGTGCTGCGAAGCCCGCCACGTCCACTTCTTCCGCCCGCGCGGTCGGCGCGATGCCGACCTCTTCCAGAATGGCCTCGGCGTTGCCGAGGGACTTCAGGCTCTGGCGCAGCATCTTGCGTCGCTGGCCGAAAGCGGCGGCGGTCACCTGCTCGAAGGCGCGCCAGTCCGCCGGCTCCGGGTTCGCGCGCGGAGTCAGGTGGACGATGGAGGAATCGATCTTCGGCGGCGGGGTGAAGGCGCGCGCCGGCACGTTGAACTGCACCCTAGCGTCCGCCCGCCACTGGGTGATCACCGACAGCCGCCCATAGGCCTTGCTGCCGGGCCGGGCGACCAGCCGGTCCGCGACCTCCTTCTGGAACATCAGCGTCAGGCTGACGAACTGCTCGATGTTCGCGAGCCAGCCGAGCAGCAGCGGCGTGCCGACATTGTAGGGCAGGTTCGCCACGATGGCGCGCGGGGCCGGGGCCAGCTCAAGCGCATCGACCTCCAGCGCGTCGGCCTCGACGATGCGCAGCCGGCCCTTGGCCGCTTCGATCACGTCCTGAAGCGCCTCGATGAAACGGGAGTCCCGCTCGATGGCGATGACCTGCCGCGCCCGTGTCGCCAGCAGCGCGCGGGTCAGCCCGCCGGGACCCGGGCCGACCTCCACCACCGTGACGCCGTCGAGCTTTCCCGCCGACCGCGCGATGCGGGCCGTGAGGTTCAGGTCGAGCAGGAAGTTCTGGCCGAGCGCCTTGCGCGCGTCGAGCCCGAAGCGGGCGATCACGTCGCGGAGCGGCGGCAGGGCCTCGGGGTCGAAGCCGTGGTCCTGGGCCTGTTCCGGGAGGTTTTCTGGTGGGGGAGCGGATTCGGTCATGCCCGCCCTTATAAAGCGGGGCTCGCCTTCCCGCTAGCCTTCCGCCCGTAACGCGATGTCGTCGTACTTCTCGTGGAGGCGGCCGGTGCAGGTGACCCGCCGGCCGTCCTCATAGGCGTCCTCCGGCTTTGGCCCGATGGTGACCTGGAGGCTGACGCGTTCAGCCAGCTGGTCGCCCAGATCGTCGGGGCGTCCGCCGCGCCCGGCGTCGTGGCTGAAGACGTTCTCCAGGTACCAGCTCGCCCCGCCCGCCCCCTGCGGCCCGCCGCCCGTCAGCGCCTCGGCGAGCCGGGTGTAGACGTCCTTGCAGGCCTCGCCGGTGCGGTTGGCGGGCAGGTCCACGAAGCTGGCATAGGCGACGATGCGCCGGTCATGGAAGCGGTAGAAGACCCCCGTGCGCAGCGCCGGGGTGCGGGTGTAGGTTCGGGTGACGTATTCGACGGAGCGGTCGAGGTCGCGCCGCAGCCGCATCATGCCCCAGTCGAGCAGCGTGACCGGTTCGTGCGCCAGCCACTCGACCGCGTCCTGCCCCCGCCGTTCGCGGGCTTGAGCCTCCTGAATGTCTTGAGCAGCGGCTGGGGCGGTGGCTGCCAGGAGCAGGCCGAACCCCAGCACGGCGACAGACGCAATCCCCTTCATGGTCCAGTCCCTCCCGGCCCTATGAGGCGGCTCAACCGCTGTTGAAAACGCTATCACCCTTCCCTGAGGAAGTCCCGGACCAGTTGGATCTGCTCCTTGCTCATGAGGGCGGGGGCATGGCCCGTGTGGGGGATCTCCACAAGCCGCGCCGCAGGGCCGCGCCGGGTCATCTCCTCCGCCGTCTCCCTGGACAGCAGGTCCGAGTTGGCGCCGCGCAGCACCAGCACCGGGCAGCGGACCCGCTCCCACACCGGCCAGAGATCGACGTCCGCCATCGGCTGAGCCTGGAAGGCGGCGGCGATCCCCGGATCGTAGGCGAGGGCCCAGCGGCCGTCGGGCAGGCGGCGCGCGCTGTGCTCCGCCATGTGGCGCCAGCAGGCGTCCGGCAGGCTGCCGAATCCCATCAGGATGAAGCGCAGGTAGGATTCCAGCGCCGGAATATCCTCGAAGATCGGCGTCTTGCCGACATAGTCGGCGATGCGCTCCAGCCCCTCCCGCGCGATGAAGGGGCCGACGTCGTTGATCACCAGCCGGCGGATCGGGCTGTTCGGCTGGGCCGCCAGCATCATCCCGATCAGCCCGCCCATCGATGTCCCGACCCAATCCACCTCGTCGACGCCGAGCCGGGCGATCAGCGCCGCCATGTCCGCGCAATATTGCGGGTAGCCGTAGAGCGCGGGGTTCGCCAGCCAGTCGCTCCGGCCCCGGCCGACCACATCGGGACAGGCGACGCGCCAGCCCTCGGCCATTTCGATGGCGAGACGGTCGAAGTCGCGCCCGTTCCGGGTCAGCCCATGGACGCAGACGAGCGTGCGGCGCGCGTCGTCGCGCCCCCACTGCGTGTAGGCCACACGGTGGAAGCCGGCCATGCTGAGGCCGAGAAAGCTGCGTTCGGACATCGGCATGGTCGGGACTCCCGCGGAAAGGGTGGCGCTAATCCCCGGTCTGGGCGACGGAGGTCTTGCCCGCGAGCGCCGAGGGTCCGGCCACCGACGGGTCGAACGGGTGGCGGTCGGGGCCGTAAAGGCGGCGGATCAGGCGCACGTAGGACTGGGTTTCCTCATAGGGCGGTATGCCTTTGTAGCGGTCCACGGCTCCTTCCCCCGCGTTGTAGCCGGCCAGCGCGAAGTTCACGTTGCCCTGGAAATAGGCGAGCAGCCAGCGCAGGTACTTCATTCCACCCCGGATGTTCTCCTTGGGATCGAAGACGTCGCGCACGCCGAAACGGTCCGCCGTATCGGGGATGAGCTGCATCAGCCCGGCCGCCGCCTTCGGCGACACGGCGTCGGTGCGGAAGGCGCTTTCCGTCTGGATGATCGCCAGCACCAGATCCGGGTCGAGCCCATAGGTGGGCGCCATCTCGCGGACGATGGCGACGATTTCCGCCGGGGGTGCGGCGAGCGCGCGCACCGGCCCGCCGCCCGGCCGGCAATAGGGACGGAATCGGCCGACGGCTTTGGGGACGTGGTTGATCATCCTGCGGGCATCGGCATGGCCGCGCTCGGCGGCCGCGCGCAGCCATGCCGCACCCTTGTTCCGGTCGCGCCGCACCCCTATTCCAAAGAGATAGCGGCGCGCCAGCGTGTAGGCGGCGCCGGCATCCCCGTTCTCCGCCGCCTCGCAAACCATGCTGGCCGAGCCTGGCCTGTTGCTGGTGGTCACGGTGACGCCGTTTACCGTGACGCTGTTCAGCGAGGAGGTGGCGCCGCGATCCTTGGCCTGCGGCGCCCCACGCTCGGCCGCCGCCGCCATCGGCGCCGTGGCGACCGGCAGCAGGAAGGCGAGCAGGACGATCAGGGTTCTCGGCGACAAAGACAAACTCCTCGGGTTCTTCGCAAGTATGGGCGGGAGGGAGAGGATCGGCAAGGATCCCCGCCTTGTACAACCCCGGCGGCCCCTCATGCGGCCCCAAAGCCTCTCCGTCCAGAAAAAGGCGGAGGGCCGAAAGCTCCGCCCGACAATCTCACGGAAACAGGAAACTTACAAATAATTTTCGCTAAATATTTGGCGCGGCTTGTCTTTCCTCACCTTTGGCGGCCAGGCGAGTTCCTCGGTTGGCCCTTAACATTTTCTTATGGAACGACTATTATGTTCGTTATAGGCGGCTTCCATTTGGGCCCTGCCCGCAGGCCTGAATTCGGGGGTATGCCATCATTCATACCCTCACTGTAACGAGCCCGCATCCTAACGAGCCCACACCGTAACGAGCCTTGACCGGAACCTACGATCCCTTCCTCGTCGCGCTGTCCTACATCGTCGCCGCTTTCGGCGGCTATGTGGCGCTGGACCTCACGTCGCACGCCCGCAGGGCGCGGCGCTGGAGCAACGCGTGGCTCGCCGGCGCGTCGCTGGCACTCGGCGCCGGAATCTGGTCGATGCATTTCATCGGCATGCTGGCGTTGCAGACGCCGATGCCGATCACCTATGATACCGGGCTGACGGCGCTGTCCTTCGCGCTCGCCGTCACGATGTCCGGCGCCGGGCTCTTCGCCGTGGCGCAGAAGGGGACGAAGCGCCTCTTCCTTCCGGTCGCCGGCACGCTGACCGGGCTGGGCATCGTGTCCATGCATTACGTCGGCATGGCCAGCATGCAGATGCCGGCCCGCCTGGATTACGACACGTCGCTCGTCATCCTCTCGACGGTGATCGCCGTCGCGGCCTCCTGCGCGGCCCTGTGGCTGGCCTTCCACACCCACAATCCCTGGCAGCGCATGGCGAGCGCCCTGATGATGGGCCTCGCCGTCGTCAGCATGCATTACACGGGCATGGCCGCCGCACGCTTCACCGACATGGATCATGGCGACGCCGGGATGGACATGGCGATGGCCCTGTCCACGCCGAACCTGGCGGTCGGCACCGCGGCCGGAACGATCCTGCTGCTGGCTCTGGCGCTGGCCTCGGCGCTGCTGGACCGCCAGCGCGAGGCCCGGCGGGCCGCGGCGCGGGAGGCGCAGTACCGCTCGATCTTCGACACGGCGGTGGACCCGATCGTCGTGGTGGACGAGGACGGGATCATCCGGTCCTACAACCATGCCGCGGAGGAGACCTTCGGCCATTCCGCCGAGGCGGCCATCAACGCCCCCATCGCGCTTCTCATTCCGGACATGCAACAATTCGCGCCGGGAGACCTGGCGCGTTCCGGTCCGGAGGCGGAAAGGCAGGCGGGCGGGCGTTTCGCGGCGCGTGCGCGCGACGCCTGCGGGCGGCGCAAGGACGGATCGCTCTTCCCGCTGGAACTGTCGGTGTCGGAATGGCGTGACGGGCGCCGCCGCTACTTCACGGGCATCCTGCGCGACGTCACCGCCCGCAAGGCCGCCGAGGCAGCACTGCGGCAGGCGAAGGAGGAGGCCGACATCGCGCGCGAGGCCGCGCTGGCCGCCCGCGACCTCGCCGAACGCGCGGACATGGCGAAGACCAAGTTCCTGGCCGCCGCGAGCCACGACCTGCGTCAGCCCTTGCAGTCCCTGTTCTTCTTTACCCACGCCCTTTCGGACAAGCTGGGCGGCCACGCCGCCTCCCCCCTGCTGGCGAGCATGAGCGGGTCGCTGGACGCCATGCGCGCGCTGCTGGACAGCCTGCTCGACGTGTCGAAGCTGGATGCGGGCGTCGTCACCCCCAACGTTTCCGAGTTCCCGCTGGGCCCCCTCCTCGAACGGCTCGCCGGGGAGTATGCGGGGCGGGCCGGGGAGACGGGCATCGCCTTCCGCCACGTGCCGACCAAGGCCTGGACGCGGACCGATCCGGCCCTGCTGGAGCGGATCGTCCGCAACCTGATCGAGAACGCGATCCGCTACACCGAGGCGGGCACCATCCTGATCGGCTGCCGGCGGCGGCGCGGCGCCCTCGCGATTTCGGTCGTGGACACCGGCATCGGCATTCCCGATGACCGGCGCGAGGACATCTTCGAGGAGTTCACGCAGCTCGCCAACCCGGAACGCGACCGCCGCAAGGGGCTCGGCCTCGGGCTGGCCATCGTGAAGCGCCTGTCAGGCCTTCTGGGCCATGGCATCGAAGTCCGGTCGGAGCCCGGCCGGGGGAGCGTCTTCGCGGTCACGGTGCCGGTGGTGGAAACCCGCCCCGCTCCGGTGGCGACGGAGACGGCAACGCTGACCCGCCTTCCGGGCAAAGGGTTGGTCGTGGTGGTCGAGGACGACGCCATCATCCTGCTGAGCATGCGCGCCATGCTGGAGGAGTGGGGCTACAAGGTGGTCTCGGCGATGTCGTCGGAAGAGGCCATCGAATCCATCCTCGGCCTCGGCCAGCAGCCGGACATGATCGTCGCCGACTACCGCCTGCGCGAGGGGCGGACCGGGGTCCAGGCGATCCGCGACATCTATGGCGTCTGCGGTGTGCGCATCCCGGCACTGGTGCTGACCGGCGACACCGACCCGGCCCGCATCGCCGAGGTCAAGCAGAGCGGCTTCCTCCTGCTCCACAAGCCGGTGTCGCCCGGCCTGCTGCGAGAGGCGCTGGCCTCGGCCGCCTGATGTCCATCCCATGGCATGCGCCGGGCGTCCGGTGCGGCTTGAACGCGGGCTTGGCGGTGGCAGGCAACGGCGGCGGCACCATGTTTGGATGGCTCTCCACGTGACGGAGGCTGTTCGAATGGGGGTCCGATGTTACGCCGCGCCGCCGCCGTCCTGGCGCTGATCGTCCTTTTGGCCGTCGTCCTGCCGCTGCTCGCGGCGGGTGGCTTCCTGCTCTGGCTGCGCCACGACCAGACGCCGCACAGCGGCTCGCTGGCGCTGCCGGGCCTGCAAAGCCCGGTCGAGATCCTGCGCGACGCGCACGCCGTTCCTCACATCTTCGCCGCCTCCGAGCATGACGCCTACATGGCGCTCGGCTACGCCCACGCGCAGGACCGGCTCTGGCAGATGGAGACGATGCGCCGCGCCGGGGCCGGAAGGCTGTCGGAACTCTTCGGGCTGCGGGCCGGCGACTGGACGCTGCGCCTCGACCGCACGATGCGCACGCTGGGTATCTACGCCCAGGCGGAAGCGAGCTTCGACGTCCTGCCGCCCGAGGTGCAGGAGGCCTTCACGGCCTATGCCGCCGGGGTGAACGGCTATCTCGCGACGCGCATTGAGCCGCTGCCCATCGAATTCCAGATCCTCCAGCACAGCCCGGAGCCCTGGCGTCCCGCCGACAGCCTGGTCTGGGGCAAGCTGATGGCGCTCCAGCTCTCGGCCAACTACCGCGACGAGCTGCTGCGGGCCCGGCTGCTCCGGACCCTGTCGCCGGAGCAGGTGGACGAGCTTCTGCCGCGCGACCCGCCCGGCTCGCCGGTGACGCTGTCGGCGTCCGGCCGCTCGGGCAGCCCTGGCCGACCGGGTCACAAGGCCTTCGACTTCGCGGGGCTCGACCTGGACGGGATCCTGGAGGCCCTGCCCGACCTCGGCTTCGACACCGCCTCCAACGAGTGGGCGCTGACCGGGCAGCGCACGAGGACGGGCAAGCCGATCATCGCCAACGACCCGCATCTCGGCCTGGAAGCGCCGATCCTCTGGTATCTCGCCCGCATCGTGACACCGGACTTCACCATCGCCGGGGCCACCGCGCCCGGCGTCCCGGTGCATCTGCTGGGCCACAACGGTCGCGTCGCCTGGGGATTCACCACGACCCACAGCGACACGCAGGACCTGTTCATCGAGCGGATCGACCCGCAGGACCCCAGCCGCTACCTGACTCCCGACGGCCCGAAACCCTTCGTCACGCGCACCGAGACGATCCGCATCGCCGGTCAGCCCGACGAGACGCTGACGGTGCGCGAGACCCGGCACGGCCCCGTGCTGACGCCGCTCGAGGGTGCCGACGCCACGCCGGAGGGGCATGTGCTGGCGCTCGCCTTCCCCGGCCTGTCGCCGAAGGACACGTCGGCGGCGGCACTCTACCGGCTGAACCACGCGGCCGATGCCGAGGCGGCGCGCGAGGCGCTGTTCCTGCACGTCGCCCCCCAGCAGAACATCGTCTACGCCGATGTCGGCGGCCGGCTCGGCTTCATGGCGCCCGCCCTGGTTCCGGTGCGCGCGGCCGGCGACGGGCGCGTGCCGGTGCCCGGCTGGACCGGAGAGTACGACTGGACCGGCTATCTCCCCTTCGAGGCGCTGCCCCAGGCCATCGACCCGCCGTCGGGCCAGTTCGTAAACGCCAACAACGCCGTCGTCGGGCCGGATTACCCGCATTTCCTCGGGGCCGACTGGCCGGACCCGTCCCGCGCGCGGCGGATCGTCGAGATGCTCGGCGACAAGCGCCATTCGGTCGAGGATGTGCTGGCCCAGCAGATGGACATCGTCTCCCCGGCCGCGCGCGACCTTCTGCCCTTGATGCTGAAGGTCCCGGTCCGCGACGGACTCGCGGCCGAGGCGGTCGGCCAGCTTCGGGACTGGGACGGGCGCATGCGCCGGGACCGGCCCGAGCCGCTGATCTTCAACTGGTGGCTCCGCGAGCTGGTCCGTACCCTCTACGCCGACGAGCTGGGCGACGCCTTCCCGCGCTACTGGGACCTGCGTCCGCGTGCCGTGCATCGCGCGCTCACCGACTCGCGGCACTGGTGCGACGACCTCACGACCGCGGCGGCGGAAAGCTGCGCCGACGCGCTCTCCTCCTCCCTGAAGGCCGCCCTCTCGCGGCTTCAGGAACGGCATGGGCCGCAGCTCGTCGCATGGCGCTGGGGGAACGAGCACAAGGCGGCGCTCCAGCACCGCATCCTCGGACGGCTGCCGGTCCTCGACCAGCTGTTCGACCTGTCCATCGAGACGGACGGCGGCATCTTCACGGTCAACCGCGGCACCAGCCCGGTCCGGGATCCGGAATCGCCCTTCGCCCACGTGCACGGGTCGGGGCTGCGCGCGGTCTACGACCTTGCCGACCTGTCCAACTCGCGCTTCATCATCGCCACCGGCCAGTCGGGCAACCCGCTGTCGCCGCATTGGGGCGACCTCGTGCGGATGTGGCGCGACGGCGGCACGTTGCGGCTGGCCGGCGACCGTGGCACGCTGGCCTCGGCCGGAGCGTCGATCCTGACGCTGTCGCCCGCTTCGGAAAAGGCCCCATGACCGCTGCTTCCCGTGACGCCCGGACCGTCACGCCCGACACCACCATGCCCGGCACCGTAACGCTCGGCGACGTGCGCGCCGCCGCCGCGCGCATCGCCGGCCGCATCGCCCATTCGCCGGTGCTGGAGGCGCCGCGCCTGTCCGACGAGACCGGCTGCCGGCTGTTCCTGAAGCTGGAGAACCAGCACACCACCGGCTCCTTCAAGGAGCGGGGCGCGCTCAACAAGCTGCTGTCGCTGGGCGAGGCGGAACGCAAGGCGGGCGTCATCGCCATGTCCGCCGGCAACCATGCCCAGGCGGTGGCCTGCCATGCCAGCCGGCTCGGCATCCGCGCCACCATCGTGATGCCGGAAACCACGCCCTTCACGAAGGTGGAGCGCACGGCCTCCTTCGGCGCCAGGGTCGAACTGCATGGCGAGACGCTGAGCGACTCCGCCGCCTTCGCCGAACAGCTCGCGGCTCAGCAGGGGCTGACCTTCGTCCATCCCTACGACGATGCGCAGGTCGTCGCCGGCCAGGGAACGGTCGCGCTGGAGATGCTGGCCGACCTGCCCGACCTCGACATTCTGGTCGTGCCGGTCGGCGGCGGCGGCCTGATCTCCGGCATGGCGGTGGCCGCCAAGGCGCTGAAGCCGACGATCCATGTGGTCGGAGTCGAATGCTCCATGTACCCGTCGATGCGCCAGACCCTGGCCGGGGAGCCGGTCGTCTGCGGGGGCGCCACCATCGCGGAGGGCATTGCCGTGAAGGCGCCCGGCCTGCTGACCCGCGACCTCGTGCGGCGCCACGTGGACGAGCTGGTCGAGGTCGGGGAGGCCCGGCTGGAGGAGGCCGTCTATCAGCTCGCGACCGTACAGAAGCTCGTCGCCGAGGGGGCCGGGGCCGCGGCGCTGGCGGCATTGCTCGACAAGCCGGGGCGCTTCGACGGCAAGAGGGTCGGCATCGTGCTCTCCGGCGGCAACATCGACGCGCGCATCCTCGCCCAGGTGCTCACGCGCGGGCTGATCGTCGAGGGGCGGATGGTGCGGCTGCGCATCGCGCTGAACGACGCGCCCGGCGCGCTGGCGAAGATCGCCCGGCTGCTCGGCGATTCCGGCGCCAACATCGTGGAGGTGCACCACCAGCGTCTGCTGCACGACGTGCCGGTGAAGATGGCGGACATCGACGTGGTGCTGGAAACGCGCGACCGCGCCCACGTCCAGTCGGTGATCGCGCGCCTGTCGGAGGCCGGCTTCCCGGCGGAGCTGATGTCCGAGGTGTCCTGAGGCCGCCCTGCCCCGGCCCTTATGAGAGTTGGGCGTAGTTGCCGCGGAAATAGAGCAGCGGCCGGCCGGGCTTGGAGGCGATCTGGCGCACGCGGCCAAGCATGATCACATGGTCGCCGCCGTCGTACAGCGCTTCCCGGTCGCATTCCAGGTTGGCGAGGCAGCCGGGCAGCACCGGCACGCCGGTGTCCCAATGGTCCACGGCCAGCCCCGCCCAGCGGTCGATCAGCCCGCGCTGCGAGAAGCGCACCGACAGCTCCGCCTGATTCTCCGCCAGGATGTTGACGACGAAGACCGGCGCGGCCGTGAAGGCCTCCAGGGCGTTGGAGTCCCGCGCGAGGCAGACCTGGACCAGTGGCGGGTCCAGCGACACCGACGAGAAGGAGTTCATGGTCACGCCGACCGGCGCCCCGTCGGGCGCCAGCGTCGTCACCACGGTGATGCCCGTGGCGAAGCAGCCGAGGGCATCGCGGAAGGCCCGGGAATCGAAGGGGGCTTCTAGGGTCATGAAAGGCCTGTCCGGAGGTCGGCGGCGCTGGTTGCCGCCGCAACGTCAAAGGGGCTTAGCCCACCCCGCCCCCTCGGCGCAAGGGCTTGTGCGGCTTAAGTCCGGCGGCGCCGGGCCGCAACATTAAAGGGATATTAAGGAAGATCGGCCAGGGTCGCGAGCAGCCTTGCGGCGGGTGAGACCGCCGGGGCCAGTTCATTCGAAGCGGTGCGCAGGGCGGCCTTCAGGGATATCACGCAACCTCCACGTCATCCCCGCGAAAGCGGGGATCCAGAACTCCGGGCGGCGCTCGTTCTTCGCGAGGCCTGGATCCCCGCTTACGCGGGGATGACGGACAGGTGATATCCCGCCGACAAGGTCCAGCTCTGGCAGGCCGGCGGATGGACCGGCCAACGGCGGCAGGACGAGGCCACCGCACGCGGCGGCGAACAGCCCCAGCGGCATTCTTGCGACAGGAACCATGGCGGCGAACCCTGGCGGCGGCGAACAGCCGATCATCATCAAGAAGAAGAAGGGCGGGCACGGCGGCCATCACGGCGGCGCGTGGAAGGTGGCCTACGCCGACTTCGTGACCGCGATGATGGCCTTCTTCCTGCTGCTCTGGCTGCTGAACGTCACCACGTCCGACCAGCGCAAGGGCATCGCCGACTATTTCGCGCCCGTGTCGGTCAGCCGCGAGACCTCCGGCTCCGGCGGCGTGCTGGGCGGCCAGACGATCACCGCGCCCGGCGCCCAGGTTTCGGCATCCTCGCCCATCACCGCCGACTTCCCCTCCTCCGGCCCGCCCGGCTCCACCTCGGACGAGGCAGACGAGAACAGCGACCCGACGGAGAACGAGCCGTCCGGTGACAACCCGGCGGAGCAGAAGTCCAGCGAATCGCGGCTCGACTATCAGGCCCGCCTCGAGCAGCTGGCCAAGCAGTCCGGCATCTCCGGCCAGAAGACCGGCGAAAGCCTGTCCGACTTCGCCGAGCGCGTCGGCGAGGCCATCGAGAAGCTCGAGAAGGCGCAGAGCGAGGCGCAGCAGTTCCAGCAGGCAGCCACGGAGATCCGCCAGGCCATCCAGTCGGTTCCGGAACTGGCCCCGCTCGCCCAGAACCTGATGATCGACCAGACGCCCGAGGGGTTGCGGATCCAGATCGTGGACCAGGACCGCGTGTCGATGTTCCCCGGCGGGTCCGGCCAGATGTACCCGCAGACCCGGCAGCTCGTGACCCAGGTCGCCCAGGCTCTGTCAAAGCTGCCGAACAAGCTGTCGATCAGCGGCCACACGGACGGCGTCGCCTTCCCCAGCGGGGCGGGGCGCGACAACTGGGACCTGTCCGCCGAGCGCGCCAACGCGACGCGGCGCGCTCTCACCGCCGGCGGCATCCAGGATTCCCGGATCCAGGATGTGGTGGGCCGCGCCGACCGCGACCTGCTGGTCCCGGACCAGCCGGCGAGCCCGCGCAACCGGCGCATCAGCATCGTGCTGCTGCGCGAAGTCCAGGCCGCGCCGGCGCCTTGACGTAGGGCACCTCGACGTAGGGCACCGTGACGCTCCTGCCGTCCCGGCGTCCTGCCGTTGCCCAAAGCCGCGCCAGCGAAAAAGGCAGTCTGCGCCAATTCCGGGCAGGTCTTCGCCATCCCTTCGCGCCATCCTATCCTTCCGTGGTGCGGCGCACGCATTTCGCGCTTTTGGGCCTATTCAAATTCGGAAAGCTTGCTCCATACTCAAAGGATGGTGGAGGCCGCCTTGGCCTCCGTTCCGTCAAGACCGAGATGCGGGGGGGTCTGTGAGCGTACCCGAGGGCAATCCGAGCAATCTCTTATCGTCTTACGATCCGGGCCTTTTCTTCGACGAGTTGTTCGGGCGCATGGATGCGCCGGCGGAGCACACGGCGCTGATACGCCAGCGGCTCGCCGCCCTTGATTTCGAGGAATTGCGGCGCCGCGCGATGAACGCGGAACGCGAACTCTTCAATCTCGGCATCACGTTCCTGGTCTACTCCAACAAGAACGCCGTCGACCGGATCCTGCCGTTCGACATCATCCCGCGCGTGATCTCCGCCAGGGAATGGGCGCATCTGGAAGCGGGCGTGACGCAGCGCGTCGCGGCGCTGAACCATTTCCTGCAAGACATCTACCACGACCAGAAGATCCTGAAGGACGGGATCATCCCGGCGGAGCTGGTGCTGGGCAACGCCAACTACCGGCCGCAGATGGTCGGGCTGGACGTGCCCTTCAACACCTACATCCACATCATGGGCGTGGACCTGGTGCGCGACCGGCACGGCACCTTCCGCGTGCTGGAGGACAACGGCCGCGTGCCGTCCGGCGTGTCCTACGTCGTGGAGAACCGCCACATGATGCAGCGGGTCTTCCCCGACCTGATGCAGGACATCGGCATCCGCCCGGTGGACAATTACGGCCACAAGCTGCTCGAGGCGATGATGGAGATCGCGCCGGGCGACGGCAACGACCCGCAGGTGGCCCTGCTCTCGCCGGGCAGCTACAACTCCGCCTATTTCGAGCACATCTTCCTGGCGCGCGAGATGGGCGTGCCTCTGGTGGAGGGCAGCGACCTTGTGGTCGAGAACGACCGCGTCTTCATGAAGACGACGAGCGGCCTCGCCCCGGTGGATTCGATCTACCGCCGCATCGACGACGCCTTCCTCGACCCGCTGGCCTTCAACCCGGACAGCATGCTGGGCGTGCCCGGCCTGCTGGAAGCCTACCGCAAGGGCAACGTGGCGCTCGCGAACGCCATCGGCACCGGCGTCGCCGACGACAAGGCGGTCTACTGCTACGTTCCGCGGATGATCAAATACTACCTCGACCAGGATCCGATCATCCCCAACGTGGACACGCGCATCTGCCGCGAGCCGGACGCGCTGCAATACACGCTGGACAACCTGGACAAGCTGGTGGTCAAGCCGGTCGGCGAGGCCGGCGGCTACGGCATCACCATCGGCCCGCGCGCCTCCGCGGCGGAGCTGGAGGAATGCCGGGCCAAGCTGCTGGCCGACCCGGACAACTACATCAGCCAGCCGGTCGTCGACCTGTCGGTCTGCCCCACCGTGACCGACGACGGCATCGAACCCCGGCACGTGGACCTGCGCCCCTTCGCCATCACCGGCAAGAGCACCTGGGTGCTGCCCGGCGGGCTGTCGCGGGTGGCGCTGAAGAGGGGCACGCTGATCGTCAACTCGTCCCAGGGCGGCGGCTCGAAGGACACCTGGGTTCTGGAGGGAAGCACGCCGTGAATCTGCTGGCCCGTTACGCCGAGTGCATTTTCTGGATGGCGCGCTACATGGAGCGGGCGGAGAATCTCGCCCGCATCCTCGACGTGCACGAGACCTTCGCGCGCGACATGCGCGGCGCCACCAACTGGTTCTCCATCGTCCAGCTCAACGCGGACGAAAAGGACTTCTTCAGCCGTCACGAGAAGGCGACGGCCGAGGCGGTCATCCAGTACTACATGTTCGACGATCACCCGAACTCGCTCGTCTCCATGCTGCGCATGGCGCGCTTCAACGCGCGCACCCTGCGCCCCTGGATCTCGACCGAGATGTGGACGCAGATCAACATGTTCCACAACCGGCTCCTGGAGATGGAGTCGAAGGATGTCGCCCTGCCGAACCTGTCCAAGCTCTGCACCTGGATCAAGGAGGAGTGCCAGAAGCACACGGGCATCACCGAGGGCACCTTCTACCGGGACCAGGGCTGGTATTTCTACCAGCTCGGCAAGTACATCGAGCGCGCGGACCAGACCACCCGCCTGCTCGACATCAAGTACCACACGCTTCTGCCCTCCCCCATCGACGTCGGATCGACGCTGGACGTCAGCCAGTGGACCAGCGTGCTGCGCGCCGCCGCCGGCTATCACGCCTTCCGCCGCGTCTACCCGCGCGGCATGAGCCCGACCACGGTCGCCGGCTTCATGCTGTTCAACGAGGGTTTCCCGCGTTCCGTTGTGATGTGCGTGCGACAAATGGACGGGCTCTTGACCCGGATGAAGTCGCGCTACAGTTTGCGTGGTGGCAACGAGGCGATGGAGGAGGTCGACGAGTTGCTCGGGGCACTCCTGTCCCGCCCGATCGAGGCGATCATCCGAGAGGGGCTGCACGAGTATCTGGAATGGGTCCAGGAGCAGCTCGTCGCCATCACCAACGAGATCGGCTTCGCCTTCTTCGGCCAGGAACGCCCGCCGATGCAGGTGCAGAGCCAGTCGCAAACCCAGCCGTAGCTTCGCTCCCCGGAGGCTCCGCGCAAGACAGACGGAACGCATGTCGGTCATCCAGCCGCAGACCCGCCCGCTCCAGCAGTTCTTCCGGTCCGGCCCGATGCCGTGCCCGTATCTGCCGGGGCGGGTGGAACGCAAGCTGTTCACCCGCCTGACCGATCCCTACGCGGCGGAGGTGAACTCCACCCTGTCGCGCGCGGGCTTCCGGCGCAGCCATGACATCGTCTATCGCCCGGTCTGCCCGAACTGCCAGGCCTGCCTTCCCGTGCGGATCCCGGTCGCGGCCTTCGAGCCGGGCCGGTCGCAGCGGCGGGTTCTGAAGCGGAACTTCGACCTCACGGCGGAGGAGGCGCCGGCCCTGGCGACGATGGAGCAGTACCGGCTCTTCTCCGACTACCAGTCCTCCCGCCACGGTGATTCCGACATGGCCCGCATGACCATGGCCGACTTCGCCGCCATGGTGGAGGAGGGCCGTGCCGACACGAGCCTGTTCGAGGCGCGCGACGCCGCGGGACGCCTCCTCGGCTGCATGCTGACCGACCGGCTGACCGACGGCTTCTCCGCCGTCTACAGCTTCTACGACGCGCGCCAGGAACAGCGCAGCCTCGGCAGCTACATGATCCTCAGCCTCATCGACCGCGCCCTGGTCGAGGGGCTTCCTTACGTCTATCTCGGCTACTGGATCGAGCAGAGCCGGAAGATGGCCTACAAGGCGCGCTTCGCACCGCTGGAGGCGCTGGGTCCCGACGGCTGGACCCGGCTTCCCGATCCACTCGCCGATCCCATGGGCAGTTCCCGGTCCTAGTCCCCCTGCCGTTCGTTCCCTCCCGGGAAGATTGTCCGTGGAGACAACGGTCCTGGTGCCCGGCGGAAAACTTGCAAACCGGTCGCGTCCTGTTGGATAGTCGCGCCCGCCCAAACCTTTTGTGGTAAGGGTGCGAAATGGGGTGGACCCGGCGTCCTGCCGGCCACTGAAAACAAAAGGACTGGAGCGGGGCGCGGTCCCGTTCTCTGCGACTGGGAGGCTCTCCGTTGGGATTGCTGCTTGGATTCAGCAGGCTCGTCGATGCCGTGAACGGCGCCATCGGCAGGCTTGTCTATTGGCTGGTGCTGGTGGCGGTGATCGTCAGCTCCGGCAACGCCGTGATGAGGTACAGCCTGAACATCAGCTCCAACGCCTGGCTGGAGTTGCAATGGTACCTTTTCGCGGCGATCTTCCTGCTCTGCTCGGGCTACACGCTCCTGCGCAACGAGCACATCCGCATCGACATCGTGGTGTCCCGCTTTTCCAAGCGGACGCAGGCCTGGATCGACATCTTCGGGACGATCTTCTTCCTGATGCCGATGGCGGTCCTGATCATGGTCCTGTCCTGGCCGATGTTCATGGACTCCTTCGTCACGGGCGAGATGTCCAGCAACGCCGGCGGCCTCATCCGCTGGCCAGCCAAGTTCCTCGTCCCGGCTGGATTCTTCCTGCTGACCATCCAGGGCCTGTCGGAGCTGATCAAGCGCATCGCCTTTCTGACCGGGCGGATCGACGCGCCCGGCGAAGACGCGAAAAGCGCGCATTGATGACCGGGAGCCGACACCATGCTTGATTTCCTCGCCGCCAACCTGGCGCCGCTCATGTTCGCGGCGCTGGTTCTTTTTCTGCTCTTCGGCTACCCCGTCGCCTTCGCGCTGGCCGCGAACGGTCTCGTCTTCGGCCTGATCGGCATCGAGCTGGGCCTGCTGAGCCCGGCCCTGATGCAGGCGCTGCCGGAACGCGTCTTCGGCATCATGGCCAACGACACGCTGCTGGCCATCCCCTTCTTCACCTTCATGGGCCTGATCCTCGAACGATCGGGCATGGCCGAGGACCTTCTCGACACCATCGGGCAGCTCTTCGGGCCGATCCGCGGCGGCCTCGCATTCGCGGTGATCTTCGTGGGCGCGCTGCTCGCGGCGACCACCGGCGTCGTGGCGGCCTCGGTCATCTCCATGGGCCTGATCTCGCTGCCGATCATGCTGCGCTACGGCTATGACCGGCGGATCGCGACCGGCGTGATCGCGGCGTCGGGAACGCTGGCGCAGATCATTCCGCCGTCGCTGGTGCTGATCGTGCTGGCCGACCAGATCGGCCGTTCGGTCGGCGACATGTACGCCGGCGCCCTGTTCCCCGGCCTGATGCTGACGGCCTTCTACGCCGGCTGGATCCTGCTGATCGCCCTCTTCCGTCCGAACATGCTTCCGGCGCTCCCGCCCGAGGCGCGCACCCTTCGCGGCGTCAAGCTGCTGGTCCGCGTGCTCGTGTCGCTGGTGCCGCCGCTGGTGCTGATCTTCCTCGTGCTCGGCACCATCTTCCTCGGCATCGCCACGCCGACGGAAGGCGGCGCCATGGGCGCGGCGGGCGCGATCATCCTGGCGCTGCTGAAGCGCCAGCTGAGCTGGTCGCTGATGCGGCAGGCGATGGACAGCACGGCGAAGCTCTCCACCTTCGTGCTGTTCATCCTGATCGGCTCCACGGTGTTCGGCCTCGTCTTCCGGGCCGTGAACGGCGACCTCTGGGTCGAGCATCTGCTGACCGGCCTGCCCGGCGGCGCGCTCGGCTTCCTGATCGTCGTCAACATCATGGTCTTCCTGCTGGCCTTCTTCCTCGATTTCTTCGAACTGGCCTTCATCATCGTGCCCCTGCTGGCGCCGGTCGCCGACAAGCTGGGCATCGACCTGATCTGGTTCGGTGTGCTGCTGGGCGTCAACATGCAGACCTCCTTCATGCACCCGCCCTTCGGCTTCGCGCTGTTCTTCCTGCGCAGCGTCGCCGCCAAGGAGGATTACAAGGACAAGATCACCGGCAAGATCGTCGCCAAGGTGACCACGGGCCAGATCTACTGGGGCGCCGTGCCCTTCGTCTGCATCCAGCTGATCATGGTGGCGATCCTCATCGCCTTCCCGGAGATCGTCATGTCCGGCCTGGACCGTGGGGAGCCGGTCAACATCGAGAACATCCAGATCGACATCCCGACGCAGGATTACGGCATGCCGCCGCCCGACTTCGGCGGGCCGCAGCAGCAGCCCTCGGATCCCGGCGAGGATCTGATGAGGCAGTTGCAGCAGCAGTAAGCGCCGCGTTAGGAAACTGCCCCCTTTCCCTCCCCGGGAAAGGGGGCTTTTCTTTTGGGGCCGGCACGACCACGGCCAGGAGGGGGAGATCCAGTTGCCGCCCGTCATTTCCATCACCGATCCCGGCGATCCCCGCATCGCGCCCTACCGCGACGTCAAGGAGCGCGACCTCGTCGGGCGGGACGGGCATTTCATCGCGGAGGGCGAGGTCGTCCTGCGGGTGCTGCTGACCCGCGCGCGGCACCAGGCCGTGTCGCTGCTGCTGGCGGAAAAGCGCGTGGAGGCGCTGGCGCCGCTCTTCGCCGGGCTGCCGGAGAGTGTGCCGGTCTACAGCGCGAACCAGGCCGTCCTGGACCGAATCGTGGGCTTCCCCCTCCACCGGGGCATTCTGGCGCTCGGACGGCGCGCGCCCGATCCGGACGCCGGTGCGCTGCTGGCGGGCCTGGGTCCGCGCGCGGTGGTGCTGGTGCTCTGCGGCATCGGCAACCACGACAATCTCGGCGGCATCTTCCGCAACGCCGCCGCCTTCGGCGCCGACGCGGTGATCCTCGATTCCGACTGCTGCGACCCGCTCTACCGCAAAGCGATCCGGGTCTCCGTCGGCGCGACGCTGACGGTGCCCTACACGCGCCTCGCACCCGGCACGGACATTCCCCGCCTGATCACGGACCAGGGCTTCGAGGCCATCGCCCTCAGCCCGGCGGGCGCCCTGCCGCTGGCCCGCCTGCGCCGCCCGGACCGCGCCGCCGTGCTTCTCGGCAGCGAGGGTCCCGGCCTGCCGGCGGAGCTGCTGGCGCGGACCCACACGGTGAGCATCCCCATGGCCAACGGCTTCGATTCCCTGAACGTCGCGACGACGAGCGGGATCGTCCTCCACCACCTCGCCTTCGTGGGGTGACGGGCGTCATCGGCCGGAGGCGATCGGGATAGGGGGCGATCCTGGTGGACCGCACCCCTCCCACACCACCCGGCATGCGGGTCCGCACCGGGCGGTTCGAAGGATTGAGGTCATGCGAGCCTGGGCAGCCCGAGTTGGTCGGCCCATTTGATCGTGAGGACGGCGTTGAGGAGCATCCCGCTGTTGCGCCACCAGCGTCGGCTGTTGGCCGCGACCTGCTGGGCAATGGCGGGCGTGGCTCCCCTGGCCGTCAGTTCCCGGAAGATGGTCTTCCCGCGCTTCCACTGCTTGAGCTGGATGGCCCGGAGCCGGTGGCGTGTCCACTCGTCCAGCCTTCGCCAGACGGCGGGGGTTTGCGCCAGCCGGAAATAGGCTTTCCACCCCAGCAGATAGTCACGCAGCCGCGCCACGACCGCCGCCATTGACCGCCCCGTCACCCGGGGCGTCAGGCTGCGGACGCGGCACTTGAACGCCTCGACCGCCTTGTCGGCGGCTTTCCGCCGGACCGCTCCCTTCGGCCCGCCCCAGAAGGCATAGCCCAGGAACTTGCGGCCGAAGACGGAGGCCACGGCGCT